>NZ_JARUBF010000001.1:659285-1318571 GCF_029626025.1 Solwaraspora sp. WMMD406
CAGGCCAGGTCGTAGGCGAGATCCGCCTCGGTCCAGCGCAGCACGCCGTCGGAGACCTCCACGCCTTGGTCCGGACCGCCGTGGCCCGGGTCAACGACGATGGTCTTGCCGACGAGGTGCGGCCCCGACTCGCGGAACGCGTCCGACTCGCGCAGCCATTGCGGTCGCCCTCCGATGACCTTGCGTCCCAGCCGGCGCAACGCGTGCATCGTGTACGGGCCGCAGGTGCCGTCGGCGGTGAGTCCCACCTCGTGCTGGAACTGGGTGACCGCCCCAGCGGTCCGGTTGCCGTACACGCCGTCCGCCCGGCCGACGTTGTAGCCCATCTCCAGCAGCCGTTCCTGCAACGCCCGGACGTCTTCGCCGACCATCGGCTCAGGCGCCGAGTGGTAGAGGGCCCGGTCGCCGAGTCGCCAGCGGGCGGCGTCCAGCGTACGCCAGGTCTCTGCCCCCACCCGGCCGTCGATGCTCAGACCACGGCTCTGCTGAAAGGTCCGTACCGCCCGTTCGGTGGCTTCGTCGAACCGGTCCAGGCCTGGATGGGGAGCCAACAGACCAAGATTGACCAGGATGGTCCGGATCTCGGCGACGGCGGGACCCTGATCGTCGCGGCGGATGGGACGCACAGGACGCCGACCTCCCCTTGCCTAGCGGGACGAACCAGAGCGTAACCCGGTCGGTCGCCGCCCGCGTCGGTGTTGCGGTGATGCTGACCGGACGGGGGTACCCGCTGACCGGCCTCGCTATCCCCGATCCGACGACGAGGGTTGGGTCGTGACAAAGGGCCGGGTCGCCGACGACCCGGCCCTTTGTTCTGCTCTGCTGTGTGGCGGTGGCGGTGGCGGTGGCGGTGGCTAGAACGCCGACTCGATCAGCTTGACCAGGTCACCCTTCGGGCGCGCTCCCGCGACGGACTGCACCGGCTCGCCGCCCTTGAAGACGGTCAACGTCGGTACCGACATCACCCGGTACTTGCGGGCGATCTCCGGGTTCTCGTCGATGTTCAGCTTGACGATCGCCACCTTGTCGCCCATCTCGTTGGCGATCTCCTCCAACAGCGGCGCGACCTTGCGGCACGGCTGGCACCATTCAGCCCAGAAGTCGACCAGGACCGGCTTGTCGGACATCAGTACGTCGCTGGCGAAGCTGGCCTCGGTGACCGCTCGGGTAGCTCCCACGGGGATTCCTCCTCCTCGACCTGACATTGCCAGGTCAGACTTCTTCGAGTGTGGCGAGGTAACGTTCGGCGTCCAGTGCCGCCGCGCAGCCGCTGCCGGCGGCGGTGATCGCCTGCTGGTATGTGTGGTCGACCAGGTCGCCCGCAGCGAACACCCCGGGCACGCTGGTGCGGGTACTCGGCGAGTCCACCAACACGTAGCCGTTCTCGTCGAGCTCGACCTGTCCCCGGAACATCTCGCTCCGTGGATCGTGGCCGATGGCGACGAACACTCCGGTCACGTCCAAGGTCTTCGACTCGCCAGAGTGGGTGTCGCGGATGCGAACTCCGGTGACTTTACCGTCGGTGCCGACGATCTCCTCGACGACACTGTTCCACTCGACCTTGATCTTTTCGTTGCCGAGGGCCCGGGCGGCCATGATCCGGCTGGCCCGGAACTCGTCGCGACGGTGCACGATCGTCACCGACTCGGCGAACCGGGTCAGGAAGGTCGCTTCCTCCATGGCCGAGTCGCCACCGCCGACCACGACGATGTGCTGACCCCGGAAGAAGAAGCCGTCGCAGGTCGCGCAGGAAGACACCCCGTGGCCGAGCAGTTCCTGCTCGCCGGGTACGCCGAGGGGCCGCCACGCCGAACCGGTGGCGAGAATAACGGCTTTGGCGCGATAAGTGGATTCTCCGACGTACACCGTGCTGGCCTGTGCCGAACCAGGAGTCCCCGTGTCGGCCAGCTCGACCCTGGTGACGTCGTCGGTGATGAACTCGGCTCCGAAGCGTTCGGCCTGCTTGCGGATGGAGTCCATCAGCTCGGGGCCCATGATGCCGTCGGGGAAACCGGGGAAGTTCTCCACCTCGGTGGTGGTCATCAGTGCTCCACCCGACTGCACCCCCTCGATCACGAGCGGATTGAGGTTGGCCCGGGCGGCGTAGACCGCAGCGGTGTAACCGGCCGGACCCGAGCCGATGATGATCAGGTTGCGGACCTCGTCCACTGCCTACTCCCAAGGTGTGAGTTGCCGTGCCGTTCCTCGGTGGCCGCTGGGGGTGAACGCCCCATCCGCTAGCGATGAACGCACTGGCCAGGGGTCGATCGGCGACCGTAGATTGAAACGTCACGACGTCGAGGCGTCATTCCCGGTCCCGCGAGACGTGTGGGACGTCACGTGGCCGGCAAAGTCACCCTACCCGGGTCGTGTACCTGGTGTCCGCGCCGGTCGCCGGCTGGCCACACCCGGGTCCACTCACCCAGATCCACGACGCACCGGCGCTGTCGGTGAACGCGATGATCAGCGCGGGTGCCCCTTCGAAGGTCGCCAGATCCACCAGATCCACCCCGAGCGCCCCGGCATCGTGTTCGTCGGTCACCGCGGCGACGCAGCCGGACAATGCCACCGGATCGGCGAACCGGCCGAGCGCCGGTACGGCTGGCGCCTGCTGCAGGGTGATGTCCTCACCTGGTTGCGACTGGATACCCGGGCCGCTCCCGTCACGGATGTCGGCCAGTGCCCTGCCCAGGGTCGTGCTCTGGTAGTCGGTGCCGCTGGCCACGACGACCGGCCCGGCCGGCCCGGTCATCGTGGTAGCGCTCTCCTCGGGCGTATCTGCCTCGTCGCCGGCGCTCATGTCCGGGGTGCCCTCGTCCGGGGCGCCACCGGCGGTGGTGCTGGAGTCGGTGGTGAAGCCGCCGCCGACGAACTGCTGCAGACCGAACCCGGCGAACGCGACGGCCGCCGCCGCGACGGCGATCGGTGCCGCGAAGCGCCGCCACCGGTGGCGTACCGGGGGTCGCTGCCGGACGATCGGCCGGAGCCGGGTCGGTGTCGGTGGCCCGTCCGGCGCGTTGACGGCACCATCCGTGTCAATCGCGTCATCCGCGTCGGCGGCACCGGCGGCACCGGCGTCACCTGCCGCACCGGTGTTCAGCGCGACGTTCAACCGGTGGGAAACCTCCGGCGGAATCGGCTCGGCCGTTGCGCTGCCCCACTCGGCGAGCATCGTCTCCACCAGCCGCGCGGCCCGAACCATGTCGTCGTGGGCGGTCGACCAGTCCGGGCGTTCGGCGATCAACCGGGCGACGACGGCCTGTTCCGGGGTGCCGTCGAGCGCCCCGCCGACATAATCGGCGAGCAGATCCGGATCGACCTCCCCGAACCGGTCGGTGGTCACCGTTCCTCCAGGCTGCTGTCGCTTCGTGCGGACCCTGATGGGACGTCACCGAGCCGCTGCGGGTTCCGTGCCGTGAGCGACGGCACTTCATCCCGTTGCCGCACCGCCGCAGCGTCGTGCCGGGGTCGTAGATGGCCGAGGATCCCGGCCAGCCGCGCCCGGCCCCGAGCACACCTGCTCTTCACCGTGCCCTCCGCGACGCCGAGCATCAGCGCCACCTCGGCCACCGGATAGCCCTGTACGTCGACCAGGATCAGCGCGGCGCGTTGTTCCACCGGAAGCTCGGCCAGCGCCTGTCGGACGACCAGCGCGGTGTCGTGGTCGACGACAGGTGCGGCCGGTTCGGTACCGCGTACCGTCCGGTCGTCGTCCTGGCTGCCGTCCGGCAGCGGTACGGTCGGGTGGGCTTTGCGCCGCCGGATTCGGTCCAGGCACGCGTTGACCACGATCCGGTGCAGCCAGGTGGTGACGGCGGAGTCGCCACGGAACCGGTCGGCGCCGCGATGCGCGGACAGCAGCGCGTCCTGCAGCGCGTCGGCGGCCTCCTCCCGGTCGCCGAGGGTGCGTACGGCAACCGCCCAGAGCCGATCCTGATGCCGGCGCAGAAGCTCGGCGAAGGCGTCCGGGTCACCTTCGGCGTGCGCCCGGAGCAGGTCGTCATCGCCGAGGTCAGCCCGGCGTCCGGTCATGGCCCCTCTACCGCTATCTCCTGGACACCGATCTGGTACTTGTCCCCGCCGATCGGCGGCAGCTTCGTGATCCACAGCAGGAGGTACTGATAGGTCTCGTCCGGTGCGAAGCCGCTGAAGGTGAGCGTCGCCCCGTCGGCGTTTTCGAACGGCTCACCGATCCGGTCGGTGAAGGTGTCGAGGATCTCGTCGTCGCCCTCGCGGGTCGCCCCGGGGTCGGCCGGCCCGGCGAGGAGCTCCGCCGAAGCGCCCGACGCGGAGAGCTCCACCTGCACCGACGTGATCGATCGGGGCTCCTGGAGGTCGATCAGCACACCCATGCCGCGTTTGAGGTTGCCGAAGTTGGGGTTGCGGTCGTACGCGTCGGTCTTCCATCCGGTGTTGGAATCCCCGTCGACCGTGGCTTCCACCCCGTCGAGTTCGTCGCGGGCGCCGTCCGCGTCGACGATCCGGACCTGGTCCGCGGTGAGCGCGATCGGCTGTGGCTGCGGGGGAGGCGTGGACTCGCTGCCGCCGGGGGTGCTGACCTGTGTCTGGGGTGTCGCCGGCGGCGCCTCGTCGTTGTCGCCGTTGGCCAGGGCGTTGATGCCGAAGAACAGTCCGGTGATCGCGATGACCAGCAGGCCCGCCACGCCCGCCGCGATCTTGCGACGGGACGATTGCGGCATCTCACCGCCGTCGTCGGAGCTGGAGAACCGAAGCGGCCCGACGCTGTCGAGGTACTGCTCCTCGGCGGCCGCGTCCAGTCGGCTCAGTTCGGCGGATAGAACCTCGGAAGAGGGCAGGGCGAGCCGTGGATCGAGGAGATCCATCGTCAGGTCGTCGAGATAGGCGGGCACGCCGGAACGGACCTGCCGGGGCGCGGCGATCGCCCCGCTCACGTCGCGGACCGCGTCCGGTAGCGCGGTGCGCCCCGCCTCGTGCTGGGGCCAGTGTCCGGTCAGGGCGAAGTAGAGCACTCCGCCGATGGCACGGATGTCGGTGTCGATCGTGTCCGAGCTGTCCGCGCGCGCGTCGGCGAGCACCACTCGGCCGTCGTGACCGATCATCACGGTGCCGGGATGGATGTTGCCGTGCACCATGCCGGTGGCGTGCACAGCGGCGATGGCCGAGGTGACCGAGTGGGCGATCATGGTGGCCCGGGCCGGATCGAGCGGGCCGGCACCGGCGACGACCTCGCGCAGCGAGTCGCCGTCGACCCATTCGCGGACCACGTAGGCGCGCTGCCCCTCGTCGATCGCGTCGTAGACGCCGACGAGGTTCGAGTGGACGACCCGGCTGGCCCGAACGGCGGCCTGCAGCATCTCCATCGCGGAGTCGCCCCCGGGATAGCGCAGCACCACGGCGACCGGTCGGCGCAACACCACGTCGACGCCACGCCAGACCTGTCGACCGGCACTGTCGTTGTTGACGTGCTCAGCCAACTGGTATCGCTCGGCGAGGATCTCGCCGAGGGTGGGCGCACCGAAGGCCATCATGGGCGGATCGGCCGCATCCGCCTCTTGGCCTTCGCCGACCTGGGTCACCCGTCCTCCCTTGATGATGGCTCCGTTCGCTGAGCGTCGCGGCGTACGAGTGCTGGTGTCGAGGTCTCCGGAGCCGCCGGACGTCGGTTCCGGAGACCCGCGCGGGCATCGGCTGGACGCCGCTTCAACGGTAGATGCCGCGCGCACCCGTCCAGAGCGACCTTACCTGGGTTCCGGCGTGACCAACATGTCAGCTTCCCGCAGTGCCCGATCTCAGCTCGCCGCAACACCTGGTCGCGCCCACTTGCTGCTGCCCCGACCGCCGGTTGAGCACGACAAATAACTTCTTGGGCGAATATACGTTGGATCGGCTGGAGGGGGTAGTCGTCGCCGGTCCGACCGGCGGCCACGGCCCGTAACGGACCTCCCGATTTCGAGTTATCCACAAGGCCGGGACCTGCGGTAGCACGGGAGCGAAGCAAGTTATCCACAGGTTCGTCCACAGGCTGTCGGCGGTGTGGGAACCGGGGACACCCGTCATCGGCGGATCTTGCGGCGGACCATCCCGAGTACGTCGTTGATCTCGCGGATGCGCAGCGCCACCGCCAGCCCCAGGTAGGTCAGTCCGACCGCCGCGCCGCCCACGATCAACTGGCCGATCGCCATCAGCCGGCCCGGCGTGTCACCGCCCGGCAGGAGCAGGAGCACCAGCCATCCGACCAGGGCGGACCCGGCCGCTGCCACGGCCACCTTGCCGAACGTCCGGGCGATCGCCCCGAACCCGATCCGGCCGACCCGACGGCGGACCAGCCACGCCGACACGATCGCGGCGGCGAGGTACGACACCGCGTTGCCGATCATCAGCCCGGCGGCGGCGAACTGTACCGACAGCGCGACGAACAGGCCCACCTGCACCAGCACCCGCAGCGCCACCACCGGAACGTTGATCAGGGCGGGGGTACGGGTGTCCGGCAGGGCGTAGAACGCGAAGGTGAACAGTTGGCTGACCGCGAACGGCACCAGCGCCACCGCCGCGGCGGCCAGCACGATCGAGGTGGCGGTCGCGTTGTCGGTGGTGAACGCGCCGTACCGGAAGAGCGCGAACGAGACCGGCGTGGCCAGCACCGCGTAGCAGACGGCGATCGGCGCGAGCACCGCGGTCACCGTCCGGGTGCCCCGGGACAGGTCGGCGGCCATGTCCGCGTACCGGCCGTCTGCGGCGGCCGCGCTCATCCTGGGCATCAGCGCGGTGATCACCGAGACCGCGATGATGCCGTGCGCCATCATCAACAGCAGGAAGACGTTGTTGTAGATCAGCGGACCGGCCTCGTCGGCGTCCCCGGCCCGGTTCAGCAGGTTGAAGACCACCACGAGGCCGAGCTGGCTGACCGCGACGTAACAGAACATCCAGGCCCCGAGGCGGCCCAGTTCGCCCAGCCCCAATCGCCGGAAGTCGAACCGCCAACGCCACCGGAACCCGACCTTGCGCAGCGCCGGGAGCAGCCCGGCGGCCTGCACCACCACACCGAGCAAGGTGCCGCCGCCGAGCAGCCCGATCCGCCCGGCCGTCATCTCCTGCGGGCCGACGATCCGCGCTCCGAAGATCGCGATGTACGTACCGAGGGTGGCGATCACCACCAGGTTGTTGAGGATCGGGGCCCACATCGGCGCGGCGAAGTGCCCCCGGGTGTTCAGCAACGCGCTGACCAGCGCCGACAACCCGGTGAAGAAGATCATCGGCAACATCAGGTAGGACAGCAGGGTGACCAGTTCCCGAAACTCGCCGGTCGTCTCGTCACTGGAGTACAGCAGTGCGAGCAGCGGCGCGGCGACCATCGCGACAAGCGTCGCCACGGCGAGCGCCAGCACCGCCAGGGTCAACAGCCGCTGGGCGTACGCCTGACCCTGGTCCGCGTCGGACTTGCGCCGACGGACCAGCACCGGCACCAGGACACTGGTCAGGATGCCGCCGAGCAGGAACTCGTAGACCATGCCCGGGAAGATCTGCGCCGTCGTGTAGGCGTTGCCGACCAGCGACCCACCCAGCGCGGCCGCCAGAACCAACGTCCGCAGGAAGCCGGTACCCCGGCTGACCAGGCTGCCGAGCGCCATGATCGCGCTGTTGCTGGCGGCGCTGCCGCCGTCGTCCGGCGCCGGACCGGCGGGAGTCGCGGCTGGCGGCTCGGACGGCGGGGCGGTTGCCTCCACCACCGGTTGACCACCCGGGCCGACCGAGATCAACGTGGCACCGTCCGGGTGCGGACCGGACGTGTGCTGGTCGTCCCCTGCCGGGACGGCGTTCGCGCTCCGGTACAACCCGTTGCTCATCGGACCTCCACCCCGCCGGTACGCCGGGACCGTCACCGCCAGACGCAGGTCGACCCTATCGGCCGTCGTCGAGGGCCGGGCCGATGCCCAGCAACGCGTCGACCACCCAGGCCGACTCGGCGGGGACCAATGGCTCGGTCAGCGCGTCCAGCACCGTCGGATGGTCCCAGCCCGCGTCCTGCAGGGCCTTGCCGAGCGCGGGTACGGCCGACAGGTCGCCGGTCTCGCGGATTCGCCGGGCGAGTGGCAGAACCGTCTGGGCGTCCCGCCAGGGCGTGTCGAACAACCGGGCGTGCCGGGCGGCGGCATGGCCGACCAGCTCGTCGAGCTGGTCGAACGGGAACGACTCGGCCCCCAACACGCGAGCCGTCGTGACGCCGTCGGCTGTCGCGCCGACATCCGCCGCGCCCACGTCGTCCGCGCTGACGCCAGGTGTCGCGCCGACATCCGCGCCGACATCCGTGCCGACATCCGTGCCGACATCCGCGCCGGCCCCCGGCGGTGCTTCGGTGACGACCCAGCCCCAGCCGGGGGCGTACCGCCAGCGGAGCCGCTCGCCGTGGTCGAGATGATCGCGGACCTGCCGGGCCACGGCGTCGTCGTCGAAGACCCGGGGGTCGACCGGAGCCGCCGACGGCCACCACGAGGGATCGGTGAACAGGTCGAGCGGCGGCTGCTGCGGGCCGACCGGCGCGACCGCGACGGCACCGGGCGCCCGGCGCAGCGACCGGAGCGCGGTGGCCACCATCGTCGCCGCCCGCCGCCGGGCTCGGCTGTCGCCGGTGGGCGGGGCGTAACGGTGCAGCAGCGCGACCACCAGCCCCGGATGCGACCACGACGGGTCGTCCATGGCCACCACCTGGCCGATCAGGTCCAGCTCGGCCCAACGCAACACGGCCGCGTACGGCCGGGCCGGATCCAACCGGGCGAGCGGGACCGGTTCGGTGGCACCCGGCTGGCGAAGACCGAGCAGGCACTCGCCGTACCCGAGGTCGATCTCCAGCACCAGGCCGTACCCGCCGGCGACCGGCAGCGACACCCGTACCTCGGCGTGGTGTTCCACGGCGGACCCGTCCGGTTCGGCCAGATACGCCGACCAGAAGGAAGGATCAGTGAACAGACCGCGTAGATGTTCGGGGATCGGCACGATGGTTCATCCTGCCCGCTGGCCGCCACGACGGCCACGGCGGATAGTCTGGCGTTCCCATGTCCGAGACCTCCGCGCCCCGCGCCATCACCGAGCCACGCGACCTGACAGCGGTGCAACGCAACGCCGTCGCCGAACTGTTGCGGGTCTCCCCCGTCGCCGACGAGTTGGGCCGCCGGTTCGCCGCCGCCGGGCACGAACTGCACCTGGTCGGCGGTTCCGTCCGGGACGCGCTGCTCGGCCGACTCGGCAACGATCTGGATTTCTGCACCGACGCGCATCCGGACCAGACGCTGGGCGTCCTTTCCGGATGGGCCGAGGCCACCTGGGAGACCGGCCGGGAGTTCGGCACGATCGGTGCGCGACGCGGCGGCCTGACGCTGGAGATCACGACGTTCCGGGCGGAGTCGTACAACGGGGTCAGCCGTAACCCGGTCGTCGCGTACGGCACCAACCTGACCGACGACCTGCGGCGCCGGGACTTCACCATCAACGCGATGGCGGTCAGCCTGCCGGACCACCGGTTCACCGACCCGTACGGTGGACTCGCCGACCTGGCCGCGAAGGTCATCCGTACCCCGGGGACACCGGAGGAGTCGTTCGGTGACGACCCGCTGCGGATGCTGCGGGCGGCCCGGTTCGCCGCCCAGCTGCGGTTCGCCGTGCATCCGGATGTCCGGGCGGCGATGGCCGGGATGGCGGCCGACCTCGACCGGATCACCGCCGAACGGATCCGCGACGAGTTCACCAAGCTGCTCAGCGGCGCGGACCCGGTCGGTGGGCTGCGCCTGCTGGTCGACTCCGGGCTGGCCGACCGGTTCCTGCCGGAGCTGTCCGGGCTGCGCCTGGAGATCGACGAACACGCCCAGCACAAGGACGTCTACGAGCACACCCTCACGGTGGTCGCCAACGCGGTGCGGTTGGAGGACGACGGGTGTGACTTCGTGCTGCGGATGGCCGCCCTGATGCACGACGTCGGCAAGCCGGCGACCAAGTCGGTCGGTGGTGACGGCCGGGTCAGCTTCCACCACCACGAGGTGGTCGGTGCCCGGCTCACCAAGCAGCGGATGAAGGCGTTGCGCTATCCCAAGGACGTGACCGCCCAGGTCACCCAGCTGGTCGGGCTGCATCTGCGGTTCTACGGGTACGGCCGGGGTGAGTGGACCGACTCGGCGGTGCGCCGCTACGTCACCGACGCCGGCGACCTGCTGTCCCGGCTGCACAAGCTGACCCGCTCCGACTGCACCACCCGCAACCGGCGTAAGGCGGCGGCGTTGGCCGCCGACTACGACGCGCTGGAGCGGCGCATCGCCCGGATCCAGGCCGAGGAGGACCTTGCTCGGGTCCGTCCGGATCTCGACGGTAACGCGATCATGGAGCTGCTCGGCGTACCGCCGGGTCCAATCGTCGGACGGGCCTGGCGCCATCTGAAGGAGATCCGTCTGGAGCGCGGTCCGCTCGACCGGGCCGAGGCCGAGGCGGAACTGGTGCGGTGGGCCCGGGCGCAGGGGATCCAGCCGGAGGGGACCCGGCCGGAGGCCGGCTGAGCACGGCTGAGCCGGCTGGCGGTACGGCGGCGCGGGGCCGGCCGGTCGCCCGTTCCCGCCGGGAGGATGGTTACCGGGCGTTGTGCCGCTCGGCTACCGTCGCAGGGCGGAACGGGTGCGTCGATCGTCCGGGCGCGAACCGCAGGTGTCCGAACAACCGGGAGGGTCCAGATGCAGCCGTGTGCGGTCTGCGGCGGCGTGTCCATCAACCAGGCCGGGTACTGCACACACTGCGGTACGTTCCGTGGCTTCCCTGCGGCCCAGCCGGGCTATCCCGGGCAGCCCCAGGCGCAGCCGCAGCCGCAGCCGACCAGTGGCGGGCCCGGCTATCCGCCGCAGCCCGCCCATCCGGGTGGCTGGGCGGGCCAGGGCGGGTATCCGTCCGCCGGTGGTCCGGCGCAGCCGTACCCGACCAGCGGGGCACCGGGATATCCGACCAGTGGGGCTCCCGGCTACCCGTCCAGTGGGGCTCCCGGCTACCCCGGGGCCGGCGGCTATCCGGGGTATCCGGTCGCGGCACCGCCACCCCAACGTGGCCGCTCCTACCTGATCCCGTTGATCGCGCTCGGCTCGACGTTGGCGGTCCTGATCGTCGCGATCACCGTCGTCGTGGCGATCCAGGGAGCCGGCGACTCCGGCACCGGGGTGGTGGCCGATCCCAGCTCGTCGGCCTCCTCGGACCGTCCGGAAGACCGGACGCCGAGCCCCACCCCGGCCGCCGGTGTCGATCCGTGCGTGGTCGGCTCGTGGCAGGTGGACTCGCACCGGGAGGACGTCGCCCTGGAGGAGCCGTTCGGCAAGGTGACCTTTACCAGCACCGGCCCGGGGGCGCTGGTGGATCTGCGCTCGGACGGCCAGGGAACGACCGACTACGGCGACGGCACCACCTACGAGGGTGTGGTCTCCGGAATCACGGTCACGTTGACCTTCGTCGGCCAGATCAGTTACCGCTTCCGGGCGATCGAGGGCACCGTGTCGTTTTCCAACGTGCGGGCCGACGGCACGGTCACCCTGAGCGCGCCGGGTGTCGACTCGGAGACCCAGGACCTCGTCGGGGACTTCGATCCCGCCCGCTACGAGTGCGGCGACGACCAGATGACGCAGAGCACGTCGCTGTACACCGTACGCATGTCTCGGCTGTGAACGCGGGCTCGCCCGGTGCGACAGCCCGGGTGGACCCGGACGTGGCACGTCCTTCGGCGCGAAAACGGGCCGGCCGGCGGGGAGGAACCCCGCCGGCCGGCCCGTTCGTGTTCGTGCTGACGTCCGGTCGACGTCAGTTCGTGCCGGTGGTCGGTCGGCCGGCGTCAGTTCGTGCCAGTGGTGCCCGTGTCGGTGACCGTGCCGGCCAGCGGCTTGCGCTCGGTGGGCCGGCCGCCGTTGCTTTCGACGCTGGCGCCGCCCAGCTTGGCCAGCAGGCCGGCCAGGTCGATGCCGGTCAGGTCGTTGCCGAGCTGCAGACCCTGCGCGACGTTGTTCGCCACCGACTTGGCCAGTGACGACGCCCCGTCGGTGGAGATCACCGTCATCTTGTCGATCGACCCCATCGGCGCGCTGGCCGCCTCGACGACCTGGGGCAGCACCTTGACCAGCAGGTCGAGTACGGCAGCCTCGCCGTACGCGGCGAACGCCTCGGCCTTGCGGGCCATCGCCTCCGCCTCGGCCTGGCCCCGGGCGAGGATGGCGGCGGCTTCCGCCGAGCCTTCTCGCTCGATCGCCTCGGCGATCGCGGTACGGCGTCGCTGCTCGGCTTCACCTTCCTTGGCACCCTCGATCGCGTTCGCCTCGGCCAGCGCGGCACGTCGGGCCCGCTCACCCTCACCGATGAGCCGGGCCTGCTCGGCGGCGGCCTGGGCGGCGGCGATGGTGGCCTGCCGTTCGGCGTCGGCACCGAGGACCGCCGCGCTGCGGGCCGCTTCCGCTTCCTGCTCCACGCGGTAGCGTGCCGCGTCGGCCGGCTTGCGGACCTCGGTGTCGAGTTGGCGTTCCTTCAGCTCCGCGTTGCGCTCGGCGACCTTCTGCTGTTCGGAGAGGATCGCCTGGTCCCGCTCAGCCTGCGCCAGCGGGCCGGCGGCCGCCGACTTGGCCTTGGCGGCGTCGATCTCGGCCTGGATCGAGGCCTGCTTGAGCGACAGGTTGCGGTTCGCCTCGGCGATCGCCTCTTCGGCAAGCAGCCGCTCCTGCTCGGCGGCCTGCCTGGCTCGGGCTTCGGCGATCGCCGCGTCCTTGAGCACGCGGGCCGCTTCGGGCCGGCCGAGATCCTGCAGGTAGGAGCCTTCGGCGATGATGTCCTGCAGCTGGAAGGTGTCGAGCACCAGACCCTGGTTGGTCATCGAATGTTCGGCTTCTTCGGCGACCGCGCTGGCGAAGGCGGCCCGGTCGCGGATGATCTCCTCGATGGTCAGACGACCGACGATCGAGCGCAACGCGCCAGCGAGCACCTCACGGGTGAAGTCCTCGATCTCGTCCTGCTGGTGCAGGAACCGCTGGGCGGCGGCCCGGATCGCGTCCTCCGTACCGCCGATCTTGACGATGGCGACGCCCTGCAGGTTGGCCCGGATGCCCTGCTTGCTGACCGCGCCGGCGATCTCCACGTGGATCCGGCGACTGGACAGGTCGAGCACCTGCAGCTTCTGCACCACCGGCAGGACGAAGACGGAGGCGCCCATCACCACCTTCTGCCCCGACAGGTCGGTGGATCGGGATCCGTCCAGCGCCTGGGTGGTCCGACCCTTGCGGCCGGTGACGATGAAGGCCTCGTTCGAGCCGGCCACCTTGATCCGGGAGAGCACGAACAGGATGAGAACGAACACCAGCACCGCGGTGCCGATGATCGCGATGAACAGAGGGGTCATGGACATTCCTTACTGGTGGGGTGGCAACTGGCGGGCTGACGGGTGGTTCACCGGCCGCACCGCAGGCATGGTCGGGCGCGGTCACGGGGCGCGGTCGTCACCCGGGCGGGTCACTGGACGGGTGGGGTCTGTTCGACCACGACACTGGTGTCGCTCGGCGCCTCCACCACGAACACCTGGGCACCGAGTGGGATGGGCTGGTTGGCACGTGCGCTGAGCTTGACCGGCTGGCCACCGACGCGGACACGGATCTCGCCGTACCCGCCGGGGTGGATCGGGGTGATCACCACGCCGAGTGAGCCGATCAGGTCGGTGCGGGTCGGGGTGGCGTCGGTCGGCATGTCCCGGGCCGCCCGGGACAGCCGCATGGTCAACCAACCGGCGGGTACGGCGGCCGTCACGCCGATCGCGGTGGCGGCGACGACGAGACCAGGGCTGCCGGCGCCGATCAGTTCGTTGGCGATCGCCGCCGCGAACCCGAACGTGCCGGCGAACCCGGCGACCATCTCCAGCGACACCGGACCGTCGGCACCGACGTCGCCGAAGTGCAGGATCTCGCCGCCGAGCAGCCCGACGGCGAGCACCGCCACGCCGAGGCCGCCGACGATGAGGAAGACGAGCGTCGCGGTGTCCACAGCCCGTGACGATAGCCCCGCTGGGCAACTGTCCTGGTCGGCGAAGTGCTGCTCAGCCAGGGCCGATGCACACCGCTCGATCGGCTGGCAGGGGGCGCACGGGCGGTGCCCGGTCACCGACCCGCGGGTCGTCCGCATGCGACGATGCGTCGGTGGAGATCAGGATCCGGAACGTGATCACCGAGTACGAGGCCGACCTGCTCCATCGGCTCGACACGTCGTTCTCCACCGGCAGCGTCTACCAGGTGACCGCAGGCGTGGACGGGTTCGCGCTCCGCGAGACGCCGGTCGCGCCGCCACTGCGCAAGCGGTACGACCTGGTTGAGGGTGTCACGGTCGGATCCCGACCGTGGGACCTCTACGCGCTGGCGATGGCCGGCCCGCGACCAGTCGGCTTCATGGCCACCACGTACGAGCGGTGGAACGGCCGGCAGGTGGTCAACGAACTGCATGTGGCTCCGGCGTACCGCCGACGCGGCGTCGCCCGGGAGTTGCTGAGCATCGCGCGGGTCACCGCTGGGGAGAACGGCGCCCGGGAGATCTGGCTGGAGACCCAGAACGTCAACGTCGCGGCGGTACGGGCGTACCGCCGGCTCGGGTTCACGCTCACCGGTATCGACACCACGCGCTACCTTCCGCCGTACACCGACGAGGTCGCCCTGTTCATGTCGGCACCGGTGTCGGCCGACGGCTCGTCGGCGGGTGGGCCGGCGGCCGACGGACCGACAGACCGACGGCCGGTGGACGAGCCGATAGACGAGTCGGCGGACACCTGACGGAGAATCAACTGATGCGCTGGGCGGTGCTCGACTCCCCGATCGGTGAACTGTCGGTGGCCACCGACGCGCTCGGCGTGTGCCGGGTGCGCTTCGGGCGTACCGATCCGGTCGCCGACGGCGCACCGACGGAGCCGGTGCTGCGAGCGGCGCTCGACGAACTGCGTGGCTACTTCGCCGGGGAACTGACCGGCTTCACCGTGCCGCTGTCGGTGCGTCAGGGCTCGGATTTCGAACGCGCGGTGTGGCGACGGATGAGCGCCATCCCGTACGGACAGACCGAGACGTACGGTGCGGTCGCCGCCGCGTTGGGTGATCCGCAGGCCGCGCGGGCGGTCGGGGTGGCCTGCAACCGTAATCCGATCCCGGTCATCGTGCCCTGCCACCGGATCGTCGGTGCCGGCGGCAAGCTGGTCGGGTTCGGCGGTGGTCTGCCCCGCAAGCGGCACCTGCTGGAGCTGGAGGCAGGGGTGGCGCTACGGCTGGCGTGGAGCTGACCGAGCCGTGGTGCGGGGGGCACAGCATCAGCTGGTCACCCCGCACCACGGCGGACTGGCCGGCGACGGCCAGCGGTGGCTCAACGCTCGATCTTGTGCGCGATGAAGTCCTCGACGGCTTGGCGGGCGTCGTGGTCGGCGTACTGCTCGGGCGGGGACTTCATGAAGTAGGAGGACGCGGACAGGATCGGGCCGCCCACGCCCCGGTCCAGGGCGATCTTCGCGGCGCGCAGCGCGTCGATGATCACACCTGCGGAGTTGGGCGAGTCCCACACCTCCAGCTTGAGCTCGGCGTTGAGCGGCGTGTCGCCGAACGAACGGCCCTCCAGCCGGATGTACGCCCACTTGCGGTCGTCGAGCCACGGCACGTGGTCGGACGGGCCGATGTGCACGTCGCTCTTGGCCATCTCGTGGGGCACCTGGGAGGTCACCGACTGGGTCTTGGAGATCTTCTTGGAGACCAGCCGGGTGCGCTCCAGCATGTTCATGAAGTCCATGTTGCCGCCGAAGTTGAGCTGGTACGTGCGCAGCAGCTCGACCCCGCGGTCCTCGAAGAGCTTGGCCAGGGCGCGGTGCACGATGGTCGCGCCGACCTGGCTCTTGATGTCGTCGCCGACGATCGGCAGCCCGGCGTCGGTGAACTTCCGCGCCCAGGTCGGGTCCGAGGCGATGAAGACCGGCAGGGCGTTGACGAACGCGCAGCCGGCGTCGATGGCGGCCTGGGCGTAGTACCGGGCGGCCTGCTCCGAGCCGACCGGCAGGTAGCAGACGACGACCTCCGCGCGGGCGTCGCGCAACGCCTGCGCGACGTCGACCGGCTCCTGGTCGGACTCGTGGATGACTTCCCGGTAGTACTCGCCGACCCCGTCGAAGGTGGGGCCGCGCTGGACCAGCACCCCACTGGGCGGTACGTCGGCGAAGGTGATGGTGTTGTTCTCGCTGGCGTTGATCGCCTCCGAGAGGTCCATGCCCACCTTCTTGGCGTCCACGTCGAACGCCGCGACGAACTCCACGTCCGAGACGTGGTAGTCGCCGAAGGTGACGTGCATGAGACCCGGGACGCGGTCGTTGGGATCGGCGTCGCGGTAGTACTCCACGCCCTGGACCAGGGACGAGGCACAGTTACCGACACCGACGATGGCGACGCGGACGGAGCCCATCGCGTTTGCCTCCTTCTTGTTCTTCACGGCCGCTCCTGCTCGTGCCTGGTCTGTCCAGGCGGAGGCGGATCGTTCTTCGGCTCTGGTTGGCCGGTGTGTGGTGCCCGGCCGGACCGCTCGTTGGCGATCAACTCCTCCAGCCAGCGGACCTCGCGTTCGCAGGCGTCGAGTCCGTGGCGTTGGAGTTCGAGCGTGTACGCGTCGATGCGCTCCGCGGCTCGACTGAGCACGTCGCGGAGTCCCTCCCGACGTTCTTCGACCTTGCGGCGCCGCCCCTCCAGGATGCGCAACCGGGTGGCCCGGTCGGTCCGGGAGAAGAAGGCGAAGTGCACGCCGAAACCGGTGTCCTCGTAGGTCTCCGGGCCGGTGTGCGCGATCAGTTCGGCGAAACGTTCCTTGCCCTCGGCGGTGATGGTGTAGACGACCCGACCGCGTCGGCTGGTCAGCGCGGGAATCTCGACCGCCGTGGTCGGCGCGTCACGGGCCTCGGCGATCAGGCCGTTGGCCTGCAGCCGTCGCAGGGTCGGGTAGAGCGAGCCGTAGCTGATCGCCGCACGAATGGCGCCGAGCTTGGCGGTGAGTTCCTTGCGGAGCTCGTAGCCGTGCATCGGTGACTCCTGCAGCAGACCGAGGATGGCGAGTTCCAGCACTCTGCTCCTCCTACCCCTCGATCTGCCTGCGGTTATCCGATGCGATGTATCGGACCGATACATCGTCACGGTAGACGGGATCCGGATGGTGGGCAAACACATCTTTGCGTCCGTATGGCTACCGAAGGTGACGGTGTCGCCAACTTCTGGCCGGACCGCGTACCCTCGGGTCCATGCGTTCGCAGCGCCAGATCGTCGACTACTCGCTCCAGCGGCGAGCGGTGCTGCGCGAGGTTCTCTCCGGCCGGATCGGCACCTACGAGGTTTGCGACGCGTCGCCCTACCTGAAGAACGCGGCCCGCTTCCACGGTGAACCGACCGAGCAGCGGTGCCCGATCTGCCGGCGCGAGAACCTGACCCAGGTGCACTACATCTATGGCGACGAGTTGAAGCAGTCCGCCGGGCAGGCCCGCACCCGCGCGGAGTTGTCGATCCTGGCGATGACTCTGCGTGAGTTCCAGGTGTACGTCGTCGAGGTGTGCCGCGTCTGCGACTGGAACCACCTGGTGGAGCAGTACCTGCTCGGTCGGGACGGACTCGCCGCCGCTGAGGACGACGACGCGACGGACGGTGCGTTCGCCGCGTCCGCCGGGATGTCCGGCGGCGCTGGTCAACTGTCCGGCGGCGCTGGTCAGCCGCTCATGAGCAGACGAAGGCGAGAGGCCCAACGGTGAACCCGATTGCCCGGCCGCTGCGTAGGCACCAGAGAGTGGGCAGGGCAATGTAAATGGTTAACCGGACAAGTCACGATATTTCTGATGAAGTGGCTTTCGGCTGCGGTGTCGATCCGGCGCCGGCAGTGGGCCAACTCACGGCAGACCGGTGGTGTCGCACCTGCGCATCACCGCAACCGGCAGGGTGTGACACATGAACTCGTACGGCGACCCCAACTCCGCCTCCGGGCGTGCCCATATGCCGGGCAGCGGCGGCGGACACGGATCTGAGCCGGATGACTACCGGTGGAGCCGTGGTACGGACGAACCCGTACCGGGTGCCTTCCATGAGTCCGGCCACGGCTCGCCGGGCCGATGGTCGGCTGGCGGCGGCGCGGACGTCCCGCCCCGGCCCGGGTCGGCGTCCAGTGGTCGGGCCTCGGTCGGTAGCGCTTCGACGGGCAGCGCGTCGGTCGGTGGCGTCAGCGGCCGCGCATCGGCCGGCCGTGCCTCGGTCGGTAGTGCCTCGGTCGGCGGCGCGCCGGCTGGCCGTGCCTCGGTCGGTGGCGCCTCGGTCGGCGGCGCCGGCCGGGCCAGTGTCGGCGGCCCCGGATCGGCGGCCGGCCGGGCGACCGTCGGGCGGGCCAGCGTACGGCCGGTCTCGCCAGCAAGCGGGTTCGACGGTCCGGGCGGCTTCGGCGGTGGCCCGAGTGGTCCCGGTGGCCCGGGCGGTCCCGGCGGTCCGGGTGGTCCGGGCGGTCCCGGCCGGCGCGGTCGCGGCGGTCGCGGCGGTCGCAACGATCCGGCCGCCGTCAAGAAGGCCAAACAGCGGCGGCGGATCAACCTGCTGATCGCCTCGTTCGCCGTACTGATCATGCTCACCGGCGGTGCTGTCGTCGGCGGCACGTACTACTCGACCACCGTGGCCCTGCCGGAGCAACTGCCACTCCCGCTGGCCAGTTCGATCTATGCCAACGACGGCACCAGCCGGATCGCCAAGCTCGGCGAGTTCAACCGGGTGTTCGTAACCGTCGATCAGATTCCCGAGCACGTGCAGCGGGCGGTCGCCTCCGCCGAGGACCGCAACTTCTACGACCACTCCGGTATCGACTACGTCGGCATCGCCCGAGCCGCGTGGAACAACTTCACCGGAGGCAGCCGGCAGGGTGCCTCGACGATCACCCAGCAGTACGCCCGTAACGCGATGGACCTGCAGGAAGTCTCCTACGCCCGGAAGGTCCGCGAGGCGGTCCTGGCCTCCAAGCTCAACGACCGGTACGAGAAGTCCGAGATCATGGGCTTCTACCTGAACACGATCTACTTCGGCCGGGGCGCCTACGGTATCGAGGCCGCCGCCCAGCAGTATTTCGGCAAGTCGGTCAGTGATCTGTCGGTCGCCGAAGGCGCGGTGATCGCGGGCGTGATCAAACAGCCGGAGCCGGACAGCGTCACCGGCCACCAGGGGTTCGACCCAGCGGTCAACGAGGTCGACGCCAAGGACCGCTGGGCGTACGTGCTCAACGGGATGGTCGAACGCGGCTGGCTCGATCCGGCGGAGCGGCCGGCGGAGTATCCCGAGGTCAGGGCCGTCGATCCGAACAGTTGCATCATCGACTGTGGGATCAACACGCCAGAAGGCAACGTGATCAACTACGTCCGGGACGAGATGGTGCAGATGGGCATCTGCACTCCGGACGACTGCTCCCAGAAGCTTCGGCAGGGTGGCTACAAGATCACCACGACGATCGACCCGGAGATGCAGGCCGCCGCCCGGAAAGCCGCGTGGCGCAAGACCAAGGGCTCGCCGATGGAGGGTCAGCCGGAGAACGTGATGGCGGCGATGGTCGCCATCGACCCGGAGACCGGTCGGGTGCTGGCCTATTTCGGCGGCGAGAACGGCACCGGACACGACTACGCCGGCCGCAACTACGAGAACGGCCAGTGGACCGGCGGGCACTCGCCTGGCTCGACGTTCAAGATCTATACGTTGGCCGCCGCGTTGGACAACGACATCTCGGTCGACTCGCGCTGGACCGCCAAGCCGTTCAAGGTCGAGGGCACCGAGATCGAGGTGCAGAACGCGGGCCGTAACGCCAGCTGCGGCGAGTGGTGCTCGCTGGAGTTCTCCACCGTGCAGTCCTACAACGTGCCGTTCTACCACGTGACCGAGCAGATCGGCGCGGACAAGGTGGTCGGGATGGCGAAGGCGGCCGGCATCAACACGATGTGGAACACCGCCGACGGCAAGCCGTACGACCTGGCCGCGATCGACGACCCCAAGCAGGTCGCACCCTCGCCGTTCTTCAACGTCGTCGGCTACGGCCAGTACCCGGTCACCGTGCTCGACCACGCCAACGGAGTGGCCACCCTGGCCAATCGCGGCGTCTACAACAAGGCCCACTTCGTGATCTCCGTCGAGCAGAAGAACCTGGTCAACGGCGAATGGGTCAAGGTCGGCGGCGAGCAGCTCAAGCCGGAGCAGCGGATCCGTACCGAGGTGGTCGCGGACCTGACCGACGTGTTGACCAAGATCCCGGACAACATCGACAAGGATCTCAAGAACGGGCGTCCGGTTGCCGGCAAGACCGGTACCTGGGAGCTCAACGAGTCCAGTGGCGAGAACGGCGACGCCTGGATGATCGGCTACACCCCGCAGATCGCCACGGCGGTCTGGGTCGGCAACGTCGGCGATCGCAAGGCCCTGCGGGACAAGAACGGCAACAAGATCGGCGGTAGCGGGCTTCCCGCGACCATCTGGCAGCGCTTCATGAACGAGGCGCACGACGGCATGGACGTCGAGCGCTTCCCGGCCGCCCGGGAGATCGGCAGCGTCGACGCCGGCAACGGTAAGTCGCCGGCGCCACCACCGGCACCGGATCCGCCCCGTGGCGGCGGCAACCCCGCCTGCGACGGCCCGCTCGGTCCGCTGCTCTGCCCCAACGGCAACAACAACGGCAACGGCAACAACCCCGGTAACAACCCCGGCAACGGCAACGGCAACGACGGTGGCGGTCAGGACGCCGCCCCCGGCGGTGGCGGTCAGGATGGCGAGGCCGGCGATGGGACGGGCCTGGATCTGTTCAACGGTGGCGGCGGCGGTGGCGCGAGTGTCCCCCCGACAGCGCCGGCAACCGGTTGATCGATATCTGTCTCTGATCTGAGGTGCGACGGGTCGGCGACCAGGGCAACTGCCCTGGTCGCCGACCCGTCTTCGGAACGAGTGTCCCGACATGTGCGATCCTGGGCAGACGTCGACCCGTCCGGTACGGCAGGATGCCTGTTCATGAGCGTGCAGCCGCCGAACGGCATCGACGAAGCTGAGCGGGATCCGCAGCCGGTACAAGCCGGTGCCGGCCACGGTGGATCGATCGTCGAGGCCACCGTCGATCATCCTTCCCGCACCGACGGATTCGTACGCGGGCTTTCCGAGGCGATCGGTGGCCCGCTCGGTCGCCACGCCGGTGCCGGGGACTCGGCGACCACCAGATCCGGCGGGTTCTGGACCGCCGGCCGGATCGTGCTCGCCCTGGTCTGCCTCAGCCTCGCCCTGCACTGGGTGCAGAAGTCACCCTGCATGGACGGTGCCTGGCAGAACAACGTCCAGTACAACCGGTTCTGCTACACCGACGTGCTGGCGCTCTACTACGCCGAAGGACTCAACGAGGGCAAGATCCCCTACCTGGACCACCCGGTCGAGTATCCGGTCGTCACCGGCTACTTCATGGGAATCCTGGGCTTGCCGGTGCACGCGATCGGCGCGGACCGTCCAGAACTCAACCAGGCGATGTGGTTCTACAACCTCAACGCCCTGGTGCTCTGCGCCCTCGCGGTCGCCGCAGTCGCCACCATCCTGTCCCTGCGCCGCCGTCGCCCGTGGGACGCCGCGATGTTCGCCCTGTCCCCGGCGCTGGTGCTGACCGCCACCGTCAACTGGGACATGCTGCCGATCGGCTTCGCCGCCTTCGGCCTGTACGCCTGGGCCAAGAAGCGGCCGGTCCTGGCCGGCATCCTGCTGGGCATCGGTGGCGCCGCCAAACTCTGGCCGCTGTTCATCCTCGGTCCGCTGCTGGTACTCGGCATGCGATCGGCCCGGCTGCGAGCCGCCGGCACCGCGATCGGCGCGGCCGTGCTGACCGTCGTCGCGGTGAACCTGCCGGTCTACCTATACGCGCGCAGCGGCTGGGACCGCTTCTTCGAACTCAACTCGGAACGGCCGATCGACTGGGGAACGTTGTGGTACATCGGCCGCTACCTCGACGGCAAGTGGGCCGCAGGCATTCCCGGTGACCAGGGACTGTTCCAGTGGTTGAGCAACAACATCCCCACCCTCAACAACGTGTCGTACGCGCTGTTCGCGCTGGCCTGCGCCGCGATCGGCCTGCTCGCCCTGCTCGCGCCACGCCGTCCGCGCGTCGCCGCGCTCGCCTTCCTGGTGGTGGCCGCCTTCCTGATCTTCAGCAAGGTCTGGTCACAGCAGTTCACCCTCTGGTTGCTACCGCTGATCGTGTTGGCCCGCCCACGCTGGGGTGCCTTCCTCGCCTGGCAGTTCGCCGAGGTCGGTTACTTCCTCGCCTTCTATGGTCAACTGCTCGGCATCTCGACCGGTAGCCCGGTCATCCCGGAAGGGGTCTTCGTCCTCGCCGCCACGCTGCGCCTGGGCACCGTGATCGCGCTCTGTGCCTTCGTCGTTCGCGACATCCTGCGGCCGGAGCTCGACCCGGTACGGCACAACTACGCCGACGACCCGGACGGCGGCGTCTTCGAGGGCACCTCCGACGCCGACTGGCTGCGACGACTTCGAGAGCGGCTCCGAGACCAACTTCGCGCCCGACTCAGCGCCGGCACCTCCGGTGGCGGTACCGGGTCACAACCGGAAGACCACGGTGTCGCCGATGTCGGCTCGGTCGATGCCGAGCCCGTCAACCGGTAGATCGATCGTGGTCTGCCACGGTGTGCCCAGCACCTCGTCACGCCGGATCACCACCGTACGAACCCCCAGTTCGCGCAGGTAGGAGATGCTCGCCTCGTCCGGGAAGGTCAGGGTCACCTCACGCACCTCGGCCAGCCGTCGCGGGGTGAACCCGCTGCCGCCGTTGACCACCGGCTGGAAGCGGGTGGTCGACCAGAGCATCACGTGCTGGTCGAGGTTCTGACCGCTGGGCAGCACCAGGATCGGTCCGTCGTCGACCCGCATGATCTGTGGTTGGGCGGGCACCACCGGATGCGGTGTCACGTTGAGCCCCTCGACCAGGACGAGCAGCAGTGGCAGCAGGGTGGCCAACCGCAGCCAGGCACCGGGACGTTCGGTCACCCGCTGCCGGGCGATCTCGCCGACCCGGTCGACGAAGGCACCGACCGCGCCGGCGGCGAGAACGGCCAACAGCAGGGTCGTCCAGAGCATCATCCGGCCCGGGGTCCGGATGCCGTCCCAACCGGGCACGTGCTCGAACAGCAGCCCGTAGGTGTAGGTGCCGCCGAAGAAGGTGGTGCCCATCGCCAGCGCGCCGCCGAGCAGGGCGCCGCCGAGCAGCAGCAGACGTTGCCGCAGGGTCCAGATGGAAAAGACCAGTCCGGCCAGGGCCAATGCGTAGAGCACGAAGCCGGGGAGCAGGGTCATCTCCGGATGCCAGGGCAGGGCGGCCCGAGCATCGGCGTGCAGGTCTCCCCAGATCCGGGACTCCTGGGGAGCGGTGAAGAAGCCCGCCAACGGTGGGGAGTACGCGGCCAGGTCGTCCATGGTGCGCGCGGCGTTCGGATGCAGCTCGGCCACCCGGAAGTACGGGATCGCGAGCAGCACGCCGACCGCGGCGAACAACGCCCCGCCGGCCAGGTCGGCGAGGAGTAGTACGGCCCCGAACGGCTTGCGTCGCGGCCAGAACCAGGTGCGGCGGACCACGTACATGATTACGCTGACCAGGCAGATGGCGGCCAGGATGTAGATGAACGGCAGTCCGATGCCGAAGCCGAGACTGATCTGCCAGGCGGCGGTGAGCCAGCCGGCGAGCGCCCAGGCCACGTTCCGCCGCTGCGGCCGGTAGCCGTGCCGCAGCGACCAGCCGTGCCCCCGCGCCAGCATGGCCAGCGCCAGCGGGATGCCGCCGTTGGAGACGATGTGCAGGTGCCCGGCCTGGGCGAGCAGCCAGGGCGCGTAGGCGTAGGCCGCTCCACCGACGACGGCGGCGGTCCGACCCGCGCCGAGTTGACGGACGAGCGCGTAGGCCCCGAGCGCCGCCAACGCGTGCGCCAGCACGAACATGATGTTGTATCGCGCGACGGCGGCGACCGGTCCGTCACCGATCATCCCGGCCGGGGCGTAGCCGAGCAGAGTGTCGGAGAAAGCGAAGCTCCACGGCTCCGGGTAAAAGGTGTTGGACCGCCACAGCTGGGTGGGGTCGGTCAACAGGATGTGTCCCGACCAGGCCATCTGCCAGGCCTGCAGGGTCGGATCCCAGGTGTCTTGCGGAATCGTGTAGAGCGGGTAGCGCAGCGTTGGCCAGGTCATCACGACCGCCAGCGCCAGGGCGGCCAGGCCGGCCAGCGTCCACTCGTGCGTCAGCCGCCGGCCGACCGCCGCGCCGGCACGTCGTAGCCGACCGGGCGGGCGGTCCGGTGCCGGGGCGAACGCGACGAACGGATCCGCCGGCTTCGGCGGTTCGGGGGCTGGCGTGGGTGTCGCGGCTTCGCCGCCGTCGGTCGTCCCGGTGGTGCCGGCCTTGGTGGTGTCGGGTTCGACCGCGTCGGCCGTCTTGGTGGTGTCGGGCCCGGAGGCATCGTGGTCGGCTACCGCTGGCGCGGGGAGGTCGACCTTGGTCGCCGCAAGCGGAGGGGACTCGTCGGCGGCTGCCGCCGGAGTTGGCGTTGCCGCCGGAGTTGGCGTTGCCTCCGGAGCTGGTGCGGCGTCCGTGGCCGAATCGGGTCCGGCGGAGTCAGGATCCCGTGCGCCCGGGGTCGATGGCTGCGTGCTGCTCATGTCGAGGCCGTCTTGTCTCGTCACCCCAGTTGACCACGGAGATAGGCGATGTCCGCCGCCTGGCCGGTGGATCCACCCGGGGTCTCGACGATCACCGGAGCGTCGGCGGCGCGGACGATCGCGACGATCGCAGCCGGGTCGATCTCGCCGTTCTGGAGGTTGTCGTGGCGGTCGCGGCCGGAGCCGAACCCGTCCTTGGATCCGTTCGCGTGGATCAGATCGATCCGTCCGGTGATGGCCTTGACCCGATCGACGATCCCCAGCAGATCCTCGCCGGCCGCGTGCGCGTGGCAGGTGTCCAGGCAGAAGCCGACGTCGAACTCGCCGACCGCGTCCCAGAGCCGGGCCAGCGCGTCGAACCGGCGGGCGCAGGCGTTGTCCCCGCCCGCGGTGTTCTCGATCAGCACCGGCAGCGGAAATCCGCCCTGTTCCCTTGCGTACGCGAAGGTCTTGCGCCAGTTGTCGAACCCGACGGCCGGGTCGTCGCCCCGGTTGACGTGGCCGCCGTGCACGATCAAACCTTTCGCGGCGATCGCGCCGGCGGCGGCGGCATGACCGACCAGCAGTTTGCGGCTCGGGATGCGAATGCGGTTGTTGCTGGTCGCGACATTGATCACGTACGGGGCGTGGACGTAGACGTCCACGTCCGAGGCGCGCAACTCGTCGGCGTCGTCCCGCGACTTCGGCGCCTGCCAACCTTGCGGATCCGCGAGGAAGAACTGTACGGCGTCGGCTCGGCGGTCGGTGGCGGCGGCAAGCGGGTCGGCCGGGTCGACGTGGGCTCCGATACGCATGTCGGCGAGCCTACGTGGCCGGCCTGACCGACTCGGCACGGTGGGCTGACCCCGCCCCACCCGCCGGCGGCGTCACCGGGGTCCGACGGCGTCGTTGAACCGGTCGGACATCCGGCCCGGTGGCTCCCGGTCAGCGTCGGGCCTCGCCCGGCTGGGAGTGACATGGCAGGTGACCGTCGGTCGGTGTACTGGTGACGGGCTCGTGGTGGAGCGAGCTGGCCGGACAGGAGCAGGCAACCGGACTTCTCGTATTGCTGGCGGCAATTGCCGTGATTGGTGTATCAGCGGCAGCTATTAGGGTTATTGTGGTGCAACACGGGCGGCGCACGCGCCGGCTGCCCTGATCCGAGACGCCATCGCCGCACAACTAAACAGGCTCCGCGGGGCGCTCCATGTCCAACCTCGTCGGTGTGGTCGTTCCTCCCCAGGTCCCACCCAAAGAATGCGGACAGGGGCGCCCCGCGGCTGGTGTCTCCCGGCCCCGGCGGCCGCGAGCCGCACCGAGCCGGGCCTGGTGCTCAGGCGCGAGCTCCCTGCTCGCCCGGGGTGCGCGTGCTGCCTGCTTCGGGGCCGGCTATCCTTGTCCAGTTGCGCTGGTGGTCGGCAATCCTGTTCGGCGACCGGCGCCACGACGCCAGACCTCCTGCCACGGAAGGACCGTGGCCGCCAGTCCAGAGGAGGTGAGTACGTCTTGCGTCATTACGAAATCATGGTGATCCTCGACCCCAGTCTCGAGGAGCGCACCGTAGCGCCATCGCTCGACACGTACCTGAACGTGATTCGGACCGCGGGTGGCTCGGTCGAGAAACTCGACGTCTGGGGCCGTCGGCGCCTTTCCTTCGAGATCAACAAGAAGGCCGAAGGGATCTACGCCGTCATCGACCTGCAGGCCAACCCGGATGCCGTCGCTGAGCTCGACCGCCAGCTGCGACTCAACGAGTCGGTGCTGCGTACCAAGGTCATTCGGCCGGAGACGCGCTGACGCGCCTTTCCCGGCACGCCCGGACAGCCTCGGTCGTCCTGTCGGTGGGCTCTGGCAGCCTTGACCGGGACGACGACTGAGCGCGCGAGGAGATGGTCATGGCAGGAGATACCACCATCACGGTCATCGGCAACCTGACCGATGACCCTGAGTTGCGTTTTACCCCTTCGGGGGCGGCGGTCGCCAAGTTCCGGGTCGCCTCGACGCCCCGGTTCATGGACAAGGCCTCCGGTGAATGGAAGGACGGCGAGCCGCTCTTCCTGTCCTGCACCGTGTGGCGTCAGGCGGCCGAACACGTCGCCGAGTCACTTCAGCGGGGCGCCCGGGTGATCGTCTCGGGTCGGCTGCGGCAGCGGTCGTACGAGACCCGTGAGGGCGAAAAGCGCACCGTCATCGAGTTGGAAGTGGACGAGATCGGCCCGTCGCTGCGGTACGCCACGGCGAAGGTGCAGAAGATGTCCCGTTCCGGTTCCGGTGGTGGCGGCTTCGGCGGTTCCGGCGGCGGCAACTCCGGCGGCGGCAACTTCGACGACCCGTGGGCCACCGCCGCGCCGGCAGCCTCGTCTGCCCGTTCCGGCGGCGGCAACTTCGACGAAGAACCTCCGTTCTGACGTGGCAACCAACGCACGCGATCGCAAACCAGGAGCAAGAGCAATGGCCAAGGCTGCGGCACTGCGCAAGCCAAAGAAGAAGGTGAACCCGCTCGACAAGGACGGGATCACCTACATCGACTACAAGGACACCGCGCTGCTGCGCAAGTTCATCTCCGACCGCGGCAAGATCCGCGCTCGGCGGGTGACTGGGGTCACCTCCCAGCAGCAGCGCCAGATCGCTCGTGCGGTCAAGAACGCCCGCGAGATGGCGCTCCTGCCGTACACCACGACGGCACGCTGAGCGGGAGGGCACCGGAATGAAGATCATCCTGACTCAGGAGGTCTCTGGGCTCGGTTCCCCAGGGGACATCGTCGAGGTCAAGGACGGTTTCGGCCGTAACTACCTGCTGCCCCAGGGGTTCGCGATCTCCTGGACCAAGGGAGCCGAGAAGCAGGTCACCTCGATCAAGCGGGCCCGGTCGGCGCGCGAGATTCGTGACCTCGGCCACGCCACCGAGGTCAAGGGGCAACTCGAAGGCCTCAAGGTCAGCATGACCGCGCGGGCTGGCGACGGTGGCCGCCTGTTCGGTTCGGTCACGCCGGCCGAGGTGGTGGACGCGGTCCGGACCGCTGGTGGCCCGGCCATCGACCGGCGTCGGCTCGAACTGCCCGGTCACATCAAGTCGGTGGGGACCTACCCGGTGCGGGTGAAGCTGCACCCGGAGGTCACCGCCACGTTCGACCTCAACGTGCTCCAGGCCAAGTAACCGCGGCTCGCACGACAGCGTCAGACACACCTGAGCCGCACCGGTCCGACCGGTGCGGCTCAGGTGTGTCTGACGTGGGCGGACGACGATGTCTCCGGCGGGGGTCCGTGGTTCGGCCGGACCGGGCCGGCGGCGGAACGGGATCAGCGCAGCGTGCTGGAGGTGACCTTCGGTTCGCCGGCCCCGAGAAAGAAGATGCCGGGATACCCGGCGGTCTCGAAGCCTCGGCTGGGATTGCGCCGCAACACCGAGTCGGTCAGCCGCAGGCTGCCGGAACGATCGTTGCTGACGAAAAAGATCGCGCCGCCACCTTCCCGGGCCTCGTTGTCCTCGATGATGGTGCCGGCGATCGTGACGGTGAACTGGTTGCCGTCGGCGTAGATCGCGCCGCCACTGCCACCACCCGGCGTACCTGGCTTGGCGGGATTCGCGCCGTTGCCGACCGCCGAGTTGTGGGTCATCAGGCTGTTGAGCACGGTCCACGACACACCGATGCTGCTCACCGCTCCGCCGTTGGCGCACACCCCGCCCGCGTTCGGGGCACCGCCGAACGTGCTGCCGACCACGTACACCGGCTTGTCCTGCCACTGGTCCAACACCCGGATCGCCGCCCCGCCCAGATCCGGGCCGGTACGGTCGCACCGGTTGCCCACGAACCGCGAATTGACCACCCGGAACTGCCCGCCCCGAACGAAGATCGCGCCGCCGCCACCGCCGTCGGTCTGCTCGCCGGTCGCGTCGCCGTCGGCGAAGGTGAGGTTCTGCACCACCAGGCGCGGATGGTCCTGATCGTTGCAGTGCGACGTCGTCCACCCCTGAGCCTCGTCGCAGGTGTTCATGTAGAGGATGCGACGTTCGCCGCCGCCACTCAACGTCACCCGGCCGCCGCCGTCGAGCACCACCTGCCGGTTCGCCGCGTTGACGACCTTGGCGGTTCGCGTCATGGTGATGGTGACCGGCGCGGGCCCACAGGAGAACGTGATGATTCCGCCAGCGGCGACGGCGTCGACCACCGCAGCCGACGTACAGCTCGCCGCGGTCCCGTCACCAACGACGCGCGTCGGTCGGCTGGTGTCCACCGCCCGCGCGTGCTCGGGCACCGCCGCGCGACCAGCCGGATTGCCGGCCGAGAAGTCAGCCGCGGAGCCGGTCACCGCACCGTCCGGCGGGGCGCTCTCGGCCGTACCGGTAGGGCTCGGGGCAGCGCCGAGCGCGGCTAGGCCGGACGGCTCGCTGGACGGCGACCGTGGCGGGTCGGACGACGGACTCGCCGCAGTCGCCGATGCGGCCGCCGGTGCCGTCGCCGGCGCGGAACCGGGCACCGGTGCGGTTCCACCGCATCCGGCGGCCAGGACGGCGATCGCCGTACCGGCGACGACCGTCAGCGAACGATTCCGGCTCCGGTAAGGCATCCGCCGATCGTAGGAGGGGAACCGGCTCGCGGGCCAGGACGCCGGGCCGCGATTCGTCGCCGACCAGATCGCCCGGTCACCCGATCGGCTGACCGGAGATCGCGCTGGCCAGCACCGTCGACATGCCGCCACCGATGACGGCGGCTGCCAGCCCGACGCTCGATGCCCGCCAGGTGCCGCTCAACCAGCGGATCGAGACCGCGAGGACGAGCGAGATCAGCAGGGCGTACGCGAAGTCCGTCGCGCTGGCCACCAGCGAATTGATCGCCTGCGCCCGGGCGGAGACGCAACCGCCGTCGATTCCCGGAATGCAGTCTGCGCTGGCCGGCGTGCCGTCCAGGGTGAGGCTCCAGATCAGAAACGCCATCACCGGTACGGCGTACCAGGCGGCGGTGTAGAGCAGCGACGAAAGATAGCCACCCTGATCGGCATCGATCAACTCGTCGTCGATCCGGTAGGTCAGTCGATGCCGGGACGGCGGCTCGTAGCGGGGCCGGCGGGTCGACTCCGGCAGCGATCGGGAGCGCGGAGCACTGGGAAACGCGACCGCTGGCGATCGTGGTGCGGACTCGGGGGGCTCCACCCAGCGTGGGTCGTCGCCGGCCAACCGGGTTCCTGACCAGAACCCGTCGTCCCGGCCGGGCTCCGCCGCCTGCCAGGGATCGACCGGCACCGGATCCGGATCGGGCCGCACCACGTCCGCCGCCCGACGCTTGCGGGCACCGGTCCGACTACCGGCGGGCCAGCTGTCGGGATCGTCACCACGATGCCACTGGCCGGTGTGGTCACTCGCGTCGCGCCAGCTGCCGATCAGGTCGTCTCGACTGGTGGAGCTACCTGAACTGATCGCGCGCGGTGCCGGCGTACGCGTCCAGGTGTCGGTCTGGTCGCTCAGCTCCGCCCGGCTCGACTCGATCTGGCGAGGCGGACGCCGACGCCACTCGTCTGACCGCTGGCTGGTGCCGGTGTAGTCGGTGGGCCGCTGCCACTCGGTGGTGTAGTCGGTGGGCCGCTGCCACTCGGTGGTGTAGTCGGTGGGCCGCTGCCACTCGGTGGTGTAGTCGGTCGCGTCCCGCTGCCACGTGCCGGTGAGGTCGCTCACCTGCTCCCAGCGGTCGGAGCGACGGCTGCCGCGCCCAGCGGGCGGGGGGGACTCGAGGTCGGCTGGTCGCCGCCATTCATCGGGCCGCTGCCACTCGGTGGTGTAGTCGGTGCCGTGCTGCCATTCACTGGTGTAGTCGGCGCGATCACGCTGTCGGTCCGCGCGTGGGTCTCGGTCCGCTCGGGCGTGACGGCTGCGCCTGCCGCCGGAGTCCCGCTGGGTCGGTCGGTCGGTCCGCCGCTCCACCTCGCGTCCAGCTGCGGGGTCCCGGTCGCGCGACCAACCCTCGAACTCGCTCGCCGGCCGAGCTTCGGACTCGCTCGCCGGCCGAGCTTCGGACTCGCTCGCCGGCCGAGCCGGCAGCCCGACCGCGCCCGTCGACCAGGTGGCGCCCGGGTCGGTGGATCGCCGAGCGGACCGATCCCGCCGCGACGTGTCGGCGCGCCGGGAGTCCTCGACAGGGTCGGGGTGGGGGTCGCTGGCCGGCGTACCCGTACCGGCGGAACCACGGGCTCGGGTGCTACGCCGTCCCCGGACCTGTTCTGTCGGTATCTGCCATGATTCGTCACGGTGGCGCCCGGTGCGTTCGGTTGCCCCGATCGGACCGGTTGCCCCGATCGGACCGGTTGCCCTGGTCGGACCGGTTGCTCCGGAGGGACCCGCCACTTCGGACGGACCGGTGCGACGCGACGAATCGTCGATCTCCGTGGCCGGTTCCGCCCGCCGATGCCGGCTCCGTCGCGGTGGGTCGACGATCTCACCAGCCTGACTGTCGTACCTTGAGTGAGTGCTTGGTTGTTCTGCGTCAGGTTGGGTGTCACCGGCCCAGCGAGCGGCCGGTCGCCGCTCGCGCGGCGGGCGGTCGCCATACTCCCAGTCCCGGTAATCCACCGCCGGAGCCTCGCCCCTTCGCTGTCGAGCCGTGATGGCTGAGCTGGCGAATCAGTTACCGCCGATAGTAGCCGGTTGGCCTGGACACAGCCGGGTACGAATTTTGTCCACCGGGTGTGGACGACGTAATCCCTGGTCAAAGCCGTTCGGCGCCAGTTGCCCCCGGGTTATCCACAGGCTGTGCACAAGGTTGTGCACAGCCTGTGGCTCGCTATCCACAGCTTGTCCCAAGGTTCGTCCACCGACCTGTTTGGGCCAGCTCCGCGGAGTCCGTATCGTTTCGGTCGGCCCTGGAACACCGATGCGACGTCCCCCGGTCGCGGCGGCGTCCGAGGGGCAACTGGCGGACGACGTCTTGTCGTACCCGCGACGTTCACTGGCAGGCAGGTGGACCGGCGGGCAGTTGGTCGACGTGGAGGGGGTGCTGGTGTCCATCACTGACGACATACAGGCCGGCACCCGACCGGCCCGTTCATCCGGTCCAGCGGGTCCGCCCTCCGGCGGCGGGCCACCCGGACCGCCCTCCGACGGTGGACAGTTCGATCGCACACCGCCCCAGGACATCGCCGCCGAGCAGTGCGTTCTCGGCGGCATGCTGCTGTCCAAGGACGCGATCGCCGACGTCGTGGAGATCCTGAAGTCCAACGACTTCTACCGGCCGATCCACGCCACCATCTTCGACGCCGTACTCGACCTGTACGGCCGGGGCGAGCCGGCCGACCCGATCACCGTCTCGGCGGCGCTGGCCGACTCCGGGGACCTGGGCCGCATCGGCGGAGCTCCCTACCTGCACACCCTGATCGCGAGCGTGCCGACCGCCGCGAACGCCGCCTACTACGCCCGGATCGTCGCCGAGCGGGCCGTGCTCCGCCGGCTGGTCGAAGCCGGCACCCGGATCGTCCAGCTCGGGTACGGTTCGGCCGCCGGAAGCGGCCGGGACATCGACGACGTCGTCGACCTGGCACAGCAGGCCGTGTACGACGTGACCGAGCGCCGGGTCAGCGAAGACTTCGCCATCCTCGCCGACATGCTGCAACCCACCCTCGACGAGATCGAAGCCGTCGGTGCCCAGGGTGGCGTGATGACCGGGGTGCCGACCGGATTCACCGATCTCGACCGGCTGCTCAACGGCCTGCATCCGGGACAACTGATCATCGTCGCCGGCCGGCCGGGTCTCGGCAAGGCACTGGCGCTGGACACCCCACTGCCCACCCCGACCGGCTGGACCACCATGGGTGAGGTCGACGTGGGCGACCAACTCGTCGGTGCCGACGGTCGACCCACCACCGTGATCGCCACCTCGGGAGTCATGCTGGGCAGCACCTGCTACCAGGTGGAGTTCTCCGACGGCTCGTCGATCGTCGCCGACGCCGACCACCTCTGGCAGGTGTCGTCCCTGCCGCCACGGCTGCCGGTGGCGATGGCCGGCGTCGGCTCCGCCGGCCAGCCACCCGTACCCGCTCACGTCGGTCGGTCGGTCGCGCGCACGCTCGCCACCGACGGCGTCCGGTCCACAGCGTCAGATGACGCGTCGCGGACCTGGGACGGTTCGGTCGCCGACGCCGTCACCGAGGTGACGACCACCGAACGGATCGCCGCCGCGCTGCGCCGGCAACCGGACGACCAACCCCGGCACGCGGTACGCAACTGTCGCCCGCTGGCCTTGCCGGACCGGGCCGACCTGCCGGAACAGCCGTATGAGCTCGGGGTCGCCCTCGCCACCGACCGGGATCCGGCCGACGTCGAGGAACCCGAGGACGATCGGGGCATTCCCGACCCCTACCTTCGTGCCTCCGAATCGCAACGTCGTGCCCTGCTCGCCGGTCTGTTGGACGCCGCCGGCACGGTGAGCCCCAGCGGTCTGGTGGAGTACCGCACCACCTCCCGCCGACTCATCGACGGGGTACGTGAGCTGATCGCCAGCCTGGGATACCACTGCACCGTCTCGGGGGCCAGCGTCCAAGGGCGGATGACCGCCCCACCGACCGTCTACACGCTGACCTTCGACCCGGTCGACCAGGTGTTCAGCGAGTCCGGACGGCAGACCGGCCCTGGCGAGCCGGACCGGCTCGGCCGGTCCGGCTCCGCCTACCGCCACATCGTGGCGGTACGACCCGTACCCAGTGTCGCGGTCCGTTGTGTCACCGTGGCCAACGCCGATCATCTCTACCTGGCCGGTCGGACGATGATCCCGACGCACAACTCCACCGCGTCGATGGACTTCGCCCGCAACGCGGCGATCCGGCATGGCTGCGCGAGCGCGATCTTCTCCCTGGAAATGAGCAAGGTGGAGATCGTGATGCGGCTGCTGTCCGCCGAAGCGAAGGTGCCGCTGCACGTGCTGCGCTCCGGTCAGCTCTCCGACGACGACTGGACCAAACTGGCCCGACGGATGGGTGAGATCAGCGAAGCGCCGCTGTTCGTCGACGACACCCCCAATATGAACTTGATGGAGATCCGGGCCAAGGCGCGCCGGCTGCGCCAGCGGCACGACCTCAAGATGATCGTCGTCGACTACCTCCAGCTGATGTCGTCGCCGAAGCGGACCGAGAGCCGTCAGCAGGAGGTCGCCGAGCTGTCCCGAGGCCTCAAGCTGCTGGCCAAGGAGGTCGAGTGTCCGGTCATCGCGGTGAGCCAGCTCAACCGTGGGCCGGAGCAGCGTACCGACAAGCGACCGCAACTGTCCGACCTGCGGGAGTCGGGGTGTCTGACCGCCGCGACCCGCCTGATCCGGGCCGACGACAACTCGGAGGTCGCCCTCGGGGACCTGCTCGCTTCGGGGGCGACCGACGTCCCGGTCTGGGCACTCGACGAGAGTCTGCGCTACACCCCGCGCACCCTGACCCATGTGTTCCCGAGTGGACACCGTACGGTGTTCCGCCTGACGCTGGCCTCCGGCAAACAGATCGAGGCCACCGCGAACCACCCCTTCCTCACCGTCGCCGGGTGGACGCCGCTCGGTGACCTCACGATCGGCACCAGACTCGCCACGCCCCGGCACATTCCGCCGCCACTGGCCGTGCGGCCCTGGGCGGAGCCGGAGGTTGTGCTGTTGGCGCACCTGCTGGGTGCCGGCTCGTTCGCCCGCCAGCCGGTCCGCTACGTCAGCCGGGACGAGGCCAACCTGCGGACCGTCGCGCAGGCGGCCAAGCATTTCGGGATCGACGCGCCGCGTGTCGACGAGTCGTGTGGCGACGCACCGCGTGACGAGGAGTCGCCGGCCACTGCTACCACACTCCGGCTGGCCGAGCCCGAGCCCGACCCCGACTCCGACCACGGCGCGGCCGGTACGCCCCGTTCGATCGCGCGATGGCTCGACGGGATGGGTCTGCTCGGCCTCGGTCCAGACGAGCTGTTCGTCCCACCTCGCGCGTACAGCCTGCCGAAGGAACAGGTGACGATCCTCCTGGGGCAGCTGTGGTCGGCGGCCGGTTCGATCCGGCTCGGTCAACCGGGCGGCGAGGGATCCATCGAGCTCAGCTCGCCCAGCCGCCGGTTGCTCGAAGACGTCTCCCGGCTGCTGCTGCGCTACGGCGTCACCGCTCGGCTGACGCCCGCGCTGACGCCCGCGCCCGCTGCTGCTGCCGCGTCCGGTCCTCCGACGCAGGACTCCGGGTCGTATCTTCTCGACATCGCCGGACGCGACGACCAGCTCCGCTTCCTGCGCGAGATCGGCGGGTACGGGGGGCAGGCCGGCGACCGCATCCAACTGCTCACCGCGTTGAGTAGTATGTCGGCCCGGCCCGGCACCGAGCCCGACGCGACGCAGGCCCAGGCGTGGCGCCGACTTCGAGCGATTCTCACCGATGCCGATGCCGATGCCGATGCCGGAACTCGTGCCGGGACGGGTGCCGGCCGACCTCGCCTGGCGGAGATCGCCGAGGTCCTCGACGCGGCGGATCTCGACCTGCACGCGACGAACGACATCTACTGGGACGAGATCGTGGCCATCGAGCCCGTCGGGGAGCGGGACGTCTTCGACGCGACGGTGCTCGGCACGCACAACTTCATCGCCAACGGCATCGCCGCGCACAACTCGATCGAGCAGGACGCTGACGTGGTGATTCTGCTGCACCGGGACGACTACTACGATAAAGAGTCACCCCGGGCGGGAGAGGCGGACTTCATCGTGGCGAAGCACCGTAACGGCCCGACGGACACCGTGACCGTCGCGGCGCAACTCCACCTCTCCCGCTTTGTCGACATGGCGATCTAGCGCTCGGGCGTCGGGAACCGGCCGACGCCTGCCGCCTCAGTCGAAGAGCTGGTTGAGGAAGCTCTTCTGCCGCTTGTGACGGTAGTGCCCGTGGTAGCCGTGATGCCCGTACGCGGGAGCCGGCGGCGGGTAGGCAGCCGGCGGCGGGTATCCGGGTTGATGATGGGCCGGTGCCGCAGGTGGTGGCGGCGGAGGTGGGTAGCCGCCCGGGCTTGCCGCCGGCGGCCGTCCCGGCTGACCGGCCCGGCCCTGACCACCGTTCCACGCCGCTTCGGCGTCCATCAGCCGTTCCAACTCGCCACGGTCGAGGAAGACGCCCCGGCACTCGGTGCACTGGTCCACGGTGACGCCACTGCGTTCGTACTGCCGCATCTGGCCGTGGCATTTCGGACAGGTCATATGCATGCTTCGACGGTACCGGCTCGGCTCACCTACTGCCGACAGGCAGGGCGGCGACTTCCTCATCGGACACCTGGTGAAAATCCACGTAATACTGACCGACTGCGCGGAAATCATCCGAACATACCGGGCAGACCATCTCATCGACCTCACCCGCCAGGTCCGCGACCGCAGCGGCGGAGCCGACCGGCACCGCCAACACGACCCGGGTCGCGCCGAGTCCGCGACTGACCGCGATCGCCGCCCGCGCGGTCGCGCCGGTGGCCAGGCCGTCGTCGACGAGCACCACGGTTCGCCCGGCCAGCCGCAGCGGCGGTCGGCCGCGCCGGAACAGCTGTTCCCGTCGGAGCAGTTCGGCGGTCTCCGCCGCGACGACCCGGTCACGCTGGCCGGCGTCGAGCTGGTCGGCGATCTCCCGGTTCAACACCTGGACCCCACCCGGCCCGATCGCGCCGAAGGCCACCTCCGGCGCCGATGGCAGACCGAGCTTGCGAATCACCAGCACGTCGAACGTCACGTCGAGTCGTCGCGCGACGACCGCCGCGATCGGGGCTCCGCCCCGCAACAACCCGAGTACGGTGACGTCCGGCCGACCGGCGAACGTGGTGAGCTGCTCGGCGAGCGCCTCGGCGGCGTCGCGTCGGTCCTGGAACACCGTCTCCACCCCCACAGGTGTACGCCGAATCCGTCCCGTTCGCTCGCCGGATCAGAAAATCGTCTCGCCGGATCAGAAGATCGTCTCGGTGGACATGACGAGCACACCCGCCACCAGTCCGGCGAATCCGAAGGTCAGCGTGCCGGTGGCGTACCCGACGGTGCGTAGCCGGTCCCGCCGACTGCCGCCGGCCAGCTGCACCACCTCGTAGGCGAAGGTCGAGTAGGTGGTCAACGCGCCGCAGAAGCCGCTGCCGAGCAACCGCCACACCCATCCGTCGCTGGCCATCCCCGCGCCGGCCAGCAGCCCGAGCAGCACCGCCCCGACCAGGTTGACGATGAAGGTGCCCTGGTAGGACGGCCGCCCGGAACCCACCGCCAGCCGGTCCACCAGGTAGCGCAGCAGAGCTCCGGCGGCACCGCCGAGCATCACCAGCAGCACCCCGGTCACCCGGCACCTCCGTCGGACCGTTCGGCGAGGCGCACCGCCCACGGTCGGGCCAGCATCCCGCCGAGCCAGACCGAGGCCAGCGCCCCGACGAGGGTGCCGAGCGCGTACCCACCGGCGGACCAGGGCCGGCCGGCGTCCACGAGGTTCCAGACCTCCAATGACTGAACGGAGAACGTGGTGAATCCACCGAGCAGACCGGCACCGAAGAACGGCCGCAGCAGCCGATGCGGCCGCCGGCTCGCGGCGACGACCGCCATCAGGACGCCGATCAGCGCACAGCCGACCAGGTTCGTGGCCAGCGTCGGCCAGGGAAAGCCGTCCGCCGGGACGGGCCACCCGGCGGCCAGGCCGTACCGGGCGGCGGCGCCGATCGCCCCGCCGACGGCGACTGCGGCCAGGACCGCCGGCGCGGTGGAGCGAGGCGGCATCAACGGGGCACCTGGACCGTACGCAGCACCGGCACCCAGCTCAGCAGCGCGACCGGATACAGCAGGTAGCCGAACCGGGTCGACGGCATCAGCAGGATCGCCACCAGCAGGCCGTACCCGCAGACCAGTGCGGCGGCGGCGGCCGTACCCGGCGGATCCCGCAGGACCCGGACGGCGATGACCGCCCCGGCCAGCAGGAGCAGCACGGTGGCGACCGCCCGGCCGTACGGCAGCCAATCGGCGATCAGCTGCCCCGGTAGCGGGGACGCCGCCGGTGTCGGCACCAGACCGGCACCGAACGGGAAGCCCGCCACGTTGTGCAGCAGCGCGGCTCCGTCGGTGAGCGCGGCCGGAAGGACCACGGCCACCGGGATGATCAGCGCGCCGGTGGCGAGCCGGACCAGGGCACGGCGCCCACGGGTGGCGGCGTGGACCAACAGCACCGCCAGGACCGGCCAGGCGATGATCTTGAGCGCGGCGGCGGTGCCGATCGCCGTACCGGCGGTGCCGTAACGACCGGCGGCGCAGAGCACGAGGGCGAGCAGCGCGAGCGTCAGGACCGGCAGATCATCGCCGCCGGTGCTCAACGCCAGCGCACCCAGCGGCAGCACGACGGTCAGCTGGACGGCCCGGATCAGCGCGGGTCCGACCGTACCGGTGCGGCGGCGGACCAGCGCGCCGGCTGCGGCGAGGGTGACCAGGGTCCCGAGGGCGAACCAGATTCGCGCGTCGGTCCACCAGTCGGGTGTGGTCAGCGCACGCGGGATCCCGAAGATCGCCATTCCCGGCTGGTACGGCAGGTAGCCGAGGAGACGCTCGTCGGCCGGAATGGCCGCGATCTCCTCCTTGGACAGGTACGGGCTGCCGTCGGCGAGGAGCCGGGCACCGCCGTCCTCGACGACCAGTACCTCTTCCTGCGCCCGTTCGGTGTGCCCGGCGGCCCGCTGGGTCGCCTGCAGCGTCAGTGGTACGCCGACGGTGAGTGCCCAGGCCACCGCGGTCGACCAGGCGCGGGCCCCGGTGCCGGTGACGGCGTCGGCGAACCGGGTCGGTCCCCGACGCCGTGGACCGGTGGACTCGGCCGGCGCGCAGGACGGTGGGCCGGCGTACCGGCGAATCAGGAGCTGTCCCAGCACGATGAGGGTCATGACGGCGTAGCCGGCGGTGGCCACGCCGGCCCAGGCCTGGTGGGCAGGGAGTTCGGTCGCCACCGCGGTGAGCGCGGCGAAGACGGCGGACAGCAGGTACAGCCACAGGTCGCCGGTGAGTGCTCCGTCGGAGTGGTTCAGCTGGTGCCAACGCTGGCGGACCTCGACAGCGGCCGCCCGGACGATCATGCCGGTCAGTGTCGCAGACGTCGGGCCGGTCGGCCGCCGGCCGGGCTGGGACGCGCCCGGCCGTGCCTCAGCGGGCTGGCCGGCCTGGCCGGCGCCCGGCGTGGCTAGGCCGGCAGGTGCGGCACGCGCTCCGACCTGGTACGGCTGCTCACCCTGCGGCTCTGGGCGAGGTGGATGACGGCACCTTCGCTGTGGATCGGGTTGGCGAGGGTGCCGGGACGTCCGCTCGAGCCGCACTGCAACGCGGCCAGCAGCCGGTGGGCCGGCATCGGCCGGGCGAAGAGGTGCCCCTGTCCGGCGACGCAACCCAGCGCCCAGAGCGCCTGGCGTTGTGGTTCGCTCTCGACTCCGGCGGCGACGACGGTCAGCCCCAGGCTGCGGCCGAGATCGACGGTGGACCGGATGACCGCGACGGCCTCGGTGGAGCCTTCCATCGTCATCACGAAGGACCGGGCGATCTTCAGCTCGTGCACCGGGATCCGGGCCAGGACCGACAACGACGAGTAGCCGGTGCCGAAATCGTCCAGGGCGAGCCGGACACCGGCGTCGCGTAGCTGGCCCAGGACATGGTCGACGACTTCGAGTTGGCTGATGGTCAGCGTCTCGGTCAGCTCCAGGATGAGCCGGTCGGCCGGGATGTCGTGAGCGCGCAGCCGGGCGAGTACGGCGCTGGGAAAACGCGGATCGAGCAGGCTGCGGGGCGAGAGGTTGACCGCGACCGGCAGGGCGAAGCCGGCTTCCGCCCAGGTGGCGGCGGCGATCAAGGATTGGTCGAGGACGGCGTCGACGAAGGCCGGAAGCAGGCCGGAGCGTTCGATCGTCTCCAGGAAACGGCGCGGGTCGAGCCGGCCACGGTCGGGATGCTGCCATCTGGCCAACGCCTCGGCGGCGATCACCTCTCCGCTGCCGAGGTCGACGATCGGTTGGAAGCTGACGCTGAACTCGTGCTGGGCGACCGCTCGGGGCAGATCACCGCCGAGGGCGAGTCGGCCGACGTCGGCGGTGTCCCCGCTGCGTGTGTAGGTGGCGATCCGACTGCCCGACCGTTTCGCCTGGTACATCGCTACGTCGGCGCGGCGCAGCAGTTCCGGCATGCCGCCGTTGCTCGGCGCGACCGCGATTCCGCCGCTGGCCTCGACCCTGATCCGCATGCCGTCGAGTTCCATCGGTTCACAGATGGCGGTGAGCAGGGTGTCGGCCCGGTGCGTGGCGATCGCCGGTGCCGGCAGGGTGGTGAGCAGGACGGCGAACTCGTCGCCGCCGAGCCGGGCGACGAGGTCGCCGGCCTGGCTGCTGTCGGACAATCGTTGGGCGACCTGCCGGAGTACCGTGTCGCCGGCGGCGTGTCCCAGTGTGTCGTTGATCTCCTTGAAGTGGTTGAGATCGATCAGCAGCAGGGCGGTGATGCCGTCGGCATGTCGCTGGCCGAGCAGTTCGGTGCCGTGCTCCATCAGCCGGCGCCGGTTGGCCAGACCGGTCAGCGAGTCCTGGGCGGCGGCCTGGGCGTTGCGGTCGGCGACCTCGATCAACTGCTGGTACGCCGTGGCGTTGCGGACGGCTGTGCACAGCGCGGACGCGAAGGTGCGCAGGGTGTACTTCTCCCGTTCGGAGAACCGGATCGTGCCGGTGAAGCAGAGGCGCAGTGTGCCGATGGTGGATTCGTTGTCCGGGCCGGCGAGTGGTGCGTCGATGACGGTGCGTACGCCATTGGCGGGTGCGGCACCGGGTAGGCCGTCGTACCGGACGCCGTCGTTGTTGCCTTGGACCAGGCGGGCGGGGTCGTTGAGTTCGACCTCGACCCGGTCGGTGGAGAAGAGTTCGGCGGCCTGCACCACCGAGGTGGACAGGACGGCGTCGAGGTCGACGACGTTGAGCGCGTCGGTGGCCCGGGCGAGGCGTTGCCACGCCTGCTGCTCGGCCCGGGCGCGGGCCTGGCCGGCGTGCGCCAGGTGGATGCAGAGGATCAGGGGTGGGATCGCCACCAGCAGCAACTGGTCGGCGACCAGGATGGTCAGCGCTCCGACGATCAGGACGTACCGCACCAGGGCGCTGGCCAGCCGCAGGCCCCAACCGTCCTTGAAGAGTCTGCGTAGTTTGGTGTGGGTGTCCAGGGCGATGACCGGCAGGGTCAGTAGTTCGTCCAGCACCACGGCGACGCCGTACGCGACGCCGAGCGGGATCAGCAGTGCGGGCAGGTCGGGTGGCGGCCACTGCCAGCCGAACAGGTGCAGGACGATCCCGGCGGTGCCGGCGACCAGCATGTTCTTGGCGATGGCGAAGGCGGCCTTCATCCGGGGCAGGCTCTTGATCGCCAGCGCGATGCCGACGCCGAGCCCGGTGCAGAGCACCACCAGCGGTACGGGGGCCACCGCGAGTCCGACGACGATGGCCGTCTCGCACCAGGAGACGGCGTGGGCGGTCGATCGGATTCGCAGCTGCCATTTGACGATGAAACCGACCGCCACCAGGAAGATGAGGGTGGCCGTCAACGCCAGTTCGGTGACTGTGGCGGTCATCGTCCCGGCGACGAGATAAAGCGAGACGATCCCGGCTAAAGATGCGCAAACGACGACGAGACCGACGAGCAGCAAAAGCCGCCGATCGGTCTCAGCATCGCGTCGGTCTGTACGAGTCACACCCGTTCCTGTGTTCAACGGGGAAGCGTTACGTGCCTCGCAAGACTACTTGTCGTGACCCGGTGACAACAGGTCTCAGCACCACTCGTGTCCGCGCATGGCTTCCTCCTTCAGTCGATTTACCGCTTTGAACCGATCTCTTTGGTTCGACTGAGAGAAGCTTAAGTTGCGTTATGCCACTTGCATACTGATAAATGTCCATATGCGCAGATTAAGTGAAGGTCACCTGGATTTATCACTCTGTGTCCAGGTCTATTGACGGTACGCTTTCGAACAGCGTTCGCTCATATCCTTAGGTTTTCCTTATGGGTGCGCAATCGCTCCTCTTGGCTGCACCTCACACCGAGATCGAACGGAAGACGCGGCGGTCTCTTGGGTCAACTCTGCCGCCAGTCGTGTGGGTGAACCAGGGCCAACCGGTGCACGTCGTTAGGCTCACCGGGTGACTGAGGCGCAGAACCTGACCCATGTTGATGAATCGGGCGCGGCCCGAATGGTAGACGTTTCCGCCAAAGCGGCCAATCCGCGTCGGGCCGTCGCGGCCGGGCGGATCCGCACCACGGCCGAGGTGGTCGAGCTGCTGCGCGGTGACCGCCTGCCCAAGGGCGACGCGCTGGCGGTCGCCCGGATCGCCGGGATCATGGGTGCCAAGCGCACCCCGGACCTGATCCCGTTGTGCCATCCGATCGCCCTGCACGGCGTGACCGTGGACCTGGTCCTCGCCGCCGACGGCGTCGACATCACCGCCACCGCGAAGACCGCCGACCGCACCGGGGTGGAGATGGAGGCGCTCACCGCGGTCGCCACCGCCGGGCTGACCCTCATCGACATGGTCAAGGCCGTCGACCCGGCGGCCAGCCTCGACCAGGTACGGGTGCTGAGCAAGGAAGGCGGCAAGACCGGGGACTGGCACCGTCCGGCGGACCGGTCGTGACCGCGTACGCCCGGGTCGTGGTCGCCTCCAACCGGGCGGCCGCCGGGATCTACTCCGACACCAGCGGCCCGCTGCTCGTCGCCGGCCTGCGGGACCTCGGATGCCGGGTCGACGAACCGGTGATCGTGCCGGACGGTGAACCGGTGACGGCCGCTCTGCGGCAGGCGGTCGCCGACCGTGTCCAGCTGGTCGTCACCAGCGGCGGCACCGGCATCAGCCCGACCGACCGGACCCCGGAAGCGACCAGGGCGGTGCTCGACTACGAGATCCAGGGAATCGCCGAGGCGATCCGGGCCGCCGGCCGGTCGGCGACACCGATGGCGGCGTTGTCGCGGGCGACCGCCGGAGTGGCGGGCCGCACCCTGATCGTCAACCTGCCCGGCTCCACCGGCGGGGCCCGCGACGGTCTGGCCGTCCTGACGCCGATCCTGCGCCATGCCCTCGACCAGCTGAGCGGTGGCGACCACCCTCGCGAACCGACCGATACGCTCGACCAGTGAACGTCCCCCCACCACCCGACGACGCGCCGGTCAACTGGGCCGCCGCCCGGGAACGGGTCTACGCGGCCGGCCGGGCCGCCATGGTGCCCGACGTCGAGCTGCCGCTGTCGGAGATCGACGGCTGCACCCTCGCGGAGCAGCTGACCACCCTGACTGACCTACCGGCGTTTCCCACCGCGAGCGTCGACGGCTGGGCGGTACGCGGCGACTCACCGTGGCGGGTGGTCGGGCGGGTGCTGGCCGGCGCCACCCCTGCCCCGCTGACCGCCGACGGCAGCGCGGTGCAGATCGCCACCGGGGCGATGGTGCCGACCGGGACCACCAGCGTGCTGCGGGTCGAGGAGTCGAGCCGCGACGTCCATGGCAACGTGCTCGGCACCCCGCGAACGACGCCGGAGTGGCGCGCCGCCGGTGAGGAGGCCGCGGCCGGGGAACACCTGCTGCCCGCCGGCACGCCGATCGATCCCGGCCTGATCGGACTGGCCGCTTCCTGCGGCCACGACCGGCTCCGGGTACGCCGGCCGGTGCGGGCGGCGGTCCTGGTGTTCGGTGACGAACTGCTGACCACCGGTCGGCCCGGTGCCGGCCGGGTCCGCGACGCGCTCGGCCCGGCGGTCCCGGCCTGGCTCCGCCGGTACGGCTGCCAGCCGGCACCCACGGCGGTGGTCGGCCCGGTCGCGGACACCCTGGCAGCGCACGTCGACGGTCTCCGGGCCGCCCTCGACGAGGCGGATCTGATCTGCACCACCGGCGGGACGATGCACGGGCCCGTCGACCATCTGCATCCGGCACTGCGCGAACTCGGCGCCGAATACGTGGTGAACACCGTCGCGGTCCGCCCCGGGTTCCCGATGCTGGTCGCCCGGGTCACCGGTCCCGACGGGCGGGACCGCTTCGTCGCCGGACTGCCCGGCAATCCGCAGTCCGCCATCGTGGCCCTGGTGTCGCTGGTCGCACCGCTGCTCGCCGGCCTGCACGGGCAACCGGATCCGGTGCTGCCCCACCATCCGTTGGGCGCGCCGATCCCGGGCCGGGGCGACTTCACCCATCTGGCCCTGGTCCGGCTGGACCCGGTGACCCGTACGGCGTACCCGCTGCGGCACGTGGGTTCGGCGATGCTGCGCGGGCTGGCCGCCGCCGACGGGTTCGCGGTGATCGCGCCGGGTGGCACCGGCCAGGCCGGTGACCTGGTGCCCGTCGTACCGTTGCCGTTGCGTTCCGGGGAGCGACCATGACGCGTACCGACAGCCGGTTGGCCCTGGTCACGGTGACCACGACGCCGCTCGACCCGGCCGCCCACGAGGCCGCCGTGGCCGATCGCCGGGCCGGGGCGGTGGTGTCCTTCCAGGGCGTGGTGCGTGACCACGACCACGGCCGGACGGTCACCAGGCTGGAGTACGAAGGTCACCCCAGCGCCACGGACGTGCTCCGGGCGGTCGCCGCCGAGGTGGCCACCGACCCGGCGGTGTACGCCGTCGCGGTGTCGCACCGGGTGGGTGAACTGGCGATCGGGGACGTGGCGCTGGTCGCCGCGGTGAGTACGGCGCACCGGGCGGCGGCCTTCGCCGCCTGTGCCCGGCTGGTCGACGAGGCGAAGGCGCGACTGCCGATCTGGAAGCGGCAGTTCTTCGCCGATGGCACCGAGGAGTGGGTCAACTGCCCGTGACGTTCGCGGCGCTGGCCGGGCGGTGGCGGTGGCGGTGGCGCAGCTGCGGCCGAGGATCGGTGTAGAACGCCGGCTCGGCACCGGGACGCCAGGGCAGCGCCGCGACCAGTGCGATCAGTGCCAGCCCGAGCGAGTTCTCCATCACGACGCCGAACAGCCCGTCGTGGTAGTGCGACACCTGCGGCAGCTTGTGCTCGTACGGCCAGATCGGCGAGATCAGGAAGACCAGGTAGAGGCCGAGCGCGGCACCCGCGTGCCGAAGACCGGTCAGTGCCGGAAACCAGATGGGCGTACGCAGTCCCGCCACGCCGCTGATCCCGGCACCGGTCGGCGGATAGGTGCTGCGGGAGATGAGACCCCGGCTGGCGCTGCGGCGACGCAGCGCGGCGTCGGCCAGCACGATGATCGCCGGAATCACGAAGACCAGGTGATGCGACCAGCTGATCGGGCTGATCACGTTGGCGGTCAGTCCGATCAAGGTGAACGCGGTGAGTTCGTCACCGTCGGCGTGCGAGTGGGCGGCCCGGGACAGCCCGAGCGCGAGTACCAGCGAGGCGAACGACAGCCAGAGCAGCCCGGGGGCCTGCATCGAGTCGTAGAGCCTGGCCAGGACACCCGCGAGCGACTGGTTGGGGGTCATGTCCGCCACCCCGACCCGGCCGGTGTCCCAGATGATCGAGGTGAAGTAGACCGTCGACTCGTGAGCGGCGACGAGAATCGTGCCGGTGGTGACCGCCGCCGCGGTGCCGATCGCCGTCATCGCGGCCCGCCACTGCTTGGTGACCAGGAAGTACACGATGAACAGCGCCGGGGTCAGCTTGATCGAGGTGGCCAGACCGATCCCGGCACCGGCCCAGATGCCGCTGAAGAACAGCCGGCGTAGCGGTCCGCCGGTGGACAGTCGGTGCGGCACCGGCGCCGCCCGCCACCGCAACGCCACCAGGTCGGCGATGATCAGGCCGAAGAGCAGCAGATTGACCTGTCCGTAGCCGAGGGTCTCCCGGGCGGGTTCGATCGCGACCGCCAGCGGCACCGCGAGCGCCACCACGAACCAGCGGGGCCACCCGCAACGATCGGCGATCGGGCCGAGTAGCACCGCCAACACCACGGTGAGGGCCGCGACGCTCAGGACGACGTTGACCCAGCCGGCGGCGACCATCGGCAGCAGCGCCATCGGCAGCATGGTGATCCCACCGAACGGCGGATAGGTGAAGCCCAGCGTGGTGTCCGGAGCGACGAACTCGTACAACTCCGCTCCGCTGGCCCACCACACCACGGCACCGTGGTAGATCCGCATGTCGAAGAAGTTGTACGGCCGTCCGAAGGCGCCGATCGCCGACCAGGCGGCGTAGCAGGCGATCGCCACGATGCCGAGTCTGATCAGGGTACGGCGGTCGAGATCGCGTACGGCGCGACGAAGCGGAGCCAGGTGACGTTTCCGCAGTGGGGTCAGGCGACGGACCTGTCTTCCGACGTCCGTCACCATGATCGAGCCACCCCCATGTCGTCGAGACGGCACCTGCGGTCAGGTGCCGGTCCGAGCCTAGAACGGAGCGGGGGTCCGATAGCGGGCGCGTTACCCTACCGTGTCCGATCCCACACTAGTTCGCGATATTTCCAGCTGGTTAACGCTCTGTGGTGCCTTCTGTATATTTCGTGGTCCTCGATGCCAAACCCGCGCCGATGTCCGATATCTACCTCGGTATAGGACCTGGCCGGCACCCGGAGGCGTAGCCGTCACGCCGCTGCGCGTGGCACCCGGCGGTCCGAGCCTGCGCCGCGCTGCGCCCCGCCGCGCCACCCGGGACCGCCGGCTCCCCCCGAGGGGCGGTCAGCCTGGTAGCCGTCGGGCGACAGCCGCAGAGCGGAGCGCGAGCCGGGCGTCCCGACGAGCCGAGCGCACCGCCCGCCGTACCCGGCGTCGACCGTGTCGCACGGCGCGGTCCGTCCGCCAACGCAGCCCCGGTCGTCCCTGAGTATCCGCCACGGCGAGCAGCAGCCCGCCCAGAAGTCCGAGGTTCTTGAGAAAATGCACCTGATCGAGTCGCCGTTGCTCCGGATCGGCGACCGACCAGAACGGGTGGCCGGCGATCGTGGTCGGCACCAGCGACCCGGCGAGTACCGCTGCGGCTGGTCGAGTCAACTGACCGGTGGCCAGCAGCAGCCCGCCGACGAGCTGGGCGGCACCGTGCATCCGGACCATGCTGGACGGGTCGGTCGGGATGTGCTGGTTGGCGCGGGACAGCACCGGCCCGACCCGCTCGGTCACCGGCCTGGCCTGCTCCACGTAGGGCTCGGGGTTGGCTACCGCCCGCGCGCCGCTGACGATGAAGATGCCGCTGAGCAACGCGCGAGCCGTGGTACGTACGGGTCTCATGGTTCAGTCATACCCGGTCGCACACCCCGCTACCCATCGAACGACCCAGCCGGTGCCCCGACTCGTCGGCGACGGCCCGCCCCGACGCCCTGGTCGGTCAGCTGGGCTGGGTCCGTAGATATCGGCCGAAATGCGGAACGGTGAAGGCGACCGTGCCCCGTTCACCCGAGTAGATCAGCCCCTTCTTGATCAGCGCGTCGCGGGCCGGGGACAGACTGGCCGGCTTGCGCCCGAGTGACCGGGCGATCTCCGCCGTCGGTACCGCGACGTCCGGGTCGCCGTCGCCACGGTGCTGCTCGCCGCCGCTGAGCTGCCGGTCGGTGTCCCCGCCGCCGTTTTCGTCGTCGCCGCCCCCACCTGCGCTGGTGGCGGCGCGGTGCTCGCCGGGGAAGGCCAGGGCGGCCATCGCCCGCATGTATTCGCGCTCCGCCGGGGTGGCCCGCTCGAAGCGGGACCCGAAGAAGCCGACCGCGAGTTCCGCTTCGGCTTCCGGGGCGGCGACCCGGACGTCCGCGGCCGTGATCGGCGAGCGCGGGGCGTGATCCCAGGTCGCCTTGCCGTACGCCTGAACGAAGTATGGATATCCGCCCGACTTGTCGTACAGCAGGTCGAGCGCCTTCGCGTCGTACTCGACCTCCTCCCGGCCGGCCGGCGCGGTCAGCGCATGGTCGGCGGCGACCCGGTCCAGCCGGTCGATCCGTTGGTACCGGAACAGGCGTTCGGAGTACGACTTCGCCGCCGAGAGCACCGCCGGAAGGTGTGGCAGTCCGGCCCCGACCACGATCAGCGGTCCGCCCTGCTGGGACAGTTCGTGGCAGGCGGCGCAGAGCGCGGAGACGTCGTCGCCACCGACGTCCTGCATCTCGTCGATGAACAGCGCGATGCCCGTACCGACGTCGCTGGCGACCGCCGCCGCGTCGGTGAAGAGCTCGACCAGGTCGATCTCGATGTCTCCGGAGTCCGCGCGACCGGTCGCCGCCGGCACGTCGATGCCGGGCTGCCAGCGGTCCCGCAGCCGAGCGGGCGTGCCGCGTCCGGCGGTCGTCGGGTTCGCGCGCAACGCGAAGGCCTTCAGTACGCCGAGGAAGTCGTCGATCCGGTCGGGTGCCCGGTGGCGGGGGGCGAGTTCGCGTACGGCCATGTGCAGCGCGGCGGCGACCGGCCGACGCAGCGACTGGTCCGGCCGGGCTTCGATCTTGCCCGTACCCCAGAGCCGGGTGATCGCCTGCGAACGCAGTGTGTTGAGCAGCACGGTCTTGCCGACTCCACGCAGGCCGGTGAGCATCAGGCTGCGCTCGGGCCGGCCACGTGCGACGCGTTCCAGGACGACGTCGAAGACGTCCAGTTCGCGTCCTCGCCCGGCGAGTTCCGGTGGTCGTTGGCCGGCGCCGGGCGCGTACGGGTTCCGGATCGGGTCCACGTCTGGCACCGTATCGGGTCGTCTAACGTCAGCGCTAGAACTCGATAGAAACCGCGAGCATGTCGAGATCGCCGGGCACAAGTATGGGCCGTCGAGCTGTCGGGCCGTCGAGCAAAGACTAGGGCTGTCTAGCTGGCACGCTAGACAGCCCTAGTCTTTCCGATGCACCTGGCTGGCGACCAGGTCGTCAGAGTTCCCTCATGCAGAGCACGTAGTCGAGGATCGTTTGCTCGCTGTCGTTGGTGTAGGTGGTGTCGGTGTCCGGGTGGCCGAAGACCGGATCGTTGCACCGCTCGGTGTCAGTGGTCAGCGGGATGCGCGCCAGCACCTCGAACGTGCCGGGATCACACGGCACCTTCCGCAGTACGGCATCGTCGTCGGTCCCGTCGTTGACCACACAGTCACCGACCACGATCAGGTCGCTGTTGCCGCCGGATCCCGGCGGCGGGGTGGTGGCGTCGAGATCCGGATCGTCCTCAGTCGGCGACGGCTCGGCGGTCACGACCGGTGCGCCGGTCGCACCCGTACCGTCGCCTTCCATCAGCGCGAAGGCGGCGATCGCGCCACAGCCGCACAACAGAAGCAGCACCACCGCGCCGATCACCAGGCCGATGATCAGCCCGGTCTTCGACTTCTTCGGCGGCTGCGGAGGACCGCCGGGCATGCCCGGCGCCGGGCCCCAGCCCGGACCGGGTGGCGGTGGAAAACCGCCACCGGAGCCCGGCGGTGGTGGGTACCCACCACCGGACGTCGGCGGTGGGTAGCCGCCGCCCGGGTACCCCGCCGGCTGCCCGCCCGGCTCGTAGCCCGGGGGATAAGCCGTGGTCGGATCGGGATATCCGCCACCGGACACCGGTTGTGCCCCTGGTGGCGGAGGGTAACCGCCGCCGGCTGGATACTCGGGTGGCGGCGGGAAGGCGGGGCCCTGCGGGTACTGGGGGTAGGCGGGCTGGCCGGGCTGGCCGGCGGGGTCGTCGGGCTGTCCCATACCGGGGTAGCCCGGCGGACCGTAGCTGGACATGATCTCCCTAGCGTCGTCGCTGCGGCGGTCGGTGCGATCTGGCGGCGTGGCGCGGACCGACCGTGCTACCGGCCACGGTAACCAACTGTCGCCAACGGCGGACCGGCCGCCCGGCCATGATCGTCACCGTTGCCTGAGGCAGAGAACGAAGTCCAAGGCGTCGAGCTGGCTGTTGAAGAAGTACCAGTTGGTGTAGCCCTCGACGTCGGCGCATTTGGTCTTCGCGTCTTCCTCACCGTCAGTGACTCCGTCGAAGCGAGCCAGCACCTCGTAGGTGCCATCGTCGCACTCGGTGATCGTCAGTACGGGAGTCTCGTCCTCCGACGGTGCCTCGTTGCGCACACATTGCCCCTCGCTGACGAAGCGGGCGTCGTTCGACGAGGTCGGCGTCGGGGTCGGAGCCGGGGTGGTCTGGTCGACGTCCGGCGTCTCGGTAGGTGCCGGCGGGTCGACGGTCGGCACGACCTGCGTATCGGTCGTCGGCAACGTCTGGTCCAGCTCGGTCTGCTGCTGATCTGGCCGGGTCATCAGGTAGACGCCGGTCGCGCCGCCACCACAGAGCAGCACGGCGAGCCCGATCACGACCGCGACCAGAGTCGTGCTGAAGCCGCCTCGCTTCGGCGGCCGACCCGCGCCACCACCGCCCGGTTCCCACGCCGGGCCGGGCGCCGGAGCCGCCGGTTGGCCCGCTCCCACCTGCCAGGTCGAATCCTGCTCACCGGCCCAGCCGCCAGCGGGTCGGGTGGCGGTGTTCCAGTTCTGGTCCGAACCGCCCGGCTGCGCCGTCGTCGCCGACCAGTGCTGGTCTCCCCCGTCCGGCGACCACGGCTGGTCCGGCCCGCTCGCGCCCTGCCACGGCTGCTCGCGCTGCGGAGTCCAGCCTTGGCCCCCGTAGCCCGGCTGAGTCGAATAGCCGTCGGCCGGACCGCTGGGTGCCGGTTGACCGGCGGGCGTGTCACCCCACGGGTCGTTGCCGCCCCAGGGATCCGAGGGCTCCCGATATTGCTCCGGCGGCTCACGATCGGGCCACCGGTCGGGCTGCTGACCGGGGTACGGCCCGCCGGGCGGTCCGTATTGCGCCATGTCCTGTCCTCCTGCGCGGCGGGGGGCGATCCTGGCCACCCGCTTGGGACGGCGATGATGACGTCACCGTAGCGTGGCCTACCGATGAGCTCACCTCCCGGAAGAACGCCAACCCGCCGTGGACCGTCCGATTCGTCGGGACTTTCCGATGCCGGCCACCCCGCCCGCCCACGCCGTGTCAGGAACCCGACGCCGCTCGTGCCTGGTCAGCGGACGAAGAGGTCAGCGGACGAAGAGGGTGGCCCGGCCGTCCCGTACGCCGAGGATGCGTCCCATGCTGTCGACGTCCACGACGCGGTCCGTGGCCCGCAGCCCCACCGTGGTCAGGTCGACCATCGTGCCGCCCTGCCACCGGAACGGATGCACCGCCCCGTCGACCGTGTGCGCGAGGCCGACGATCACGCCCCGGTCGCTGATCGCCGCCGCGGCGCTGCCGCGCCCGCCGAGCGTACCGAGGTCGCGGATCACACCGTTGCGCCACAGGTACGCGTGGCTTTCACCCGCCGCGGTGGCCGAGTTGCCGACGATCTCCCGGCGGTTGTTGACGTCGGTCGGTTCGTTCAGCCACCATCCCGTGCCACCCAGGTCGCCGAGGTCGGTCAGCTCGCCGTCGTGCCACCGGGCACCACGACACAGGCACGGGTAGCCCGGCAATGGTTCGTACTGGCCGACGATGTCGCCCCAGTTGTTGATGCCGACCTGGGAGGAGTACGGATTGTTGTGCCACAGCGGGGTCAGCGTCCCGGCACGCCAGAGGAAGCTCTGATCGGGTGAGGTCACGGATTCGCTCGTGCCGTACACCGTGCCCCAGTCGTTGATCGACATCCCGTACGCCGCCCTGCCGGCGATCCGGTCGATGAGGGTGAACGTGCCGTGGCGCCAGACAGCGGCCTGCGAGGTGCCGTCGCCCGCCCAGGCGGTGCCGACGACCGTGCCGCGTTCGTTGATGTCGCCGACGGTGAACCGGGTGAATCCGGGCGGCGGTGCCAGCAGGGTCAGCCGTCCGGCCTGCCAGCGGTAGGTGTGGTTGGTGCTGCTGCCGACGACCTGACCCCGGTCGTTCATGGTCAGGCTGTAGTAGTTGGCGGTGAAGCCCAGGTCGATGGCGTGGTAGTGCCGTTCACCGGAGTCGGCCGCAGCGGGGTCGGGCGCGGGTGCGGCGGTGAGCGTGCCGGTCGCGGCGAGGGCCAGCACGGCGGCCAACGCCAGGGTACGGGGGGTACGTGTCACAGTGGCGAGGGTGGACGGTCGGCGCATGGTGGGCTCCTTACCGCTCCGGGCGGGTCCGCCGGGAGCATCAGCGAGATCACTTATGGTGCGCTGCTGAAGGCGCACGGTGATAACACTGTGGAGTCAGGAGCCGTGCCCGGTCAATGCGAACCGCTGTCGGATGGCCGCCTGCCGGCGCGGACGATCGCCCTACAGCAGACGGAGCTGACGGTCCTTGGGGCGACGTGGGCCGTCGTCGCCGAGCCGGTCGAACAGTCCGGCGTCGATCGCGTCGAGAAACGGTGTCGGTCGGGTCTCCCGCTCCTGCCCGTGCCGAACCCGCCGCCGGGCGTGCGACACGTAGAGCCGGTCCTGCGCCCGCGTCAGGCCCACGAAGAACAGCCGACGTTCCTCGGCGACGTCGTCGTCGGTCGGTGTCCTGCCGGGGAACCGCATCGGTAGCAACCCGTCCTCGCAGCCGACCAGGAAGACCACCGGGAACTCCAGGCCCTTTGCGGCGTGCAGGGTGAGCAGGGTGACCGCTTCCGCCCGCGGATCCAGTGCGTCGACCTCGGCGCCGGTGGCGATCTGGGCCAGGAACGTCGGCAGGTCGTCGCCGCAGCGCAACGCGAGCGGGGTGAGTAGGTCGACCGCCGCCCAGATGTCGGCCGGGGCCAGCGACGGCCCGGACGGCGAGTCGAGAGTGGGCGCGGTGAGCCGTTCGGCGAGCAGTTGACCGGTCAGGCGTACCCGTGCGGCGAGCGAACCGCCCAGGTTGCTGGCGTGCCGCAGTTCACGGGCGATCGCGGCCACCCCCGGCCGGTCACGCAACCGGTCGTGCGACCGCTTCTGCACCGGCACCCCGGCCCGGGACAACGCGTCGACGATCGGGCCGGCCTGGGCGTCGGTCCGGTACAGCACGGCGATGTCCGAGAACGACACGGTCGAGGACTGACCGTCGATGCGGCCCGAGTCCAACGAGCGGTGCGAGATCCCCCCGACCAGTTCGTCCACCGTACGCACGACGAACGCCGCCTCGTCGCCGGCCGTACCCGCCGGGTAGAGCCCGACCAGCGGGGCCTGGGGATCCAGCCGGGCCGGCTCCAGCCGCCGCCCACGGACCAGCGAACTCGGCGCGATCGCCTGCACCGCGGCGGCCAGGATCGGGGCGGCGGACCGGTAGTTGCGGGCCAACCGGACCAGCCGGGCGTCGACGAAGTCCTCCGAGAACCGCAGGAAGTAGCCCACGTCGGCACCCCGGAACGAGTAGATCGCCTGATCCGGGTCGCCGATCGCGCACAGGTTGCCGTCGGCCGGGCTGAGCAGCCGCAGCAGTTCGTACTGATCGGCGTCGACGTCTTGGTATTCGTCGACGAAGATCCACCGCCACCGGTCCCGGTACCGCTCGACCAGTCGCGGGTCGTCGCGCAACATCCGCAGCGGCAACGTGACCAGCTCGTCCAGGTCGACCAGGTCCTGGCCGCGCAGCAGCTTGGCGTACGCGGCGTCGTCCTCGCCGGCCTCGGTGCGGGCCTGCGCCCGTTCGGTGTCGTCGGCGATGCGGAAGGTCGCCGGTAGCCCGGCGGCCTGCGGATTGTCGCGCAGGATGGCCAGACCCAGCGAGTGGAAGGTGGCGACCGTCACGTCCTCGGCGACCGGGCCGAGCAGCCCGTCGAGCCGGGACCGCAGCTCCTCGGCGGCCCGGCGGGTGAAGGTGATCGCCAGGCAGTGCTCCGGGTAGACGTTCAGCTCGGCACAGAGGTACGCGATCCGATGGGTGAGGGTCCGCGTCTTGCCGGTACCCGGCCCGGCCACGATCAACAGCGGGCCGCCCGGTGCCGAGGCGGCCACCCGTTGCATGGCGTCCAGCCGGTCCAGCAACCCGGTGCCGACCTCCTCCATGCCGGCCAGCATCGGCTCGAACGGCTCGTGCGGCGACAGCGGAGGTGGTGGCGGGATCGGCGGCGGGTCGGCCTGGGCGGTCGCCCGGCCGGCGCGGACTCCGGCGCGGGCTCCGGTCCGGCCGCCGCGGCGGCCGCCGGTCTCGCCGCCGGCCGCCCGAGCACCGCTACCCGACCGGGCGGCGGCGTCGGCCGCCGCCGGCTCGTCGGCGGGGCGCTGCCGGGGCGCGGGTACGTCGAACAGCGCCTCCGGCTGCGGTGCCCCGCCGCCGCTGCCCAGCTCCTCGGGCGCGAAGAGACTGATCACCCCGTACTCGCCGTCGTAACCCGGCACCCGACGGACCTCACCGCGACGCAGCCGCTCGATTGCCTCGCCGAGCAGTTCGCCGCCGACGCGGCGGATCTCGTCGACCGGCACCGTGGTCAGGATGTCCAGCTCCGAACCGAGCGCGGCGACCAGGTTGACGACCTGGCCCTCGACGGTCTTGGAACGGGCCCCGACCCGGTTGATCTCGCCGACGATCTCCGGCAGCTGCACCAGGTGGGTGACCTGCTTGGCGTTCGTCGGCCGGTGGCCTTCGGCCCGGTCGGCGAGGTCGGTGACCCGGCTGAGCACCCCGACGGTCAGCGGTTTGCCGCACTGCGGGCAGCGGCCACCGGCCTGGCGGGTCCGCTCCGGCGCCCAGTTGATCCCGCAGTTGCGGTGGCCGTCGGCGTGGTACTTGCCCTCCTCGGGGAAGAACTCGATCGTGCCGACCAGCCCGGCGCCGGTGCGCAACGCCTCCCGTACGGCGTAGTAGTCCATCGCTGTGGCCAGCACGGTCGCCTCGCGGGCCAGCGCCGGCGGTGAGTGGGCGTCGGAGTTCGACACCAGCTGGTAGCCATCCAGACTGGACACCCGCCAGTTCATCGCCGGATCCGACGACAGCCCGGTCTCCACGGCGAAGATGTGCCCGGCCAGGTCGGCGTAGCAGTCGGCGATCGCGTCGAAGCCCGACTTGGAGCCGAGCGCCGAGAACCACGGGGTCCAGATGTGCGCCGGCACCAGATAGCCGTCGGGGCTGGCCTCCAGGGTGATCTCCAGCAGATCGCGGGAGTCCAGCCCGAGGATCGGCCGGCCGTCCGAACCGAGGTTGCCGATCCGCCCCAACGCGGTGTTGAACCGGGCGACCGCGTCCAGATCCGGCAGGTAGATCAGGTGATGCACCTTGCGGGTACGGTCGTCGCGTTTGTAGATGGTGGAGATCTCGACGCTGAGCTGGTAGCGGACCGGATTGGCCTCGGCTTCGCTGGCGAGCCGGGGCGGCAGCCGCCGGGCCACGTCACGTTCGGCTTCCGGGCTGAGCCGGTAGAGCCCCGGCTCGGCCGGGCGCAACGACTCCCGCAGGTGGTCGAACCAGGCCGGGTGGGTGAAGTCGCCGGTGCCGAGCAGGCTCACGCCCTTGCGCCGGGCCCACCAGGCCAGGTTGGACATGTTCAGGTCGCGGCTGCAGGCACGGGAGTAGCGGGAATGAATGTGCAGGTCGGCGACGAAGGATCCGGGACCCGTGGCGGAGCCGGGGGAGGGCACGGCGCGGTACGGGGGCACGCCGCATCCTGGCACGCCGACGCCGGCTTCGGCGTGTCGCCACGCGCGGAAACCCACGAGACGTGACTCTCACTCAGCGGCTCCGCAGCTCGACCAGAGACACCTGGGGCGGGGCGCCGACCCGTACCGGAGGCCCCCAGAAACCGGCACCGTTGGTGACGTAGACCTGGGTGCCGTCTACCTCGCCCAGACCCGACACGACCGGCTGCACCAGCCGGACCGCGAGGTTGAACGGTACGATCTGGCCGCCGTGGGTGTGCCCCGACAGTTGCAGGTCGACGCCGTACCGGGCGGCTTCGGTGGCCTGCACCGGCTGGTGGGCCAGCAGCACCACCGGCCGGTCCGGATCCCGGTCGCCGAGCGCCCGGTCGTAGTCGGGGCCGGCCAACGGACCGGCGTCGGCCGCCATCGTCTCCCCGGTCGGGTCGTTGACCCCGGCCAGATCGATGACACCACCCGGAGTGACGATCTCTCGACGCTCGTTGACCAGCACCCGCATGCCGAGCCGATCGACCTCGGCGACCCATTCGGTCACGCCGGAGTAGTACTCGTGATTGCCGGTGACGAAGAAGGCGCCGTACCGGGAGCGAAGGTCGGCCAGCGGGGCGGCGGCCCGGCCGAGTTCGCCGACCGTACCGTCGACCAGGTCGCCGACCACCGCCACCAGATCGGCGTTCAAACCGTTGATCAACTCGACGATCCGGGCGGTGTGCGCCGGTCCGGTCAGCGGGCCGATGTGGATGTCGGAGACAGTGGCGATGCGCAGACCGTCCAGGGACCGGGGCAGCCGGGCCAGCGGCACCTGGACCCGGTCCAGCCGGGGCGGACCGAGGGCCGTGCGGACGCCGTACCCGGTGATACCCGCAGCCGTGAGCCCGGCGAAGATCGCCACGCCGCGCGCGATCAGCAACCGGCGACCCGGGTCCGGCACCCCGCCAGCCGGTTCGCCGGCCGGCGGTAGTGCGGTGACTGCGGTGGCCGGCTGCGGTGGAGCGGCCGGCTCGACGGGCACGGTCGTCGCCAGCTCGCCGACGGTCCCCACCTGGCGGGCGCGGGCCCGGCCGACCAGCCGGACCACCAGCATCGGCGGTTCCAGCGCGAGCAGGGCGACAAGCAGGTAGAACATGACCGCCAGCCACACGTAGCCCGGCCAGGCCAGCCAGGACAGGCCGGCGGACCGGGAGCTGACCATGGTGGCCGGAACCAGCACCGCCAGGCCGACGGCGAGCATACTGCCGGCCCACCGCAACCGGCCCGGCCTTGTCGTGTCCCGGATCAGCCGCTTCCACAGGTAGAGGTGGATCAAGCCGGTGATCAGGGTGAGCGTCCCGACGAATCCCAGCAAGGCGAGCACGTTTCGTGGCCTTTCTCGGCAGCTGTCCAGCTGTCGACGAGCCTAGCCACCTGCGAACGGTGGCAGGACGTCGACGGTCACACCGGGCGGCAGCGGAGTCTGACGATCCTGCCAGGTGGTGCCGTCCACCAGGAAACCCGCCACCGCCAACACCCGGGCCAGTCGCTCACCGTGCCGGTCGGCGAGTTCGGCGACGAAGGCGGCGTGGTCGAGCCCCGCGCCGAGCGTCTCCTCGGCCCGCCCGGCGGCGGCCCGCGCGCCAGCGAAGTATCGCACCGTGATCGTGTCTCCGGCGGCCGTCCTCGTGTCTCCGGCACCCGTCGGCCTGTCTCCAGTGGCCATCCAGTCAGCCGCCGATCGCCGACATCGGCCGCGTGGGCTGGAGGAACGTCGGATCGTCAATTCCGTGTCCGGCCCGCTTTCCCCACATCGCGACGCGCCAGAGCCGCGCCAGTTCCTCGTCGTCGGCGCCGGAGCGTACGGCGGTCCGCAGGTCGGACTCGTGTCGGGCGAACAGGCAGTCCCGTACCTGGCCGTCGGCGGTCAGCCGGGTACGGTCGCAGTCGCCGCAGAACGGTCGGGTGACGGTGCCGATCACCCCGACGCGGGCCATCCCGCCGTCGTGCGCGGTACTGCCGTCGTGCGCGGTACTGCCGTCGACCAGCCAGGTCTCGGCCGGCGCGCCGCCCCGTTCGGCGGGATCGGGCAGCAGGGTGAACTCGGCCCGCAGCGCGGCGAGGATCTCGGCGGCGGTGACCATCTCGGTACGGTCCCAGGCCTGCTGCGCGTCGAGTGGCATCTGTTCGATGAACCGCAGTTCGTAGCCGTGATCGAGGGCGAACCGCAGCAGCGCTGGTGCCTCGTCGTCGTTGATCCCGCGCAGCAGCACCGAATTGAGCTTCACCGGGGTCAGCCCGGCGCTCGCCGCACCCGCCAGCCCCGCCAGCACGTCGGGCAGCCGACGGCGGTGCGCCAGCCGGGCGAAACGTTCCGGGTCGAGAGTGTCCAGCGACACGTTCACCCGGTCCAGGCCGGCCGCGCGCAACCCGGGAGCGAGCCGGTCGAGCCCGATACCGTTGGTGGTCAGCGACAGCACCGGTCGGGGACGCAGCGCGGCGGCGGCGGCGACGATCCGGGTCAACCCAGGGCGCAGCAGCGGCTCACCGCCGGTGAACCGGACCTCGGTCACCCCCAGCATCCGGACGGCGACGCCGATCAGCCGACTGACCTCCTCGTCGGTGAGGATGTCGGGGCTGGGCAGCCAGGGCAGACCCTCCGGTGGCATGCAGTAGGAGCAGCGCAGGTTGCACCGGTCGGTGAGGGACACCCGTAGGTCGGTGGCGACCCGCCCGTACCGGTCGGCGAGCCCGTCGCCGTCGGGCCGTGCGCTCGGTTCCATCCGCCGACGGTAGCGCGCCGCCGCCGACTCCGGCCGCCCCAGCCCGGCGCTCGGTCGGACGCGGGCGCGGCTCAGCCCGCCAACGCGCGCCGCGCCGCGCCGGCTACCGCCGACCGGTACGTCGCCCCGAACAACGCGGTGTGCACCAGCAACAGATGCAACTGGTGCACCGGCAGCCGGGCCGCCCAGCCGTCCGCCAACGGCCATTCCTCCTGGTAAGCGGCGAGAATCCGGTCCAGGTACGGCGCCCCACCAAAGAGCGCCAACTGGGCGAGATCGGTCTCCCGATGTCCGCCGTGCGCGGCCGGATCCACCAGCCGGCACCGACCGTCCGCCGCCCAGAGCAGATTGCCCGGCCAGAGATCGCCGTGGATCCGTGCCGGCGGTTCCTCCCCGCCGTACCCGTCGATCGTGTCGATCACCTGCTCGACCAGCGCGACCTCCGCAGCCGACAGCGCGCCGTCGTCCGCCGACATCCGCAGGTACGGTGCCAGCCGGCGCTGCGCGAACCACGCCGACCAGGGCTGCCCGGTGACCACGGTGTTGTCCTGCGGCAGCCCGCCGATGAAGCCCGGCCAGTACGCGCCGAAATGCTCCGCCCCGGCCCGATGGGTGTGTGCGAGGGCCCGGCCGAACCGTTCGGCGGCGACGGGATCCGGCTCGCCCGGTTCGATCCATTCCAACGCCAGCAGTCCGGGCAGCGCGACGACGACCTCGGGAACCGGCGCACCGCCGGCCGAGGCCGCCGCGCCCAGCCAACGCAGCCCGGCTGCTTCGGTGGTGAAGAAGCCGTCCGGCACCGGCCGCCCGGCCCGCTCCGGCCAGGACTTGGCGAACACCGAGTTGCCGTCGTCGAGCGTGAGCCGGCTCGCCGTACAGATGCTGCCCCCGGTCACCGGTGTCTCCCGGATCCGCTGGTGGGTCAGGAACGTCGGCAGGTGCTCCGGGTGGGCCCGCAGGTACGCCAGATCCATGTGTCGCACGGTAGCCCCCATCGCCGTACCATCCACCGGGCCGGTCCGTCGATCTGCCCGATCGACCTGCCCCACCGGCCTGCCCCACCGACCTGTCCCACCGGCCGCTTCGCCGGGTAACCGCCAAGGGCGCGGAATCGCCCCACCTGGACAAATACGCAGAGTAGCTGTGGATAAGTCGGCGTGTCGTCCACAGACGGGCCGGAGGTGGCCGCGCCGGTCGGCCGGCCGGCGGAACAGTTCCGGCATGACACCCACCGATCCCGCCGAATCCGTCGCCCTCACCGTCCGCGAACCCGCCGACCTGATCGCCGCCGTGCCGTACCTGATCGGTTTCCACCCCACCGACAGTGTGGTCGTGGTCGGGATGCGGGACGCGTCGGTGATCTTCGCCGCCCGCGCCGACCTGCTCGACGACGCCGTACCGGCCGACATCCGGGCCGCCGCCACCGCCCAACTGGTCTCGATCGTCGACCGCCAACGGGTGGACGCCGCCGTCGTACTCGGCTACGGCCCGGCCGACACCGTCGACCCGACCGTGGACGTGACCGCCAACGCCCTGCGTCAACTCGGCATCCCGCTGTTGGACGCGCTGCGCGTGACCGACGACCGCTACTGGTCCTACTACTGCGACGATCCGACCTGCTGCCCACCGGAGGGCCGTCAGATCGCGCCCGGGGTCAGCCCGTTGGCTGTCGCCGCGACCGTCGCCGGCCAGGTGGCGCTGCCCGACCGGACGGCCCTGCGGCAACAGGTGGAGCCGGTCACCGGTGTGGCCCGCCAGGCGCTGCGGGCCGCGACCGAGCGGGCCCGCGTCCGCTGGTCCGCACTGGTCGACCAGGCCCCGCCGAGCGATCTGCTCGGTGCCCGTACCCTGCGCCGGGCCGGCGAGAAGACGATCCGGTTGTTGCTCGACCGGCAGCGTCGAGGTGCCGCTCCGACCGATGACGACGTCGCCTGGCTCACCCTGCTGTTGACCGACCTGGCGGTGCGCGACTACGCCTGGGAACGGATCACCGACGAGCCGTGGCAGGTCACCTTCTGGCAGGACGTGCTGCGCCGGGCCGAACCGGAACTGGCCGCCGGGCCGGCCAGCCTGCTCGCCTTCGCCGCCTGGCGGCTCGGCAACGGAGCGCTGGCGCGGGTCGCCCTCGATCGGGTGCTGGACACCGAGCCCGACTATTCGATGGCCCGGCTGATGGACGACGTACTGGTGCGTGGGATTTCACCAGCGGCGCTCGGTGACTGGCCCAAACGGGATCAGGACGGTGGCGACGGACGGGCCGGTCGCATCGATCGTCGGCGCGGTCGCCGTCGTCGCCCGGACAGTGAGCGGCGCGATCGCGCCCGCCCCGCTGGCCGTCGCCGCCCGTAGGAGCAGCCGCCGCCAGTGAGCCGCCAACGCCGGTGAGAGCCACCATCGCCCGTGCACCGCGCCCAGTCAACCGACCCGGTCGGCACCGGCGTAGACGTTCATCGTCGATCCACGCAGGAAACCGACCAGGGCCATGCCCGCCTCCTCGGCGAGCGCCACCGCCAGGCTGCTCGGCGCGGAGATCGCGGCCAGCATCGGGATACCGGCCATCCACGCCTTCTGGGTCAGTTCGAAGCTGGCCCGCCCGGACACCAGCAGCAGGTGACCGCGTAGCGGCAGCAACTCCTCGCGCGCGGCCCAGCCGATCACCTTGTCGACGGCGTTGTGCCGTCCGACGTCTTCGCGGACCGCCCGCAGTTGCCCGTCGGCGGTGAACAGGCCGGCGGCGTGCAGTCCGCCGGTCCGGTCGAAGCCCTGCTGGGCGGCGCGCAGCCGGTCCGGCAGGCCGACCAGCACTTCGGCGGTGACGGTGGTCCGGTCGGCGGCCAAGTCGAAAAGCGACCGGGTACGGATCGCGTCGATGCTGGCCTTTCCGCACACCCCACACGAACTCGTCGTGTAGAAGTTGCGGGCCGGGTCGGTATCCGGCGGCGGCACGTGGCCGGCCAGGGTCACGTCGACGACGTTGTACGTGTTCGGCCTGTCGGTGCCGGCACACAGCTGGGCGGTCAGCACGTCGTCGGCCGACCGGATCACTCCTTCGGTGAGCAGGAACCCGATCGCCAGATCGATGTCGTGGCCCGGCGTACGCATGGTGACCGCCAGTGGACGCCGCCGCGCCGGCCCGGCCGGCCCGGCCGGCCCGACCCGGATCTCCAGCGGCTCCTCGCCGGCCACGGTGTCCATCCGGCGTACCCGCCGGGCCGCTGCGGGCGTGTCGGTTCCGCCGCCTGTGCCGCCGGCACCGCTCTCGTCGCCGACTTCGATCCGCAGCACCGTCCGGCGCTCACCTGCCCTGCCCATGTCACCCATCCTGCCGCCGGCCATCGGTCACCGGCCATCGGTCCGGCTGATCACGGCTCGACCGAGGTGTCTGCGGTGCATCTGCGGCTTGCGCGGGAACCTCCGTTGTCGTCATCCGCCACGCGTGACGACAATGGGTGTTCCCTCGATCAGAGATTCAGAGTGTTCAGTCGAACTCGAGGCAGAACGGGTGGCCGGCGGGGTCGGCGTACACCCGGAAGCCCGGCTCGACGTCCGACAGTTTCGTCGCACCGAGCGCGAGCACGGCGCGCTCGGCCTGATCGATGTCGTCGACCCGGACGTCGAGGTGGATCTGCTGCGGCCGGTCCGGGTCCGGCCAGCGGGGCGGCTGGTGGTCGGGAGCGTGCTGGAAGCTGATCCGTGGACCGTCTCCGGCGGAGATGTCGATCCAACTGCCGTCGATCCGGGTGATCTCGTACCCGAGCAACTCGCAGTAGAACCGGGCCAGCCGCTGCGGGTCCGGACAGTCGAGCACGATCGCTGAGAGTCGTCCGATCATCCCGCCACGCTACCTTCGCGCGTCCGTAGTCGTTGGGCGATGGCGGCGTAGTGCGGTCAAGTGTCCCTTGAGTTGCCGCACTACGCAGCCAGGCCTTGAGTCAGGAATAGTCGGTTGTGTCCCGGCAATTGAGGAAATCGGTGTGCCGAAGTCGGGTGTTCCAGATCTGCCTCACGCTAGGACGCAGTTGTTGGCGGCCATGAGGCTTGTTCGGTTCGTACCAGCTGAATGTCTCGATCTTGGCGGTGCCAAGAAGGAGGGCCTCGTCAAGGGCCGGAATCAGGTCGGTGTCCTGGGCGGCGAGGATGACAAGGTCGACCTCCTCGCGGCGGGCCTCCCGAACCATGGCTAGGGCGCAAAGCACATCAACACCCTTTTCTTGTGGCGTACCGATCACGATGCGCTTCCCGGAGGGGTCGCTTGCTGGTTTGCCGTATTCGTCGTAATGGTATCTGTACTTGAGTGGTCGTAGGGTTACCGATACACGCGGGTCGCGTTCCCACTCGGCTTTTTGCATCTGGTTTCTGCGGTGTCCGCTTGGGTCGTGATCGGGTGATGGCTCGCCTCGATAGACGAGCACTTTATGTAGCTCTGCATGTGCCATGCCTGGTTTTTGTAGGTCGTTTCGAGTCTTCAATAATTGGTTGGCGAAGTGTAAGGGATGTATCAAGGTTTCATGTTTTGGTAGGCCTTGGTGCGCGACGAAGAGTCCGTGTCCGGTAAGGTGCACATTTTGGAGGCTTATTCAGCAGGCCTCCGACCCGCTACAGTAGACCCCCAATAAAAGGACGATCCGCTCTTCCGTAGGATGGAGTTACCACACAACATCACAAAGAAAAGCGGACCGCCGAACATGTATCATACCACTGGCTTCACCACGGACCAGATCCGCGACCTCTGCGTGCTGGTCCGAGCGGAATGCCAGGATCTGGATGTGGAGCCGTGGCCCCCGGTCCTTGGTCTCTACCGCGCTGTCGTCGTCGCGTTGACCTACATGCGTCGCAACCGCGTCCAAGCGGAGATCGCCGAAGCACACGGCGTCTCCCAGCCGACGATCTCGCGAGCGGTCACCGGCATCACCCCGGTCCTCGATCGCGTGCTGACGGAGTTCGTACCGACAGCCGACGACCTCAGCCCGACCGACCAGTACATCGTCGACGGCACCCTGCTTCCCTGCTGGTCATGGCGCACGCACCGCTGTCTGTACTCCGGCAAGCACAAGACCACGGGCATGAGCGTCCAGGTCGCCTGCACCCTCGACGGCGCGCTCGCCTGGATCTCCGATCCCGTCACCGGCAACCACCACGACTCGTACGCGATCAACGACACCGGGGTCCTCGTCACCCTGAATCCCGGAGACTGGATCGGTGACAAGGGCTACGTCGGCAACGGCATGATCACCCCGTACAAGAAGCCCAAAGGTGGCGAGCTCGCGGAATGGCAGAAGGAATACAACAGGCAGGTCAACAAGATCCGCTGGGTTGTGGAACAGGTCGTCGCGAACCTGAAGACATGGCGGATCCTGCACACCGACTACCGCAGACCGCTCGCGACCTTCACAGAAACGATCTCCTGTGTTATCGGATTGCACTTCTACAGGATGGCCTGTGAATAGACCTCTTGGTAATCAATGACGATGGTGGCGCGAAGGGTTGTCATGGGAACATGCTACTCGAGCATAAAAAAACCCCACCAGTCCCGGAGGACGGTGGGGAACTATGTAGCTAGTCTGCCACACAGATGCTCCCCGCGCCAGCCGATCTGGCGACAAGATCGCCATCCTGCGTCGCTGGCTGGGCCAGCGATGCGGGGAGCCTTTCGGCCTATACCGGGCATGGGGGGCAGGTCCGGGCACGTCGCGCTGTTCCCCGTACCGTCAAGGTGTGACCGAACTCGCGGCGATCGTGTTGACCGGTGGCGCGGCGCGCCGGATGGGCGGCGTCGACAAACCGGGCGTACCGGTGAATGGGGTGGCCATGCGGGACCGGGTGCTGGCGGCCGTCGCGCGCGCCGACCCACGCGTCGTCGTCGGCCTACTGGCCGATCCGCCGCCGGGTGTGCTGACCGTACGGGAGGAGCCGCCCGGTGCCGGTCCGGTCGCCGCGACCGCCGCCGGCCTGGCAGCGCTGACCCGGCCCGACATCGAGCCCGGGGTACGCGTCGACATGGTCGCGGTGCTCGCCGGCGACCTGCCGCTGCTCACCGCGCACGCGGTGGACCTGCTCGTCGACGCCGCCCGGGACCAACCGGCGGCCGGGGCGTTGTACGTCGACGACACCGGCCGGCGGCAACTGCTCTGCGGAGTGTGGCGTACGGCTGCGCTACGCGACGCGATCACCCGACTCGCCACCGGACGGGGTGGCGCGTTGGCCGGGGCGTCGATGCGGGCGTTGCTCGCGGACCTGACCGTCACCGAGGTCACCTGGCGCGACCCCGGCCCGCCACCGTGGTTCGATTGCGACACCGACCAGGACGTGCGGCAGGCGCAGGAGTGGAGCCGATGAGCGACACGATGGACCAGTGGCTGGCGGTGGCCACCGCCGAACTCGGCCTCGATCCCGACGACGTGCCGGTGCCGGTGGTGCTGGACCTGGCCCGCGACGTGGCGCACAACGTACTGCGCCCCGGCGCGCCGGTCACCGCGTACCTGCTGGGGGTGGCCGTCGGTCGAGGCGCAGACCCGGTCGAAGCCGGCGCCCGGCTGGCCGCCCTGGCCCGCGCCTACGGCGGCGGTGAGGTCAGGCCGGCTCCAGATGAGGTCAGGCCCGCGCCAGGTGAGGTCAGGCCGGCTCCAGGCGGATGACGATCTGCTTGGACGTCGGGGTGTTCGAGCCGGCGGCGGTGGAGTCGAGCGGCACCAGCACGTTCGCTTCCGGGAAGTACGCCGCCGCACATCCGCGCGCCGTCGGGTAGCTCACCGCTCGGAACCCACTGGCCCGGCGCTCGACCTGGTCGGACCACTCCGACACCAGGTCCACCAGGTCACCGTCGGCGAAGCCGAGCGCGGCCAGGTCGTCCGGGTGCACGAAGACCACCCGCCGTCCGCCCCGGATGCCCCGGTAACGGTCGTCGAGCCCGTAGATCGTGGTGTTGTACTGGTCGTGGCTGCGCATCGTCTGCAGCAGCAGCCGACCTGCCGGCACGTCGATGACCGTCAACGGGCTCACGGTGAACGCGGCCTTGCCCGACGCGGTGGCGAACGATCGCCGGTCGCGCGGCGGATGCGGCAGGACGAAACCGTCCGGCTCGGCGACCCGCCGTTCGAAGTCGGCGAAGCCCGGCACGACCTCGGCGATGGTCGCCCGGATCATCGCGTAGTCGGCCTGGTACGCCTCCCACGGCACCGGCGAGTCGGGCAGCGTGGCACGGGCCAGCCGGGCGACGATCGCCACCTCGGACAGCAGATGCTCGCTGGCCGGGGCGAGCCGGCCCCGGGAGGTGTGCACCGCCGACATCGAGTCCTCGACGGTGACGAACTGGTCGCCGCCGGCCCGCCGGTCCCGTTCGGTGCGGCCCAGGCAGGGCAGGATCAGCGAGGTCTGACCGGGCACCGCGTGCGAGCGGTTCAGCTTGGTCGACACGTGCACGGTCAGCGCGCACGAACGCAGAGCGGCCTCGGTCACGGCGGTGTCCGGGCTGGCGGCGGCGAAGTTGCCGCCGAGCGCCACGAACACGCGGACATCGCCGTCACGCATCGCCCGGATCGCGCCGACGGTGTCCAACCCGGTCCCGGTCGGCATCGGTACGCCGAGTTGCCGACCGAGCGCCGGCAACCAGGCCGGCGGCTCGTGCCAGATGCCCATGGTCCGGTCACCCTGCACGTTGGAGTGCCCACGGACCGGGCACAGCCCGGCTCCCGGCTTGCCGATCATGCCGCGCAGCAGTTGGACGTTGACGATCTCGCGGATCGCGTCGACCGAGTCCTGCCGCTGGGTCAGCCCCATCGCCCAGCAGACGATGGTCGCCTCGGAGTCGGCGAACAGCTTCGCCACCTCGACGATCTGGGCCCGGTCCAGCCCGGTGGCGGCGGTCACCGCCGCCCAGTCGGGCCCGTCGGGGCCGGCGAGCCCGTCGAGGCTGGCGCGGTACTCGGCGTACCCGGTGGTGTGGGTGTCGACGAAGTCGGTGTCGACCGCGTCGGCGGCGACCAGCAGGGCCCCGATCGCCCGGAACAGGGCCAGGTCGCCGCCGATGCGGATCTGCAGGAAGTGGTCGGCCAGCGGGGTGCCGGCACCGACCAGCCCGCCGGGGCGCTGCGGGTTGCGGAACCGCATCAGCCCGGCCTCGGGCAGCGGGTTGACCGCGACGATGGTGGCCCCGTCGCGTTTCGCCTTTTCCAGGGCGGACAGCATGCGGGGGTGATTGGTGCCGGGGTTCTGCCCGACCACCACGATCAGCTTGGCCCGGTGCAGGTCGTCGAGGGTCACCGACCCCTTGCCGATGCCGATGGTGCCGAGCAGCGCCACCCCGGACGACTCGTGGCACATGTTGGAGCAGTCCGGCAGGTTGTTGGTGCCCAGTGACCGGGCGAACAGCTGGTAGAGGAACGCGGCCTCGTTGGAGGTGCGGCCGGAGGTGTAGAAGGCGGCCCGGTCCGGGGTGTCGAGTGCCTGCAGCTGGTCGGCGACCAGCCGGAACGCCTCGTCCCAGTCGATCGGCGTGTAGTGGTCGGCGCCGGGCCGGCGGACCACCGGGTGGGTGAGCCGGCCCTGCTGGCCGAGCCAGTGGTCGGATCGGGTGGCGAGTTCGCTGATCGGGTGGGCGGAGAAGAACTCCGGGGTGACCCGGCGCAGCGTCGCCTCCTCGGCGACGGCCTTGGCGCCGTTCTCGCAGAACTCGGCGTGCGCGCGGTGCGTGGCGGCCGGCTCCGGCCAGGCGCAGCCGGGGCAGTCGAAGCCGCCGGGCTGGTTGACCCGGGCCAGGGTGAGCGCGGTACGGCGTACCCCCATCTGCGCGACGCCGGCGCGCAGCGCGTGGGTGACACCCGGCAGCCCGGCCGCGCTGGTCGCCGGTTCGCCGACGGTCAGGCCGCGGTCACCGGCGTCGTCGCGGGGAGCGGAACGGGCCATACCGAAACCATCTCACGCCGTGCTCGTCAGGTCGACCTTCGGTTGCCCGTCGTCGCAGCTCATCGCGGGTCGGGCCGGGTGCTGACCCGACGGTGCCGGCTTTCCGACCGTAACCGGGGCTGGTCTGGCCAGCAGGTGACGTGGGTAGGGTGTGCGCACAGCAAGACCGAGCTGACCGTCGTGGGGGAGCAGTGCCGGCAACAGGAGATCAGGCGAGCGGGAGTCAATCGTCGGGCTACGAGCCGATCCTGCTCGACGAACCGAACACGGCCGACCTGCGGGACAAGGTCACTCAGGCGTGGCGGGACTTCGCCACTGCGCTGGCGGCCACGCTTCCGACGCTGCCCGCCGGCGCCCAGGTGGTGCTCACCCTGGATCCGACCGCGTCCGGCACCGGCGACGCCATCTACTCGGTCGGCATCAGCATCGGCCTGCAGGACCGGCTGAACGGGTCGGCGGTCAGCAACGCCACCCTGCCGGCGGATTACCGGATGGATCGGTCCGCTGTCGCCGATCTGGTCGCGCTCGGCTGGTCGCCGCCGGGTGTGGTGCCGGGTTCGGGCAACGACTTCGGGCTGGCGACCACGACCGGTGAGGCCAACCGGCTCGCGTCGGTGGTCGCCCGGACGCTGCGCGACGTGTACGGCGCACCGCATCCGGCGTTCCTGGTCTATCAGGTACGCGGCGACGACGACGCGCCGATCGAGGTCGAGCCGTTCGGCACCGCCCGCCCCGAGTCGTCGCTCGGTGACCACCTCGGATTGCCGGCCGACGACGTTCTCGCCGACGACGGCACCGACGACGAGTCCGGTCCCGCGCTGCCGCTGGACGAGCAGGTTCGTACGGTGGTGGCCACGATGATGCGCAGCACCCCCGAACATCTGCACGTCGACGCGGACGGTGACATCGGGATCCGGGCCGGATCGGCGATGGTTTTCGTCCGAATTCGTGACAATCCGCCGTTAGTCGACGTGTTCTCTCCGGTGCTGACCGAGGTCGAGCCGACCGAGCAGCTCTACGTCAAGCTGTCGGAGCTGACCAACCGGATGCCGATCGGCCGGCTCTACTGCACCAACGACACGGTCTGGGCGTCCGTGCCGGTCTTCGGCCGCAACTTCCAGCCGACACATCTGATGTTGGCGGTCCAGGTGATGACCGGTCTTGCCGACGAGCTCGACGACCGGCTGCACGGGGAGTTCGGCGGCAAGCGGTTCTTCGGCGACGGCGACAAGCCGGCCCGTGGCGACACCGGCAATCACCGTACCGGCATGTATCTCTGACCGGTGCGGGTCAGCCCGGCGGGTCAGCCCGGCGGGTCGGTCACCGCGACCGGCGGTGGCGCGTCGACCAGGCGGGACAGCACGATCATGCTGCGGGTCGAGGTGATGAACGATTCCGCCCGCAGCCGCTCCAGTGCCTGTTCCAGATGGGCGATGTCGGCGGCCCGCAGGTGCACCAGGGCGTCGGCCTCGCCGCTGACGGTGTAGGCGCCGACGACTTCCGGGTGTCGTCGGGTGGCCGCGGCGATCTGGGCGGGGGTGGTCCGTCCGGTGCAGAACAGTTCGATGAACGCTTCGGTGGTCCAGCCGACAGCGGCGGGGTCGACGACGGCGGTGAAGCCCCGGATCACGCCGGCGGCCCGCAACCGGTCCACTCGACGTTTCACGGCAGGCGCGGACAGCGACACCCGGGCACCGATCTCCGCGTACGAAGAGCGGGCATCCGCTACCAGAGACGCAATGATTCGCTGGTCTACGGCGTCTATCTGCAACGTATGGTCCTTCAGGCGCAACGATCACGGCTTCTTATTGCGTAACAGCATACCTACTCTTGGTTTCCGTGACCGATGCGCGCGCCACCGACGGGCTGCCCCGCGTCTACCTGATGTGCCCGCCGGAGCATTTCGCGGTGGAGTACGCCATCAATCCCTGGATGCACCCGGAGTTGCCGGTCGACCCGGAACTCGCCCTCAAACAGTGGGACGGGTTGCGCCAGACACTGCTCGGGTTGGGGCACCAGGTGCACCTGCTCCCGGCCCGCCCGGGGCTGCCGGACATGGTGTACGCGGCCAACGGTGCCTTCTCGGTCGACGGCACCGTCTATGGGGCGCGGTTCACCCATCCGCAGCGGGCCCCGGAAGCCGCCGCGCACAGCGACTTCTATCGACAACTCGGCTGGCGTTACGTCCGGCCGACCGAGACCAACGAGGGCGAGGGTGACTTCGCCTACCTGCCGGTGGCGTACGGCGGCACCATCCTGGCCGGCTACGGGTTCCGGACCGACCCCGACGCGCACCGGCGGGTGCAGGAGACGTTGAGCCGGCCGGTGGTGTCCCTGCGCCTGGTCGACCCGTACTTCTACCATCTGGACACCGCGTTGACCGTGCTCGACGACGAGAACGTCGCCTACTATCCCGACGCGTTCTCCGCCGGGTCGCAACGAGTACTCCGGCAACTGTTTCCGGACGCGCTGCTCGCCGACCGGGCCGACGCGCTCGCCTTCGGGCTCAACCTGGTCAGCGACGGACGCAACGTGGTGCTCAACAGTGGGGCGACCGCGTTGGCGGACCGGCTCGCCGCCGCTGGTTACCGCCCGCACCTGGTCGAACTCGGCGAGCTGCACAAAGGCGGGGGCAGCGTGAAGTGCTGCGTGGCTGAGCTACGCGGCTGACCCGGCGGCACCGGCCGCGACGCTCAGCGGCGTCGCACGGCTCAGCGGCGTCGCACGGCTCAGCCGAGCGTCGCCAGCTCGGTGATCAGGACGTTGGACAGCACCGGCCCGTCCCGTAGCACCTCCCGGAGGTACCACTTCTGTTGCGGCGTACGTGGCTGGTTGAACTGCCACGGCCCGCGTGGGCTGTCGATCTGCCCGATCCGGCCCAGCGCCAGGTTGAGCTCCTGCGCGGTTACCTGCGGACCAGCCGTACGAATCGCCTTGTCCAGCACCTGCGCCGCGTCGTAGGAGGCCATCGCGTACGTGGTCGGCGGCGCGCCGAAGCGCTTGCGGTAGCTGCTGGCGAACCGCAGGTTGGCCGAGTTGTCGAGGTCCACCGAGTAGTTGAGGGCGGTGATGATCCCGGTCGCTTCCTCGCCCAACTGGTCGACGACCGTACCCTCGGTCAGGAAGCCCGGACCGTAGATCTGCCGCTCGTAACCGGCGTCGCGCAACTGCCGGATGAACTCCACCGCCGCCGTGCCGGTGAAGAAGCAGTAGACCGCCTCCGGGTCGCGGGCGATGACCTCCTGCACCGGCTCGGTGAAGGTGTCCCGGCCCGGGTTGGGGGTCGAGTCGGCCCAGATGATCGGCGCGGAGATCCGTTCGTCGCCGGTGCCGAAGCCTTCCCGGAAGCCTTGCACGAGGTCCCGGCCGGCCGGTTGGTCAGCGGCGACGATCGCCACCTCGCCGTCGGCGGAGACCTGCCGCCGCACGTACGTGCCGAGCGCCAGTCCGGGCTCGTCGGAGACATACGATGTACGCCAGATGTAGACCACGCTCTGCAGACTGCGTGGTGAGGCGTTCGAGCCGATCAGCGGCACTCGTGCCTCTTCGACCGTGTCGCGGATGGCGAGCATCACCGCCGAGTTGGCGACCCCGGTCAACGCCAGCACCTGCTGGTTGAGCAGCGAGTCGACGGCGGCCTGGCCGGATTCGGGGGTTTCGCCCTCGTCGGCGATGATCAGATCGACCGGCCGGCCACCGAGCCGCCGCTCGTTGCTGTCGAGGAACAGTTGGAAGCCGTTGAGCATCTCGTCGCCGATCGGCTTGTAACCGCCGGTTTGTGGCACGATCAACCCGATTCGTACGGGTTCGTCGTTGACCAGGCCCTCGTCGTCGGGGTCGTCGCCCGTGCCGATGCTGCACGCACTGGCCAGCCCGGTCGCGCCGAGTGCGGCGAGCAGCTTGAGTGCTTGCCGGCGGTCGATGTGCGGCACAGGGGTGGTCCTCTCGAACGGTTCGACAGGGCAGGATCGACAGGCCGGGTGGAGGGCCCTTCCGGCGTTCTACCGGGTCGGCTACGTCGCGTCAATGCTAAGCGATGCGTTGGGTGCTTATTGTGCTGGTGGTGGGCGTGATCGGGGGACCGGCGAGCGGTCAGCCACCGCGCTGCGTCAAGATGGGACCCATGACCGACACGCCAGGCTCCCCGGACAAGACCGATGAGTCAGTACGGCCCGGTGCCCGCCCCGGTGCGGTGGTGGTGGTAGGCCCGGACGGCCGACCGGTCGGCACGGTCAACACCGGTGCCGCCGCTGACGACGACAGCGCCGATCCGGACGATCCGTCGCGGCTGATCGAGCAGCCGGCGAAGGTGATGCGGATCGGCAGCATGATCAAACAGTTGTTGGAGGAGGTGCGCGCGGCTCCTCTCGACGAGGCGAGCCGGCAACGACTCCGCGAGATCCACCAGCGCTCGATCACCGAGCTGGAGGACGGGCTGGCCCCCGAGTTGCGGGAGGAGCTGGAGCGGATCTCGTTGCCGTTCGAGGACGGCGCGACGCCCAGCGAAAGTGAACTGCGGGTCGCCCAGGCGCAGTTGGTCGGCTGGCTCGAAGGGCTGTTTCACGGCATCCAGGCCGCGCTGATGGCGCAGCAGATGGCCGCTCGGTTGCAGCTGGAGCAGATGCGTACCGGTGGTCGACCGGCCCTGCCGGCTGCGGCGGGCGGGATGATTCCCGGCATGCCGGGTCAACCGGGTCAGCCGGGGGAAGGCGGCGGCCGGACCGGTCAGTACCTGTGACCGACGGGACCGACGGCCTCTGACCGACGGCCTCTGACCGACGGCCGGTGACCGACCGCCCGTCCCGGCTACTGGCCTGACGACAGCTCCTGCTGGTCGAGGAGTGTTTCGAGGTAGGCGGCGACTCCGTCGTCGGCGTTCGAGGCGGTCACCGCGTCGGCGATCTCCCGTACGGCCGGGTGGGCGTTGGCCATCGCCACCGCGCGCCCTGCCCAGGTCAGCATCGGTACGTCGTTCGGCATGTCACCGAAGGCGACCACCTCGGCGGCGGTCACATCCAGCCGGGTGCAGAGCCAGGCCAGACCGGCGGCCTTGGTCACCCCGGCCGCCGAGATTTCCACCAGACCCGACTTGGACGAGTGGGTGGCCTCGGCGAGTCCGGCGAGCGCGCCGGCCACGGTCTGTACGAACACGTCCGGATCGTCCTGGCTGCTTCGGGCGAGCAGCTTGACCGCCGGTGCGGTCAGCAGGTCGGCCGGGTCGGTGACCAGGAGAGCGCTGGGATGGTCGCTGTTCCAGTGGGCCGGCCAGTCCGCGCAGTGGCGCATCAGCCGGCCGTCGTCGACCTCGACGGCGAAGACGACGTCGGGCACCTCCGCACGCAGCCGCCGGGCGACTTCGGCCATGATCTCCGGGTCGAGCGGATCGGCGCGGAGCACCGTGTCGGTGTGTGGGTCGAAGACGACGGCGCCGTTGGCGCAGACCGCCGGCACCGGTTCCCGTAACTGTTCGTATACGGCCGCCAGCCACCGTACCGGCCGGCCGGTGACCAGGATCACCCGGCCGCCGCGGGCCTGGAACTTGTCGAGGGCAGCGGCGGTCCGGGCGCTAACCGACTTATCGGGCCGCAGTAGCGTCCCGTCGAGGTCGGTGGCGACCAGTTGCGGTTGCACTGCCATCACCGGACATTAACCGATCGAGGTAAATCGCTACGCCATCATCGTCATTACGTAGTGTAATGTCATCGGCGGCCCGGCGCACCAGCTGATGCGCATTGGAGACCGCGACCCGAGCCCAGCCGGCCCAGGCGAACATCGGCAGGTCGTTGGGCATGTCACCGAAGACGAGCACATCTGCCGGGTCGACGCCGAGGCTCTCGGCGACCACGGCCAGCCCGCTCGCCTTGTCGACTCCGGGCGGGCAGATCTCGATGTAGCCGAGCCCGGCCTGGGTGACGCTGGCCATCGTCGGTGGGATGAGCTGGACGGCGGCGGCGAGCAGCGCGTCAACGTCGTGCGTCGGCGTCCGGGCGAACGCCTTGATCACGTCGCTGGACAGGCAGTGCGCCCGGCTGCGCGCCTCGAACCGCTCCGGATAGCGCCAGTACGGGTCGTAGTCGCCCCAGAGCGGGGCCTCGTGTTCGTCGGACGCCTCCACCATCACGGTGAGCGGGCCGACGGTCGCCTCCAGCATCGTGATGATCTCAGCCAGGTCGGCGCCGGGCAGCCGTTCGTCGCGCAGGACCCGTGGCCCGGTCGGGTCGCTCTGGTCGACGACCCGGCCGCCGCCGGCCATCACCAGGTAGTCGGCGGCCCGGATGTCGTTGCGGGTCAGCTCGATCAGGCGCGGGCCGCGTCCGGTGGCCCCGACGACCGGGATGCCGAGCGAACGGGCCCGGTCGAGCACCTCGTGGGTGTACTCGGACACGGTCTCGTCGCTGCGGACCAGGGTGCCATCGAGGTCGGTGGCGATCAGCTTGGGTAGGCCGGGGCGCGGCATGCTGTCCTCCTTGATCCGCCGAGGTCGACGCCTGAGGTCGCGAGTCCCAAGGTCGACGGGGCAGCAACCGTACCTCGCGTACCGTGACCTGACCATGACTTTCGCGCGAAGACCGCGTGCACACTGATCAGGTATCGGTGTCCACCGCTCGACGTCGCTCGACGTCGCTCGACGTCGCTCGACGTCGCTCGACGTCGCTCGACGCCGCTCGACGCCGGTTCAGCGACCGACCGCAGCGGCCTGGCTGGACTGCCAGCGGCGCAGCGCGTCCTTGATCCGGTCGTTCTGTTCGTAGGTGCGGTCGAGTTCGGCGTACAGAATGCCGAGGTCGTGGGCGACCCGTTCGAGGAAGGCGGCGACCTCACCGGGGTCCAGGCCGCCGCCGCGCCGGGTGGCCGTCGGGAAGCGGCGGCCGCGCACCTGCCAGGGTCGGATCGGCCGGTACGCGGTCGGTCGCTGGTTGCGGCCGCGATCGGCCGGTACGCGGTACACGCCGCTGCCGTTCGGCCAGTCACGCGGCGGCGTGCCGGCCATCTTGCGGCGTTGCCGCCGCAGTCGCCAGCGCCGCCAGAGCTCTCGCATCACGTGTTACCTCCTGTCGGTGGGCTTCCTCGCTCGTGCTTGTCTCGGGCGTTCGTCGGGCTGGTCGGTGGAAGGGGTGGTCCCGCCGCTTTGCCGATCCGGCGGGGCCACCCCGGCCGCCAATCGCCGCAGCCCTCCTCGGCAGTACGGCGACCAGGGCACATCTTCGGGGCCGGGACGCCCGACGGCGTGACTCGCCGACTGCCCCGACCGGAGGTGAGCGCCCCAAGAGCCATCCGGGAGCGTTCGTTGACAACCTACAATTGCCACCGGTTGTAGGTTAATGCGCTAGGTGCAACCGGTTGAGGTTGGAGGTCGGAGCGTGATCAAATGGGTATGCCATCCGGGGAGTGAGCATGCCCAAGCAGCAGTACCAAGTTCTTGCCGACGAACTCCGAGCGAAGATCGATTCTGGTGAGTGGCCGCCGGGCACCAAGCTGCCCAGCCGCTCCCAGCTTTGCAGCGACTACGGCGTCTCGGACACCGTCGTCGGCAAGGCGATGATGATCCTTCGAGCCACCGGGCTGACCGAGACCCTCGAAGGCGTCGGCGTGTTCGTGGCTGAACCGAAGTAGCGGACGTCTACGTCAGCGACCCAGCCGCCTTCTGACGCCCAGGTCCGCCAAGATCAGTTGATGTAAATACGGACGACACGCCGGTGCCGCTCTGGTTTTACATCAACTGATCTTGAAACCCGGGTCGCCACAGCCAGAGCCACAGCCAACGCAGGGCACCCGGAAGCGGCCGGAACGGCACCTGCACAGGGACGTCAGGCGGTGGCCAGCGGTTCCAGCACGTCGCGGCCGCCGACGTACGGCTGCAGCGCCTTGGGCACCCGTACCGAGCCGTCCGGCTGCTGGTGGTTCTCCAGGATCGGGATCAGCCACCGGGTCGTCGCCAGGGTGCCGTTCAAGGTCGCCACCGGCTGGGTACGCCCGTCGGCGTCGCGGTAGCGGATGTTGAGCCGGCGGGCCTGGAAGGTGGTGCAGTTCGACGTCGACGTGACCTCGCGATAGCGGCCCTGCGACGGCACCCACGCCTCGCAGTCGTACTTGCGGGCCGCGCTGGTGCCGAGATCGCCGGCGGCGACGTCGATCACCCGGTACGGGATCTCGACCTTGGCCAGCATCTCCTCCTCCCAGGCGAGTAGCCGCAGATGCTCGTCGTGGGCCTGCTCCGGCGGGCAGAAGGAGAACATCTCCACCTTGTCGAACTGGTGCACCCGCAGGATGCCGCGCACGTCCCGGCCGTACGAGCCGGCTTCCCGCCGGAAGCACGACGACCAGCCGGCGTAGCGCACCGGCCCGTCGAGGGTCAGGATCTCGTTCGAGTGGTACGCCGCCAGCGGCACCTCGCTGGTGCCGACCAGATACAGGTCGTCGGCTTCGAGCCGGTAGATCTCGCTGGCGTGCTCGCCGAGGAAACCGGTGCCCTCCATCGACTCCGGCTTGACCAGCACCGGGGTGATCGTCGGGGTGAGTCCGTATTCGACCGCCTGGGCGATGGCCAGCTGCAGCAGGCCGAGTTGCAGCAGCGCGCCGACGCCGGTCAGGTAGTAGAACCGACTGCCGGAGACCTTCGCGCCGCGTTCGACGTCGATCGCGCCGAGCGCTTCACCGATGGCCAGGTGGTCGCGCGGTGCCTCGATGTCGGGGCGCTCACCGACCTCGCGCAGCACCACGTAGTCGTCCTCGCCGCCGGCCGGCGCGCCCGCCTCGACCAGGTTGGGGAAGGCCAACTGCGCCCGGCGTAGCGCCTGCTCGGCCTCGGTCACGGCCGTTTCGGCCGACTTCACCTGCGCCGACAACTTCTTGGTACGGGCGAGCAGCTCAAGCTTTTCGGCCGGCTCGGCCCGGGGCAGTTGTTTGCCGAGCTGCTTCTGTTCGGCGCGCACCGCCTCGAACGTCTGCACCGCCGTACGGCGGGCCTCGTCGGCGGCGATCAGATCGTCCACCCGGGACTCGGACTCACCGCGGGCACGCTGGCTGGCACGGAAGAGGTCCGGATCGTCACGGAGCAGGCGGAGATCAATCACGGATGTCAACGATACCGGGCGCGCCGTCCCGCCCGCGCGCAGGTTTTGCCGGTACCTACCAGCGTCGGTTCTGGTACGGCGGCTGCTCCGGCCGGACGAAGGGGTCAGCCGGCGCGACCGTCAGGTCGGCGGGTGGCCCCAGATCGGCCGGCGGTCCCAGATCGGCCGGCACTTCCAGCTCGGCACCCGGCCCGGTGTGCAGCTCAGCGGCTGGTCTGGCGGCCGTCGGTGCCACGGCACCGTCCTGGCCGCTGCCAGTGTCGCCGGGCGAGTCCGCCCGCCCAGCCAGGTGGACGGCGAGCATCAGCGCGACGACGCCGACGAAACCGGCGGTCAGGCCGGCACCGATGTCGGCCTGGACGACCAGTTGCCGCCCGACCCCCAACGGTGAGCGGACCAGTACTTCGGTGTTGCGAGTGATCACGACCAGCAGCACCAGCAACCCGCCGCCGAGGGCCAGCGCGGCGATCCGCAGGTCGCGGCGGATCCCGGTGGAACCGAACAGCGTCAGCGCGGCACCGACCAGCAAAACGAAAAAGCCAAGCAGGTACGCCGTGCCGTACCCGCCGAGGGCGGATACCAGCAGGGTGTCGGCGTACGGTTCGCCGCGGTCGTTGGTGGTGATTCCGGGAAACACGAAGTCGATCCATACGCCGCCAGAGGAGACGGCTCCGGCCAGCGCTCCGAGGGCGGCCAGCGCCAGACTCGCCGTACGGCCGGTCCCGGGTGGGGTGCGCAGGCCACTGGCGGCGGTCCGCAGCCGCTGCGTGAGCTGGGCGGCCGACCCGGACCAACGACGTGGCGGCCCGGGCCAGCGGCGTGGCCGGTCGGTCGGTGGCGTCGGTGCGCCACCGAATTCGAGCACGACCGGCTCTGTTCGGGCGCTGGCGTCCACGGGAGTACGGCTGTGGTCGTCGGCCATCGCGGCTGGCCCTCCTGGGGTGTCGTCGGCACCACGGTGTCGTTCGTCCATGGCATCGTCGCACCGGCCACCGGGGTGAGCTAGCGTCATGCCCATGCCTATCCGTACCGCATCAGCCCGCTGGCAGGGCAATCTGACCGAGGGTTCCGGCACGATCCGCACTGGTAAGGGCGGGTACGAGGGGAACTATTCGTTCAAGTCCCGTTTCGAGGAGGGTGAGGGCACCAACCCGGAGGAGTTGATCGGGGCGGCCCACGCCGGCTGCTTCTCGATGGCGTTCTCCAAGGGGCTGGCCGACTCGGGCTTCACGCCGACCTCCGTACAGACCACCGCCTCGGTGCACCTGGACAAGACCGATGCCGGGATGACCGTCACCCGGATCGATCTGGAGACGGTGGGCGAGGTGCCCGGCATCGACCCGGAAACCTTCCAGAAGCTGGCCGAGGCTGCCAAGGCCAACTGCCCGATCTCCCGCCTGCTGTCGCCGGGTGCGGAGATCACCCTCAACGCCAGCCTCTCCGTCTGACCACAGTTCCGCGCGAGCTTCCCCTCGGCGGTAGCCCGGTTTCGTCCCATTCCGCGTTCTTGGGCTTGTCCAGCGGCTTGTCCAGCGGACTGTCCGCTTCGTTCCCTGACAGGTCCAGGAACGTGGATGGGTGCGGCAGAATGGACCGGGTGCCGGTCGAGATGAGCCGTGAGCGTTTCGAAGACCTCGTCGGGGAAGCCCTCGACGAGGTCCCGGCGCAGCTGCTCCGGCTGATGAACAACGTGGTGATCCTGGTCGAGGACGAGTCACCGGACGGCGGACCGGAACTGCTCGGCCTCTACGAAGGACACGCGTTGACCAGCCGGGGCTGGGACTACGCCGGCGTACTGCCGGACCGGATCTTCATCTTCCGCAATCCGATCCTGCGCATCTGTCACAGCGAAGCCGAGGTGATCGACGAGATCGCGGTCACCGTGGTCCATGAGATCGCTCACCATTTCGGCATCGACGACGAACGGCTACACGCCCTCGGCTGGGGGTGACGCCAGGTTCGGCCGGCCGGGCGATGACGATCCCTTGCGCTGGTTCCTTACCCTTCGGTCGATCATCTCTGCTCTGACCAGGAGGAAGAAACCATGCGCAGCGCCCTGTTCTCCGCCGAGCACTTGGAGAAGGAGTCGGCCCAGCCCGGTCTCCGTCTGCAGAATTCCAAGATGCTCAAGATCGAACTCAACGGTGAGGCGATGGCCCGCACCGGATCGATGGTCGCCTACCAGGGTCACGTCCAGTTCCAGGCGCTCGGATCCGGAGGCCTCGGCAACTTTCTCAAGCAGAAGCTGACCGGCGAGGGCGTCCCGCTGATGAAGCTGACCGGTCAGGGTGACGTGTTTCTCGCCGACGAGGCCTCCGACGTACACCTGATCGACCTGGAACCCGGCGACGCCCTGTCGATCAACGGATCCAGCGTGCTGGCCTTCGACTCGACGCTGCAGTACGACATCCGGATGGTGCAGGGCATGGGATTCGCCTCGTCCGCCGGCCTGTTCAACTGTGTCTTCAGCGGCCAGGGACGGATTGCGATCACCACCAAGGGCACCCCGGTGGTGTTGAACGTCAACCAGCCCACCTACGTCGACCCGCAGGCGGCGGTCTGCTGGTCGGCCAATCTGCAGACCGGCTACCACCGGGCCGAGCAGCTCGGACTCGGCACGCTGCTCGGTCGGCGTACCGGCGAGGCGTTCACGATGAGCTTCGCCGGCCAGGGGTTCGTGATCGTGCAGCCGTCGGAGGAGCCGCCGGTCCGTGGTTCCGGCGTACAGCAGCACTGACGCCCGGCAGCACCGATGCCGTCGGCCGGCCGCGCGGAGCCGCGCAGAGGCGTGCGGAGCCGAGTAGGCGTCGGCCGTCGGCCGGCGGCGTCCGTCAGTCGAGCTGCCCGGCCCGGATCCGGGCCAGCCAGGCGGCGGCCTTGGCGTAGTCGTCGTCGGAACGCCGGGCGGAGCCCGACCCGGCGGCCCGGCCACCGGCGACCGCCTGCCAGTCGTGCCGGGGATAGGAGCCGAGGAACCGTACGTCGGCACAGACCCGACGCAGGCCACGGAGCGCCTCGCCGAGCCGGTCCTCGGCGACGTGACCCGAGCAGTCCAGGAAGAAGGCGTACCGGCCGAGGGCCTCACCGGTGGGCCGGGACTCGATCCGGGTCAGGTTGACCTCGCGTACCGCCAGCTCCATCAGCACCGCGAGCAGTGCGCCGACCCGGTCGTGCGCGATGTAGACCGCGAGGCTGGTGACGTCGTCGCCGGTCGGCGGTGGCGGCGGGCCGGGGCGTCGGACCAGCACGAACCGGGTGACCGCGTCGCCGTGGTCGGCGATCTTGTCGGCCAGGACGCGCAGTCCGTGTCCGTCGACGCCGATCGGAGCGCAGATCGCCGCGTCGTAGTCGCCGGCTGCGGCGCCGGCCGCCGCCGCGCCGTTGGAGAGTACGTCGACGATCGTGGCGTCCGGGACCTGCCGGCGCAGCCAGCCCCGGCACTGGGTCGACGCCTGCGGATGGGCACCGATGCTGGCGACCTGCTCCAGGGTCGTCCCGGCGCGGCCGGCCAGCACGAACTCGACCGGCAGCACCACCTCCTCGGTGATGATCAACGGACCGCCGCTGCTCAGCTCGTCGAAGGTGACTCCGACCGCGCCGCCGATCGAGTTCTCCAACGGGACCAGCGCCGCGTCGACCGTCCGCGCCCGTACGGCGTCCAGGGCTTCGGCGACGCTGCGGGCCGGGATCCGGGCGCCACGCTCGGCCGCTGGAATCGTGCGCAGCGCCTGCTCGGTGAAGGTTCCTTCGGGTCCGAGGTACGCGAAGCGGGTCGGTGTGGAGTCGGGCATGGCGGCCAGCCTACGGAGTCGGCGGCAGGTTCGGCACCGACTCGCAGGCGAGCGCCCGGATCCCGGCGGGGGCGCCGACCCGGACCGGGATCGTGCAGACATCGGTCCCGGCCGTCACCAGCGAAAAGGAGGTTGGTGATCCTTCGGACACCACCTGTAGCGGTTCGCGGTTCGGGATCTGCACCACGGTGTACTGCCAACTGCCGGCACAGCGGGGAGCGACCTGGACGGTGACCCGTACCCCGGCCGGTAGCAGTCCGTCGGTGCGGCGCAGCATGGCGACGACCTGGTCGGCGGAGGGCTGCCCGGCGCAGTCGACCGCGACCGTTGCGGGACGCGTGGCCGTGGTCGGCGTGGTCGACGGTGTCGCTCTGGTGGTCGGCGGTGCCTGCGGTACGTCGGCCGGGGTGCCGGTGGGCGCGGTCGACGGCGTCGCCCCAGCGGCGATCGTCGTCCCGGACGGCGGGTCCAGCAGTTCGGGCGGCCGACCGCAGCCTCCGACGGTCAAGACACCGATGATCAGTACGGTGATCGCCAGCTCGCGGACCGCCAGCTTGCCCGCCGCTGACTCGTGGACCGCCAGCTTGCCGGCCGCCACCCGCCGGGTGGCTGCCGCGCGCCACTGGTGCCGGACTAGCACCAGCTCATGGTATGTGCTCAGCCGGCGACGTGGTGACCGGTTCTGGTCAGCGTGGCGAGCGCTTCGTCGAGCCGGACCGCCGGCACCAGCAGATAGTCCGTGTCGTAGGTGGAGAAGGCGACGATGTTGACCCGGGCCTGCGCCAGTGGCCCCACCAACGAGGCGAGCACGCCGGTGGATGCCAGGTCCAGCGGACCGACGACGCGCAGACAGCGCCAGGACGCCTCCGCCTTGGCCGCCGCCGGCACCCGGTCGACCCGGCAGATGATGGACACCTCGTCGGCGGTCCAGGTCACCGAGATGACACCGTCAGCCGGTGCCGTGAGCAGTTCCGCCGGTATCGACGACCCGGCCGGTAGTCGGCAGACCGCGTACTCCTCCGGCAGCAGGTCGAGGTTCAGCATGGGGGCAGCCTACGGGCACTGCGGCCGGGCCCCAAGGCGGTGCCGGCGAAGCCGGCCGAGGGCCGGCGGGTGATCAGCTCCTGGCGAAGCGGGAGGTCAGCTCGTGGGGAAGCGGGTCGAGATCGGCGAGAAGAAGGTGAGCGAGCCGGCTACCTTCTGGCCGATCCACACCGGCGTGGCGATCGCGTCGACGGTGCCGTCGCTCTCGCCGTCGTGGGCACCGTTGGCCACCCGGAGCAGTCCTCGGGCGAGCCGCCCCGAGGTCAGCGCCAGCAGCGGCGGGATCTTGTCGATCTCCGCCTCGTCGAGTTCGCCGCGTTGCGCGGTGAAGTCGACGAGACGTAGCTCCTCGAGCAGTGGCCGTCCCACCACGGAGCCGTGCTCGCTCAGACCGAGCAGCTCCCGGCAGGAGCGGGACGCGGCGACGACCACCAGCTCGTGGTCGATGACGAGACACGGTTCCAGGGCTGCCGCAGCGGCATCGGCCCAGAGCCGGAAGTTGTCCACGCGCATCGGCTCGATCGGTTCGCGGACCTGCGGCACCAACGATTCCGAGATTGAGAGCTCGACGTGCGCCACCCGCGCCTCCCCTGACTCCGCCGGACCACCGCCACGCTAACCGGTCTCCGCCGCGTCCGTCGACTGACGGCGGGTAGGGGCCCGCCGGGCTGCCGGATGGGCGCGGACACGCACAGTTGTCATCTGCTGCGGGCAGCCTTGTGCCGAGGTGGCAGCGGAGAACGCCGCACGGGAGGGTAGCGCCTCCGCACGAGGCTACCGCTGGCCGGTCGGCTTGTCAGCGGCCGTTCGGCCGGCGCCGTACCACCGGTAGTCAGCCGATGAACGGTACGGAGCGTTGAGCCAGGTGCTGGGGTGGCTGGCTACCTGGGAAAGCTTGTCGGCGGTGGCCGCGCTGATCCGGTTGCCGCCGGCGATCAGCAGCCGGTCCAGTTCCCGATGGGTGGTGACCATGCACTCCTTGGGCAGGCCGTAGACGCTGATCACGCCGGAGCCGACGAAGGTGAGTACCGGGGCGACCGGGATGGTGTGGCCGATCGCGGCGGACATCGCCTTGCTGGCGCGCTTGGCGTCCCGGCGAGCCTCCGCCACGTACGGCGGCCGCTTGCCGTTGATCTGGACCACGTCCCCGGCGACCAGCACCCGGCTGCGACCGTGGTCGACGACCGTCACCGCGAACAGGCCACTCGGTCCGATCGCCAGGAATCCGGCGCGTTCGCCACGACCGCCGGTCTCCAGGCCGAGCGCCTGGTCCGGGCTGTCCGTACGGGGCCAGTTGACCACGTGCCAGGCCGGCCCGAGGTGGTCGAGCCGGTGCAGGGCGCGGGCCCCGGCCGCTTCGATCCGCCGGGCGCCGCGTTCGGCCCGTCGACGGCGGGCCCACTCCATCGGGGATGGCCGGATCGCTTCCAGGGTGCCGGGTGGCGACTCTTCCGTGGGGTCGGCGTCGACTCGCCGGGGCAGAGCCCGCTGCGCGGGCAGGACTCGACGTTCATGGAACACAGTCATCACGACCTCCGGCAAAAGGTCCCCTGGATTGGACTACCACTACCGTACGTGGCGATACCGGTACTGAAGCAAGGCGCCGAGCCGGAGTGAGTAGGGATGAATGCCCTATTCACCCAACGACTCTTTCGGCAGATAGTGCCAAACGACTGCAATAAGCTGAGGTTGTGACGCACTACGTCGACAGTGAGATTGGCCACCTTCGGACGGTCCTGCTGCACCGACCGAACGCGGAGCTGGCCCGGTTGACCCCGCGAAACAGCGCCGGCCTGCTCTTCGACGCGATCCCCTGGGTCGCCCGCGCCCAGTCCGAGCACGACGCCTTCGCCGCCGTGCTGCGCGCCCGCGGCGTCGAGGTGCTCTACCTCGAACGATTGCTCGCCGAGACGCTGGCCAGCGCCGACGCCCGTGCCGAGGCCACCGAGACCGTACTCGCCGCCGACCATCTCGGACAGACCCTACGACAGCGAACCAGTGAACAGCTCAACTATCTCGATCCGGCGGCACTGGCCAGCGTCCTCGTCGCCGGGATCGCCCGCGACGAACTCCGCCCGACGGCCGAGCGCTCCCCAGGCCTGGTCCACGCGTTGATGCGGCGGCACGAGTTCATCATCGAGCCGATACCCAACCTGCTATTCACCCGCGACTCGGCGGTCTGGATCCGGGACCGGGTCGCGGTCGCCAGCCTGGCCATGCCGGCCCGCCGACGCGAAGGACAGCTCACCGACGTGATCTATCGGCACCATCCCCGGTTCACCGGCACGGATCTGATCTACCGGCCGTCGCTGGAGCACCTCGAAGGCGGCGACGTGTTGCTGCTCGCCCCCGGGGTGATCGCCGTCGGGGTCGGCGAACGCACCACCGCCGCCGGCGTCGAACGGCTCGCCCGGCGCGTCTTCGACCACCAACTCGCACACACCGTCCTGGTCGTCCCGATCACCCAGCGGCGCGCGACCATGCATCTGGACACGATCTGCACGCTGGTGGATCTGGACACCGTGGTGATGCATCCGCCGATGGCGGAGTCGCTGACCGCGTACACGGTGATCGGTGCCCCGGACGGAGCGTTGCGTATCGACGGCCCGGCGCCATTCCTGCGGGCCGCCGCCGACGCCATGGACCTCGACCGGCTCCGGGTGATCGGCACCGGCCTGGACCCGGTCACCGCCGAACGCGAGCAATGGGACGACGGCAACAACACGCTGGCGCTGGCGCCCGGGGTCTGCGTCGCGTACGAACGCAACACCGCCACCAACGCGCAGCTGGAGCGGGGCGGCATCGAAGTGCTCACCATTCCCGGTGCCGAGCTGGGCTCGGGGCGCGGCGGGCCACGCTGCATGTCGTCGCCCCTGGTCCGTGACCCGCTTGGCCCGTGACCGGCTTTTCTGGTCCGTGACCGGCTTCGAGCTGTCAGCGCAGGGTGAGCTGGCGACCCAGCAGACCCTGCCGGGCACGCCGCGCGGCGGCATCGAGCGGTCCCGACTCAGCCAGCGTCTCGGCGTACCGTTTGGCGAACTCGGCGAGCGATCCCTCCCACTCCTCGGCGGACGGTTGGACCGGCAGGTCCCAGACCGGTACCAGCAGCCCGTGCGCCCGGAACATCCCCGCGAAGCGGGTCCCCGTACCCAGCGGCAGTTCGCCAGCGGCGCTGAGCCGGGCCAGCGTGTCGAGGGCGCGGTCCTCCTCGTCCGGCAACACCCAGCGCACATGCGCCTTCTCGCCGACCCGGCACCAGTACGCCGCCGTCGCGGCCGACATCCGGGTGGTCGGATAGATGCTCGCGTCCGCTCGTTCCAGCGAGGCCTGCACCGCCGGATCGGCGGCGGCGTCCGGGGCGACCCAAAAGGCGAAGCTGTCGCGCACGCTGACCTCCAGCGCGCCGTCGACCAGCACGTCCTGCAGCCGAGGGCCGGGACCGGGCAACGGCGGCACGGCCACCGTACCGCCCGGCTCGGTCTCCAGCGCGGACAGCAGCGCCGCCGCCAAGTCCCGCGAGATGTCGCCGGACTGGGCGTGACGCTGCAGCCCGAGCAGGATCTGGCCCTCTGCCCGGACGATCGCCGGAACCGCCATCGGCAGCACCGTGGCCAGCGTCACCTGCGGATCGCCGTGCGCGGCGGCCAGCTCGGGATCGAGCACCAGCGGTGCCGTCGCGGCCGGCACCAGCTCGCGCAGAGCGATCCAGTCCGGCTCGTCGGCGAGGCCGGCGAAGGGCCGGGGTACGTATACGTCGCGGATCTTCTCCCGCTTGCCGGGGCTCGCGGACCGCTCGTGCTTTCGGCGCTTGCTCACGGCGAGTCAGCCTAGAGGACAACTCCTGGTCGGGTCGCCCCGCGCCGCACCCAGGTGCCGTCCGCTGTCACCGCGGTGTTCAGGGTGCCGTCCGCTGTCACCGCGGTGTTCAGGGTGCCGTCCGCTGTCACCGCGGTGTTCCGGTGCCGTCCGGTGTCACCGCCGCGTAGCCGGGACAGGGGTGCCGAGTCGGCTACGGTCGGCGTCAGGCCGCCGGCGGGTCCGGGCAGGCGATCTCGGCCCATACACATCGCCCGGAGCCGGTCTTCTCCACCCCCCACCGCTGGGCGAGCGCCGCGACGATGCTCAGCCCCCGGCCGTTGAGCGCGTCGGCGGTCGCGGACCGTACCTGCGGAACGCTGCCGGAACCGCCGTCGGTGACCTTGATCCGGACCGTGGCGCCGCGGTTGAGCGGAATCAGCTGGCAGGTGATCCGTACCATCCCGTCCGGCAGCGGTCGGGCATGTCGGACAGCATTGCCTACCAACTCCGCGACCACCGCCATCACATCGGACAGCAAGGTGGGCCGAACCCGGTTGGCCAGCGCCGTGGCCAGTTTGTGTCGGGCAAGCCGTGCGCCGCTGACGTGGTGCGGCACCAGAACGCTCCATGTTCGTCCGGCCAGAACCACGGTCACCCCCGCCTCCTCTCACCCGCGGGGTAGCCGTACCTCCGCGACCGTTCCCCCGCCGGCTCGTGGCCGTAGGGACACCCATCCGTGCTGTCGCTCGATGATCTGCCGGACCAGGTAGAGCCCGAGACCCGCGCCCGGGTAGCGACGCTGGTCGCCGGATTCGCCCTGCCAGAACCGGTCGAACGCTCGTTCCACGTGCTCAGGACGTACCCCGATGCCCCGATCACTAATCCGGAACACGACGGTGCGTTGGTCGGACGCGGCGGTCAACTCCACCGGCGTATCGGCCGGTGAGTACTTGTCCGCGTTGGTGGCCAATTCGGTCAGTACGGTCGCCAGGCTGCCCCGGTCACCGAAGGCTTTGGGCAGATCCGTCGGCAGGTCGATGGTGAGCCGGCGGCGCAGGTCGGCTGGCAACGTGGCGGCCGCCGCCCGCAGCGTCTCCACCAGATCGAACGGGGCGGCGGGGGTGCCGCTCACCGGCCCGGCGTCGTTGGCGGCGGACAGCAGCCGGTCGACCAGCCGAGCCAACTCGGTCGCCCGTTGACCCAGCACCCGGGCGGCTTCCCGGCGCTCCTGGTCGCCGAGCGAGTCCCAGTGCTCGCTCAGCGTCTCCGCGTACCCCTTGATGACGGTGACCGGCGTGCGCAGCTCGTGGCTGGTGACCGCGATGAACAGATCGACGTCGTGGTCCCGGCGATGCTGGTCGGTGATGTCGCGGAAGGTCACGACCCGCGATTCCACGAAACCTGGGAGCTCGCCCGACGTGATCCGCAGCCAGCGGCTGTCGGTGAGCTGGTGGTCGATCACCTGACCGGGCGGCGGGACCGGAAAGGGGATCGGGCGGTGCAGGCACTGGGCCGCCGGCTCGCCGGTGAGCTGCTCGGCGGCCGGGTTCCACAGCCGTACGCAGCCCTCCTTGTCGATGATGGCGAGCCCGTCGGCGAGCGCGGCGACCACCGGCCCGTCACCGTGCACCGGCAGGCCGGTCTGATCGCCGTAGATGTGGGCGATACAGGAGGAGAGGTAAGCGATTAGGGTGTGATGCTCGGCACTGGCCGTCCCGTCCCGGTCCGGGTAGTACGCGTGCAGACTTCCGATGAGCACGCCGCCGATCTCCGCCCGTGCGGTCAGCATCCGGTGCAGGCCACGTCCGGCGATCTGATCGGCCTGTTCCGCCGAGAGCGCCTGCACCGGAAACTCGACCGTACGGGGGCCGGCCAGCAGTCGGGCGTTCGCCGGATCGGAGAGCCGGATCGGACGGCCGATCGACCACTCCGCTTCACCAGAGGCGGCGATGATCCGGCCGTCGCGGGGCCCGTACTCGGCGAACGAGGTGCCGGCCGCGCCGAGGGCCCGCTGGGCCAGCCGGAGAAGGTGGTGCAGCACCGGCAGGCCGGAATCCCCACTGTTGATCATGTCGAGGACGACGGTGTGACCGGCGATCAGGCTGGGGTAGTCGGGACGTTCCGGCATGATCTGAGTCTGCCCGCTGGCGACCGATTTCGGCAGTGGCCGGTGCGCCGAGCGTCCGCCGCCATCCGATCACCGGCCGCCATCCGATCACCGGCCGCCATCCGATCACCGGCCGCCATCCGATCACCGGCAGGCGGGACGGTCGGCTATCGCACCAGCGGTGGCGCTCCGGTTTCGCTCGTCATCGGCCGCCCGGACGCCGCCCAGTCCTGCATGCCGCCGGCCAGGTTGCGGACGTTGTCCCAACCGTGCTGCGTCAGGTAGGCCACGACCTGCCCGGACCGGCCGCCGGAGCGGCACACGACCACCACGTCACCGTCCTGCGGGATCTCGGCGAGCCGCGCCGGAACCTCCATCATCGGCAGATGGTGAGCACCGGGCGCGTGCCCGGCGACCCACTCGTCGGGCTCGCGGACGTCGAGTAGGTAGGCGTCGTCGCCGACGTCGGTTGCCTCGACCGTGGGGATCGGTGGTCCGTACATGGGTCCAGCCTATTGCCGGCTACTGCTGTCCGGCGAGTACGGTCGGGTTGGCGAGGATGAACTCGGCGAGGTTGTCGTCCTTCACGGCCCGGAACATGTCCCGGCTGAGCTCGTCGAGTTCTTCCCGACCCTGGCCGTTGCCGTTGAAGCTACCGCCGTTGGTCCGCAACATGACGAGGTCGTTGGCGGCCACCCCGCGCAGGGTGAAGACGAAGTCGGCGACCGGAACTCCGCCGGTGTCCAGCACGAACGCCTTACCGGCGGCCTCCATCAGCTCACGCAGCTTCAGCGGGTTGGTCATCACGCCGTCGGCCATGGCCTTCTTGGCCATCCCCTTGAGCAGCTTCTGCTGGTTCTTCTGCCGGTCGTAGTCACCGTTTTCCAGCCCGTACCGCTGCCGGGAGAAGTCCAGCGCCTCCCAGCCTTCCATCTGGCGGCAGCCCTTCTCGTGCACCACCTGCTGCTTGTCCCCACTGACCTTGTCGGCGTCGCTGTTCCACATGGGCTTGCCGTCGACCAGGGTCATGTGGGCCGACGGGGTGTCCGCGTCGACGCAGATCGGGATGCTGCCGAGGCTGTCGATGACCGCCCGGAAGCCGCTGAAGTTGATGATCGCGGCCCCGTCGAAGCTGATCCCGGTCATGCCCTTGATGGTCTCGGCCATCAGTTGGGCTCCCCCGGCGTGACCGGCACCGTTCTGTGCGCCGTGAAAGAACGCCTCGGTGGCCTTGGCGGTGCCGCCGCTGAAGCCGCTGGCCGGGAAGGCCGGCACCTGGACCTCGGTGTCCCTGGGGATCGAGATCAGGTACGCCTGGTCGTGGGTGGCCGGGATGTGCAGGATGATGATCGTGTCGGCCCGGGTGTCGGACTCCGCCCAGCTGCCGCGGTGGTCGATGCCGAGCAGCAGCAGGTCGATCGGGCCTTCGAGGCTGTCACCGCCCTCGGCGTCGGTCTTGCCGGCCACGCCGAGCAGGTTCGCCTGATCGATGTTGCCGGTGGCCTGGTCGATCAACCATTTGCTGCCGACGATCGTGGTGCCGCTGAGCATCATCAGCACGGCGCCCATGATCACCATCGCCCGGGCCCAGCCCGGGTCCTTGCGGCGAGTCCGCTTGCTGGCCGGTCCGCTGGAACGGCCGCGACCACCTGGCCGCCGTCCGGATCCGCCGCGAGCCGCGTGCGGGTTCGCCGACTCGATCGACGTCGTGCGTCGGCGGGTCTGAACCGGCATGCCTGCTCCTGGGGGCGTGACAATAAGGCGTGCCCACTATACGGACCTTCGATGGATTATGCGATGCCGCCGGGGTTTCGGATGTGTATCGGCTCGCGGTGGTCACTCAGCGGGAAGGAAGTACGTCAGTCAGTCACCGGCACCCGGGCTCGGTGTCACATTGGCCTGCACCCACGCGGTCATCTGATCCGCCGCGATCGCCTGGTACATGGACAGCGCCTTCTCCCGGTCGGACACGACCACCGACTCTCCGTTGATCGTCTCGCTCCCGTTGTGCGGGCTGGTCATGAAGTGCAGGTTCTCGCCCCGCAGCTTGCGGAACTGGATCGCCATGTCCACCAACGAGAAGTCCTCGTCGACGGTGACCGCCTTGGTCGTTGCCTTGAGAAACGAGTTGAGCTTGGCGGGGTTCGACAATGTGCCAGAGCTCACAGCCTTGTCCATCAGCGCGCGGAGGAACTCCTGCTGGTGGCGCATGCGGGCGAAGTCACCGTCCGGGAACTGCTTGCGCTGCCGGATCCAGTCCAGCGCTTCCTCGCCATTCATGTGGTTGACGCCCGCGCTGAATTGCCGGAACGGTTTGTGGATCGAGGTCGTGTCCTGCTCGACGGTGAGATCGACGCCACCGAGCGCATCGGTCACCTCGACGAATCCGCCAAAATCGATGGCCATGACATGATTGATCCGGACATCGGTGAAGCATTCGACCGTCCGTACCGCCAGCGGCATGCCGCCGAAAGCGAACGCGGCGTTGACCTTCGCCCGCTGCCCGGTCTCGCACCCGGCCGACGCGTCGGCCGGGATCGGTACGTACAGGTCACGCGGAATGGAGACCAGGTACGCGCGATCGTGCGTCGACGGAATGTGCATCAGGATGATGGTGTCCGCCCGCCACTTCCCCGCCTGGTCCAGCGGCGCGTCCGGATCCCGAGAGTCCGTGCCGATCATCAGGATGTTGAGCGCGCCGTCGACCGAATTCGGCGGCCGACCCTCGGTGATCGCCGAGAAGGGGTCCGTACGGCCGAGATCCTGGTCGAGTCCTCGGGCGTACGCCCACAGCCCACCGCCAGCCAGCAGCGCCAGCACCAGCAGCGCCGCCACACCGACCAGCGCGATCCGGCCCCACCGGGGGCGGACCCGACGGGGCGACCGACCGTACTCGCCGCCGCCCGTGCCGTAACCACCGGGACCGCGCCCACCCGGGCCACCCGGGCCGCCCGCCGTCCGGTAACCGCCAGCGGCCGCTGCCCGGCCCGCGCGGTACCGACCGCTGGCCGCCCCTGCGGATTCGTGCGGGTGCCCGCTCACGCCGTGCCCGCTCACGCCGTGCCCGCCCGGACGTCCGCTCGGTCCGTAGCCGCCCTGATCCCCGGCCGATCCGGGTACCCGGGCCCGACCGGCGGACGAGCCGACCGACGAGCCGTCGGACCGGCGCTGCGCGGGGCGACCCTGGCCGAACACCGAGCCGTCGGCGGGGCGTGCACCGTAGGGGCTGCTGAGTGACATGCCTCCAGCGTACGTATCGCGCGCTCGTGGACCACAGCGTCGGCGCGCCGGTTGGCCCGATCCGGGGAGACGCGGATTCGGCCAGCCCGGCCGTCGGATCAGCCCGGCCCGCAGACTCAGGTCTGCCCGCAGGCTCAGCCCGGCCCGCCGAGCCGATGCCGGAAGTAGGCGATGGTGCGGCGCAACCCGTCCTCGGGTCCGACGGTGGGGTGATAGCCCAGCCGGGTCCGGGCTAGGGTCAGATCGGGTCGGCGCATCTCCGGGTCGTCCGAGGACCGGGTCACGAAGTCGATCGTCGAGGAACTGCCCACCAGGTCGATGACCAACTGGGCGAGGTCGCGCATGGAGAGCTCGTGCTCGGTGCCACAGTTGATCGGCCCGGTCTCGGTCGAATCGAGCAACGCGACGATCCCGGTGACCAGATCCTCGACGTAACAGATGGACCGGGTCTGCGCCCCGGTACCGTGCACGGTGATCGGCTCACCACGCAGCGCCTGGCTGATGAAGGTGGGAACGGCGCGACCGTCGTCCGGCCGCATCCGGGGCCCGTACGTGTTGAAGATCCGGACGATGCCGGCGTCGAGCGCCCGGTAGCGGTGATAGGCCATCGTCGCGGACTCGGAGAACCGCTTGCCTTCGTCGTAGACGCTCCGGACACCGATCGGATTGACGTTGCCCCAATAGCTCTCCGGCTGCGGATGCACCAACGGATCGCCGTACGCCTCCGAGGTGGAGGCCATGATGAACCGGGCCTGGTCGGCCACCGCGCGATCCAGCAGGTGCAGCGTCCCCAGCGAGCCGACCCGCAGGATCTCGATCGGCAGCCCGGCGAAGTCCGTCGGACTGGCCGGTGACGCCAGGTGCATGACCGCGTCGAACCGCTGCTGGATGGCCGGGTGGTGATGTGGCAAGCCGTCGGAGACATCCGCCTCGACCAACGTGAAGCGCGACTCGTCGGACAAATGAGCCACGTTCTCCTTCGACCCGGTGACGAAGTTGTCCACCGCCACCACCGCGCAACCGCGCGCTACCAGCCGGTCGACCAGGTGGGAGCCGACGAATCCCGCACCACCGGTGACCAGCACGCGGTGACCGTCGCCGAATCGGGGAACAGGCAGCATGTCACTGAGCCTAGTGGTAGGGAGGTACCTGGACTGCGGTTGCCACCCGGGTACGGCATGCTCCACACCACTCGGTGTGTGTCCCGTCGCGTCCCGTACGGCGCTGTTCGTGGGGCGGTCGCCGTCGGCCGCGCCCGGGTGTCTGCCGTGCCGCGCCGGGATCAGCCGAGCTCCCGGTACCGCCCCCGGTAGTGGATCAGCGGAGCGTCAGTGCCGTCGCCAATCGAGATTTGCTCCACGGTCGCCTCGACCAACATCCCCCAGCCGTACGGCCGGACGACGTCCACCCGGGCACCGGCCCACGCCGCCGCTACCGGCAGCACCGGACCGTACTCGGTGATCTGCCAGTCGATCCCCGCGAACAGGCCGCCCGGGGCCGGCATCAGTCCGGCGAAGCGGTCGGCCAGCTGCCGGTGGCCCGGACCGAGTGGCGCCACCGCGAACCGACCCGACTCCTCGATCACCTCCAGCAACTGCGACTCCCCGTCCAGCAGGCCGAGTAGCCGTGGCGGGTCGCCGTCCGCGAGCACCGTCGAGGAGACGGTGAGGCCGGCCGGCGGCGCGACCGCGCCATTCGGCTCGTTGGTGCCGGCGGCCTGGTCCGGCCGGCCGCCGCCAGCGGTCCAGAGGGTGACCGCGGTGGCCAGCCGGCCCCGGAGTCGACGTGCGGGCGAACGTTCCTGCTCTGGGGTGGCAAACGGGTCGCTGTGGTGGATCTCGGCGCCGGGCTCGGGATGATTCACGTGAAACATAGTGCCCGAGGACAGACGGTTGTCGGATTGGCTGGCGGTGGCTAGCGGCGCGGCGTCACTGTCGCCAGCAGCTCCGGCATCCGCCTGTCGAGCAGGTCCCCGGTGATGTGCAGGCCGAGCAGCGCCGCGCCGAAGCCGTACCCGACACCGACCGGCAGCGCCAGCCAGCGCCAGACGTCACCGAGCAGTGCGGTCGCCACCACCATCGGCACCGCCGCCGCTGCCGCCGCGATCATCGAGGCGAACACGAGAAGGCTCTTGGCCATCCCCGCACCAGTGTTGAGCGCGAACGGGTTGGACGTCTCCGGTAGCGAGTACGCGCCGATCACCGAGACGATCAGGTTCACCGCCAGACCGGTGCCGTACGCGGCGAACAGCGTCCCGGCCGCTACCGTGATCCAGCCCGGCCGGCCGAGGAACAGCCCGAGCGCCACCGAGATCACCGCCAGCATCGGCACGATGTAAATGGAGAACCCGACCAACCGGGCCCGCAACTCCAGCCGCCCGGGTACCCCGGCGACGACGTTGGCCGCGTACGCGCTGCCGTCGAAACCGAACTGGTTGGCCAGGGTCGCGGCGGCCAGTGCCCCGACGAAGAGCATGGAGAGGCCGAGAGTGGTCGCCGAACCGGACGCCCCGGTGGAGACCTCGACCCCGGATCCGCCGGCGACCATGCTCGCCGTACCGACGTTGAGGATCACCGGCACGAACACGCCGACCACCGCGGTGGTGATCAGGTTGGCCCGTCGGCGCATGTCCCGCCACCAGTAAAGCGTCTCCCGGGCGACCAGGGCGCCGTAGCGGTCCCGACCGAGCCAGCGCAGCGGCCGGGGAAACAGTTGGGAGACCGGCGCACCCAGTTCGCCACGTTCCGCCTTCGCCGGTCCGCTGTTCGCGGTGCCGACCATCGCCGACTCCAGCGACCGGGACCACCACCAGAGCAGTCCGGCGATGGTGGCGGCGGTGATCGCCAGCTTCAGCGGTACGGCCCAGATCCGTCCCTCGACGACGTCGACGCCGAGACTGTACGGCGCGGCCAGCGGCGTCCACCCGACGATCTCGGCCAGCTGCGCCAGCCGACCCCAGTCCGCGCCCTCCAGCCGGCCGATGACCAGCAGCTGCAGGGGGCCGATCAGCGCGGCCAGGACGGCCAGTAGCACCGCGGCCAGGTCGCGGACCCGCCGCGAGCGGAGCATGCCGGCGAACGCGCTGGTGATCGCCCGGCTGGCCGCCACGCCGAGGACAAGCCCGGCGGAGACCCCCACCAGCTGGACAGCGCCGGCCAGCACACCGCCCAGTACCGTCGCCGACACCACCAGGCCCAACGTCGCCAGTAGCACGGCGGCGGTCGGCACTCCGACCAGCGCGGCGGCCAGCAGTCCGGTGACCAGGGTCCGGCGGCCGATCGGCAGCAGCGCGAAGCGGGCCGGGTCGAGGGTTTCGTCGACGCCGAAGAACACCAGCGGAAGCAGCAGCCAGCCGAGCACCAGCAGCCCGCCACCGAATCCGCTGACCAGCACGAAGCCCTGTTCGCTGCCGACGAAGCCGGGTGCGGCGGAGATGAGGAAACCGTTGGCGGCCAGCCACAGGCCGGCGATGATGCCGCCGACGTACATAGTGATCCGCCAGCCCTGGCCGCGCAGGTTGTTGCCCATCACCCGCAACTTGAGCCGGACGAAATGCCGCGCGGACACCGGCCGTCCGGACACTGACGGCACTGCGGCCGGCGCCGCAGACGGCGCCGACGGTCCTGCCGGGTGCGGACTCACAGCCATGCCAGCTCCTCGCCGGTGGCGGTCCGACCGCCGACGACCTCGACGAACACCTCTTCCAGCGACCGACCCGAGCGTACGTCGTCGAGCGTGCCGACCCGCTTGATCACCCCGTCGGCGAGGATCGCTACGTGGCTGCAGAGCCGTTCGACCACGTCCATGACGTGGCTGGAGAAGATCACCGTCCCGCCACCGGAGACGTACCGCTGCAGGATGTCGCGGATCAGCGCGGCCGAAACCGGGTCGACGGCCTCGAACGGTTCGTCGAGCACCAGCAGCCGTGGCCCGTGTAGCAGCGCGCAGGCCAGTCCGATCTTCTTCTTCATCCCGGCCGAATAGTCGACGACCAGGGTGCGCCCGGAGTCACGCAGCGCCAGCACGTCGAGTAGCTCGGCCGCGCGTTGGTCCACCACGGCGGGATCCATGCCCCGGAGCAGCCCGTGATAGGCGAGCAGTTCCGCGCCGGTGAGCCGGTCGAACAGCCGTACCCCGTCGGGTAGAACCCCGAGCAGCGCCTTGGCCCGGACCGGGTCGGCCCAGACGTCGTGGCCGAGTACGTGTGCGGTGCCGGCGTCCGGCCGGAGCAGGCCGACCGTCATCGACAAGGTGGTGGTCTTGCCGGCACCGTTGGGACCGAGCAGGCCGTAGAACGATCCGACCGGTACGTCCAGGTTCACCCCGGCGACGGCGATCTTCGAATCGAACCGTTTGGCGAGTCCCCGCAGGGTCAGTGCCTGCGGCTGGTGGACCTGCTGGGCATCGGCCTGCGTACGAGGAGCCTGCGGGGCATCGGTCATCGGATTCCTTCCGTGGATACTCCGGCCTTCAGGCCGGGGAGGAAACGGAACCCCCTGCGGGGCAGGACAGGGAAAGCCGATCCACCCGCATCCCCACGGCTCACGACCGGATCGTTAGACTGTGGACTGTGTCCAGGACCGTGAAGCGGGCGTTCAAGTACCGCTTCCACCCCACCCCGGAGCAAGCCGCCGAGCTCGCCCGGACGTTCGGCTGTGTCCGGCTGGTCTACAACAAGGCCCTGGCCGCGCGCACCGAGGCCTGGACGCAACGCCAGGAACGGGTCACCTACAACGCCACGTCGGCGATGCTCACCGGGTGGAAGAAGACCGACGAACTCGCGTTCCTCAACGACGTCTCCTGCGTCCCTCTGCAGCAGGCGCTGCGGCATCTGCAGACCGCGTTCACCAACTTCTGGGCGAAACGGGCCCGGTATCCGTCGTTCAAGTCGAGGAAACGGTCGCGGCGGTCTGCGGAGTACACCGCCAGCGCGTTCCGGTGGCGCGACGGCCGCCTCACCCTGGCGAAGATGACCGCACCGTTGGACATCGTGTGGTCGCGTCCGTTGCCGGAGGGTGCGGTGCCGTCGACGGTGACCGTGTCGCAGGACCCGGCGGGCCGCTGGTACGTCTCCCTGCTCTGCGACGACCGGATCGAGCAGGTGTCGGCCTCCACTGCCGTGGTGGGGGTCGACGCCGGTCTCGACAGCCTGTTCACCCTGTCGACCGGGGAGAAGATCGCCAACCCGAGGCACGAACGCCGCGACCGCCAGCGGCTGGCCCGCGCCCAACGCAACCTCGCCCGTAAGGCCAAAGGCTCGGCGAACCGGGCCAAGGCCCGGCTGGCGGTGGCCCGGGTGCATGCCCGGATCGCCGACCGCCGCCGCGACCACCTGCACAAGCTGACCACTCGGCTCGTTCGTGACACCCAAACGATCGTGATCGAGGACCTGGCCGTCCGTAACATGGTGGCCAACCACTCGCTGGCCCGCGCCATCTCCGACGCGGGTTGGCGGCAGTTCCGGACCATGCTGGCCTACAAGGCCGACTGGTACGGCCGGGACCTGGTGGTCGTGGACCGCTGGTTCCCGTCGACCCGACTGTGCTCGGCCTGTGGCGCCCTCGCGCAACACCTGCCGTTGGCGGTCCGGTCGTGGACGTGCCGGTGCGGGCGGACCCACGACCGGGACGTGAACGCGGCCCGCAACCTTCTCGCGGAGGGGCTCTCCGTGATTGCCTGTGGAGGCGGTGTAAGACCTCACCGGGAGTTCTCCTCTCGGACGGGGCGGTCGTCGGTGAAGCAGGAACCCCTGGGGCGACCCAGGGAATCCCCGTCGGTTAGGGCGGGGAGGATTGTCAAGACCCGACGGTAACCACAGCCGGCCAGGTTCCGCTCGGGCGCAGGAACGATCCGTCCCTCGTACCTGGGGCACGAGGGACGACGGCAGGAGGCACGACGCGCGAAGGCACGACACACTAGAGCAGGACGCGCCCGACACGTACCTGACGCCGCGTGCCTAGAGTCGCAGGCTCTCCGGCGCGTGCAGCCGCAGCATGGTGGCGTTGAGCTGGTTCGGCAGCCGTCGGCGGGTCACCGCCGAGACCAGCACCATCACCGCGAACGCCAACGGTACGGTCCACGCCGCCGGTTGCGCGACCAGCGCAGCCGGCCAGCCGGTCAACGGCGGACCGAGTACGGTGCACAGCACCGCGCCGACCGCCGCACCGCCACCGACGACGATCCCGGCCGCCGCGCCGGCGTCGGTCAGACCCCGCCACCAGATGCCGAGCACAAGCAACGGGCAGAAGCTCGACGCCGCCACCGCGAACGCCAGCCCGACGACCTGCGAGACGTCCAGGCCGGAGACGTTCAACGCGAGCACCATCGGCACCAGGCCGGCGACCAGCGCGGCCAACCGGAAACCCGACACGGAGCCGCTTTTCAGCACGTCGGTCGAGACCGCCCCGGCGACGCTGGTCAGCAACCCGGAGGAGGTGGAGAGAAACGCGGCGAACGCCCCGGCGGCGACCAGCGCGGCGAGCAGTTGGCCGAGCAGTCCGCCGCCGAGCGCGGCCTCCGGCAGCAGCACCACCACGGCGTCGGAGCGGCCGGTCATCAGCAGCTGCGGGGTGTAGATCCGGCCGAGCACCCCGTACAGGGTGGGGAACAGGTAGAACGTGCCGACCAGGGCGAGCACCACCAGGGTGGTCCGGCGGGCGGCGGCACCGTCCGGGTTGGTGTAGAACCGCACCAGTACGTGCGGCAGCCCCATGGTGCCGAGGAAGGTCGCCAGGATCAGCGAGTACGTGGCGAACAGGCCCTGGTCGCCGTGCTCGGGGTCGCCGGGGAACAGCCACGAGAGCCCACGGTTGGCGTCGACGCCGGACACCTCGGGCACCTCGTCACCGGCGGCGAAGCTCACCTCCGTACCCGGGTCGACCTGCTCGGTGCGGCCGTCGAGGTAGGTGAGGGTCGCGGGCTGCTCGACCACGACGGTGGTGGCCTGGGTGAAGGTCAATCCGTCCGGTGGGGTGACCGGCGGTCGGCCGTCGGCCTGCCACTGCAGGGCCAGGAAGATCGCTGGTACGGCGAGCGCGGTCAACTTCAGCCAATACTGGAAGGCCTGCACGAAGGTGACCGCCCGCATGCCGCCGAGCGCCACGTTCGCGGTCACCACCCCGCCGACCAGCAGCGCCCCCAGCGGGTACGGCGCCCCGGTGACCGTGGCCAGGGTCAGGCCGGCCCCCTGCAACTGTGGCAGCAGATAGAACCAGCCGATGAAGATGACGAACACGGTGGCCAGTTGGCGCAGCCGGCGCGAGCCGAGCCGGATCTCGCAGAAGTCGGGCAGGGTGAACGCACCGGAGCGGCGCAGCGGCGCCGCCACGAACAGCAGCAACGCCAGGTAGCCGGCGGCGAATCCGACCGGATACCAGAGCACGTCGACGCCGTACTTGAGGATCAGCCCGGCGATGCCGAGGAACGACGCGGCGGACAGGTATTCGCCGCCGATCGCCGCCGCGTTCCAGGCCGGGCTGACCGTACGGGAGGCGACCAGGAAGTCCGAGGTGGTCCGGGCCAGTTTGAGACCGTAGAAGCCGATCGCGACGGTCACCAGGGTGACCGCCACCAGCGCCGGGATCACGTACGGGTTGGCCACCGGTCGTGCCTCAGCGTTCCGGCCGGCGGACCAGGGCGGTGAAGTCCTGTTCGTTGCGTTCGGCCAGGTGGACGTAGGCGATCCCGACCGCGACGAGGAACGGGAACGCGCCGACGCCGAGCAGCAGCCAGGGCAGGTTGACGCCGGCCAGCTTCATGGTGCCGACCGCCGGGGCGACGGCGAACAGCAGCGGCAGGGCGCCGAGTCCGATCGCGACGACGACCGCCAGCCGTAGCGCCAGCGCGAGTTGGGCCCGGACCAGGCCACGGATCAGCGTTTCGCCGATCTGGGTTTGTTCGGCGAGGTCGGCGCGGAGCCGGTCGGGGTCGCCGCGTCGCCGGGTGTCGGCCAGCACGACCCGGACCCGCTGGGGTGGCTGGGCGGGCGGTGCGGGTCCCGGTCCCGATCCCGGTCCCGCTGTCGGGTGTGGCTGGCCGGCGCCGTCGGGCGTGGCGTTGCCCGCGTCGTCGGTTTCGGCCATGCCGGCAGTCTCACCGCCCGCCGCTGATTGTCAAGCATCGGTACGCCGTCGCGGCCCGATCTGTGCCTCGACGCCCCACACCGCCGGATCTGACCGGGGAGCATGTCCGACCCCGGCTCGACAGCGAAGCGCCCAACCGCATCGACAGCGAAGCGCCCAACCGCAGGAGGCGATTGGGCGCTGCTGAAGCCCGGCGAGAGGCTTTGTGGCCAGGGGCGGGGTCGAACCGCCGACCTTCCGATTTTCAGTCGGACGCTCGTACCAACTGAGCTACCTGGCCGGGCACTCGGGTCATGGTACCCGTCCGGTGACCGATGCCACCGACCGGTGGCCATGGCCCCGGAAAACGCAACGCCGCGCGTCGAAACGCACGGCGATCGGCGTTGCGCGGTCCTGACGGGACTTGAACCCGCGACCTCCGCCTTGACAGGGCGGCGAGCACTCCAACTGCTCCACAGGACCTCGTGTCGCTCTGGCCTGGCACCGGAACTCCGGCGTCGACCAGTCTTGCCCCGGCCTGAGCCGGTCGTGCCCCCAACGGGATTCGAACCCGTGCTACCGCCTTGAAAGGGCGGCGTCCTGGGCCGCTAGACGATGAGGGCGGCCCCATCATCATCGCACATGGCGACTCTGACGGTCGTGCTCCCATCCGGCCCCGCCGGAAGCTTGCGAAAGCATACGTGACGCGTACGCCTCGGACCAAACCAGATCGAGGGGCTGGAAGGATCAGGGGGAAAGGCTAGCACCGAGCAGTGTGATCCCGTACCGCTGCCTCAGTTCGGCCAGTACGGCGGGGCAGGCGGCCACCGTCGCGGACCGGTCGCCACCGCCGTCGTGCAGCAGGACGATCGAGCCGGGGCGGGACTTCGTCTGAATCCGGTCGACGATCTCGTCGTGGGTCGGCTTGTCCCAGTCGCGGGGGTCGACGTCCCAGTCGAGGGCGACCATGCCCAGGTCGTTGGCGACCGCCACGGCCGTCGGCGTCCACGCCCCGCCGGGGTGCCGGAAGTGCCCGATCGGCACGCCGGGGACCACCCGTCGGATTTCCTTGTTGGTCCGCAGCAGGTTGGCCCGGATCTCCGTCTCGGGCCGCAGCCCGAGATCGAGTTCGTGGCCCCAGCTGTGGTTGCACAGGGTGTGTCCCTCCCGCACGATCCGGGCCACCAGCGCCGGATGTCGCCGGACCTCGGTGCCGACCAGGCAGAACATCGCCTTGACCTGGGCCGCCCGCAGTTGGTCGAGGATCTGCGGGGTCCACGTCGGGTGCGGCCCGTCGTCGAACGTCACCGCGACCCGTGAGCTGCCGGTCAGCCGTTGCAGCAGGCGCGGGTCGACGGTGGGCCGAGGGGCGGCACTCGGCGACCCGCCGGGCGAGCCTGCGGCACCCGCAGGGGAGCCGGTGGCGGACGGCGCGGCCGACGGCCGGGGCGGCGGATCGGGGTCGACCGAGGGCGGCGGGGTCGGTGTCACACCCGGCGGCGGGCTCGGTGCCGGGTCGGCGGCCGGGTTGTCGGTCACCGATTCCGGCGGCGGCTGCGGTGCCGGCCCGAGACCCGCCGTGGCCGACCAGGACGGTGGGGTCTGCCGGGCGGCGCGGACGGCGGCGATGCTCTCGCTGCCGACCAGCAGGGCGAACACCGTCAGACCGGCCGCGAACACGGTGCGTTTCGACATCTCGACTCCGGGCAGAGGGGGTACGCCAGAGCGGGCGATCCCACACGCTAGCCGAGGATTGCTCGCGGATCGACCCACGTTTCGCCCGCCGGCTCCGGATCGGCCGAGGCGACCGTCTGGTCGGCCACCTGGCACAGGGTCACCGCGCTCGCCAGTGTCCCGGCGTGGGCCACCCCGTCGGGCAGCTGGTCGACGGTCCACCCCGGGCCGGTCGCCAACACCAACAGCGGGCGGTGCCGACCCGTACGGACGGCCGACAGCTGGGCCGGATCGGCCGTGCTGGCCGAATGTGACCAGACGACCACCGCCGACGGGCCGGTCCGGTCGGTCGCCGCGACCAGCGCCGCCGCCGGTACGCGGGCACCGAGCAGGCGGCTCACCACCCCGGCTTCGGTGAGCGCCGCCGCCAGTGCCTCCAGCGGCAGGGTGTGCTGTTCCTCGTCGGCGCAGGCCAGCAGCACCCCTGGCCCACCACGGTGGGAGCCGCCACTGGTCGCCGGCCGGGTGACGGTGGCGAAGGCCTCCGAGACGCAGCGGGACAGCAGGTGCTCGACCTCGATGAAACCGGAGGTCGCGGCGTACCGGTCGCCCAACCCGGCCAGCACCGGTCGCAGTACGTGTTCCCAGGTGGCGACGACCCCGTCGGTCCGCAACGCCCGTTCGATGATGTCCCGCATCGCGCCGTTGTCCAGCCGTACGGCGGCTCGGGCCAGCCCCCGGGCCACCGGACCGGCCGCGCCGACGCCGATGGTGAACCCGCCCCCGGCGCGACTGACCCCCGCCGGGCTGGAAACCTGGCCGACCCCCGCCGGGCCGGAAGCTTGGCTGGCCCCCGCCGGGCCGGGGACGCGGCTGACGTCTGTCCCGGTCGGCTCGCCGGTCTCGGCGGTCTCGGCGCTCCGCGTCCACGGCGCACGCCGGGCCCAGCGGGCCGCTTCGGCCGGGGCGACCCCGTCTGCCGTCAACCGGCGCATCACCTCCAGCCGGGCCAGGTCTTCCTGGCTGTACCGACGGTGGTGACCTTTGACGTGCTGGGTCGGCCCCAGCCCGTACCGCTGATGCCAGGTCCGCAGTGTGGTGACGGCGACGCCGAGCCGGCGTGCCACGCTGCCCGCGCTCAGCGCGTCATCGCCCACCCGACCGCTCCGGGGCGGCGCCCTGGCCTTCCTGGCGCAGGGCGGAGAACCGGCCTTCCTGACGGAGGGCGAAGAACTGGCCGGCGACGCCGGCCAGCCACGGCGCGTACGTGTCGGGGGTGTCGGTCAGGCCGGTGCGCAACTGGTCGGCGGGCACCCAGCGCAGTTCGGCGACCTCGGTGGGATCCGGGCGTAGCGGGGTGTCCGGGTCGAGCCGACCGAGCAGTACGTGGTCGTACTCGTACTCGGTCCGTCCGGTGACCGGGTCGGTGGCGTGGTAGGTGTGGACGCCGATCTCGGTTAGCTCGACCGGCGGTATGCCCACTTCCTCATCGAGGCGGCGGATGGCGGCTTCGGTGATGGACTGTCCCGGTTGGGGATGCCCGCAGCAGGTGTTGGCCCAGCGCAGCGGGAAGCGGGTCTTGACCGCCGCGCGCTGTTGCAGCAGGAGCCGGTCGTCGGCGTCGACCAGGAGGACCGAGAACGCCCGGTGCAGCTGGCCGGGGGGCTGATGGGCGTCGGCGACGGTGATCGCCCCGATCGGCTGGCCGGCTGGGTCGACCAGTTCGACCAGGTGGTGCTCCCGCGAATCGATCATCACGCGCTCCCCGCCATCACAGGCTTTCCGCCATCACACGCTCCCTGAGCTGGTCGGTCGCCGGATCGGCCAGCCGAACGACCGGCCGTCGGTCCGTCGGTCCGTCGCCGGTCCCCCGGTGATCCGGCCGGCGGCCAGCTTCCCAGAGATCAACACCATCGGTACGCCGACCCCTGGCTGGGTGCCGGAGCCGACGAAGACGACGTTCTCCAGGGTGGGGTGCAGGTTTCCCGGGCGGAACGGTCCGGTCTGGAACAGGCTGTGCGCGGCGGCGAACGGTGTCCCGGCGGCCATCCCGGCGTCGGCCCAGTCGGCCGGGGTGACCACCTCGCAGACTTCGACACCGTCGGCGAAGCCACGGTAGCCGCGTTCCTCCAGGGTGCCGATCAGCTCGTCGGCGTACCGCTGGGGGAGGTCCCCGCGCCAGTCCAGGTCGCCGCGGTCGAGGTTGGGGACCGGTGCCAGGACGTAGTAGGTGTGCCCGCCGGCCGGCGCGACCGACGGATCGGTCCGGCTGGGGTTGGTGACCAGCAGCGACGGGTCGGACATCAACTCGCCCCGGCGGATTACCTCGTCGAAGGTGCCCTTCCACAACCGGCCGAAGTGGATGTTGTGGTGGGCGATCCTGTCGTAGCCCTGCCGGGAGCCGACGTGCAGCACGACGCAGGACGGCGAGTAGCGCAACCGTCGGCGTCGGGTCGGCGGCAGCAGTTCGGCGTAGGCGATCGGCAGGTCGGGGTTGAGCACGACGACATCCGCCGCGATGCGTTCGCCGTCGGCGGTGTGTACGGCGCGGGCCCGACCGGCGGAGGTCTCCACCTGGGTCACTGTCGTGCCGTAGCGGATCTGGACGCCGTGTTTCTCGGCGGCGGCGGCGAGCGCCCGGGGTACGGCGTGCATGCCGCCCCGGGGGAACGACACTCCGGCGACCGAGTCCAGGTAGGCGATGACGGTGTAGATGGCCAGCGCGTCGTGGGGTGCCAGCCCGGCGTACATGGCCTGGAAGGAGAAGATTCGCCGGGTACGGGGGTCGGCGAAGAACTGGTCGATCTTGCTCTGCATGCGCCGGAACGCGCCGCCGGCCAGCAGCCGCAGCAGGTTGGCGGTGAGCAGGTCGCGGGGGCTGTCGAGGTTGCGGTCGATGAAGTCGGCGCGTTCCAGCTGCCACAGCCGCTGGGCGTAGTCGACGAACCGCAGGTAGCCGTCGGCTTCCCGGGGGCCGCACACCCGGGACACTTCGGCCGCCATCCGGGCGGTGTCGGTGATCACGTCGAGGGTGGAGCCGTCCGGGTAGTAGGCGCGGTAGGCCGGATCGAGTGGGGTCAGCTCCAGCCAGTCGGTGATGTTCTCACCGACCGCGTCGAGCGCCTCGGAGATCAGCTCCGGCATGGTGAGTACGGTCGGGCCGGTGTCGAACTCGTAGCCGTCGACGGACCGTCGGCCGGCCCGGCCGCCCGGCACCGCTTCCCGTTCCAGCAGGGTGACCTGCCGTCCGGCGGCGGCGAGGTGCAGGGCACAGGCCAGGCCCCCCAGTCCGGCTCCGACGACGATCACCCGCTCGGTCGCCCCGCTCACGGTCCGCATGCCGCGACCACCTCCTTTTGAGCAGTGCGCACAATCATGCCTGCCGCGTCGTCGCGGCTACCGCCAGGTCGGTGAGGACACCACGGGCGGTGTCGTCGATCGGTGCGCTGGTCAGCGCGCTGACGCCGGCCATCACCCGTCGCTCGATCATCCGTTCGACCTGGGCGGCGGCACCGGTTTCGACGACGATCTCGGCCAACCGGGCGACCCGTTGGCGGGTCTGCTCCTCGCTGCCGTCATCGCCGTCACCGGTACCGGCTGTGTCGACGGGCAGCGCGTCGAGCGCGGCTGCCTGGTGCCTGGTGGCCAGCTCGCGGGCGAGCAGCAGCAGTACGGTCGGTTTGCCGGTTCGCAGGTCGTCGCCGGCTGGTTTGCCGGTGACCGCCGGGTCGCCGAACACCCCGAGCAGGTCGTCCCGGAGTTGGAAGGCCTCGCCGACGTTGCCGCCGTACCGGGTGTAGGCGGTGCGGACGGCGTCGGCCTGACCTGGGTGGTCGGATCCGCCGGTGGACCCGACCGACGCGGTCGACGCGGGTTCGACCGCCCCGGCCAACGCGGGTTCGACCGCCCCGGCCAACGCGGCACCGAGGTGCATCGGCCCGGTGACGGTGTAGCTGGCCGTCTTGTGCCGGGCCACCCGCAGGGCCCGTTCCACCGACCAGTTGCCGGCGTCGCTTTCGCCGAGGACGTCGAGGTACTGCCCGGCGATCGTGTCGATCCGCATCTGGTCGTAGCAGCGGCGTACCGCCAGCATGGTCGTGGCGGGGACGCCGGACGCGGCGAGTAGCCGGTCGGCCCAGACCAGGCAGAGGTCGCCGACCAGGACGGCGGCGGCGTCGCCGAAGCGGACCGGGTCGCCGGTGCGGCCGGAGGCGCGGTGCTGGCCAGCCAGTCGTCGGTGGGCGGTCGGGCGGCCCCGGCGGGTGGCGGAGGCGTCCATCACGTCGTCGTGGACCAGCGCGAAGGCGTGGAGCAGTTCGAGTGCGGCGAGGGCCGGCAGGATCGGGGCCAGCGGCGGGCCGGTGCCGACCACGCCGCGCCATCCCCAGTGCGCGAAGACCGGTCGGAGCCGTTTGCCGCCGGTGAGCACGCTGTCCCGGGCGATCTGGGCGAACTGCCGCAGACCGGGATCGAGCACGTCCAGTGCGTCCATCTCGGTGGAGAGGAAGTCGATCAGCGTGTCGTCGACCGCTGTCGTCAGCGCGTCGCGCCCGGTGGCCGCCGACCGCGCGGATCCGGGCGGCTCGGGCGGGGTCTCGACCGCCACCCGGAGGGCATTGCCGGCAACTGTGTCGTTGGCCACGCGGCCGAGCGTACCCTAGGGTCGGAAGTTGCGTCGATTCTTGCGTCGATATTCCAGGAGGGACTGTGGACACCGACTTGACCGCTGCCTACGAAAGCTGCCGTGAGCTGCATAAACGGCACGGGCGTACCTACTATCTCGCGACCCGGCTGCTGCCGCAGTGGAAACGACGGCATGTGCATGCTTTGTATGGATTCACCCGGTACGCCGACGAGATCGTCGACCGCACCGACGATCTGCCGCCCGCCGACCGGGCGGCCGCCCTCGACAGCTGGTCGGAGCGGTTCCTCGCCGGACTGCACGGCGCCCCCGTCGACGACCCGCTGCTGCCCGCCGTACTGCACACCATCGCCGTGTTCGACCTGGACCGCGCCGACTTCACCGCGTTCCTGCGCAGCATGGCGATGGACCTGACAGTCACCTCGTACCCGCGCTACACCGACCTGCTCGACTACATGGAGGGCTCGGCGGCGGTGATCGGCACGATGATGCTGCCGATCCTCGGCAGCACCGACCGGGCCGCCGCCCGGGAACCGGCCCGCCAACTCGGCTTCGCCTTCCAGCTGACCAACTTCATCCGTGACGTCGCCGAGGACCTGGCCCGGGGCCGGACCTACCTGCCCGACGAGGACCTGGCGATGTTCGGCGTCACCCGCGCCGACCTGGTCGACGCCGCCCGCCGCCGGCAGGCGACCCCGCCGATCATCGCGCTGATCGAGTACGAGGTCGGCCGGGCACAGGCCCACTACGCCGCCGCCGCACCCGGTGTCACGCTGCTCGAACCCGCGTCCCAGGCGTGCATCCGCACCGCGTACGCCCTGTACGGCGGCATCCTCGACGAGATCGCGGCGGTCGGCTACGACGTGTTCGCCCGTCGGGCCGTCGTCCCCGACCGACGCCGGGCCGCCGTCGCGTTGCGTGCCCTGCTCACGCCGGCCGGCACCCCGGTCACCCTGCCCGGCCCGGCCGCCCCGGTCGAGGCGTCGCCCGCTGCTGTCGCGCCGTCTGCTGCCGCCGCGCCGGTGTCGACGCCGGCCGCCCCGTAGCCGCCCGCCACCCATGCGTACCGTCGTCGTGCTCTTCACCCGCGACCTGCGGATCCACGACCACCCGGCGCTGGCCACCGCCGCCGCCACCGCAGCCCACGTGGTGCCGCTGTTCGTGTTCGACCCCCGGCTCGGCGGACGATCGGCCAACCGGGACCGGTTCCTGCACGCCAGCCTCGCCGACCTGCGTGCGGCGTTGCGCGGACGCGGCGGTGACCTGGTGCTGCGCGGCGGCGACCCGGTGACCGAGACGATCCGACTCGCCCGCGAGGTCGACGCCGACGGAGTCGCCGTCTCCGCCGACGTCAGCCACTACGCGCGGCGACGGGAGCGGCGACTGCGCGCCGAATGCGAGCGGCACCGCATCGCGTACCGCGCCTTTCCCGGCCTGACCGTCGTCGACCCGGCGGCGGTCACCCCGACCGGCGGCGACCACTACAAGGTGTTCACCCCCTACTTCCGGGCCTGGAGCGCGGCGACCTGGCGGACCGAGTTCGCCCCACCGGACCAGATCCGGCTACCGGTCGGGATCCGCGTCGGCCGGCTGCCGGCGCTGCCGGCCGGCGAGTCGCCGCAGTCCGCCGCCGGAGGCGAGACCGCCGGGCGGCAGCGGCTACGCCAATGGCTGACCACCATCGACTCGTACGGCGACCGGCACGACGACCTGGCCGGCGACGCCACCGCCCGGATCAGCCCGTACCTGCGGTTCGGCTGTCTGTCCCCGCTGTCGGTGGCCGTCGCCGCCGGTGACCGGGACGGCCCGTTCGTCCGGCAGGTCTGCTGGCGAGACTTCTACTACCAGGTCGCGTACGCCTTCCCGGACCTCGCCACCACCGCCTACCGGGCCAGCGCCAAGGAAGAGTGGCGCTACGACGACACCGCGCTCGACGCGTGGCGGGCCGGACACACCGGCCTGCCGATCGTGGACGCCGGGATGCGGCAACTGCGCGCCGAAGGCTGGATGCACAACCGGGCCCGGCTGATCACCGCCGGCTACCTGACCAAGGAACTCGGGCTCGACTGGCGGGCCGGACTGGACTGGTTCGCCCGCTGGCTGCTCGACGGCGACCTGCCGAACAACGCCGGCAACTGGCAGTGGGTGGCCGGCACCGGCAACGACACCAAGCCGTACCGGCGGTTCAACCCGGTACGCCAGGCGCACCGGTTCGACCCGACCGGGGACTACGTACGGCGCTACCTGCCGGAGCTGGCCGGGGTCGCCGGCAAGGCCGTACACGAGCCGTGGACGCTGCCGGAGGCGACCCGGCGCGGACTCGACTACCCGCCACCGCTGTCCGAACGCTGAGCGTTGAGCTTCGAGCGGTGAGCGGTGAGCGGTGAGCGGTGAGCGGTGAGCGGTGAGCGGTGAGCGGTGAGCGGTGATCACCGAGTGCCCGCCCGGTGCCCGGCCGCCGCAGGTGGCATGCTGGCCGGCATGAGTGAGCCGCACCAGGTGGATGTCGTCGTCGTCGGATTGGGTGTCGGTGGCGAGGAGGTCGCCGGCCGGCTCGCCCAGGCCGGGCTGCGCGTCGTCGGCGTCGAACGGCGGCTGGTCGGCGGCGAGTGCCCGTACTGGGGCTGTGTGCCGAGCAAGATGATGATCCGGGCCGCCAACGCGCTCGCCGAAGGCCGCAGGATCGCCGGCTTGGCCGGTGCCGCCGACGTCCGCCCCGACTGGGCCCCGGTCGCCCGGCGGATCCGCGACGAGGCCACCGCCGACTGGACCGACGCCGCCGCCGTGGACCGGCTCTCCACCAAGGGGGTACGGGTGGTGCGCGGCACCGCCCGGCTGACCGGCAAAGGTGAGGTCACCGTTGACGACCAGCAGCAGTTCACCGCCCGTCTGGGCGTGGTGATCGCCACCGGCACCACCCCGGTGGTGCCGCCGATCGACGGCCTGGTCGGCACGCCGTACTGGACGAACCGGCAGGCGATCGAGGTGACCGAGCTGCCGGAATCGCTTGTCGTCCTCGGTGGCGGGGCGATCGGGCTGGAACTGGCCCAGGTCTTCGCCCGGTTCGGCGTACGGGTGACCGTCGTCGAAGGTGGGCAGCGGTTGCTGTCCATGGAGGAGCCGGAATCGTCCGCGCTCGCCGCGCGGGTGTTCGCCGCCGAGGGCGTACGGGTCTGCACCGGCACCCGGGCCGAGCGGGTGGAGCACCGCGACGACACGTTCGTCGTGCACTTGTCCGACGGTGGTCCGGAGAGCGGGCAGCGCCTGCTGGTGGCCACTGGCCGGCGCGGTGACCTCGGCGAACTCGGGCTGGACGCGGTGGGCCTGAACCCGGCCAGCCGCTATCTGTCGGTCGACGAGCGGATGCGGGTCGCCGACGGGATGTGGGCGGTCGGCGACATCGCCGGCCACGGTGCCTTCACCCATGTGGCGATGTACCAGGCCGACGTGGCGATCCGGAACATCCTCGGCCAGGGTGGACCGGCCGCCGACTATCGCGCCGTGTCCCGGGTGACCTTCACCGATCCGGAGATCGGCGCGGTCGGGCTGACCGAGCGGCAGGCCCGGGAGCAGGGCATCGACGTACGGGTGGCGGTCACCGAGGTGCCGGACTCGTCGCGGGGCTGGATCCACGGGCCGGGCAACGAGGGGTTCGTCAAGCTGGTCGCCGACGGGCGGCGGGGTGTACTGGTCGGGGCGACGTCGGCGGGTCCGACCGGCGGTGAGGTGCTCGGCGCGCTCGCGGTCGCGGTGCACGGCGAGGTGCCGCTGGCCAGCCTGCGGCACATGATCTACGCGTACCCGACGGTGCACCGCGCCATCCTGTCCGCCGTACAGCAGCTGACCTGACCTACCGTGCCGTCCGGCGCCCTTCGTTAGGTGATTCTGGTCCCGTCAGGGAATGATGACCATCCATGAGACGCGTCCCGGACAGCTTCCTCTTCGGCGTCGCCACCTCCGGTCATCAGACCGAGGGCGACAACACCAGCAGCGACACCTGGTTCCTGGAGAACGTCGCGCCGACGGTCTTCGCCGAACGCTCCGGCCGTGCCTGTAACAGCTGGCAGCTGTGGCGCGACGACCTCGATCTGGTGCAGGCGATGGGGCTGGACGCCTTCCGGTTCTCAGTGGAGTGGGCGCGGGTCGAGCCCGAGAAAGGCGTCTTCTCCAGCGAGGCGTTGGACCACTACGCGGCGATCGTCGACAGCTGCGCCGGCCGGGGCCTCGCCGTGGTGGTGACGTTCAACCACATGACCTGCCCGCACTGGTTCGCCGCGCGCGGCGGCTGGTTGGACCCCGCCGCACCCGAGCTGTTCGCCCGCTACTGCGACCAGGTGATGCGCCGATTCGGCGACCGGATCACCGTGGCCGTCACCCTCAACGAGCCGAACCTGCCGCAGCTGTTGTCCTGGACGGACGTGCCGGAGTCGGTGCGGTCGCTGGAACGGACCACGCTGGCGGCGGCCAGCGCCGCCGCCGGGGTCCCTCGCTACCGGGTCAGCAACATCATGCTGCCGGAGGAGTTCGACGCGATGCGCGACGGCATGACGGCGGTCCACCTCGCCGCCCGTACGGCGGTGAAGGCCCGGCGGCCCGACCTGCCGGTGGGGCTGTCCATCGCGATCGTTGACGACCGGGTTGCCGGCGACGACGCGACGCTGCGCGACCGCAAGCGCGCCGAGGTGTACGACCACTGGCTGCGGTTGGCCCGCGACGACGACTTCATCGGCATCCAAAATTACGAAAGCGCGGTCTACGACGCGACCGGGCTGTTGCCGCCGCCGCCGGACGCCATCCTGCATCAGCTGGGCTCGGCGATCGACCCGGCGTCGCTGGGCGGCGCGGTGCGGTACGCGTACGAGGTCAGCGGGGTGCCGGTCTTCGTAACCGAACACGGCGTCGGCGTCGACGACGACGCCCTGCGGGCGGCCTTCATCGAACCGTCGCTGGCCGGCCTGCTCGACGCGATCGACGACGGCGTACCGGTGCTCGGCTACTGCCACTGGACGCTGCTGGACAACTTCGAGTGGACCGCCGGCTACCGGTTCCACTTCGGTCTGCACATCGTGGACCGGGAGACGTTCGTCCGTACCCCCAAACCCAGTGCCGCCCGGTACGCCGCCATCGCCACCAGCCGGTCTGTGCCCTGAACCCGGGAGCTGCGTCAGCTGAGCGGTGCTCGGGTCAGGGTGGTGATGCTGGAGACGACGGGTATCTCTGTCCCGGCGAGTTCCGCCGGACGCGCGGCGTCGCGAGTACCGCAGGCTCGGACAGGTCGCTGATCACCGCCACCTGGTGTCCGCTGGCCACGCATGCGTCGAGGAGCTCCGGCAGACCTCCGGCGGGTTGTGCGGTGAGGGCGGCATCGAGTTCAAGTGCCGACACCACCGCTTCCGCCTCGGCGGCGACATCGGGCTCACGCTCCGCGAGATAGCCACGCTGCCCCTCGCGGACCTGCGAACCCGGGATGGGGCGACCGGCGGGCCCTGCCAACCCGCAAGATCGTGACAGGGTCGATGCCCAAGTTCAACACCTAGGATGGCTCGATGGCCATTCCCGAGATGCGACCTGGTGACGGCCCGGCCGACAGGCCCCGGGTCGACGAAGCGCTGCGGTTGCTCTCCGGAGTGCCGGTCGGGCTCGGTGTCGCCACCGGGCGGCTGAGCCGTGGCAGCGGTGTCTACGCCTGGTGGGCTGCGCCCTCGGTCCTCCCCGACCTCCCCGGGCCGCCGAACGGGAGCGTCCCGTCGCTGCGGATGCTGTATCTCGGGCGGGCGACCAGCCTGCGCGGCCGGATCCTGCGCAACCATCTGCGGCGCTCGGGCAGCTCGACCCTGCGTCGTACGTTGGCCGGGCTTCTGGTGTCCGAGGGCTACCGGACGACGTGGACCGACCGGGTCGTCCTGATCCCTGAGGACGAGGCGCGGCTGACCGCGTGGATGTCCGCGAATCTGCTTTTGACCTGGGCGGAGTACGCGGAGCCGGCGGGCATCGAGGCCGAGCTTGTCCGGCGGGTGCACCCGCCGCTCAACGTCCACGGCGTCGACCCCGAGCACATCCAACCGGCCGTGGTGGCCGCCAAGAGCTCGTACAACTCCGGCAGCATGCCGGGGAGCGAGCTACCCGCCGTCGCTGCCGTCGCGCAGGGAACGGACCATGCTTTGCAGGATCCGGAACGCGGCTGACTGCTCGGTCTCGGTCAAGCCGGCCAGCATCCTGGCCTCGACCGACCGGACCGCCACGCTCGCCTTCTCGAGACTGCGCCTGCCACGGGGCGTGAGCCGCGTGGGGAGGACCTTCCCGACGGGCGCCTCCGCCGGCCTGGTCACGTAGCCCTCTCGCTCCAGGGCCTGGAGCAGTACGTTCATCGACTGTCGGGTCACGAAGGCGCCCCGCGCGAGGTCGGAGTTCGACAAGCCTGGTCGTTGAGCGAGCAACTCGAGGCACGCGTATCGCGTCACGCTCATCCCGAGTGGCCGCAGCACCTCCTCCATGGCTTGGCGCAGTGCGCTCGACGCCTCTTTCAGCAGGTAGCCCAGGGACGTCTCCAGGTCGACGCCTACCCCGTCTTGACTCATGTCAGCATTCTGACATAGGTTGTCCCGTGTCAGGACACTGACACGTGGAAACGGAGATCGTCATGCCCGTCACCGGCCCCGACTTCATCTCGCTGCAAGCGCGCGACCTCGACGCCTCACGGGCGTTCTACGAGCAGTACCTCGGCCTCGTACGCTCGCCAGCCGGACCGCCGCACGCCGTCGTCTTCGAGACGAAGCCCATCGCCTTCGCGCTGCGCGACATCGTCCCCGGCACCGACCTCGCAGCCGTCGCTCAGCCCGGCATCGGTGCCGCGATCTGGCTGCACGCCACGGACGTACAGGCGATTCACGATGCTCTCGTCGCCGACGGCCACACCATCGTCTCCGCACCGATCGACGGCCCGTTCGGTCGGACGTTCACCTTCGCCGACCCCGACGGCTACCAGATCACCCTTCACGACCGCGCCTGAAAGCCGATCACGCACGCGCGCAGGAGTTCCAGCGACGACCGGCGACGTCACCGCAGGTCGAGTCGCATGAGCACGCGCGGGAACCCGGCGAGCACCGAGGTGGTGTCGGCCGCCTTCACGAAGCCGGCGTGCTCGAACACCGCCCGGGTACCGACGTAGGCCATCGTCAGGTCGACCTTCTCCCCGCCGTTGTCGACGGGATAGCCCTCGATCGCCGGCGCGCCGCGCTCACGGGCGAACGCGACGGCACCGGCGAGCAGATGGTGCACGATGCCCTGTTTGCGGTGGCCGGGCCGTACCCGGAAGCACCACACGCTCCACACGTCGAGATCGTCGAGGTGCGGGATCCGCCTGTTGCCGGCGAAGCTCGTGTCGGCTCGCGGGTGCACCGCCGCCCAGCCGACGACCTCGCCGCCGTCGTAGGCGAGCACTCCGGGAGGAGGGTCCAGCCCGACGAGTTGGCGCACCCGTTCGCCGCGCGTCGGCCCGCGCAACTGCAGGTTTTCTTTCGAGCCGATGCGGTAGCTCAGGCACCAGCACACGTTGGCGTCCGGCCGCTTCGGGCCCACCAGGGCCGCGACATCCTCGAACACCGTCGCCGGGCGTATCTCGATGTCCATGACCCGCACCCTGCCACCGCCCACCGACATGGATCTCTCGCCTCGAACATCGCGGGCGACGTCAGCCGCAGCGTCGATCGTTGAGGACAGCCGTCGCCGCCCTCAACGACCTTCGTCCGGTTGGCGGCGGCTCGCCAGGAGGTAGCCGGCGTAGCCGGCCAGCGCCACGGCTGCCAGCGCCGCAGACGGACCGATGAGCGACTTGGCACGCTTGCGGGAACTCATCACGCCGCCGGAGGAACGGTCAGCCATAAGCGACCAGCGGGACCGCCACGACAGGGCCGATCCGATCGAGAGCCCAGAGCCGACGGACAGGGCCGATCCGGCGGAACCGACGCTGCCGATGGAGGCGATCGAGCCGACGCTGCCGATGGAGAGCGCCGAGCCTCGGGACGCGATGGACAGCACCGAGTCTCGGGATCCGATCGACAACAACGAGTTGGTGGACCACAACGACAGCCGTGACGAGCCGGGAGAGGTCATGTGCCGATTATGGGCATGCTGGTGCTCCTGCGGCCATCCGGTCGGTTCGACCGTCCTCTGCCGCTGTCTGAATGCGACGCCCGCCGCCAGCGTCAGCCAGGACCGCCGGCCCGGGCGTGGATGGCGGCCACAGCTACTGAACACGGCCGTGACCAGGAGGTCCGAAGCTCAGCCGCTTCGACGGTTGCCGTACTGGCGAGGACTCTGCACCGTGCCGGAACGGCCGTGGACGCGGCTCGCGGTACCCGAGGTGTGGTTGGTGGTGGCCTTGCCCTTGGACCGGCGTGCCGCCCGGTTCTCGAAGGGCTGCGGCTGCTCCTCGGATCCCGCTTCGGCGTCAGCGGTGGGATCGGCGTCGCTGGAGGCGTCGGACATCGGTCTCTCCTCGTGCTGTTCAGGGCTGGGCTGCGATCTTGGAACGCGCCCGCCGCGATACGCAGACGGTAGCGTGCAGACCGACCCGAGTCGGGGCCGGCCGCCCGAAGTAAACCGTCCAGCGTGCTTCATTCCGGCGGCCTGGGGGTCAGGGCTGTGGCAATGGGGTACGTCGCCGGTCAGGTCATGCCGTGCGGCAGCTGGTAGCCGAGCTGCTGGCCGAAGGTCATCAGTGGGCGCAGCGTCGGGACCAGGACCGTCGCCTCCGACGACCAACGGTGTCTCCGGTTGCCGTCGAGCCGACGGTGCCGGGCCGTCGTCCGGTGGCGTCGCTGCTGTTCGAGTCGTTCGCGGCGCAGATAGTCGAGTCGTTGGGACGCCGTGGACCGGCCGGAGCGCCATTCCCGCCAGCGCAGCCACCAGTCACGCAGGATTTCGATGATCATCGTCTTGCTCCTTGATCAATTACCGATTCGCCGTACGGTTGGGCGGTCGGTGAAGTCGCGCGGGCGAATTGCGCGCTGGCCGCCTCACCCATCCATTGCGCCTATCCGTCGCAGTCGCGCTGGTCCTCGCCGTCGCCGCGTCGGCCCACGCCGTCATCGCGCTGCTCCAGCGGCCAGGTCGTACGTCCACAGTAGGGGCACCATCTGGACTTCACCCGGAACGACCACAGCCCGGCGCAGAAGCCGAGCAGCGCCGCCCCGATGATCGCTCCCACCTCCATCGTCGACACTCCGCACTGTTGGCGTCGCTGTGACCGTCGTCATTGTTGATCAAAAAAACCTTCTAGTCGGCTTGACGGCGACCCCGGCGAGGGATCGGTTTGAGGAATCCAGCCGGGGTCAAATCCATCCTGGACTTCCGCACTAACCTAGGGCAACCTAAAAGCGGTTGAGATATCAGAGAAGCAGATTATTGGAGGTTATATCCATGACTGAACTTCCGGCGAAACTCCGACAGCTGCGGCTGTCCCATCGCATGAACCAGACTCAGCTCGCCAAATCGGTAGGCGTGTCGAAGTCGCTGATCGCCAGCTTCGAGACAGGTCGGCTGGTGCCGAAGGAGGACACCGCCAAGGCTCTCGACGAGTTACTAAACTCTGGTGAACAACTCCAGGAGCTGTCCAAGGAGGGCCGAGAAGACCGGCAGCCGTGGCTGCGCTCCTGGGTCGAGCACGAGCGACGCGCGGCGTTGCTGCGGGCCTGGGAGCCGAACTTGATCCCCGGGTTGCTCCAGACCGAGGCGTACATGCGGCACGTCTTCGCCGCAGTGCCGTCCAACAGGGTCCGGCTCGAAGAGGTGATCGCGACCCGGCTGGAGCGCCAGCGCGCGGTGCTGGACCGCGATCCCCCGGTGGAACTGGTGGTCCTGGTCGAGGAGACGGCGTTGCGCCGCGGTCCCCGCGAGGTGATGAAGGACCAACTCGCTTACCTGGTCGACCTCGGCCACCGGCCGAACATCAAGATCCGTGCGGTCCCGGAATCGGCTGGCCTGCACGCCGGCCTGGGTGGACCGTTGGCGTTGGCGACCATGAGCGACGGCAGGCGGGTCGGCTACCTGGACGACCTGTTGCGTGGTCGCCTCGCCACCACCGCTGGTGACGTCCTCGAACTGGAACTAGTCTGGGAATCCATCAACGAGTTGGCGCTGTCCGCTGACCAGACCCGAGACCTGATGTTAGGGATGATCCAGTGATCAACGAACCAGCATGGCGGAAGTCGTCGCGGTCCAACGGCTCATCCGGCAACTGCGTCGAGGTGGCCGACAACCTGCCCGGCCGGGTGCTTGTCCGGGACACCAAGGACCGTGACGGCGGCACCCTGACCTTCGGCCCGGCCGCGTGGCGCTCCTTCGTCGAGTTGGCCAAGCACCACCACTGACCGCGACGCCCACCCCGGCGACCCGACACGTCGAAGCGCCGGCCCTGCTCCGAGCAGGGCCGGCGCTTCCACGCACTCGTACATCAACCCGATGATCGTCAGGTTGGCTGGACGCGCTCGAACCGTACCCGGCTCAGCCAGCCAGGGAGATCGCTGAGCACGTACAGCTCGCCGTGCACGTCGGCGTCGATCGCGGTCGGCTGGGTGGGGAATCCGCCGATCGTCGCAGACTCGTAGCCGCCCCGGGGCTTGGGACGCACGGCGAACGCGAGGGTCGAGCAGTAGTCGCTCGCCACGTACGTCCCCCATGCCTCGGGGGTCGCGGACCCTCGATACACCACGCCGCCGGTCACCGAGCAGCTCTCGGTCATGAAGTGTTCGTACTCGAATACCGGGTCGGTGTACTTCACGCCCGGCCGGCACTGCTCCGGGTCGAACACCGGGGTGCCCTCCCGGCAGGACCAGCCGAGGTTCGCTCCACGCTGCCACGGGCGGATGTGGTTGATCTCCTCGACCAGACCCTGGCCGACGTCGCCGATCCACAGCGAGTTGTCTAGCCGGTCGACGGAGAATCGCCACGGGTTGCGCAGCCCGTAGACCCAGATCTCCGGCCGCGCGCCGGGCTTGCGGACGAACGGGTTGTCCGCAGGCACGCAGTAGGGCTTCGCCCCGCAGGTACGGTTGACGTCGATCCGCACGATCTTGCCGAGCAGGGTGCCGAGGTCTTGACCGGCTTTGAACGGGTCGTTCGCGTGGCCGCCGTCGCCAAGGGACCAGTAGAGGTAGCCGTCACGGCCGAACGCCACCTGACCGCCGTTGTGGTTGTTGTACTCGGCGTGCTCCTGGGTGAGCAGCACCTGCAGCCGTTCGGGAGCGCTGATGGGCACTCGTGCCAGGGTCACCGCGCCGGCCGGCAGGCTCGTGTAGGACACGTAGAGGATTCCGGTCTGCGCGAAGTTCGGCGCGGGCGTGATGCCGAGGAGGCCGCGCTCGTTGCCCGACGTGTCGACCCGGGCGGTCAGGTCGAGCACCGGCTCGGCCGCCAAGCCGGTGTCGGGGTGGTAGGCGCGGACGAGACCGTCCTTCTCCGCGATCAGCATCCGGCCGTCCGGTAGCCCGGTGAGCGCGATCGGACGCCGCAGACCGAAGGCCACCTGTTCGTACACCACGGTCAGCTCATCGAGTGGCACTGTGCGGGTGTGGGATGCGCCGGCCGCGGTGGTGCCGGACACCGACGCGGAGGGCAACAGCAGCACAGACAGGACCAGAACGAGCAGGCCGGCTAGCATGCTGGCCGGGCGACAACGCCGTCGCGACATGTCTCAGCTCCTTGAGCAGAGTAGCGGACGCAATCCGGGAACACACTCAACATACATCGATGTACGCCGATGTCAATCAGCCAGCATCGTGTGATCTTGCCTTGTCGGATGATGAGGATTCAATGGCTCTTCAGGCAATTCCAAGATCAGGAATGCCACACCGCCGCGATGCGCTCGTCCCCCTTTCGTGCTGCGTGGTCGCCTCGCCACCACCGCTGGTGACGTCCTCGAACTGGAACTAGTCTGGGAATCAATCAACGAGTTGGCGCTGTCCGCTGACCAGACCCGAGACCTGATGTCAGGGATGATCGAGTGATCAACGAACCAGCATGGCGGAAGTCGTCGCGGTCGAACGGCTCATCCGGCAACTGCGTCGAGGTGGCCGACAACCTGCCCGGCCGGGTGCTTGTCCGGGACACCAAGGACCGTGACGGCGGCACCCTGACCTTCGGCCGGTCCGCCTGGCGCTCCTTCGTCGAACTGGCCAGGCACCACCACTGACCCCGACGCCCACGCCTCGGGCCAGACACCACAGAAGCGCCGGCCGGCCTGCCTCCGAGCGAGCCGGCGCTTCTGCCCACCCGTACGCCACCCGGCCTGAGGCTACGGGCACGTGCTGATCCGCAGCGACCGCGACGCCTTGGTCATCGGCAGCGGATGGATTTCACGATGATCGGTCTCGTAGTGAGGGCGCAGGATGATGGTGGCGTGGATGCTCAGTCGTCAGATGCCATAGGCTCGCGCGCGCTGGCTGTAGCCTTGGCGGTCGAGTTGTCGGACTGCGCCCGGGTGCTCGTCGACCATGCCGGCACGGGGACTCTGATCGACATCGTTCCCTGCCGTGCCGGTACTCGCTCGGTGAGCTGGGCGGACTTCGGCGATGAGGTCATCGTTCAAGTTGGAACGTATGGCGGCCGCTGGGAACTTGGCGGCGGCGAGCAGGACCTGGCATTTCTGGAGGATCTTGTCAGGTCGGTGGTGGCCGGTCGGGTCGTGGAGGTGTTCGGGGTACGCCGTTCTCGCGTTGTCGTGGTCCTTACGGACGGCACCAAGGAGACATCCCACCCACCGCTCAACCCTCCACTGAGGGATATCAGGGCGAGCCGCCGATGCTGAACCGACATGCGACCACGAACATCTGCAGGCGCGGCGCAGGACGGGTCAGGCAGACGCGATCAGCGGCGTTGGTAACGCCCGTAGATGAGCGGCGACTGCGTCGGTGAACTCCTGAGTGTCGGCGGTGCCGCCGAGGTCCCGGGTCCGTACGCCGGCGGCGAGGCAGGATTCGAACGCGGCGACGAGTTCGGCGGCCGCGGCCGGCTCACCGAGGTGTTCCAGCATCAGCGCGCCGGCCCACATCTGCCCGACGGGGTTCGCGACGCCCTGACCGGCGATGTCCGGGGCGGAGCCGTGCACCGGCTCGAACATCGACGGGAACACCCGCTCGGGGTTGAGGTTGGCGCTCGGCGCGATGCCGATCGATCCGGCGGCGGCACCGGCCAGATCAGACAGGATGTCGCCGAACAGGTTGGACGCGACGATCACATCGAACGACGCCGGGTCGCGGACGAGTTTGGCGGCGAGCGCGTCGACAAGTTCCTTGTCGAGCCGTACGCCGGGCACCTCACGCAGAGTCTGCTCGACGACCTCGTCCCAGAACGGCATGGTGTGGATGATGCCGTTCGACTTGGTCGCGGAGGTGACCAGCCCGCGGCGGCGGGCGGCGAGCTCCCCGGCGAACCTGGCGACCCGCTCCACCCCGATGCGGGTGAATATCGTCTGCTGGACCGCGGCCTCGCGGGCGTCGCCGGGATAGATCCGACCGCCGACGGTGCTGTACTCGCCCTCGACGTTCTCTCGCACGATGACGAGATCGATGTCGCCGGCGTCGACCACGCGGGTGGGGACGCTGACCAATGAGCGGACCGGTCGTAGGTTGACGTACTGGTCGAAGTGACGCCGGATCGGGATGAGCAGCCCCCACAACGTTTCGGCGTCGGGGATCTCCGGGTCACCGACGGCGCCGAGGAAGATCGCGTGGTGGCCGCGAAGCTGATCGATGCCGTCGACCGGCATCATCCGGCCGTGCTGACGGAAGTGGGCGGAACCCCAGGGGTACGTTTGCCAGTCGACGGTGTAGCCGTGCCGTGCGGCGATCACGTCGAGGCAGGTGATCGCCGCCGGCACCACCTCCTGACCGATCCCGTCGCCGGCAATGACGGCGATGTCGTATCGGCGCGACGTCACGCGGTCACCTTCTCTCTCGTCGGCGTGGTCGGTCGGACGTTGTGCTCGAGGAAGAACGCCTCCAGTTCGGCCGACGCGCCGAGTTTGTGGCGGAGTGCGACCTCGCTGGCGGCCTTGGCGTCCCGAGCCCGCAAGTGGCCGAGGATTTCCCTGTGTTCCTGCAGCGACACTTCGAACCGATGTGGCCGGAGCCGGAACAGGGCTTGGAATCCGATCTGCGCGCCTTCCAGATCGGCGAGGGTGTCGCACAGCACCTGGTTGCCGCTGGCCGTGTTGATCAGCCCGTGGAAGGTGCGGTTCATCTCCGCGTAGTTGACCGTGGACTGACTCGCCGCCGCGGTCTCCATCTCGGTGATCAGCGCATCCAGCTCGTCGAGCTGGCTCTCGGTGAGCAGGTTGGCCGCCAGGCCTGTGGCGATGCTCTCCAGGTGACCACGGACGAACAGCGACTCGCGGATCGTCTGTGGGGAAAGCGTGACGACCCGGGCACCGGTGTACGGGATCATTTCCACGAGTCCGTCGCGTTCCAGCATTCGGATCGCCTCGCGTACCGGGATCTCGCTGACGTCGTACTCGTGCGCGATGCGTCGCAGCACCAGCCGGTCGCCGGGCTGGTAGTCGCCGTCGATGATCCGGGTACGCAGAGACTGATAGAGCTCGGACGACTTGAGATTGGACACTGCGGCCCCTCTCGGTAGCTGGTGGTTATACCGGGATGGCCGACGAGCACCGGCACGTCAGATACTATACCATTTTTGCCTCGCTCTTCCGAGTCGGATGGTCGCCCGGTCGACGTGTGTGCGGCGTCACTCGTCGATGTCCGCGTCGGGCAGGGCGTGCCGGTGGGCGATGTCGGTCCGCACGGACGCGGGGGTCGCCGACGGTCAACGGTCACCGCATGAAGCTGACGCACGGGTGGATGCCCAGCTCAGAGGGCTTGTGGTGGCGGCGGTATCGGTGACCGACTGGTTGCGGGCATGTTGCTGGGCTGCGTAATATCGTATATGACGCCAACCTGAGGAGCCCACGCATGTGCAATGACGACCTCTCCCCGTACGAGGCCGTGCCGCCCGCGTCGATGATCTCCATCGGCTACCCCGGGCCACGGCCGGATTTCCTGGCCGACGCTGTTGACCTGCACATCCACAGCGGCCCGGACGCGATCGACCGGATCGGCACCAGCATCGACATCGCCCGCGCGGCCGCTGCGGCCGGCATGAAGGCGATCGTGCTCAAAGACCACCTCTTCCCGTCGTACACCAAGGCCGTCCTGACCGATCAGGTCGTCGACGGTCTGCGCGTCTTCGGCGGCATCACGATGAACGGCACCGCCGGCGGCATCGCCGTACGCCCGGTGCTGGCCGCGCTCGCCGGCGGTGCCCGGGTCGTGATGTTCCCGACCTTCGACGGAATCCGGTACGTCCAGAAGAAGAAGCCGGGCGCGATCCAGCTGCAACACTCGTTCGGCCAGCAGATCACCCCGATCCTCGCCGTCGAGGACGGCAAGGTCCTGCCGCACACCGAGGACGTGCTCCAAGCGGTGAGCGACCACCCGCAGGTCATCCTCTCCGCCGGGCACCTCGGCCCGGAGGAAGCGATCCCGATCATGCGTCGGGCGGCCGAGCTGGGTATCGCCAACAAGGTCATCGAGCACCCCAACTCCAGCGACTGGTGGAGCCTCGACCACTACCAGCAGCTCGTCGACTGCGGCACGACGTTCAACATGTCCTACAACCCGTACCAGCCGATCATGGGTCGGCGGAACTTCGACGAACTCGTCGAGCTGATCGGCCGGGTCGGGGCGGAGAACTGCAACCTGATCACCGACGGCGGCCAGCCGTACAACCCGATGCCGGCCATCACCATGAACGTGCTCTGCGAGATGCTGTACTTCCAGGGCGTCGCACTCGACGACATCGTCGCGATGGCCAAGACCAACCCGGCCCGCCTGCTCGGACTGTGACGGGTCGACCTCATGGATCTCGACGTTATCCGTACGAAGTTGGCCGGTATCGGCGTCGGCACGGTCGTGTACGTGCTGCAGCACGCCGGCCTCTACCACTGCTTCCTGCCGGTCCGGCCGGTCACCCCGGGTGCCCCCGGGTTCATCGGGGTGGCCCGGACGCTACGCACCGAGCCGATGCGGGAGGACGTGCTCGCCGTACGGCGGGCCGAACCCAAGTCCAGCGACCCGCACCGGATCGCCATCGACGAGATATCGGCCGGCGAGGTACTGGTGGTGGCCGCCCGCGGCGAACTCGGCGCGGCCGTCCTCGGCGACCTGCTCGCCGCCCGGATCGCCAACCGAGGTGGTGCCGGCGTGGTCACCGACGGCTGCGTTCGTGACCTCCCCGGCATCCGCGACGTGGGGCTGCCGGTCTTCGCCGCCGGCGCGCACGCGGCGACGTTCCCGACCCGCCACGTCGCGATCGAGGTGAACGTCCCGGTGGGCTGCGCCGGCGTGTTGATCAACCCGGGTGACCTGTTGATCGGCGACGACGAGGGCGTCGCGGTGGTGCCAGCCGAGCGGGTGGACGACATCGTCGACGCTGCCGTCGAGCAGGAGTCGGTCGACGCCTTCTCGTTGTCCAAGATCCGCGAAGGCGTACCGCTCGCGGAGGCGTACCCCCTGTCACCGGCGCTGCGCGTCGAATACGAACGGCGATCATCATGACCCAGCTCGCGTCCTACCGGCTCGACGGACGGCCGGGGGTGGCGATCGTCGACGGCGACGCCCTGCGGCCGCTTCCCGGCGTCACCTCGATGCTCGACGTCCTCGACTGGCCGGCGAGTCGACTGACCGCCGCTGCTTCGGCGGACCCGGTCGCGATGGCCGACGTCGAACTCGTCGCACCCGTCCCCACCCCGTCGCGCAACATCTACTGCGTCGGCTGGAACTACCTCGCCCACTTCGAGGAGGGCCGGCACTCCCGTCCGGACGTGCAGCTGCCCAAACGGCCCACGATCTTCTCCAAGGCCCCGGGCACCGTCGTCGGACCGTACGACGACATCCCGGCGCACCCCGGGCTGACCGGTCAGCTTGACTGGGAAGTCGAGGTCGCGGTCGTCATCGGCACCGGAGGCACCGACATCGCGGAGGACTCCGCCCTGCGGCACGTCTTCGGCTACACGGTCGCCAACGACGTCACCGCCCGCAACATGCAGGCCGAGTACGGCGGGCAGTGGCTCAAGGGCAAGAGCCTGGACCAGACCTGCCCGATGGGTCCGGTGCTGGTCACCGCCGATGAGGTGGGCGACCCCCAGTCGCTCGACATCTCCTGCCGGGTCAACGGCCGTACGGTTCAGTCGGGCAACACCCGGCAGATGATCTTCCCGATCGCCCGGATCATCGCCGAGCTCTCGACCGGGCTGACCCTGTTGCCCGGAGACATCGTGCTGACCGGCACCCCGGAGGGCGTCGGCCACCAGCGCCGCCCCCCGGAGTACCTCTACCAGGGCGACGTGCTCGAAAGCGAGATCTCAGGTATCGGGGCCCTGCGTAACACGATCGTCTGAGCTGATCGCGGACAGCCGGACATGACCCTGCCGATCGAAGTGGTGGCGTTGCTGGCCGCGTTCGCGTACGCGAGCAGCCAGGTGGTCAGCAAGTTGGCCACCCGGCACGGCGACGTGATGAGCGGCCTCGTGGTCAGCCTCGTCGCGGGCGCCGCCGCGCTGGGTGTGCTCTGCCTGGCCACCGTCGACTCGTGGCGGATCCCGGCATCGGCGGTGGTGCTGTTCGTCCTGGCGGGTGTCGCCGGTGCGGGGCTGGGTCGGCTGCTGATGATGCGAGCGGTTCGTGACGCCGGAGCGTCGGTGGCCTCACCGGTGTTGTCCAGCACCCAGCCGGTGGCGGCGACCGGGTTCGCCGTCGCGTTCCTCGGCGAACGGCCGACCGCCGGCCGGCTGTCGATGTTGGTCCTGGTGGTGGCCGGGTTGTGGCTCAGCGCCCGGGGCGGATCGGCCAACCGGGGGATCGCCGTCCTGCACACCGGGCCGGTCGATCTGGTCCGGCTGCTGATCTGGCCGGTGGCGGCTGGTGCGGCCCTGGCTACCTCCGACTTGCTGCGCAAGGCGGCACTGGACATCCACCCGGACGCGGCGCTCGGCGCCTTCCTCGGTGTCGCCACGGCGACTCTCGGGTGGCTACTGGTGACGGCGGTACGCGAACCGGGCGCGCTGCGACGCAGACCACCGGCGTACGGCTGGTTCGCGCTGCACGGCGTGCTGACCGCGCTCGCCGCGTTCCTGTTGTTTCTCGCGCTGCGGGTCGGGGATCTGTCGTTGGTCGCGCCGATCATCGCCGCGCAACCGGTGTTCGTGGTGATGATCGGCGCGGTCGTGCTGCGGAACCTGGAAGCGGTACGGACCGGCACCGTCGTCGGGGCGCTGATCGTGTTCGGCGGGATCGCCACGTCGTCGCTGATTGACGGCACCGGCTGAGCGACCGAGGGCACCGGCTGAGCGACCCAGGGCACCGGCTGAGCGACCCAGGGCACCGGCTGAGCGAGCACACCGGCGGTGGGAACCCGACCGGCGGTGAAGGCGGTAAGGAAGGAGAGGACCATGACCTACGAGATATGCGTGATCGGGGGCGACGGCATCGGCCCGGAGGTGACCGACTGCGCCGAACAGGTGCTGCGGGCCGCCGCAGGCATGCCCGGCGGACCGACTCTGCGGATCCGTCACGCACCGGCCGGGCTGGACTGCTACCGGCGTACCGGTGACCCACTGCCGGCCGAGACCCTGGCCGCGGCACGGTCCGCCGACGGCGTGCTGCTCGGTGCGCTCGACGTCGCCGGGGTGCCGACCGGGGTGCCGAATCCGCTGCGGAACCTGCGCCGAGGGCTGGAGTTGGTGGCCAGTCTGCGACCGTCGCGCAGCTTCCCGGGGGTGCCGGGAGCGAAGCCGGATGTCGACTTGCTGATCGTGCGGGAGATAACCGAAGGGTTGTACTCCGGTCGGGAACGGCCGCTGGACGAGGAACTCGGTGCCGTCGCCGAACGGGTGGTCACCCGCCGAGCGTCGCTGCGTACGGCCGAGATCGCTTTCGAGCGGGCACGGTCACGGCGTCGCTCGGTGACCGCCGCGCACAAGATCAGCGCGTTGCGGCTGACCGACTCGGTGTTCCTCGACGCGGTGGCCGAGGTCGCCGACCGCTACCCGGACGTGGCGTACCAGACCCGCAACGTCGATGCCTGCGCGCTGGATCTGGTGCGTCATCCCGAGCAGTTCGACGTGATCGTGACGACCAACGCGTTCGGGGACATACTGTCCGATGTGGCCGCCGGGGTGACCGGCGGTATCGGGCTCGCCGCGTCTGGCTGTGTGGGCAACCGTTGGTCGTACTTCGAACCGGCGCACGGCACCGCGCCGCGGCGGGCCGGCCAGGCCCGGGCGAATCCGGTCGCGACGGTGCTGAGCGCGGCCATGCTGGTTCGCCAGCTCGGGGCGGCCGAGGTAGCGGAGCGGATCGAGCTGGCGGTCGCGGCGGTGCTCGCCGACGGACCGCGTACCAGTGACCTCGGTGGGTCGGCCGGCAGCCGGGAGATGACCGACGCGATCGTGGCCGCACTGGGCGTCGTAGCAGGTACACAGGGTCGCTGACCTGGGCCTAGATTCAATTTTTACGAGCTGGTGTCATTGAGATGACGGTTACGGTCATATACGATACGAACATGAGTGACAAGCTGGAAGGTCGATCCCTCGGCAAGACCTTCACCAGGCGGGACAGCTCGTTGACCGTCCTGGAGGATGTCTCCATCACGATCCGGCCCGGCGAGTTCGTCAGCATCATCGGTGCCAGCGGGTGCGGCAAGACGACGCTGCTGCGCATGCTGCACGGCCTCATCGCGCCGACCACCGGCGAAGTACTCATCGACGGTGAGCGGATCGACGGGCCGACCCGAAAGCGGGGCTTCGTCCTGCAGCAAGCGAGCTTGCTGCCGTGGCGGACGGTCCTGGACAACGTTACCTTCGGAATGGAACTCGACCGGATACCCGGTGCCCAGGCCAAAGCCCGCGCACGGGACCTCATCAAGCTGGTGGGACTCACCGGCTTCGAATCGCACTATCCCTCGGAAATCTCCGGTGGTATGCAGCAGCGGGTCAACATCGCCCGCGCGCTGGCCATCGAACCCGACATCCTGTTCATGGACGAGCCGTTCGCGGCCGTCGACGCCCAGACCCGCGAGGTCATGCAGGCAGAGCTGCTACGGATCTGGGACATCGACCGCAAGACCGTGGTGTTCGTAACGCACCAACTCGATGAAGCCGTGTACCTGTCCGACCGGGTGATCGTCCTCGGTGCCCGGCCCGGCCGGGTCCGCGAAATCCTGACGATCGACCTTCCTCGCCCCCGTACGTTGGCGGTCAAGCGTTCACACGAATTCGCCGACTACGTCGACCGGGTCTGGAAGCTCATCGAGAACGAAGTGGTCTCCGGCGACGAAAGCCCTTCCGCGGCATCCGCCTAGCCATCCGACTACTCCGGCGTCACGCACCGTCCCCAGAACGTTCGACTGACTGAAAAGGAACAGTGGGATGGATAAAGACACGTCTACTCAAGTGTGCCCGGGTAACCCCACCAACCGACGGCGACGACTCGGCTGGCGTGCCGCCACCGCCGCCCTGCTCAGCACAGCGTTGCTCCTGTCCGCGTGCGGCGGCGGCGGCGACAGCGGCTCGATCGCCGAGGAAGGCCGCGACGCGGTCCTCGAATCAGCCAAGGCACGGGACAAGACCTGGGTCGTCACCACCAGCGGACCCGGCGTCGTGGTCGACGGCAAGAGCCTCGACTTCACGGTCGCCAAGATGCCGACGGTACGGGCGGCCGAGGCGATGAAGGCCGACGGTTGGAACGTCGAGGCCCGCTTCATCGAGGCGAACGAGAGCGTCGTCCAGTCACTCGTCCAAGGTGAGTCCGACGCGATCAACGTAGCGCTACCGACAGTGCTCGCCGCCGTCGCCGGCGGGGTCCCGTTGCGGGTGTTCGGCGGCGGCTCCCGCTTCGGGTTCACCATCGTCGGCCGCACGGACATCACCGGCCCGGAAGACCTCGACGGCAAGCGGATCGCCTATCAGGCACCGATCTCGGCCGGCACCCTCGCCGCCCGGCTATGGGTGCTCGACGCCGACGTCGAACCGCAGTTCATCACCATGACCGGTTCCGCCGTACGGGTCGAAGCGCTGGTCGCCGGCGAACTCGACGCCACCGCGGTCTCCATTGGCTTCGACGAGGAAGTCACCGAGCAGGGCGAGCCGGGCGAGTTCGACGTCCTCTACCGCCCCCTGGACGAGTACCCGTTCCTGCTCGACACCGTCCTGACGTACAACGAAGCCAGCTTCGACGACGAGACCAGAGTGTTCTTGGAGGAGTTCCAGCGGTACCACGCCGAGTCGGTACGGGAACTCGCCGACAACCCGGCCGTACTCGACGAATGGTTGGCCTACCACGAGGTGACGACCTCGCCGAGTGCCGAGGTGCTGCTGTCACTGTTCTTCGACGACATGGGCGTCGCCGCCGAGACGGTCGACCAGCAGGTCGACCTCATGATCGAAACCGAACAGATCGAACCCGACGACGGCTTCCCGTCCGGATCGGAGCTGATCGACTCGTCGATCTGGCAGGTCGCCGAATCGATGATCGAGTAGTCCGCCACCTGCCCGCACCGCGTTGCCGGAAAGGAGAGCGAGCCGCAGATGACCGCGACGAGCTCCATCAGCGCCACATCGTCGACGGCGTCGCAGACGCCGGGGCCGCCGCGCCAGCGGCGGCCCCGGCGGGGACCGACACGCGACAACGGCCCACACGGCACGACCCGCGCCGTCAAGGTGCTCCGGATCGTCAGCCCGCTCGTGCTGCTGCTCTTCTGGCAGATCGCGGCGCAGGTGAGCGACTCGATCCTGTTCCCGACGCCGACCGCGATCGTCGCCGCCGCCTGGGACCTGGCCGTGTCGGGCGAGCTCGGACCAGCGCTCTGGCGCAGCAACCAGGCACTGCTGATCGGCACGTCGGTCGCCCTTGCCGTGGGCGTGCCGATCGGAATCGCGCTAGGCCGATCGCCACTGCTCAACCGGATCTTCGGTGTGTACATCGACATCGACCTGGCCACCCCGACGATCGCGTTGATCCCGATCGTCATCATCGTGTTCGGGCTGGGTCTGACGGCGCGGTCCGTCGTCGTCTTCCTCTTCGCGTTCGCTCTGGTCGTCTCCCTGGTACGCACGGGAGCCCGGACCGTCGACGCCAACCTGATCGACATGGCGGCGGCGTTCGCGCCCACCCGATGGCAACTGTGGGTCAAGGTGATCCTGCCGGGTCTGCTGCCGGCCCTCGGCGGCGCGTTCCGGGTAGCGGTGTCGCGGGGCGTGGTCGGGATGGTGATCGTCGAACTGACGCTCACCACCGTCGGGATCGGCGGACTGGTCATGGAGGCCCGGAGCTTCTTCCAAGCCGACGTGGTCTACGCCGGGGTGGCCGTGGTGGTCGCCGAAGGACTGCTGTTGATGGCGCTCGGCCGGTGGGTCGAACGCAAGATCGCCCCGCAGGGGCTCTACGGCACGGGAGGCTAGCCCATGGTCTCGACACCGACCCGCACCACACCGACAAAGGTGACGACATCCCGGGTGGCCGCGCTGTCGACGAAGTTCCCGTGGGCGACAGCGGCATCCTTGGCGGTGTTCCTGGCGCTCTGGGAGATCTTCGGCCGGCTCGCCGACTACCGAGCCCTGCCACCGGTCTCCGAGATCTACCGCACCTGGCTGTCGTTCTTCCAGGACGGCGTCCTCTTCGCCGTCCTGTGGGAAAGCGCCAAGACGTTCGGCATGGGCATCGGACTGGCGATCGGTGCGGCCGTCGTGGTGGCGGTGCTGATGAGCCTTTCCCGTACCGTCGAACAGGTGATCGCGCCGTACATCGACGCCGGCATGTCGGTGCCGATCACCGCGACCATTCCGATCCTGATGATGGTGTTCGGGCTCGGGGCCGCGACCCGGGTCGCCGTCGTCTTCCTCTACTCCTTCTTCATCATCGTGGTCTCCATGCAGGCCGGTCTGAAGAAGGTCGACCCGGCCCACGAACAGCTCGCACACGCCTACGCCGCGTCACCGATGCAGACAATCATGAAGATCACTCTGCCGTCGGCGCTACCACTGGCGATCACCGGGATCCGGCTCGGCGTGAGCCGTGGTATCCGGGGCATGGTCAACGCGGAGGTGATCATCTCGACGGCCGGGATCGGCTGGCTGCTGATGCGGTCGTCGCGCGAGTTCGACATCGCCGGCGTCTGGGCGGTGACCGGCACCATCATCGCTGCGGCTCTGATCGTCATGGGCCTGGTGACCCTGGTGGAGCGCGCTCTCGTCCGGGGCGGCGATCGCTGATGCGGGTTTGAGACGACCGGCCCCGGGAACGTGCCGGCGATGCGGGCACTGTTGACAAGGATCGAGCAGGCGGCCGGACTGGACCGGGTCGGTGACCGGATGCAGCGCACCGTCCAGCGCCGGATTCGCAGCGGGCGGGTCCGGGACCTGCTGCACGGGGTGTGGCTCGGCCACCCGCTGCACCCGGTGGCCGTACAGGTGCCGTTGGGGGCCTGGATCAGCGCCGCCGTACTCGATCTGCTGCCCGGTCAGCAGCGGGCCGCGACCACCCTGGTCGGAGTCGGCACCGCCACCGCGATCCCGGCGGCGATCGCCGGGGCCAACGACTGGGCCACCCTGACCCCCGAGCAACGCCGGATCGGGCTGGTGCACGCGGTCACCAACACGGTCGGCCTCGTCTGCTACGCCGGTTCGCTGGCCGCCCGCCTGACTGGGCGGCACGCTTTCGGCCGTACCCTCGGGTTCGTCGGCCTGGCGGCGGCCGGTGGTGGCGGATATCTCGGCGGACATCTCGCCTACAAGCAGGCCGCCGGGGTCAACCAATCGGTGCCCGAACTGCACCGCATCTCCGCCGGCTGGCACCCCATCGCCGACTTCGCCGGCTTGCCCGAGTCGACGATGATCAGCCGAGAGGTCGACGACGTGCCGGTGCTGGTCTACCGGCACGGCGAGAACGTCACGGTGCTGCTGGCGCACTGCGCCCACCAGAACGGGCCGCTCGACGAAGGCGACGTGATCAGCTCCAACGGGCACGCCTGCGTGGTCTGCCCGTGGCACGGCAGCGCGTTCCGGCTCACCGACGGCACCGTCGCGCACGGCCCGGCCGCCACCGACCAGCAGGTGCTGCGCAGCCGGGTCGTCGCTGGCGTCGTCCAGGCCCAGCTGCCCTGAACAGCCGAGCCCTTGAGCACCGCGAAACGGCTGGTCAGAGCCGGGACTTACGGGCCCGGCCGATGAGCGCGCCGCCGGTGACGAACCGTCCGGCCGGCGGCGTCGGGCGCGACACGTGCCCGCCGGCCACCGGAAGCCGTACGGTGAACCGGGCACCGACCCCCGGATGGCCGATCGCCTCGATGGTGCCGCGATGCGCCGTCACCACCTCCCGCAACAGTGCCAGGCCGAGGCCGACGTGCCGACGGTCCGACCCGGAACCTCGCCCGCCGGACCCGGAATCCCGGCGGTCCGACCCGAAACCACCACGGTGGAACGGCTCGAAGATGCGCTCGGCCGGGTCGAAGCCCTCACCGGTGTCGGCGACGGTCAACTCGACGGTGTCGCCGGCAGCGGACCGTCGCACGTCGACGTCGATCCGGCCGCCTGGCCGGGAATGCCGCAACGCGTTGGTCAGCAACTCGGACACCACCCGGCGCAACGCCGACGGGACACCGGTCACCGGCAGCGGCCCGTCGGCGGCGTCCACGGTGAGGATGACGCCGTACTCCCGGGCGCGGTCGCCCTCGGCGGCGACCGCGTCCTCGACGACGGCCGCCAGATCCACCGGGACGTCGGACACCCGATCCTGCGGAGCGGCGGCGAGCCGGGCGGACAACAACAGGTCGTCGACGACCTCGCCGAGCTGCCGGGTGGTGCCGACCAGCCGCTCCAGGTCGGCGGCGTAGCTGTCGGGCACGGTGCCGTTACGGGCACGGCGGGCCAGCAGCTGTGCCCGGGTGTGCACCTGGGCGATCGGCGTACGGAGTTCGTGGCTGGCGTCGGCGATGAACCGCCGCTGCCGCGTCAGCGCGTCGGCCAGCGGCGCGACGGTCAGCCAGCCGACGACCAACCCGCTGATCACCGCCGCGAGCAGCCCGATCCCCTCGGTGATGGCCAGCGCCAGCAGCAGCTGCCGGCGGTCGGCCAGTTGGAAGCGGGCGTCGAAGACCGCCTGTACGGTGTCGTCGCCCTTGGGCTGCGTCAGAACATAGTAGACGGTGCCGTTGCGTTCGACCCTGGTCGACTCGGGCACTCCGGTGGCGGCGACGCTCTCCAGGGCGGTGTGCAGCGGAAACCCGGCGGGTACGGGTGTCGACGGTACGTCGCTGCGCAGGTGGTCGCCGCTGCGCAGGAACATCCAGGTGCAGCCCGGCGGCCCGGCCGGGTCGACCCGGCTGGCGGCGTACCGCAGCTCACGGTCGATCTGCTTGGTCTGCCCGTGGACGAGCATGCCGTACGCGATGCCGCCGACCAGGGTGACCAGCGCGGTGACCGCGAGGCCGACCAGGACGCCGATCCGCAGCCGGGCCCGCGCGAGGACGGTACGCTCGGCGGCCGCCCAGGAGGTGCCGAACGGCTCCGCCGACGATCGTGACATCAGATTTCCCCGATCCGGTAGCCGAGTCCGTGCACGGTCCGGATCACCGACCGGCCGAGTTTGCGGCGCAGGTAGTAGACGTACGTGTCGACGATCGAGGTGGCGTGCGCGTCGTCGAACACCTGCTGGCGCAGCCCGGACCGGGAATGCACCCGGGTCGGCGCGGTGGCGATCACCCGGAGCAGTTCGAACTCCCGCAGCGACAACGCGACCCGGGACCCGTCGGGCAGGACGGCGTCGCGCAGCCCGAGGTCGAGCCAGCCGGCGCCGATCCGTACCGTCTCGGCGGTGTGGGTCGACCGCCGGCACAGCGCCCGCAGCCGGGCCGCCAACTCGTCCAGCTCGAACGGTTTCACCAGGTAGTCGTCGGCGCCCGCGTCCAGGCCGGCGACCCGGTCGTCGACCGCGCCGAGCGCGGTCAGCATCAGCGCGCGGGCCTGCACCGCGCGGGACCGCAGCCGGGCGAGCAGGTTCAGCCCGTCGATCGCCGGCAGCATCCGGTCGATGACCATCACGTCGTACGGCCGGGTCAGCCCCAGATGCAGTCCCTGCTGCCCGTCGCGGGCGGTGTCGACCCGGTAACCTTCGTCGGCGAGCATCTCGGTCAGCAGCCCGGCGAGTTCGGCGTCGTCCTCGATCAGGAGCAGGCGGTGTGCCGGTGGCGACGCCACGCTTGCCGTCATCACCCCAAGAGAATCGCACACCAGCCCCCGTATCCATAGGGGCGAGTCGATTTCTAGGGACTTCGGAGAACAGAGTGGACAGTACGGCGTCGACATGCTCCGGGCAGCGTCAGCGACCGGCCTGACCGACATGGTCTGCTCCCGGCAAGCGGTCGGCCTGGTCGAAGTGGTTGGCGCACAGCCGCAGCCGGCGCGCGTGCAGCACCATCACCGTGCCGAACACCAGTTGAACCAGGCTGCGCCACACGTTGGCCCACCGATCCCCGGTACGCATCGCCCACAGCCGCAGCCGCCCCGGCCCGCCCTCGATGGTGGCAGCCGCGTCAGCCGTGGGCGGCCCGGCCGCGCTGCTGTCCGCCGCCGACCCGGCCGGGACCAGGTAGCACGGGCCCCGGCTCGGCAACGACCGGTCGTGGCGTACCGACGAGACCAGCGCGTACCGGCGCAGCACCTCGCGGGTCACCGCGCGCATCATCACCGGCGCGACGCCGCGCGCCGGACAGGCCCGGTTCGCGGTGATGCCGAACGGTATGAAGTGTGCGTCCCGCCGGGACAGCCGCAGCCACCGGTCCGGGTCGAACTCGTCGTCGGCCGCCGGCCCGGTGCGCTGGAAGGCCAGATAGTTGAACAGCAGCACTGTGCCGGCCGGCAGCGTGACGTCGGCGGTCACCTCGATCGGCGCCGAGGTGATCCGGTGCGCCACCCCGAACAGCGGATGGACCCGCATCGTCTCGTCGATCACCCGGTCCAGCAACCGGTCGGCGTCTGCCGCCGGGCCGTTCAGCGCCTGCCGTATCGCGAGCTGCGTCGGCGGATGCTGGGCGATTGCCAGCAGCAGATGCGCCATCGCCTCCGACATCTGCACCACCGCCGTGTTGAAGAACGCGCCCTGCAGCCACCAGGCGGTCTCCTTTGCGGTGAACGGCTCCGGCAACACGACCGGGACGGTGCCGGCGTCGACGCGGGCCCGCAGGTAGCGGGTCAGCCGGTCGCGCCGGTCCATGTGCCGCAACCCGCAGCACTTCAACGCGGTCACCACGTCGTCGGCGTTGGCGACGATCAGCTCCCGCGCCGGCGGCGGGCACGGCTCGCCGAAGACCAACTCGTAGTAGACCTCGGCCCACATCGGCATCGTCAGGTCCCGCAGCCGGACCCGGCTGACCCGCTCGGCCGGCAATCGGTCCAACCACCGGCGGGCGGCCGCGCCGGCCAGCTCCGTCGACCGGTCGTACGACACCGCCAACACCCGCCGGGTGGCCCGGGCCACCGTCCGGTACCCCTCACCCGGTTCGAGATGCTCCTGGTGCATGTGCGGCCCCGGTGCCAGCCAGTACCAGAACAGGTCCGACAACCCGGCACCCCGGCTGCGGCCGTCCGCCGCCGGATGGGCGTACACCTTCTTGAAGTGTTCCGCGCCGACCAGCGGGCCGGGCACCGGGATTCCCTCGGTGCCGTTGACCCGGGCGAACACCCACTGCCGTAGACCGATCACCGCCGGCGGCAGCCACCGGGGCAGCGTCCACAGCGCGGCCGCCGCCGCCACGGCCAGCAGCAGCGGTACGGCGTACCCGGTCATCGCCGGACCGCCGGTCTGATCAGGTCCGGAGTGAGCTCGGCCGGCCGCGCGGCCCCGGCCAGCGCCATCGCCTGCTCCAGGTCGGCCCGCAGCAGCTCCAGCACCTGCCGTACGCCGGCCTCGCCGCCAGCGGCCAACCCCCAGATCACCGGCCGGCCGACACCGACGGCGACCGCACCCAACGCCAGCGCGGTGAGTACGTCGGTGCCTCGGCGCACCCCGCCGTCGAGCAGCACCGGAAGGCGACCGGCGACCGCGTCGACGACGGCGGGCAGCGCGTCGAGACTGGCCGGTACGCCGTCGAGCTGGCGACCGCCGTGGTTGGACACCAGGACCGCGTCGACGCCGTGCTCGACGGCGAGCGCGGCGTCGGCCGGGTGCAGGATGCCCTTGAGGACGACCGGCAGCCGGGTGACACCGCGCAGCCACTCGATCCGCCGCCAGTCCAGGCGTGCGTCCATCGTGATCGACCGGATCGCGTCGGTCTCCGGGTCGCGCATGTTCTCGCAGCACAGCCCGTCCGGCAGGTCCAGGAAACCGTGCCGCAGGTCCCGTTCGCGGCGGCCGAACACCGGCGAGTCGACGGTCACCACCAGGGCGGTGCAGCCGGCCGACTCCGCCCGGCGGATCACCGACTCGGTGAACGCCAGGTCCGGCTGCGGGTAGAGCTGGAACCACAGCTTCGGCGGCCGGCCCGTACCGTTGGCCGCCGAAGCTGGTCGGCTCGTACCGTTGGCCGCCGAAGCTGGTCGGCTCGTACCGTTGGCCGACGACGACGGTGGGGGTGTCGCCGTCGCGGCGGCGGCCGCGATCGCCTCCACCGGGGTGGTGGCGGCCATGCTCACCACCATGATCGTGTCGGCGGCGGCGGTCGCTCGGGCACAGCCCGCCTCACCGTCGGGGTGGGCCAGCCGGTGGAACGCCGTCGGGGAGACCAGGACCGGCATCGACACCGTGTCGCCCAACAGCGTGGTCCGCAGGTCAGGGGTGCCGACGCCGCGTAGCACCCGGGGCAGCACCCGGTAGTAGTCGAAAGCGGCCTCGTTGTCCCGTACGGTCCGTTCGTCGCCGGCTCCGCCCGCGAAGTAGTCGTCGTGGGCCGGGTCGAGCCGGCGGCGCGCCACCGCCCGCAGGTCGGCCAGGTTCACCGGCGCGGCGAGCCCGGTCAGCTGGTGTCCGTTCATTTGGTGTCCGTTCCTGCGTGACCGGTACGTGGTGCCGAACGGCTGCCCCGCACCCGACCGCGTTTCGCCGCAGGCACGTCGATGTGCACAGCGGCAGCCACGCGCCGTGGGTCGGCCAGGTGCGGGGGGCCGGTCGGGTCGATGACACCGATCCCGGTGGCCGTTTCACGGGTCACCTCGCTGACCGTATCGACGGAATCTCAGAACGTTTTCAGTCCGGCTGCTCGGCCACTGTGCACAGTCTGAGGAATCTCTGAGTCCGTACCGCTAAGGTCGCCGGCATGGCACCCGACCGTCACCCGCAGGCGATCCTCGACCTGCTGGCCGCCGCCGCCGACCGACCGGTGTTCGAACACGGCACCCGAATCGTCACCGGGGCCGAACTGTTGGACGCCGTCGGGCGGATCAGCACCGGCCTACGCGCAGCCGGGATCGGGCCGGGCGACGGGCTCGCGGTGACGCTCGGCGTCGACCCGGAGGCGTTCGCCGCGATGGTCGCCGCCCAGGTGGTCGGTGCGCGGGTCGCCGGTGTCCGATCCGGACTGACCCCGCGACAGTTGCGGCACGTCGTCACCGGCGGCGCGACCGCACCGGCCAATCGGGCGGTCCCGGCCAATCGGGCGGTCCTGGTCGACCGGTCGACGGCGACCGACGGGCTGCGGGCCGCCGCCGACGGACTCGACCTGCTCTCCGTCGGTCCGCTCGACGGGGTCACCGATCTGCTCGCCGGGTCGACGTCGTCGACCGCGCTGGACTGCGCCGGCCGACCGGACGACATCGGGCGGATCACCTACACCAGCGGCAGCACCGGCGACCCGAAAGGCTGCGTGGAGACCTACGCCGCACTCGGCGCGGGGTGGGCACAGTACCCGGACCGGTGGCCTGCGGCGATCCGGGACCTGGCCGCCCAACTCGACCGGTTCCTGGTCTTCGGCTCGCTGAGCAGCCTGGTGATGATGGAGTACACCGTGCTGACCCTGGCCGCCGGCGGCACCTGCGTGGTCGCCGAACCGACCGGCGGCCCGGAACCGTTCCTGCCGCACGCGATCGCCCGACTCCGGGCCACCGCCAGCGTTGCCGCCGTACCCCGGCTGCATCAGCTGGTCGTCGGCCAGCTCACCGACCCGTTCGACCTGAGTACGTTGCGTGCCCTGCTGGTCTCCGGCTCCCCGCTGGAACCCAACCGGTTGGCGCAGGCCGAGAACGTGCTGGGCCCGGTCGTCTACCACGGGTATGGCCAGACCGAGGTCGGCCTGATCTCCCTGATCACGCCAGCCGATACGGCGGCGAACCCGGACCGGCTGGCCAGCGTCGGCCGGCCGGCCGAGATGGTGCGGACGCAGATCCGGGACAGCTCCGGCAACCCGGTACCGCCCGGCGTCGAGGGCGAACTGTTCGTCCGTACCCCCGGCCAGGCGGCCGGCTACTGGACCGACCCGGCCGAAACGGCGGCTGTGTTCGTCGACGGCTGGGTACGCACCCGCGACCTCGCCCGCTTCGACGACGACGGCTACCTCTACCTGCTCGGCCGCACTCGGGACGTGATCATCGTCAACGCCGACGTCCGGTACGCCGGCCCGATCGAACGGGTCCTGGCCAGCGATCCCGCCGTGGCCGAGGCGTACGTCGTCGGACGGCCCGACGAGCAGACCGGGGAGGCCGTCCACGCGTTCGTCGTACCCACCACCGGTCAGCGGCCGGACCCGGGCGCGTTGGCCGACCTAATCACCGACCGGCTCGGCGAGAACAGCCGGCCCCGTACGGTGACCTTCATCGACGCCGTACCGGTCGGGCCGAGCGGCAAACCGGACAAGCGGCAGCTGCGCCTGCCCGGTGCCGGCCCGGATCAGTCGCGTCCGGATCAGTCGCGTCCGGATCAGTCGCGGTAGCGGCGGTGCCGACCTGAGTCCGTCGTTGTCCCGGCGGTCCGCCGCTTGAGCCCGAGCACGGTGCCGATCTGCGCACCGATGATGCTCGCCGCGGTGATGACCGCCGCCACCGCCAGCGGCCGGTTCAGGTTCTGCTCCGGTCCGGATCGCCCGGCCGAAACGCCGCCGCCGAGGTTGCCGCCGGCACCGTCGTCGTCGATCTGCCAGCTGGGGCGCTCCGCCGGGGCGGTGCCGGGAGTGGACGGGGCGTCCGGGCTCGGCTGGTCCGCCGGAGCGGTCGGCGCCTCGGCAGCCGGTGGTGCCTCCGGAGTGACCGGCGCCGGCCGTGGCGTCGCCTGCCCAGGCGGGGTCACCACGGTGCCGTTGGCGTGCGGCCGTACCCCCGAATCCGTCGCCTCGGTCGGCAACCGCAGCAGCTGGCCGGCCCGGATCTGGTCCGGGTCGTCGATCTCGTTGAGCGCGGCCAACTGCCGGTAGTCGCCGAACTCGCCCAGGTAACGGCCGGCGATGTGGCCCAGATAGTCGCCCTTGGCGACCTGGTAGACCGGTGCCTCGTCCGACTGCCCGGCCGTCGACGGGGTCGCGGCCAACGTGGTCAGCGCGGCCGGCGACACCAAATGCCCGGTCGGGACGGTCTGGGTGGTCGGGGCGTACTGCCCCGGCGTACCCGCGCCGCCGGCCGTCGTCGCCCCACTGTGCTGAGTCGACACCGCCAACTGGTTGGGGCTGAGCGGCTGACCGCCGGCGGTGGCGTACTGGTCGGTGGCCGGGGCCGCCCCGATGCTGGCCGCCGCCGTGACCACCGTCGACTCGGCCGGCCCTGGCGCGGTGAAGGCCGCCGCCGGGGTGGCCACCAGGATCAGCGAGATCGAGCCGATCAGGGCGGCGGCGACCCGCTGTTGCCGGCTCAGACCGGGCAGCCGGGGAGCGGGCCGGCGCAACAGTTGGGCCGGCAACTCCACCAGTACGGAGATCAGGAACGTCGCCCAGCCCAGCCAGCCGACGACGGCCAGCGCCTTCAGGAACAGTTGCCCGTCGTCGCGGCTGGTCAACGCGGTGCCGATCTCGGCGAAGCCGGGCACGTGGTCGGGCAGTGGGTTGCCGGCGAACGCGATCAGCGCGACCGGCGCGCCGGCAATCAGGATCAGCAGCACGATCAGGGCGCTCAGGCCGGTGATGACCTGCCCGAGCCGCCGGGCGGGGGAGACGCGTGGTGCGCGCATGGCCGCTCCTTGTCAGGGGTGTGTCTGGAGCACCTACGGTTCGGTCTGGAGCACCGCGACGGCTTCGCCGCTGACCTCGATGGTCGACGGGAAACCGAAGAGGCTGAGCATGACGGTCTGGTATTCCATGTGGACGACGACTTCGACGCCCTGGTCACCGGCGACCGGGTCGACCTCGTGGGCGACGACGCCCGGTACGTCGTGCAGGTAGGCGTTGACGGCGGTCACCGCCGCCGGGAAGTCGACGTACTGGCCTTCGCCGCTGACCGCCCGCCCGATGTCGATCTGCTGCCCGCCGGTCCGGGCCGCCTCGGCGGCCAGGTTGTCCGCCTGTTGCATCGTCCGGTACTTGCCGGCCGCGTCCACGGTGATCCCGATGACGATGATCACCGCGAGAAACGCGATGGCGAGAAAGACACCGACCCGGCCTTCGTCGGCGCGCAGCCGTCGGGCCGGGTTCATGACCGCCCCCGGTATCGGTCCAGCGGGGAACGGAACTCGGACGTGAGCACCCGCTCGTTGGGTACCCAGGGCAGCCCCAGGTCGCCGAAGCTCACCGCGCAGCTCACCTCGACCTGGATCAGGGCGGTGGTGGTGCCGGGTGGGGTGCCGAACGCCTGCGACAAGGTGTTCACCCCGCCGTGGGTGAAGTTGGCGACCGGCTGCTGGGCGCAGGAGATCCCCTCCCAGTCGAGCCGCTGCGCCACCGCGTGGGTGGCGTTCGCCTGCGCTTCGTCGACCGTACGGGAAATCGAAGCGGCTCGGGCGGCGTCGTGGGCCGCCGCGTCGAGCGCGTTACGGGCCAGCACCGTCCGACCACTGACCCAGGCCACCACCACCAGCAGCAGGAACGCCGGAGCGAGGATCGCCACCTCCACCGAGACGGATCCTCGCTGCCGCGCCGTACGCCGTACCACCGTCAGCCTCCCGCCGGTGCGAACCGCTCGATCTCACCGTTGGCTGTCTCACTGATCGTGAACGTCACCCCGGGCACCAGCGACAGCGCGGTGCCGCTGACGGTGTAGGAGACGTACCGGCCGTCGGAGCTGACCACCGGTTCCGGCAGCGGATCCCACTCGAGCCAGTCGCCGGACTCGGCCAGGAACGCCGCCGCCCGCTGTGCCCCCACGCCGGTGTCGGCGTTTCCGCTGCCCAGCGCGTCGAAACCCCGCTCGGCGGTGACCGCCTGCTGGGCGGCGCTCAACGCCACCGTACGGGCCAGGAACAGCGCCGCCACCTGGATCGAGGCGAACAGCAGCAGCAGGATGGCGGGCATCAGGATGGCCAACTCCACCGGCCCGGCCCCCCGGTCGCTGCCGCTGCCGGGGCGGTCGGCGGAGCCCCGGTCGGCTGGCCAGGGCTTGCCGGCCCGGGCCACTGGGGTGGAGGTGGCCCGGACCGGCAAGCTGGTGGAGGGGTGGACCATGTGGATCAGCCGCCGGCGCCCGGCACGTTTCCGGGGTCCGGCAGGTCGGTGTCCGGGCTCGGGTTGGAGCTCATGAAGTCGAAGGCGAGGTCGGACGCCCAGGCCAGGACGGCGATCGCCACGAGCGCGAGGCCGACGATGATTACCGCCGTCGGGACCGGGCTGTCACCCCGGTCCCGTTCGGCGGCGCTGCGGATCTCGCTGATCCGCTCGGTCACCGCGACGTACAGATAGCTGAGCACTACCATGTCTGATTGTCCTTTCAGGTCGTTGCGCTGGCGGGGGTCCGCAGGTCAGATGCGCGGGCCAGGCAGGGGTCAGATGTAGCCAGGGGTCAGATGCGGGCCAGGAAGGGGTAGAGGACGAATCCGATGAGGACGAAGACCAGCAATGCTCCCGGGATGTCGAGTCGGCCGGTGACCGCCTCGGCGCGGGCCAGGTTGTCGGTCCTGATTTGATCGCGCAACGAGTCGGCGCGGCTGCGCAACGTCTCGTGCACCTGGGCACCTTCGGTACCCGAGGACTGCATGATCGATCCGACGTCGCCGAGTTCCGGCACGCCGATCTGATCGGACAGGTCCCGCAACTCATCCCAGGGCGAGTGCATCTGCAACTGGGCCAGCCGCAACGCCTCCCTGATCCGGTCGAAGACCCAGCCGTCACACACCTTCGCCGCCCGTTCCAACGCCTGCACCGGCCCGTGCGCCGCCGACATCTGCAACGCGACCAGGTCGAGGTAGGTGCAGACCGCCCGGCTGAACTCGCGACGGGCCTGCTTGGCCTTGGACAGCACGTCCTGATGGGCGACCAGCGCCCCACCGGCGGCCAGCCCCAGCCCGGCGAGCGCGGGCACCACCACCGGCAGGCTGATCCCGGCGGCCGACAACGCGATCGTGACCACCGCAGGCGTGGCCAACCCGATCAGCACGGACAGCAACAGCGACAGGGCGTACTGCTCGGGCGTCTTGCCGAGCAGCGCCAACTCCTTGTGCGGCGGCCGCAGCCAGCGGGTCGCCCCGCTGAGCCACGCCAGGTCCTGGCTGCCGGGGTCGGCGATCCTGGCCGGCCGTTCCGGATTCGGATGCAGCCGGCGCAACGCCGGGCCGAGCGCCGGGGTGGCCGGGCTGGTCTCCCGGATCAGCAGGAACACGCCGAGGCCGACCAGCGCGCCGGCGACCACCGCCACGGTCAGCTGCCAGTTGAGCATCAAAGACCAGTCGAGGCTCATCGCAGCGCCTCCTCCAGGTCCGGGGCGGCCAAGAACCGGGCCGGCCGGGGCGGGATGCTCATCTGCCGTACCCAGACGAGCAGCGCCACGAAGAGTCCACCCAGGGCGGTCATCACGACCTGACCGCCCGGTTCGCCGTACGGGGCCATGTAGTCGGGGTTGACCAGCCCGTAGCCGAGGACCAGCAGGGTCATCGCGGTGAGGAACCGCACCGCGAACCGGGGCTGGGTCCGTTTCGCCTCCACCTCCCGGCGGGTGGCGACCTCGGCGGCGGCGGCGTTGGCGATCGACCCGAGGACGTCGCCGAGCCGCTCACCCCGGTCGGTCAGGTGCAGGATCAGCGCCGCCACCACCTGGTCGCAGACCGGGTCGCCGATCTCGTCGGCGAAGGCCAGCAGAGCGGTCCGACCGAGCCAGCCGGCCTGCAGGCGGGCGGCCAGATCCCGTACCTCGGAATTGATCTCCTCGGGGGCGGTGGCGACGGTCCCGATGATCGCCTGTTGCAGGCCCTGCCCGGTGCCGGAGACGTCCTTGAGCCGGCGGGTCCACTCACCGACCGCTTCGATCCGGGCGATCGCCCGTCGTTCGGCCTTGCCGACGTTGAACAGCCACGGCGCCCCCGGTACGGCGATCGCGACCAGCAGCCCGGCGATCGGCAGCCCGGTGATCAGGAAAGCGAGGGCACCGGCGACCACGGCGGCGACCAGCACCGCCTGATGCTGCCGCTGCTCACGCCGACTGTCGCCGGAGCCCATCCAGAGCCGGCGCAGCCACTGGCCGGTTCGCGACGGCGGACCAGGTGGTCTGCTGGTGCCGACGACCGCGACGACGGTCAGCACCAGGCCGCCGACACACGCGGCCCCGGCGAGTACGGCGATCAACTCGATGTCGGAGGAAAGGTTCACCGCTGCCCCCGCAGCACGCTGTGCCGGGGCCGACGCCACGCGCCCACCCCGGCTTCGATGTAGCGCGACAACAGCCGGGCGTCGTAGCCGATCCGCATCAACTGGTCCCGTACCCGCTCCGGCAGGTGCTTGGGGATCGCCCGGCCGTCCGGGCCGGGACCGAAGACGGTGGTGGTGGCGATCCGGTTGCCTTCCGCGACCCCGATCACCTCTTCGATGTGCGAGATGAACCGGTGTTTACGTCCGCCGATGCCGGTCTCGTCCTCGACGGTGACGTAGACGATCAGGTCGAGGGCGTTGCCGGCCATCCGTCGGGCCTGGTCGACGGTCATCTCCCGGCCGTGCGACAGCGCCAGTTCGACGATTCGTTCACCGACCCCGGCCGGGGTACGGGCGTGGATGGTGCACATCGAGCCCCGGCTGGTGGTCATCGCCTGCAGCATCGGGACGATCTCCCGGGACCGGACCTCGCCGACGATGATCCGCAGCACGCCCATCCGCAGCGACACCGGGATCAGGTCGGCGATGCTCACCTCACCGGCCGGCCGGCCGTCCATGCCGCGTTCGCCGTGGCCCTCCCGGGCCTCGAAGCTCATCACCGCCCGGTGCCGCGCGGTACGCCGGGCGGGCAGCAGTTCGCGGCTCTCCTCCAGCAGCACGTACGGCTCGTCGGGCGGGATCTCGTTCATCAACGCCCGGATGATGGTGGTCTTGCCGGCACCGGCCAGCCCGGCGACCATGATGTTGAGCCCGGCCCGCATCGCCGCCCGCAGGAAGTCGCGGACCAGCACGTCGATCATCTCGTCCAGGTCGGACCGCCCGCCGGCCACGTCGTCCAGGCTGATGTCCAACGTGTTGTGTTTGCGAATCACCGCGTACGGGCGGTGGCTGACCAGGTAGACGGCGGCCAGCCGGCTGCCGTCGGGCAACTGCAGGTCCAGAGTGGGCTTCGACGTCGACAGGGATCGTTCGGTGGCGCCGGCCCGGCGGGCGGCGGCCTGCAGGATGTCGACCAGTTCGTCGTCGCTGTCGGCAATCGGCGCGTGCCAGTCGACCTGGCCGTTGCGCCGGGTGATCCGCACCTGGTCGCAGCCGAGGATGTGCACCTCTTCGATGGTGTCGTCGACCAGCAGGGTCTGCAGCCGGCCGAGGCCGACGAGTTCGGCGGTGACCTGGTCGAGGAGCACCCGTTCCTCGTACGCGGTCAGCGGGGTGCCGGCGCGGCGGACCTGGTCGGCGTACTCGGAGACGACCGCGACCGCGATCCGGGCCCGCTCGACGTCTTCTTCGTCGATGGTGAACTCACGGCCCCGCTGCCAGCGGGTCAGCCGGGTGCTCAACTCGCGGCGAAGTTCGCGTACCAGCGCGAAGTCGGTGCGCGGGCGGGGCGGTGCGGGCGCGTCCGACCCCGGCCGGGGCGGCGCGGTCGCGTCCGAACCAGGACGGTCCGTCATCTGGCGGTCCGGGGCCGGGGCGGCGGGCATGACCGCGCCGCCGGCCTGGGTCGGCGGACCCGACACGGGTGGCCGGGCCGGGCCGCCGGCTGGCGGCCGCTGACCGTTGGCCGGTGCCACACCGGACCAGGTCGCCGGTGCCGCGCCGGGTCGGCCGCCGGGCCGGGTCGGCGCACCGGTACGGGGTGCCGGCGGAGCGGGTAGACCCGGCACCGGCGGTACGGCACCGGGCGGTACGGCACTGCCGGGCGGTACGTCGGCGGCCGGAGCAGTCCTCGGCGCAGCGCCGCCGGCCAGGGCCGGCCTGGCCGCGGCGGCATCGGCCGGTGCGGCGCTGACCGGGGCCACCAGCGGCCAGTTGTGCCGGCCGGTGTGACCGTGCGGGGTGACCTCGCCCGGTATCCCGTTCGGACCCAGCGGCGGGGTGATCGAGGTGACCGGATCCTGCCAGCCGGCGCGGTCCGGTGTGACCGAGGTGCCGGCCGTGCCCGGCCCGACCTGCGGCGGGGGCTGGCCGGGCGGGCCGGACCGACCCGTGGGCTCCGCCGGTTCGCCGCCGGAGTCCGGCGGTTCCTCGCGGGGGTCCCTCAGCACCGGTTCAAACCGCATGGGGTACCCCTTCCAGCGCCGGCCACCGCAGCCGCGCCTGCCGGCGCTCGATCAGCGACCGCACCGGCACCTCCAACGCGCCGGCGGCCCGCAACAGCGGCCGACCGAGCCGGACGGTCCCGCCGTGGCTGAGCACCTCGGCGGTACGGGGATCCGAGGGCAGCCGGGCGATCACCGGCAACTGCAGGGCCTTGCTGATCTCGGAGCGGCTGTGCCCGTCGCCGACCAGCAGCAGCCGCAGCGATCCCGGCGGCACCCGGTGTTCGGCGAAGTCTCGCTCGATCGCCTGGACGGCGGCTCGGGCGCTGGACAGGTCCGGCAGGTGGGCGGCGGCCACGATCAGCACGATCGTGGCCGCCCGCAGGATCGGCCACGGCGGGTTGGCGACGTAGAGCCGACCACAGTCGACGATCACATCGTACGGTGGCCGGCCGCCGTCGAGCCCGACGAAGAAGTCGGCGAACCGCTGCCACAGCGGGGTGACGCTGCCGATCTGGGCGGGGTCGACGACGCCGGGCAGCAGCAGCCGTTCCCGGCGCGGCGCGTCCAGGTCGACCAGTTGGGTCCAGAACGCCTCTTCCAGGTTGCCGTCGCGTAGCTCGCTGACCGCGAGTTCCCCGATTCCGCGTGGGCCTTCCAACGCGCCGCCCAGGTAGCCGGCCATCAGCGTGCCGCCGGCCGGGTCGCACTCGGCCAACACCACCCGGTGATGCCAGGCCAGGGTGCAGGCCAGCGCGCTGGTGGTGACGCCGGGCGAGCCCTTGGCGGAGACGAGGGCGACGATGGCCATGGTCAGGCCGCCGTGGTCAGCACTACCGCGATCCGGTTCTCCGCGGCGAGCACGACGACCGCCGGCACGTCCCGGACGGCCAGCGCGAGATAGACGATGACGTTGCCGCGTTCGACGGCGGCGACGTCGATCACGGTCGCCTCGAAACGGGTGACCGCGCTGTCGCGGCTCTCGCGGGCGGGGGTACCGACCAGCAGCAGCGTGTCGCCGGGGTGCAGTTGCCGGGCCGGCACCTGGTCCGGCTGGAGGCCGAGGGCGATCTGCTGCTGGTCCGGCCCGATCATCGGTTCGTTGGTGAGCTGGGCCGGGGTGAGCAGGCTGCCCGGCACCAGGGCCACCGCCGCGCGCAGGCCGATCACCTGGTCGAGTTGGCTGGCCGGCACCGGTGAGATGCCCTGCCCGCCGGCGACCTGCACGGTGGTCAGGTCGTCGGCGGAGAGCACGGTGCCGACCGGGACGTCCCGGGCGACCGCCAGGTAGGAGCCGGTGGCCCGGACCGAGGTGATCGCGAACGCCGAGCCGAGCCCGCCGAGTGCGATCAGCAGTACCGCGAGGCCGAGCAGGCCGGGTCGCATCCGCCGCTGCCGGACGATCTTCGGCGGGGTGACCGGGGCGTCGACGCCGCCCGGGCTGGTCCGCGTGGTCGCGACGGTCATTCCCGTACCACCTGCAGTTCCTCGATCTCGACCGTGGCGGTGCTGGTGAGCGTCTGGGTGTCGAAGACCTCCTGGAACTCGCCGTTGAGTTCCCAGTGGACTTCCCAGTAGGTGGTGGCGGTGATCTCGTACGTGCCGGGTGCGTCGTACCCCGGGCGGTATCCGCAGTCCGGCAGCGAGGCGCCGTGCACGGTCCGGTCGTACGGGGTGAAGGCGTCGCCCCGTTCACAGGTCACGGTGTCGCCGTTGCCCATGTCGAACCTGACCTCGGTCACCTTTCCGACCACCCGGACGGTGAGCCCTCGGTCGGACTCGCTCTCGTCCTGCGGACCCCAGGCGGTCTCGCTGCGCTGCGACCAGAGCCAGATCGGCAGCCCGACCAGCCCGGTGGTGCCGGGGCTGGGCGCGGTACGGATGACCGGCTTGGTGAAGTTGATCCGGGCGTACGCGCGGCGGCGCAACTCGTCCGGGTCCGGCGGATCGTCGAAGCCGGGCGGCGGATCGTCTCGCCAGACCGTTATCGAGGAGGCCTGGCCGGCGTTGCAGGTGGCGGTGTAGGCGGTCCGTCCCTCGGATTCGGGTGTCGCCGGCGGCTGCGGCTCGGCCACCCGGTAGTAGCAGCCGTCGTCGCGGTTGAACCAGCCGAGGATCTCGTCGTAGCAGGGCACCAGTTCGCCGTTGTGGTAGCAGGACGAGGCTCCACCGTTGCCGCCACCGTTGCCGGGCCCGCCGCCGCCGTCGTTGCCGGGACCTCCGGGGTTGCCCGGATCCTCGACCCAGGCGTCGCAGCCGGGCTGGCTGGGGGTGCAGTCGCCGCCGCTGGACTGGGCGGCGGCCGGTCCGCCGGTGGCCAATCCGACGACGGTCAGGGCGGTGGCGGCCAGCGTGGCGGCGGCGACCAGGCCGGCGAACCGGCGGCCGGCGGCACCGACCCGGGTCAGCATGGCTGGTCCGGGTGGGAGCTGCCAGCGCTGATCAACCAGCGACCGTCGTCGTAGCGGGTGGCGGTCGCGGTAGCCAGGTAGCGGCCGACCTCGGTGCCCGGCACGACCTTGTCTCGGTCGTCGACATACACGAGCTGGTAATTCGTGGCGTCGAGGCAGTCCTGGATCACCACCGTCGCCGGCACCGAATCCAGATTGACCTCGGTCACCGTGGGATCGGAGATTAGCGAGCCGGTACGCATGGCGCCGTGCTCCTTCGTGTCTCGAATGGCCAGCCGGACCCGTGTCAAGAGCGGATCAGCCAGATACTTCTTCAAATCGGGGTGCTGCGGGTCGGCCTCGTGTTCGGCTTCTTCGGCGGCGGCGAGATACCCGGCGTACGCGGCGAGCGCCGCCTCGGCCGCCTCGGCTCGGGCCGGGTCGTCGGTCGCGGCGCCGACCCGCGCGGGGGGCAGGGCGGCGGACTGCTCGCTGGCGCACGCGCTGAGCGCTACGGCCGCGATCGCCGACACGACGAGCGTTGCCGCAGTCCAGCGCGGGTGCGATGCGCCCATGGTCCGTCCTCCTCGGTGCCGCGCCGATCTGTCGGCGCCGTACGGAGACAGGTCTATTGCCAACGTCGATGCGTTGGAGTGGTGCCGACCTGTCGACTGGAATGTCCCAGGGTTGCCTCCGGCTGGTGCGACCAGGTGCCGACCGACGCAATTCCGCCGGTCAACCCGATGTTTCCCGGCAGTAGTGCATCACTCAAGGGGGGAGCATAGGCTGACGGTCGCGACAGCAACAGGGGCAATTCAGAACAACACTCAGCGTTACGATCTTCGGGTCCGGTGTCGTCGTGAGGTGATTCGATGTCCGTCCATTGCGGTCGACTCGCCGTGGGCGGGGGCCGCCATCGGGCGCGACAACGATTGGTGATCAAAAACAGTCTGCGACTCTAGTGAATTGCCAGCAACGGACATGTTGTGTCCCATTTGGAAGCAGGTCTGATGCTCACCCGCCATCGATCCGCCCCCGCGTCGACGCGCCAGCGGGAATCCTCCGCGACGGCTGTCCCGGGGGTGCCGTCCCCCGAGTCCAGCGATCATGAAGTTACTCAAAGTCATCAACCGTGGTGGGCTCGGGCGCTCGGCGTACTCATGATCACGCCCGGGTCGCGCTGGGCCGTGGCCACCCACGCGGTCGCCCCCGGCGAACCGTGGCGGCGGGACTGTCCACGGTGCCGGACCAAGATCGGCGGTCCCGGCCTGTCGCGGGCGTTGTCGCCAATGGCCCGGTGCGGCGGCTGCGGCGACCGGATCGGAGCGCCACCGCTGCTCGTCGAGGCTGCCGTGCTTCTGGCGCTGGCCGCCGTGCTACTCGCCGGCCACCCGCCACTGGTGAGCATAACCCTGCTGTGGTGGTCGGTCTGGATGGTGCCATTGGTCTTCGTCGACGTCGCGGTGCACCGGTTACCTGACCGGCTCACCTATCCGGCGGCGGCCGGGACCTGGCTGCTACTCGGCCTGGCCGCGGCGGTGTCCGGCCAGCCCGGTACCTGGCTGCGGGCGCTGGCCGCCGGCATCGCGATGGCCCTGCTGTTCGCGACCACCACGCTGCTGTTCGGCGCCCGGGGGTTCGGGCTCGGCGACGCCAAACTGGCGCTGAGTATCGGCGCGGTGCTCGGCTGGTTCGGCTGGCCGGTGGTCGTCTTCGGGCTGTTGGTGGCTTTCGTCACCTCTGGTTGTTGGGCGCTGCTACTGCTGGCCGTACGGCGGATCCGGTGGTCGCATCATCTGCCGTTCGGACCGTTCCTGATCCTCGGCGCGGTCGTCGGGGTCGCCACCGCCGGCTGATCACCGACACCGGCCGATCACGGATACACGGCCACGCCGAGTTGAGGGCTCACGAACCCTAAAGCCTTCCGTAACGTGCGTGAGCCCTCAACTCGACAACCCGACAGCGAAGGGCCGACCTTGGCGAAGCAGGACTGGCGCGCTCGCACTGTCCTGCCAGGGCGGGAGGCGTCGGACTGTCAGTGGTGGTGCTTCGCCAGGCCGACGAACGAGCGCCACGCGGGCGGGGCAAAGGTCAGGGTGCCGCCGTCGCGGTTCTTGGTGTCCCGGACCAGGACGCGGCCTGGCAGGTTGTCGGCTACCTCGACGCAGTTGTTCTGTCCGTTGCTCCGGCTCGACGTGAACCAACGAGCCGCTGAAACGTCGCCAGTGATCATGTGCCCATCTCCTTCATCGCGTCCCTGATTGCCTGCCTCGACGCCTGTTCGTCGAGCGGGCGTCCCAGATGTTGCTGAATGCTTGCTCGTACCGGTCGATTTCATGGGGCTTGTCCAGGAACAGCCGCCCAGCGGAGCTGGCGGGGCGGATCGGACCCTGACGTGACGCGGGCCACGAGTCAGGCCACCCCGCGTTTGGCTGACGGGCGTACCAGGTCGACGATGCCCCGCCAGACGTGGCCGACCGTGGCGGCGGTCCGGATCGTCACCAGCGGGTTCCAGAAGTCCCGGAAGTGGACGATCTTGCCGTCCCGGAAGCGGACCACCGAGATGTAGGTCTGGTGGAACGGTCGTTTGGTGACCACGCCCCGGCCGTCGCCGACGAACTCGGCGATCACCAGTTCGGGATCGGTCGTCTCGTGGAAGGTGAGTCCGGAGAAGCGGACGGACAACTGCTTCGGAAAGTCCTTCATGTGCTCGTACAGTTCGTGGTGTCCGACGAACCGGGACGGCACACCCGGCAGCGGATAGGGGAACTCCAGCACCCCTTCCGGGTCGAACAGCTCCACCCACTCCCGGATCCGTCCCGCCGTGATGTGGTCGAGGTTGCGGGCGAACACCTCCTGCGCCTGCGCCCTGGTTTGCTGCTCTACGTCCACGATGGCCACCTTTCGAGGTCGGTCGTCATGAGTCGGGGTTCGGGTTCGGGGCCGGTCACCGGTCATTGCCGGGGACCGGGCGGCGGGAGTCAGCCCTCGCGCGGTCGGGTCTGCGCGGCGAGGTTGCGGTCGATCAGGGTGTCCGGCAAGAGCCGGGCGGCCAGGCTGGCGAACCGGACGTCCGGACCGACCGGATACCGGGTCTTCGGCCGGGTCGCGGTGAGGGCACGGGCGACCGTCCGGGCGTACCGCTCGGGTGTGGTCCTGCTGCGCCGCACCTGGCGGGCGTTGCCGCGTAGGAACGCCTGGAACGGACGCCTGTACAGCGCTGCGGTCGACTCCGGCGCGCCGTCGATGACGTCCGCGCCGGCCTGGTCGAGCTTCTCCCAGATCGGGGTACGGATCGCGCCCGGCTGCACCACCGACACCGTGACGCCGAACGGCCGCAGCTCGCGCCGCAGGCTGTCGCTGATCGCCTCCTTCGCGAACTGCGCCGCCGCGTACGCGCCGAGGTACGGCAGCGCGACCCGGCCCAGTCCCGAAGTGACGTTCACGATCCGGCCCCGGCCGGCCCGCAGCAGCGGCAGGAACCCCTGGATCGTCGCGACCTGCCCGATCACGTTCGTCTCCAACTGTCGCCGGAGCGCGTCAGCGGGCAGGCACTCCAACGGGCCGGGTTGGGCGACACCGGCGTTGTTGACCAGGCCCCAGAGCCCGGTCGCGCCGAGCCGCCCGGTCACCTCGTCGACCGCCTGCCGGATCTGCTTTGCCCGGGTCACGTCGATGAGCAGCGGAAACAGCCGGCCGTGCGTCGACTCCGCGCGCAGCTTCTCGCCGTCGGCCGCAGACCGTACCCCGGCGAAGACCTGGAAGCCGATCTGTTCCAGGTGCAGCGCCGCCGCCCGGCCCAGGCCGGTCGACGCGCCGGTGATCACCACGGTACGGCCGGCTGGCGTGATCCGCCGTGTCTGCTGGGTCATCGTGGACTCCGCTCCGTCTGGCCGCCGACCACGTTGGTGTGGCCGTCGATCGCGGCGGACACCGCGTCGACGCTCGCCGCCACCAGCGCGGTCGCCCGGTCCGCCGACAACGCGTCGGGTACGTAGGTGAAGTTCCAGGACAGCTGTCCGTGGCTGGTGTTCGCCGTGGACACGAAGTAGCCGACCACGGAAAGCCCGGCGACGAACTGGGCGCCGGACAGTCGCCACGGCCCGACGCGGTCGGGGAAGTCGTGTCGGCCGATGTTGGACAGGCACAGGTTGACCGGTCCGGTCCGTTCCATCATCTCGATGAACCGCCCGGCGGCGGCCACCGACTTCGGGCAGGAGAGCGTGACCAGGTCGACCATGGCGAAGTGGCTGCCCACCCGGCGTCGGGTCGCGAGGTCGTCGCTGATCGCGCGGGCGAGGTCCCAGAGTGACCGGTCCGGCCCGTACGCGACGAAGGTGGGCACGGTCGCGACGTAGGTGCCGACCGCCCGCTCGGGTACGGCCGGTTCCAGCGCGTCCCGGAAGGTGATCGGCGAACCGATCGTGACGTGGCCCGGTGCCGGGGAGCCGGCCTCGGCGGCCACCGCCAGCACCATCGCCGCCGCGAGCGCGCCGTGCACCGTGGTCCGCTCCCGCCGGCAGGCCGCCACCAGTGCCTCGACCTGATCGGGGGCGAGGGTTCGGGCGATCAGCCGGGTACGCCGTTCGGTGAACGGCACGAAGCGGCTCGGTACGACCCGGGCCGGCCGGTGTCGGCGTACCCGGAACAGGTCCTGGGCCAGCAGCCAGCGCAGCCGCAGCGTCCCGACCAGGCCCCGGAACCGGCGGGGGAACATCGCCTCGGAGCCGGGCAGCGCCGGCTCACCCACCTCGCCCGGCTCGCCCGACTCGGTGTCCACGGCGCTGTCGGTGCCGTCGGTGGCTCCGACGCGGACCCGCTCGGCGAGATCGATCCACTGCCGCAGCAGGGCAAGCACGGTGGTGCCGTCGGCCACGCAGTGCGGCATCGTCAGCAGCAGGTCGTGCGTCTCGTCGTCGGCCAACCCGGTGGCCGACGGGTGGGTGATCACCACGGCCCGGCACAGCGGACCGGTCCGCCAGTCGACCCGGTCGACGAGTTCGTGCTCGTCAACCCGCTGTACCCAGGGGGGCGGCGACCCGTCGCCCGGCGGCACCGCGTCGCCCGGCGCGACCGGCGCGTCGGCGGTGACCAGCCGCAGCGGGATCGGCCGGTCGCTCGGCACGAACCGGGGGGACCGCCCGTCCGGCTCGGCGGCGATCGCCACCCGCAGCAGCGGGTGGCGCCGACGCAGCCGGTCCAGCGCGGCGCGCAGCAGCGGTTCCGGCAGGTGCCCACGCACCTGGACCCGGCCGATGACGTTGAGCGGCGACACCTGGTCGGCGATCCAGTACCAGCGTTCGAGCGGGCTCAGCGCCCGCCGTACCTCGGTCGGCGGCCGTCCGTCCGTCGGTGCCGTCATCGCGGAGCCACCGTTTCATCCAGCGCACCGGGGAAGGTGAGCGCGATCTCGTTGCGTCGGTCGAGCAGCGGGCCGGGCAGCCAGCGCAGGTAGAGGCGGCGGGCCAGGTCGGCGAGCGGGTGGGCCAGCTGCTCGACCCGACTCAACGCGTACGCCTGGTCGACCATCCAGCGGGTCCGCTCGCGCCGCGCGGCTTCGTAGCGGCGCAGGGCCAGCTGCAGGTCGTCGGCCTGACGCAGACAGTGGGCGAGGACGACGGCGTCCTCGACGGCGACCGCCGCGCCCTGACCGAGACTCGGCAACATCGGGTGCGCCGCGTCGCCGAGCAGCGTCACCGGCCCGTGGCCCCACCGGTCGAGGAAGGGCCGGTCCCGGGCCGGTACGGCGATGATCGCCGATTCGGGGGTCTGGGCGATCGCGGCCCGGACCTCCTCGGCCCAGCCGGTGTACGCCCGTTCGATGTCGGCCTTGCCGCCCCGCCAGTCGCGGGCCTGCGCCGGGGCCATGTTCGACGTGCCCCACCAGTAGACCCGGTCGCCGTCGAGTTGCACCAGGCCGAACCGTCGGCCCCGGCCCCAGTAGTGGGCGGCGTAGCCGTCCCGGATGATCGGGTGCCGCATGGGCAGGGTCGCCAGCCAGCAGACGTAGCCGGGTTCGCGGGGCTGCTCGGGCCCGGCGATCTGCCGGCGGACCACCGAATGGAATCCGTCGGCGCCGATGAGGAGGTCGCCGTCGGCGGTCCGCCCGTCGTGGAACTCGACCCGGACCCGGTCGCCGGTCACCTCGAATCGGCGGGCGGCGGCGTCGAGACGGACCGGCGGGTCGCCGGCCGCCGCGAGCAGGGCCTGGTGCAGTTCGGCGCGGTGGATGGCGAGGCTCTGCGCGCCGACCCGGTCGCCGAGGTGCGCGAACGGCACCGTCCTGATCAGACGGCCGGTGGCGGTGCGCAACTGCAGCGCCGGGTAGACCCGGCCCCGCCGTTCGAGGTCGAGGTCGATGCCGAGGGTGCGCAGCGCGACGCGTGCGTTGCCGGTCAGCGACAGCGCCGACCCGGCGGGTCGCAGCTCACCACCCTGTTCGTAGAGTTCCACGTCGATGCCGACCCGGCGCAGCGTGGCCGCCGCCGCCAGTCCACCGATGCCCGCTCCGACGATCAACGCCTTGGGCGCGGTCACTGTGCACCGCCGACCGGTGCGGCCAGCAAGTCGGTGATCCGGTCCGCCACCCCCGTCACGTACGGCGGTTCCATCAGCGCCAGATGGTTGCCGGGTACGTCGCACACGTCGATCCGGCCGGTGGTCAGTTCGCCCCATCCGTTGCGGGGGTCGAGGTGCAGCGTTCCGGCGATGTCGTGCATCGGTACGAGCAGCGCCGGTAGTGGGTCGCGGGCCCGCAGCAGCGTGACGTCCTGGTCGACCACCTCGGGTCGGTACGTGATGATGGCCTCCCAGTTGGCCTTGAAGACCTCGAACAGTCGGCGGACCGCCGCCCGTGAGTCGCCGGCGCGCAGCAGCCCGGCGGCGCCGGCCCGGCGGGCGACGAAGTCGAGCTTCTCCTCCGGGGTGACCAGGTTCGCCGGGATCGGCTCCAGGACCGGCCGGTCCTGGTCGAGCGGGAGCAGTTCCCAGAAGAACCAGTCGATCAGGACGTCGTCGGCGACCGGCACCGGATCACCGGGCCGCCGGGCGATCGGGTCGATGAGGATCAGCTGCTCGACCTGGCCGGCCGCGACGGTGAGCTGGCGGGCCATCTCGAAGGCCACCACGCCGCCGAACGACCAGCCTCCGATCGTGTACGGGCCGTGCGGCTGCACTCGGCGGATCGCCGCCAGGTAGCTGGCCGCCAGCGCCGGTACGGACCGTTTCGGTTCGGTTCCGGCGTCGACACCGGACGCCTGCAGCGCGTAGACCGGTTGATCATCGGGTAGGTGCTTGGCGAGCTGGAGGTAGCACAGCACGTTGCCGCCGATCGGGTGCACCAGGAACAGCGGCCGTCGCCGCCCGCCGGTGCGGATCGGCACCAGCGGGTCGAACGACGCCGGGTCCGCGCCGCCGACCCGCAGCAGTTCGGCCAGGCTGGCCACGGTGGGGGCGGTGACGAAAGCGGAGACCGGTACGGCGATGTCGTACCGTTTCTCGATCAGGGTGACCAGGCGCATCGCGGTGAGCGAGGTCGCGCCAAGTTCGAACAGGTTGTCGTCGACGCCGATCCGGGGCAGGTGGAGCAGATCGGCGACGATCTCGGCGAGTACCCGTTCGTACCGGTTGCGGGGTGCCACCGACCGGGAGGCCTCCGCGCGCAGCGGCAGCTCCCGCAGCCGGCGGTCGTCGCGTTTGCCGCTCGGGGTCAGCGGCATCTGCGGCAGCCAGCTGAACTGGGTGGGCACGAGGTGTTCGGGCAGCGTTTCCCGCAGCTGTCGGCGCAGATCGGTGAGGTCGACCCGGGCCGGGTCGCCGACGAGGAAGGCGGCCAGGAAGGAGTCGACGCTGTCCCGGCGGCGGGCCACCACGGCCGCCTCGCGCAGGCCCGGATGCCGTGCCGCCAATTTCATGATCGCTATCTCGGCTTCGAGTGGTTCGACGCGGAAGCCCCGGATCTTGGTCTGGGTGTCGGTCCGGGCCAGCCAGACCAGGTCGCCGTTGGGCAGCACCCGGGCCAGGTCACCGGTGCGGTAGATCCGGTCGCCGGGCGGGCCGAACGGGTTGGGCAGGAACCGCTGGCTGGTCAGTGCGGGCTGGCGGTAGTAGCCGCGCGCCACTTGGATCCCGCCGAAGTAGAGCTCCCCGGCGACCCCGGTCGGCACCGGGCGGAGCCGGTCGTCCAGCAGGTACGTGTCGACGCCGGGGATCGCCGGCCCGATCGGGGGCAGGTTCGGGAAACGCTCCGGATCGCCGGCCATCGGGTACGCGGTGACCAGGTGGGTTTCGGTCGGCCCGTACTGGTTTTCCAGGATCGCGCCGGCCGGTAGCGCGGCGATGAACCGGCGGATCTCGGCGGTGACCCGCAGCTGCTCCCCCGACGAGATCACCACCCGCAGCGCGCGGGGGTAGATCCCGAGTGTCACCGCCGCTTCGGCGAGCTGCTGGAGGGCCACGTACGGCAGGAAGACCCGTTCGATGGATTCGCGGTCGATCAGCCGCAGCAGCTCCGGGGTGTCCCGACGCTGCCGCTCGTCGATGATCTGCAGCGTGCCGCCGGCACTGATCGTGGTGTAGATCTCCTGGAACGACACGTCGAAGCTGAGCGGGGCGAACTGCAGGGTGACGCCGCCCGCCGCCGCGCTGGCCGCCGCCACCTGCCACTCCTGGTAGTTGTCGAGGGCGGCGTGGGACATCGCCACCCCTTTCGGGACGCCGGTCGATCCGGAGGTGAACAGCACGTACAGCAGGTCGTCCGGCCGGATCGGCGGCAGCGGAGCCGGTGTGATGGCCCGCGACGGCGTGGGAAGGTCCTCGACGACGAGCATCGTGGCGGGGTCGCCGATCAGTTCGGCGTGCCGCCGCTCCGTGACGACTCGGGCCGGTCGCGCCTGGGCGAGCATCGCCGCGATCCGCTCCGGCGGGTAGGTCACGTCCAGCGGGACGCAGGCCGCTCCGGCGCGGGCGATGCCGTAGATGGCCGCGATCATTTCGGGGGAGCGGCCGACCGCGACGCCGACCAGGTCACCCGGCCGTACGCCGGCGTGGGTCAGCGCGTACGCGATCCGGTCGACTTCGCGGTGGAATCGCGCGTACGTCCACCGCCGGGTTCCGGCGGCGACCGCGACAGCGTCCGGGGTACGCCGTACGTGGTCGGTGAGGCGGCGGACGACGTCGCCGCGGGCCGCGCTCGGGGAGACGTCGGTCGGGGCAACGCTGGTCGGGGCAATGCTGGTCGGGGGGACGTCGGTCGGGGTCGGGGTGACGCTGGTCGACGTGACCAGGAACCCGAAGTCCGGTACGGCGTCGGGCTCGTCGACGATCCGGCCGAGGATCCGCAGGTAGGTGTCGGCGATCAGGCCGCTCTGCGCCCAGGTGATCGTCCGGCGGTCGGCGTCGATCCGCAGTGAGACACGCTGGTCAGCCGGGTGGACGAACACGTTCAGCAGCAGCGTGAAGTTCGTCTCCTCCCAGGCGTCGAAGCCGAGCGGTTCGATCGTGGGCAGTTCCAGCAGCGGCGCCAGGACGTGCATGTGCACGTAGTTGAAGGCCAGTTCGAAGACGGGTCCACCGCCCCGGTCGTGCTGGATGGCGTGCAGCGGATACCGCCGGTACGGCTGGCACTCCCGCTCCCGTCGGTGCACCTCGCGGACCGTCGCCAGCCAGGAAGCGGGCGCGGTGCCGGACTCGGTGCCGGACCCGGTGTCGGGCCCGAGGCGTAACGGCACCGTGTTGAGGAAGAGTCCGGCCATCCGGTCCGCCCCGGCCCGTTCCGGGCGGCCGTGGGTCACCAGCCCGACGGTCACGTCCGTGGTCCCGGAGTACAGCCGTACCGTCAGCAGGTAGGCGGCGAGGAACAGCGACTTCACCGGCAGCCCGTGGTCGTGGGCGAAGGCCCGTACCCGCTGCTCCAAGGCCTCGGGCACGGCGACCAGGCGGACCGGCGGCTCGTCGGCACCGGGCGGCTCGTACTGCCGGAAGCCGTCGAGCTGGGTCGGCTCGGCACCGGCGAGCCGGTCGGCCCAGAACTGTCGGGCCGGCACCGAGTCGAGCGTCCGGCGTTCCTCGGCGGCGTACGCGGCCGGTCCGGGTAGTGCCGTCTCGTCGACCGCCGCGATGCCGGCGCCGATCAGGTGCAGGTAGTCGCGGAACAGGTCGCCGACGACGGTGGCCACGCTCCAACCGTCCAGCAGTACGTGGTGGAAGCTGAACACCAGGTCGACCACGCCGGACGGGAGCAGGTGCGCCCGGAACAGGAACAGCGGGGGGCGGTCGAAGGCGTACCGGTGGTGGCGGCGCTGTCGCATGTGCGCCAGCACCTCGGCACCGGCGGCCGCCGGGTCGAGGGTACGCAGATCGGCGACGTCGAGGCCGCCGGCGATCCGGGTGTGCACGATCTGCAGTGGTTCGGTGAAGCCGCCCAGGTCGAAGGAGGACCGTAGGCCCGGGTGCCGGGCGACGAGCCGCTCGTACGCCGTACGGAACGCCGGTTCGTGCCAGGGCATCCGGACCGAGTAGCGGAAGACGTCGTGATACGCGGTGGCCGCCTCGTGTTCACTGCTGTGGTAGAGGAGTCCGAGTTGCATGGCGGTGGCCGGGGAGGCGTCGGCCGCTTCGCCGAGCCGGGCCCGGTCCAGCGGGGACACGAGTGCGAAGGGGCGGTCGCCGGCGGCCGAATCGGGTTCTTCGGCGGCCGTGCCGGCCTGCTGGTCGGCTGGGCCAGTACGCCGTACCCGGGTCGCCAGCGCCGCGACCGTCGGCTGTTCGGCCAGGTCGGCGAGGGTGAAGCGCAGGCCCCGCCGCTCCGCCTCGGCGTGCACCCGCAACGCCAGGATCGAGTCGCCGCCGATGGTGTAGTAGTCCTGATGGACGCCGACCGACGGCAGGTCCAGCACCTGGCACCAGATCGCCGCGAGGGTCCGCTCGACCTCGTCGCGGGGCTGCTGATCCGGCTCCCGCCGCTGGCCGGTCCCAGGCGCGGGCAACGCCGCCGCGTCGAGCTTGCCGCTGCGGGTGAGGGGAATCTGGTCCAGCCGGCTGAACACGGTCGGCACCAGGTAGTCCGGTAGATGGCGCAGCAGGTGGCCGCGCAGCCGGACCGGATCGAGATCAGACTCGGCCACGTAGTAGCCGGCCAGCTGGGTGTCCCGGCCGGCGGCGGTGTAGGCCACGACCACCGCTTCGCGGATCCCCGGGTAGCCGGCCAGGATCTGCTGGACCTCGCCGGGTTCGACCCGGTTGCCGCGAATCTTGACCTGCCCGTCGAGGCGACCGAGATACTCCAGGTCACCGTTGGCGAGCCGCCGCGCGAGGTCACCGGTGCGGTACATCCGACCCGCGCCGCGCACCGGGTCGACGCCGAACCGGGTGTCGGCCGGTGCCGCCGTACCCGTCGCACCAGTCCCGTTCCGCCCCAGGTAGCCCCGGGCGACGGCGACCCCGGCGACGCAGAGTTCGCCGGGTGCGCCGACCGGTTGCGGCTGGTCGTCGGGGCCCAGCACGTACAGCCGGACGTTGTCGATCGGGCGGCCGATCGGTATGCGTCGGGTCGGCCGGGCCGGATCGGGCCGGCACTCGTGGTAGGAGACGTCGACCGTCGCCTCCGTCGGCCCGTACAGGTTGACCAGCCGGGGGGCGCCGCCGGCGGCGGCAGCGGGCGGAAGCGGGAACAGCTGATGGAACTGGTCGACCCGCCGGGCCGGCAACTCCTCACCGCTGGCGAAGACCAGCCGCAGCGAGTCGGCCTGCCGACGCCGATCCGGTGCGCCGGCGAGCAGGTCGAGAAACGGCCCGAACATCGACGGTACGAAGTGGATGACCGTCACGCCGTACCGCGCCACGATGGTCGACAGCGCGCCCGGATCCCGGTGCGCCCCGGGTCGTGGCAGCACGAGCCGGGCACCCGCGAACGCCCACCAGAACAGCTCCCACACCGACACGTCGAAGGAGATCGGTGTCTTCTGCACCAGCACGTCGTCGCCGTCGAGCGGATATTGGCGCTGCATCCAGGCCAGCCGGTTGACCACCGACCGGTGCTCGACCATCACCCCCTTGGGCTCGCCGGTTGATCCCGAGGTGTAGATGACGTACGCGAGGTCGGTGGCGCGGGCGAGCGGCTCGACCGGGTCACCGGGGTAGGCCGTCAGGGTGTCGAGGTGGCGTACGGTCAGGCCGGGGACGGCGTCCGGGCCGCCGAGTTCCGGTGTCGCGTGCGCGTCGGGGGTCAACAGCACCGTGGCACCGCTGTCGACGAGCAGCCGCCGGATCCGGGCCGGCGGATGATCCGGGTCGATGGGCACGTAGGCCCCGCCGGCCTTCAACGTTCCGAGGATCGCGGCGAGCATCGCCGCTCCCCGTACGGCCAGGACGGCCACTCGGTCGTCGCGACCGACGCCGTCGGCGCGCAGTGCCCGGGCCACCTGGTTCGCGCGGGCGTCGAGGTCGGCGTAGCTGAGCGTCTCGCCGGTGCCGTCCACCACCACGGCGACCCGGTCGGGCGTGCGGGCCACCTGCTGTTCGAACAGACCGTGCAGGGTTGCGTCGGTGGGGTGGTCCACGTCGTCGCCGTGGGCGGAGCCGGTGATCTGGTCGCGTTCGGCGTCGGTGAGCATCGGGACGCGGGCCAGGGGTTCGGCGGGCCGGTCGAGCGCGTTGCCGATCAGCGTGTCGAGGTGCCGGCCCAGCGCTTCGATGGGGAAGTCGTCGTCGTACACGTCGAGGGAGTAGTCGACGTCGACCGTCAGGGAGCCGTCGTCGTACTCGTTGACCAGCACCGCGAGGGCGTCCTGTTCGTGGGCCCGGCTGGCGGCCACCGTCCTGCGGTGGGTGACGCCGGGGATCGCCTCCGGGCGGGGCCAGCGCAGCCAGGAGAGGGTGACGTCGTAGAGCTGCCGTGGCCCGTCCGGCGGGATGATCTCGCGCAGCAGTTCGCCCCGGGACAGGCGCTGGTGGGTTCGTAGCGAACGCAGGGTGTCCCGCAGCTCGGCGACCAGCTCGGGCATCGTCCGGGTGCCGCGCACGGTGACCGGCACCGGCAGTTCGTTGGCGAAGTGCCCGATGGTCTGCCGCTGCGCGTAGGTGCTCCGGTTGAGCACCGGTACGCCGAGGATGACCTGGTCGCGGCGGTGGATCCGGCCGAGGTAGACCGCGAGGGCCGCCGCGACGTAGGTGAACGGCGATTGACCGGCGGCCCGGATCCGGTCGACGTGCTCGGGGCTCAGGGGGAAGCTGTGTCGGGCGGTCCGGTAGCGGCCGGCGGCCTGGCGGGGGAACAGCGCCGGGGTGACCCCGTCGAGTCGGGCACGGAAGTATGCGACGTCGCGTTCGCGCTGTTCCGATCCGGCGTAGTCCATCATGTCCCGAGCGAAGTCGAGATAGGAGTATTGCCGGCGGACCGTGGTGGTGGCGCGTTCCGTGACGGCCGCGGCGTACCTGGCGCAGGCCTGCCGGAGCACCTGCCGGCCGCCCCAGCCGTCGGTGACCAGGTGGTGCGCGTTGAGGTAGGCGTAGGCGACGGATTCGCTCTCCAGCAGCAGCGCCACTCGGTACAGTCGGTTGCGGCGCAGCTCGAACGGCTGGGAGAACACCTGTGTCATCCAGGAATGGCATGCCTGGTGGGGGTCGGGAGTGCTGGTGAAATCGTGGACCTCGACGACCGCTGACTCGGGCTCCGCCCATTGGAAGAGCTGCCCGTTCTCTTCGTCGAAACGTAACTGAAACGCATCGTTAAATTCTACGGCCTGGCGGATGCAGGTCAGCAGGAGTTCATGGTCGAGCTGGCCGACGAACTGTTCGTATCCGCACACGTTGAACTGTGGTAGATCCGGAGATAGGCGGCTTGCAACCCAGATGTCTGATTGGTAGGTGGTTAGCGGCGTCCGGCCCGAAACCATCACTGGTTACCTTTCTGCTCGCTACCGCGCTCTGACCTGGTCTTATGCAAGTCGATGACGACCGCTTCCGGGTCGAATGCGCAGGTGACATCGCTGCAGTCGAAATTGGCCGCCACGGACGAATCACGCGGCGGCGGAGGCCATGCGAGGCTGGCTACCCGTTGTGCGTTCCTGCTCCCGACGTGCGCGCAGCACAACCTATTGGAGCTGCGCTTTTACGTCACCGCCTCCCCAGTTGATCACTCCGGGCCAGCGTACCTGAAAAGCGAGTCCATGTCATCGCTGTGAGTCAATCTTCATCGCTTCGCCGTGATGGTTGTCCGACCGGAGGCGTTGCGCGTCTAGCATCGACTGATGTATAAGTTTATTTGGGTCGCGACGTGATCACTAATGTCGATCGAGGTCGGCTCCGAGCTGTTTCGTCAGTGGTGGGAGCTGCTTTACCGCAACCTGGGAAGGGAATGGATCGGGTGGAGGCACTCCAGGGGCGGACCGAAGCCGGCGTCGCGCACCGGGTCAGGGGACCGTCGAGATCCGGGCTCGGAACCCTGCTGAGATGGACGACACGACACGGACTACTGCGGCTCGGCATCGCCGCCGCCGCGCGGCGAGGTGACGCCCAGGCCCGGCTCTTCCTCGACCCGGTGATCCGTGACGACCCGTACCCGTTCTATCGCCAGATCCGCCATGAGGGACCGCTCGTCCGTGGCCGTCTGATGTGGAGCACCACCCGGCACAACGTGGTCACCGACGTGCTGCGCGACGACGCGTTCGGCGTCAATCCGGACACCATGGCGGCACCCGCCGCGGTCGCGCTGCTGCGCCGCCTCGGCCGTCGACGGATGCCGATCGGGCCGATCGACCCGCCGTCGATGCTCGCCACCGACCCGCCCGGGCACACCCGCTACCGACGGCTGGTCGTCAAGGTCTTCACCGCGCGGGCGATCGAGAGCCTGCGGCCCCGCGTCGAACGGCACTGCGCCGACCTGCTCGACGAACTCGGCGACGCCGCCCCGGACGGCGGCCCGGTGGACCTGGTCGCCCGGTACGCCAGCCTGTTGCCGGTCACCATGATCGCCGAGATCCTCGGCGTACCGCCCCAGCTGCGGCAACGCTTTCTCGACTGGGGCTCTGCCGTGTCGCCCGTGCTCGACCTCGGCCTGCCGTACGGCCAGTTCCGTCGCGTCGAAACCGGGATCCGCGAGCTCAACCACTGGCTACGGGGACACTTCGCCCGGCTGCGCGCCGACCCCGGTGACGACCTGCTGAGCCAACTGGTGCGGCCGGACGGCGACGGTGAACGACTGACCGACGACGAACTCGTCGCGCTCGCCGGACTGCTGATGGCGGCGGGCTTCGAGACGACCGTCAACCTCTTGTCGACCGGCACCGCGCTGCTGTTGGCCCACCCCGAGCAACTCGCCCTGCTGCGCGCCGAGCCGCACCGGTGGCCCAACGCGGTGGAGGAGATCCTGCGCTACGACTCCCCGGTGCAGACGACCGCCCGCTTCTGCCGCGCCGACACCGACGTCGCCGGGGTACGGGTCCGGCGCGGCGAGGTCGTCGTACCGATGCTCGGCGGTGCCAACCGGGACCCGGCGGTCTTCGCCGACCCGGACCGCTTCGACGTGACCCGGGGCAACGCCCGCGACCATCTCTCCTTTTCCAGCGGGGCGCACTACTGCCTCGGTGCCAACCTGGCCCGGCTCGAAGGCGAGATCGGCCTGCGCCAACTCTTCGAGCGCTACCCCGATCTGGCGCTCGACGGCGTCGGGCACCGCCGGCCGACCCGGGTGCTGCGCGGCTACGACCAGCTGCCGGTACGGCTGCGGTCATGAGTCGGGACGCGTCGTCGCGCCGACCGATCATGTTCGCCAGTCCGTCACACCCCGGGCAGCTCAACCCGCTGCTGACCATCGCCGCCGAGATGTCCCGACGCGACGAGCCCGACCTCTGGTTCTGCGTCGACGCCGATGCCCGGCACCGGGTCGAATCGGCCGCCGTCGGCAGCCCGCTGCACTACCTTCCCGGCGCCGACGTGCCCGTACGGATCGAAGGCGACCTGTACGCCGCGATGGTCCGGGGACCGCGTACCACCGCCGGGGTGGCCGCCCTCGCCCGGACGCTGCGCACGGCCGACGCCACCACGCAGGTCTACCAGCGGACCCTGGCACACATCGACCGGGTCGACCCCCGGCTGATGGTCATCGACGTGCTGAACCTCGGTGCGCTCGACGCGGCGACGACCGCTGGCGTGCCCTACGTGCTGAGCGTGCCGTACCCGGTCAGCTCCGTCTATCTGCGACGGTTGCCGTGGAGCTACCCGGCACCGGCGTCCGGGCTGCCGCGTCGGCTGACCGGCGCCCAGCAGGTGACCAACGCGCTGTTCCGGGTACGGCTGCAGCTGGCGTTGCTGCGCGCGGTGGCCGGCCCGACCTGGCGGCGTCGGGCCCGGGGGCTGGCCAACCCGACCGGCGACCCCGCCGGGTACGCCGCCGACGCGGTCGCCGTCTTCGGCTACACCGTGTTCGGCCTGGAGTACCCGTTCCCCGCGCCGGACCACCTGCATCTGCTGGGCGCGATCGTGCCCGACGCGTTCACCCGGCCGGAACCGCAGGCCGGGCCGGAACCGCAGGCCGGGCCCGGTCAGGCAGAACCGCCCGCCGACGAGCTGACCGACTGGCTGGACCAGCAGCCCAGCGTCGTCTACGTCGGCCTGGGCACCCTGGCCACCCTGACCACCGCCCAGCTCGACGCGTTCGCCGAAGCCCTGGGTCGGATCGGCCCCGAGCACCGGGTGCTGTGGAAGCTCCCCGGCCACCAACGCGCGGTGCTGACCAACCCGCTGCCGCCGAACGTCCGGGCCGAGGAGTGGATCCCGTCCCAGCTGGCGGTGCTCGCGCATCCCCACGTACGGGCCTTCGTCTGCCACGGCGGGGCCAACGGCTTCCACGAGGGTGTGCACTTCGGGCAACCGATGCTGCTGACCCCGTTCTGGCTGGACTGCTACGACATCGCCGCGCGGGCGGTCGACGCGGGTGTCGGGCTGGCGCTCGACGACCCGCCCCGGGTGGACCCGGACGAGGTTGCCGGCAAGCTGCTCCGGCTGCTGTCCGAGGAGGGCTTCCGGCAGCACAGCCGGTACTGGGGCGAGCAGAGCCGTCAGGCGGGCGGGGTCGGGCGCGCGGCGGACCTGCTGCGTGACCTCGCCGGCCGCGACGAGCGGGCCCGGGACGACAGATGGGCCCGAAAGAACGATCGATCAGTGGAGATGCCATGACCGCGCAGGTGCTACGGATCGTCGACAAGGTGGCTCCGGGCGAGTTCTTCCCGGCCGTACCGCAGAATTTCGTGCTGCGGGAAGACGGCCAGCTCCCGGCGCGGGACCTGGCGCACCGACCCGACGTCGGTCTCTACTGCCTCGACCTCGACCAGCAGCTGGCGTACTTCGTCGAGACCACCCCGGGTGTCGACCTGACCACCGCGCCGTTTCTCTACCTCGCCCAGTACCAGCACGCGCGGCGACTGTTCGCCGTGTCGTACGAGACGCTGCACCGGATCGCCGACGAACTGCCGGACCCGGCGCGGCTGATTCTCGTCTACTCCGTCGGACGCTGCGGCTCGACGGCGATCAGCCACGCGCTCGGCGCGGTGCCCGGTGTGCGCGGCTGGTCCGAGCCGGACGTCTTCACCCAGCTCGCCGTGCTGCGGCACGAGGACCCCACCCGCGACGACGAGTACGCGAGGCTGCTGCGTAGCTGCGTGCGGCTGCTCGGCCACGGCACCGCGACGCTGGCCGTCAAGTTCCGGGCCGGCGGCATCCACCTCGCCGACCTGTTCCAGCGGGTCTTCCCCGACTCCCGTGGCCTGTTCCTCTACCGGCACGCCGAGCGGTGGCTGGAGTCGATGCACGAGGGCTTCACCCCGCACCTGCCCGGTCCCGAGCAGCAGCAGACGTTCCTGCGGTACGTGACCGCACAGGCCCCGCTGCTGATGCCGTTCGCGCTCCGACACCAGCGCCAACCCACGCCGGTCGAGGCGTACCTGCTTACCTGGCTCTCCGCGATGGAGGCCTGCCTGCGGTACGGCCGCGACGGTGTGCCGTTGCGGCCGGTGCGCTACGAGGACCTCAGCACCGATCCGGCGGCGACGCTGGCCGCGATCCTGGACCATTGCGGCCTGCCGGCCGACGGGTTCGACGCGGCGTACGGCACGCTCGCCGCCGATTCGCAGGCCGGCACGCTGCTGTCCCGGGCCAGCCGCCGGCGCGCCGAGACCCCGGCGCTGCGCGACGAGGAGTACGCGCGAACCCGCGCCGTGCTCGCCGAGTATCCGACCATCGGCGCGCCGGACTTCGTCGTACCGGACTTCGCCGTACCGGCATGAGAGAGGTGTCTGCGGCCCCGACGCGACCTCGGTTGCGATCCGCCATTCCTATCCAGCCCATAGGTAAGGAAGAATCTGCAGCTCGCGTGCATGATCAACTTTGCCGTCGACAGATCGCGGTCGCGCTGACCTCGTAATCTGTTATCAGGTGGTGACAGGACCATTGTCTAGGGCTAGGCTTCGTCTATGGCTGCGGGGGTTGGCCAGATCTCCGGCAACCTGCAGGTTTGCTCTTAGTTGAGCAATGTCACGTCTTGACATTGCTCCACCAATGTCGTCGCAAACTCGGCGGGAGTCACCGGTGCACACTGAGTTCTGGGCATGAGCACAGGGCAAACGATAATTGAGGCAAGCGCATTCGGCGTTCCGGCCTGGCTGGTCGTCGACCGCCTCGACAACACATTGGCTTTCGGCGGATTTCGGTTCAGCGACTCGGTGTCACTGGACCAGGTCAGCCTGTTGGCCAGCACGATGAGCTGGAAGCTCGCCGCGCACGGCCTGCCGGTCGGTGGCGCCAAGGCCGGGGTGCGGTGCCGGCCGGACCATCCACGGATCGACGCGATCCTGGCCGAACTGGCCTCGGCCTGGCGTGAACCGCTGTCCACTCACGTCGTTCTCGGCAAGGACATGGGAGCGACCGACGCGCTGCTCGACCGGCTGTACGAGCATCTCGGCAGGTCCCAGCTGCATCTGATCCAGGCGAGGGAGCCGAGTTGCCCCGGCCGGATCCGCGAACTCTCCGGCTACGTACGCGACATGACCGGCCTGGGTGCCGTGGTCGCGGCCGAAGGGCTGGTCGGATCACTGCGGGGCAAGCGCGTGCTGATCCAGGGCGCCGGGGTGGTCGGTGCCGGGGTGGCGGTGCGCGCGACCCGCCGTGGCGCCGTGGTGGTGGGCATGTCCGACATCGACCAAGCCGTGGTGTCCGTGGACGGACTACCGGTCGCGGAGCACGTACTCGCCGCGCGTGCGGCGCACCGACCCTTCCGGCTGGCATCGGTGGAAGCCGCCGGCGGCACCCGGCTCCGGCCGGACGACCTGCTCGGCACCGCAGCCGACATCCTGGTCCTCGCCGCCGGATCCCATGTGGTGTCGGCGGCGCTGGCCAGCGACATCCGGGCCGACGTGGTCGTCGAAGCGGCCAACTTCGGCCTGACCGAGCAGGCGAACACGGTGCTGTTCGAGCGCGGCGTCCCGGTCGTGCCCGACGTCATCAGCTCCAGTTCGAGCGCGGCGATGACGTCCTACCAGCTGGCCGACGGCAACCGTTGGCGACCCGACGCGCTCTGGGAGCGCATCGAAGGCAACATCCGTACCGCCGTGACCGAAGGGTCCCGTACGGCGACACAGCGGCGAACATCGATCCGCGAGGCCTACAAGTCGATGTACGCGCACGTGCTGTCGCGCTGAATCCGCTGCCCTCGGAAGGCCAGCACAACCCAAAGGAGAACGCCGTGACGACCGATATCGGCTACGACCTCCGGCACGAAGGTCGACGCGTCATGCAACAGCTCGAAGACGGGCCGAATCCTGTGGTGGAAGCCCGGCAGATGATGTCGCAGACAATTCTTGCCCACGTGTTGCTCGGCCTGTCCGACGCCGGCTTCTACGAATACGTGGCGGGCCGGGACGAATTCTCCATGGACAAGGCGATCGATTCGCTCGACCTGGACGCTTTCACCTTCACCGCGCTGGTCGAATACCTGCTCGGCTGCGGTGCGCTCGTACGCCGCGGCGACGACGTGTTCGGTGTCACCGCCAAGGGCGAACGGCTGTTCAACGTCTACACGCGTGGCGTCCTGAACGTGTACCTCGGTGGCTACCAGACCGTCCTGAAGTCTCTCGGCGAGGTCCTCACGACCCGGCTGCCCCTCAACGACCCCGCACTCGCGAGATCCACCCGGCACGCCGCCGCCGGTACGGCGTACTCGACGTGCGCCTTCACCCTCCCCGAGGTGTTCGCGGTGATGCGCGGCCGGGGCGGACGGATCTGCCTCGACCTCGGCTGCGGTACGGGCGACTTCCTGCTGCAGTGGGTGCTGCAGGATCCCGACGCACGCGGCGTCGGCGTGGACATGTCGGCGGCCGCGCTGGCCCAGGCGCGCGACAGCGCGGCACGCTGGGGAGTGGCCGACCGGCTGGAGTTCCACGAGGCACGGGTCGGGCCCGAGCCGCTGGCCGTGCCGCCCGGCGCGCTCGACCAGGTGGACGTGGTCAGCTCGATGTACATGCTGCACGAACTCGGCCGCGACGGACGTCGCGCCATCGTCGACGTGGTGCGGTCGCTGCGGGCGCAGCTGCCGGGCCGGCAGTTGCTGGTGCTGGAAGTGGAGTCCTGTGAACCCGACGACTTCGCCGCGCTGAGCCCACCTCCGCCCCATCTCGGCCGGCTCGACTACCGGCTGATCCACCAGCTGTCCGGTCAAGGGCTGCCCCGTACCCGGGCCGACTGGCACGGCATCTTCGACGAGGCCGGCTGCGCCGTGGTCGAGCCGGGCACGCCCACCGGTGGATCGCTCATCTACGTCGTGGACATGTGATGTCCGCCGACGCCGAGCAGCCGGGTGGTCAGCGGGGCAGCGCCGATCCGCAGGCATGGTTCCACCAACTCGCCACGCACTACGTCGAAGCGCAGATCTACTTCCACCTCAACCAGTGCGGAGTGTTCCAGCGGCTGCGCGCCGGCGGCACCGCCGGGGAACTCGCCGAGGCGCTGGACCTGGACGAGCGGGTGCTGGGCAGCCTGCTCGACTACGCGGCGAGCGTCGGGGAGATCATCCACGTCGACTCCGACGGCGTCTTCACCCTCACCCCGTTCGGGCAGGCGGTGACCGACCGGTACAGCAAGGTCAACGGTGACCGCACCAGCTACAACATGTTCGACGTCCGGGTCGGGGCCTGGGGGCCGGTGTGGGTCGGCCTGGGTGACATGCTGCGCAAGTCCAAGGTGTACGGCGTGGACCTGCACCGCGCCGGCGAGTACGCGGCCGACGGGCTGTTCAAGCTCGCGGCACCCCTGGCCGACGCGGTGCACCGGGCCGCCGACCGGTTGGCCGCCACGGCGGTCGTGGAACTCGGCCCGACCAGCGGCATCCTGGCGCAACTGGCCGGCGCGCCCGGCGGCGACACCCGCCGCTACGTGGGTGTGGACATCAACCCGCAGAGCCTGGAACACGCCGGTCGACTGGCCGCCGAGCGCGGCGTGAACTCGATCGCCTGGTACCACGGTGACGCCTTCGAACCGGCGGGATGGGCGGCGGCGCTCGCCGAGGAGCGGCGTGTCCTCTATTTCTCCTGCCACTTCCACGAGTTCCTCGCGCACGGCGAGGACGTGGTCGAGCGCGGGTTGCGGGAGCTGACCGCGGCACCCAACACCGCCGGTGTCCTGATCCTGGAGCAGCCCCGCATGGAGCCCGAGCTGCGGGAGACCACCTCGTCGACGCGCTGGCTGTACGCACAGTCGAACGTCCTGATCCACCATCTGATCAAGAACGCCCGGATCCTGTACGGCTCGCAATGGCAGCAACTGCTCCACCAGGGTGGCTGCGACGACGTCACGGTGGAACAGACCAACGGCTTCGGTTTCACCGCCTACCTCGGAGCGAGGTCCGGCCGGGGAATCCGGGATGTCTGACCAGGCGGCCTTCGTCGAGCCGTCGGCGCGGCCACTGAGCCGGGACGCGGCACCACCGTCGGATCCGGACGCGGCACCACCGTCGGCTCCGGACGCGGCATCTTCGGTTGCCGGCGGGTTGCGGGTCACCAGTCAGTGGCGGCGCCCGCTGCTCGAACCGCTGCTGTGGCAGTTGCGCGAGGAGAGGTGCGGGCACGTGTGGCAACCGGCGCTCGCCGCCGCTGCGAGGTCGGACTCGTTCCGGGTGTTCGAACGCCAGATCACCCAGGGCCGGCCCACCACGGTGTTCACCTACTACCTGTCGCGCGACGGACGCGACGAACCGGTGGCCGTCGCCACGCTGAGCCCGCGAGTGGCCCGGGACTCGCCCGAAGACGGCATTCCCGTGCTGGGACGGGCCTACGTCCGCCCCGAATTCCGGGGCAGGTCGGTGTACCGGCTCGTGCTGCGGCACCGGCTCGACCTGTGTCGCAGCACCTGGGGTCCACGCCTGCTCGGTGTCCATCTCGGCACCTCGTCGCCCAGGGTGGCGGAGGTGTTCCGGACGACGTTCCCGGGCCGGACGGTCCGGCTCGGTGAGGAGGACCTCGGCGAGGCCGGTACGGTGACCGCCCTGCTCGGTCTCACGACAGACACCGACCGGCAGCTGGCCCTGCCGGTGCCCCGGCGGCTGGCTGGCGCGCACCAGCTGGTCAGCGACTATCTCGCCGGGGGCTCCGGCGCGGTACGACCCGCTGAGGTCGTCCCCGCCCTGCGAACGCTCGCCGACCAGCAGGATGCCTACCGCCTACTCGGCCACCTGCTGGCGGCGTTGCCGACCCTGCGTTGAGCCGCGCGGACGGCCCCGACCGGAGGATCGACATGGACTACCACTACGCCCAGTTCAACGTCGCGTGGCTCCGTGAGCCCCTGGACCATCCGGCGTTGGCCGAATTCACCGAGGCGATCGATCCGCTGCACGACATCGCCGATCGGACGCCCGGCTTCGTCTGGCGGCTCAAGGCCGAGGGCGACGACGACGCGACGGCGCTGCGTCCGCTCGGCGAGGACGGGATCATCAACTTCACGGTGTGGGAAAGCCGCGAGGCGATGGCCGCCTGGGTGTACCGCCACGGGCACGGTGCCGCCCTCAAGCGCCGCCGGGACTGGTTCCGTCCGCCGCTGGAGCCCAACGTGGTGATGTGGTGGATTCCGGCCGGTCACACGCCGACGCTCGACGAGGCGATCGATCGACTGCAGTATCTGCGCAGCAGGGGACCGACGCCGCTGGCGTTCACGTTTCGCGACAAGTACCGCCCCGAGGACGCGATGGCGTATCGGCCGGACGCGGACGTACCACCGCTTGGTGCCCCGTACATCGGTGCCGACCAGGCGCGGCGCTGCGTCGACGCCTACCTCGCCGCCTGGAACGAACCCGTGCCGGACCGGCGGACGCGGATGCTCGCCCAGGCCACGACCGACAGCTGCAGCTATGTCGATCCGGACCACCAGCTGCGGGGCCGCGCCGATCTGGTCGCGTACATCGACGAATTGCTGCACCGGGCGGGGGATCACGGCCAGGACCGGCGGGTGGTCCGGACCAGCGAGGTCGACGTTCATCATCTACTGTGCAGATTCGGGTGGCGGCTGGACCGCCCCGGCGGGCCACCGACCGTGGACCGTACCGATCTCGTCGAATTCAGCAGGGACGGCAGGATCCACCGCGTCACGGGCTTCGTCGGCCCGCTGCCGTCCTACCCGTGACCTTCGAGTCGAAGCCCGACATCCGACATCTGATTTCTGACATCCGACCAGGCTGACAGCGAGCGAGGGACTGTGACCGGCACCGTGGAAGAGAACGAGTCGTCGACCGGCTACCTGCGGCCCAGCACCGAAGCGGCGATGACGACCGGGCTGACCGCCGCCGTGGAGCAGGTGTTGGAGCCGTTGGAAGCTTTCCTGCGCTTTCCCGACGGAGCCGACCCCGCCGGTCGCCGGTCGCTCTGGCGTACCGCGCTCAACGAGCCGCTGCCGCAGCAGGGCCAGGGCCCGCAGGCGGTGCTGGACGCGCTCAACGAGGTGGTCATCCCGAACGGCCTGCGCATCGGCGCGCCCGGGTTCTCCGGCTGGATCACCACCATGCCGTCCGTCGTGCCCGCCGTGGCCGGCTTCGTCGGCAGCCTGGTGGCGGCGCAGCGCTGGTATGCCTCCCCCGGCAACTTCCTGGAGGTACTGGCGTTCAGCTGGGTCGGCGAAATGCTCGGCATGGGCGCGACGTGCGGTGGCACCTTCACCAGCGGCGGCGCGGTGGCCAACCTCGTGTGTCTGGCCGCGGCACGTCAGCACGCGGGCGAGCGGATCGGCGTGGATCCGGCCGAACAGGGCGCGGCCGGCATCCCGCGGCCGCGGGTGTACGCCACCGCCAGCCTGCACGACGTCGGGGTACGAGCGTTGTCGGTCCTGGGCCTGGGCGCGGCGGCCATGCGGACCATTCCGATGGACCGCGACCGCCGGGCGGACTGCGCCGCGCTCAGCGCGATGCTGGACGCGGACATCGCCGCCGGCTGCACCCCGGTGGCCGTGATCGCCACCTCGGGCGACGTGCGTACCGGCACCATCGATCCGATCGACGCCATGCGCACGATCGCGCACGATCGTGGGGTGTGGCTGCACGTCGACGGCGCCTACGGGGGATTCGGTGTCCTCGACGAACGGGTACGGCCACGGTACGGCGACATGTCGAAGATCGACTCGCTGGCCGTGGATCCGCACAAGTGGATGGCCGTACCGCTGGGCTGCGGGGCGGCGATCGTCCGGGACGGCGCGCTGCAGCAGCGCTCCCTGGTGATCGGCCGGCCCGACTTCCACCACTTCGACCCGGCCAGTCTCGCCGACGTGGGATCGCCCTTCGACGAATTCGGTGAGGGGTCGCCGTACAGCTCGGTGGACTTCTCGGCGCGGGCCCGGGGCCTCACGGTGTGGGCGGCGCTCAAGGAGATCGGCGTGGAGGGGATGCGGGCCCGGGTGGGCCGACATCTCGACTGCGCCCGCCGTGTGGCGGAACTCGTCCGCGCCGACGACCGGCTGGAACTGGTGGCCGAGCCGGAGTTGTCGATCTGCTGCTTCCGGTACGTCCCGTCGGGGGTCGGCCGCGACGTGTCACCCGCTCTGGACACGCTCAACGAAGCCGTCCTCAAGGGCGTTCGGGCGCGTGGCCGCTGTGTGCCGTCCAGCGCCGTGGTCGACGACAAGTTCGTGATCCGGCCGGCGTTCGTCGGCCCGAACACCGAGATCGCCGACGCCGAGGCGTTGGTGAGCGAGGTGTTGGCAGTCGGGGACGAGCTGAGCCGACGGTGACGCGCGCACGTGGGTTGCGGCTTCCCGACCACGACGGCCTTGGTGCGGTCGACGCCACCCTCTCGACCCCTGATCGGCACGCCGGGCGGACCGGACCCGTGCCCAAGGTTTGATCCCGCCCGAGTCCGATCACCGCCGGTCCGGCACGGTGTCCCTACGGTCTGTGCCGGGGTGAACCGCCACTGCTGGCTGGTGTCGCCGTGGCAGCCCCACCCCACCGACAATCTCGACGAATACCTGGATCCGGGCATTCCGAGCAGCGGCGACGTTCGCCACCGACCCGACGCGGGCCGGCGTCCGTTAGACTGCGTTCTCATCTCGGTGCCGGCCTCGGCGGGCCGGCACCAGACCCACCCCGGCGCGTATCGGTCTTCGGCGAGCCGATGCGGGATCCCGCCGGTCGACACCAACGGAGGAGTTCCTTCGTGTCCGCAGATCGCCGAATTCGTGAATCCTCGGTCAGCGTGGGCCGGTCGTCCGCCGGCACCCGACAGGGGACGTTCCCCAGCCGTACGGTGGAGACCGACCAGCGCCAACTCTTGCCGCTGGCCCGGTCTGCCCGTGTGCCGGCCTCACGGGTTGCCTCGGATCTCCTGCAAGGTTCCTCGCGATGAACAACAGGACTCGAACCCGGCCGTCGGCCGCGCGTAAGACCCGGCAGGTCACCCCAGCGGCACAGGGCACGTCCGCGACGCTACGGCGACTGGCTCCGCTGGCCATCGCGTTCGCGCTCGGGGCCCTCCTCGCCGGGCCGATCGGTGCCGTGACGGCCGGCGACACGCCGTCGACCGACGACCCCGTCGCGGTGTTGCAGGCACAGGAAGCCGAACGAGACGCGGCGCAGGTCGTGGAGCTGACCGAGATGGCCCGGCGTACCCAGGAAAGCCTCGTGCCCGTGCTGGACGGGCTGGCGACGGCGGTGCCGGTCAGCCAGCCGCCCGGTCCGGCGGCCACCGCGCCCGAGGTCGAAGGGTGGCAGGCGGTCACCGACCAGTTGGTCGAAGACTTCGCCAACCCGCCGTCCGGTGGCACCGGGGTCAACATCGCCCGTTCCGGTCTGGCCGCAGCGGTGCGTACGCTCGACGCCGCGGTCGACCTGTACGCTGCGGCGCTGGTCCAACCGGCGGACTCCCGTGGGCCGCTGCTCGAACTCGCCGGCCGGCAGCGGGACATCGCGGTCGCCACCTGGTCGACGGCGGCGACTCAACTCGACGTGCTGAACATCGAGGCCGGCAACGGCCACATCCACATCTTCCTGCCAGCAGTGCCGGGGCAGGGAGCCTTGACCGCCGACGGCGCACCAGAAGGAAACTGACCCTTCGAACGGATCCGGTGAAACGGCGGGCTCGGCTGTGTGCCGAGCCCGCCGTGTCGGTGTTGTTGGCGGTGGTGTCGCGTTGGCCATATTCAATTCCTGCTCAACAGTTGCTCAACCGTCGTCGGGTTGACTGAGGACGCTCTCGCACCGAGCGAGGGTGGTGGACGTCTGGGCGGGGTCGCCCTGGCGGTGCCCGGCACCGCCGTGGTCACGAGGGTCGCCGCGACGTGGCGTCGTGGCCCGCGTCGTGGCGACGGGGGGCTGCCGCGTCGTGACGGCGACCGACCTGCGGCCTGCCCGCGTACCTGTGTCACGGAGGAGACCGATCGTGAGCGCGCGATCCGAGCTGACCCCGCAGATGCTCGCGTACGACGAGAAGTTCGCGGACGACGGTGCCGTTCGGTGGTTGCCGCATCTGATCTACTTCCATCCGCCGAACCACCGGTCACCGGTGGTGAACACGGACGCGGCCGGCTTCCGGTTCTCCCGGCGAGGGAACCACTCGTACTCGGTCGCCGACTGCGCGGACCTCGAATCCGTCCGGCTCATCGCGGGCAGTTCGACGGTGTTCGGCATCGGCGCCAGTTCGGACGCGTGGACCCTCGCCTCGCGGATGTCCGTTCACGACCAGCGCGACCAGCCGTGGGTCAACTTCGGTGGGCGTAGCTTCAATTCGACCCAGGAGTTGCTGCTGGTGACCCTCTACCGGCATCTGCTGCCCCGGGTCGCGGAGATCGTCCTGTTCTCGGGATTCAACAACCTGGGACTGGCGCGCATGCCGGAAAGCGCAGTCGAGGAGCACGGGGCGTTCTTCATGTACCACCGGTACCGTGCGGCGCTGGACGAGGCGGATCGCCGGTCCCCGAGGTTCTCCGTCGGCCGAGCGTTGCGCGGGTTGGGCGGCAGGTCACCGAGGCGGGACCGGCCAGCCGACCGGCGGGTCCCCGACCTGCCGGAACAGCTGTCGCGCGCCGTCGAGTTGACCACGCGCCACCTCGACGGGTGGCGGATTCTCGCCGAGGACTGGGGTGCCAAGCTGACCTACGTGTTGCAGCCACTCTCCGGCTGGGTACGGGCCCGGGGCACCCCTGAGGAGGAGCGACTCTTCGCCGAGCTGGATGCGACGGGTGGCTTCAGCCAGGCGTACGGCGACATTCTCACCCCCGCTGTCTGCCAGGAGTACGCCACCCTCCTCGCCGACCGTACGAAGGAACTGGGCGTCAATCTCGTCAACCTGAGTCCGATCCTGTCCGACGTGCTGGCACCCGACCAGTGGGTGTTCGTGGATCGCATCCACTTCACCGACGACGGTCACGATTTCGTCGCCCGGACGCTGCTCGAATCCATCTGACCTCCGCCCGTCCGCCATCCGTCTGACATCCGTCCATCGGAGAATTCCATGCTGAAGTCGACGTCGTCGTCCCATGTCATCTACAAGGCGGTCAACGGCACGCCGATCCGGGTCGTGGACGGTGCCGGGGTCTGGCTGACCGACGAGGACGGCAACCGCTACCTGGACACCTGCGGCGGGGTGGCGGTCTCCAGCCTCGGACATCGGCATCCCCGGATCGTCGCGGCGATGCGACGAGAGGCGGACCGCCTCGCCTGGGCGCACGCCGGCAGCTTCACCACCGATGCCGCCGAGGAGCTGGCGGATCTGCTCACGGCGGCGGCACCCGGCCTCGACAAGGTCCAGTTCCTCTCCGGCGGTTCCGAGGCGGTGGAACTCGCCCTGAAGATCGCGTACCAGTACCACTGGGAGCGGGGCGAACCTCGGCGGACGACCGTCATCGCCCGGCGGCAGAACTACCACGGCAGCACCCTGGCCACCCTGGCGGTCTCCGGGAACGTCCAGCGTCGGTCGATCTTCGAGCCGATGCTACGACCCACCGAGTTCGTGTCCCCGTGCTACGCCTACCGAGATCAGCGTCCGGGCGAATCACCGGAGCAGTACGCGGAGCGCCTTGCCGCCGAACTGGAGGAGCGGATCGTCCGGCTCGGCCCGGACACCGTCGCCGCGTTCATCGCCGAAACCGTCGTCGGGTCGACCGCCGGCGCGGTCGCCCCCGTCGCCGGCTACTTCCGCCGGATCGCGCAGGTGTGCCGCACGTACGGGGTGCTGCTGATCCTGGACGAGGTGATGGCCGGCATGGGACGTACGGGCCTGCCCTACGCCTATCTGGCCGACGACGTCGCGCCGGACATCGTCGTGGTCGGCAAGGGGTTGGCCGCCGGATACCAGCCGATCTCCGCGATCGCCGTCACCGCCGACGTCCACGCGGCACTGGCCGCCGGCTCCGGCGTGCTGCGCAACGGCCAGACGCACGTCAACCACCCGTTCGCCTGCGCGATCGCACTTGAGGTGCAGCGGACGATCATCGACGACGACCTGCTCACCAACGTCTTCACCCGGGGCCGGCAACTACGCCGCCAGCTCACCGAGGCCTTCGCCGACGTGGACTGGGTCGGCGACGTACGTGGTCGGGGTCTGTTCGTCGGCGTCGAGTTCGTGGCCGACCGCCGGACCAAGGCACCGCTGCCGGAGGGCGACCGGTTCGCCGCCGTCCTGAAACAGCAGGCGCTGCGCCGTGGACTGCTCATCTACCCGGCGGCCGGGACGATTGACGGGGTGGTGGGCAATCATGTGCTGTTCGCCCCGCCCTTCATCGCCACCGAGTCGGACATCGCCGAGATGGTCGACAGGTTCGTCGCGGTGGCCCACGACTGCGTCGAGGAGTTGTCCAAGACATGAGCGTTGACCCTGTCGAACGGATGCTCACCTTCACCGGCTCGCTGGTGGCCCTGATTACCCCGTTCAACCAGGACGGCAGCATCGACTACGGCGCGTTGTCGGACCTCGTGGCCCGACACGAGCACCAAGGCACCGCCGGGCTGTTCTTTCTCGGTGTGGCCGGCGAAGGATCGACCTTGGACGACGCCGAGTTCACGGACTTCGTCCGGACCGTGTTGAGCGCGGACCGTCGCCTGCCGCACTTCATCGGCTGCACCGGCCACTCCACGGCGGATGCGATCCGCCGGGTGGCGACCGCCGCCGAGTACGGGGCCGACGGGGCCATCCTGACCGTACCGGCCAACATGGGCCCGGATCAGACCCAGGCGGCCCGCTACTTCCTCGACGTCGCCGACGCCAGCACCATTCCGATCGGGACGTTCAACAATCCGGCCCGGCTGTTGACGGACCTGGACACCGCCACCATGCGGACGATCCTGGCCCATCCCCGGATCGTCCTGCACAAGGAGGGATCTCCCCGGACCGGCCAGATCGGCGAGCTGCTGGCCGAGCGCACCCAGGTGTGCTTCCTTGCCGACGACAGCCCAGACCAGGACATCATGGTCACCTCGCTGGCGCTGGGCGCCCGGGGCATCGCCAACGCGAGCGGCAACCTGCTGCCCCGCGAACTCGCCATCCTCGCCCAGCCGTGGGAGCCGGCGACGCACGCCAGGGACCTCGACTCCTTCCGGGCGCTGTACTTCCGTACCCTGCCGGTGATCAAGTTCCTGTACAGCCGGCGCAGCCCGATCGCGATCAAGTCGATGATGCGGGCGGTGGGGCTGCCGGCGGGACACCTGCGGGCACCGTTGACCCCTATGGACGGTACGGAGGTCGCTGCGGGGTTGGCCGTTCTACGGCAGTATGTGGACTCGTGCCGGGAGCTGGGTCTGACCACTCCGACGGCGACACTGTCGATCTAGGGGCGTCGCCCGGCGGTCCGATCTACGATCGTCGGCCCGGCGACCCGGCGACCCGGCTATCTACTCTGGAGGGCACGTGGCGCACATCGTCTTCGTGGACAGCGGACCGACCGGCCTCGCGGCGCTGGAAACCGCCAAGGACCTCGGCCACGACGTCACGTTCGTGCAGGCCCGGGACCTGTCCACCCTACGGCTGACCTCGACCCCGGCCGAGCACGTCGCGGCGGCGCTGGCGCACGCCGACCGTACTGTCACCGTCGACACCCTCGACGACGACCTCGTCGACGAGGTCGTCCGGATTCACGCGGCCACGCCGGTGGACGCCGTACTCACCACTTCCGAGCTCGCCGTACTGCCGACCGCGCGGGCGGCCGAGGCGATCGGGGTCCGCGGCACCGCCCCCGACCGGCTGCGCCGGGCGGTCCGCAAGGACGAATGTCGGGACGCGCTGCGTGCCGCCGGGATCCGCTCGGCCCGACACGCGGCGGTGACCGACCTGACCCAGGCGCTGCTGGCGGCGGACGGGATCGGATATCCGCTGGTGGTCAAGCCGAGTCGTGCCACGGCGAAGGAATCGGCCGCGATCGTGCACTCGGAGGCGCAGCTGCGGACCTACTTTGACGGGCTGCGGCGGGAACGCCAGGCGCGGGACAGCGCGTTGGAGGCGTTCATCGGCCCGCGACTGGTGATGGAGAGCTATCTCGACGGGGTGCTGTACTCGGCCGAGATCCTGGGCAACGGCGGCGACATCCGCGTCATGATGCTGACCCGGCGGGAACGGGCCGCGCACAACCAGCTCTTCGAGGTCGCGGCCGTCATGCCCGGGGGCCTGTCCGACGCGCAGGCCGCCGACGTCGACGACTATCTGCGGACGATGTTCAGTTCCCTGGGTCTGACGGTCGGCATGTATCACGTCGAATTCATCATGACCGCCGCCGGTCCGGTACTCGTCGAGATCAACGCGCGGATGATGGGCGGGATGTCGCCGGTGGTCTTCGCGCACGTCACCGGCGCGGATCCGTTCGAACTGTTGATTCGGGAGCAGTTGGGCGAAGCACACGAGGTGCCGGCACCGCCGTACCGGACGGCGGGGATCGTGGTGGCGGTCGGCAGCGTCGCCGGGGGTGTCGTCCCGCTGGGCGCGGTGGAGCGCGTCGAGCAGATCACCAAGGCGTACGAGCCGTTGAGATCGTCGCTGCGGCTGCGCGCCGGGCAGCGGATCGCGCGGCTGGCGGGTAACTACACCGTGCTGGGATACTTCTGCCTCGCGGCCACTTCCACCGACGAGGCGCGTGCTCGTGGCCTGGAGTTGCTTTCGGATTTGGAGGACGCGGTGGGACTCGAACTGGCGAAGTACCCGACCTCTGCATGAAGCCGTGGCGTGGCGACACCCGTACCACCCTGCTGCCGGCGCTCGTCTGGACGGTGAACGCCAGTTCGGTGTCGGCGAACGTGGCCGTCTACCTGTACTGCGCGCACGTCGTCCTGCGGCAGACCGGTTCGGTTTTTCTGAGCAGTCTGGTGTTCTCGGCACAGTGGGTGCTGCCGATCGTGCTGGGTGCCTTCGTACCGCGGATCAACGCGCGGTGGTCGTCGCGGTCGGTGATCGCGGTGGCGGTGCTGCTGGAACTGCTGGTGCTCGTCGCCCTTCCGGGCGTACGGATGTCGATCGTGCCGTTCGTGATCGCGCTCGTCCTGGGCGGCCTCGAACTGGTCGTCAAGGTGACCCGGCTGGTGCTGCTCAAGGAGTGCTCGGCACCGGACCTGCTGAGCCGGCACGTGGCGGTCACGTCGACCGGGCAGTTCGTCGGCGCGGCGTTCGGCGGTGTGGTGTTCGCGTTATTCGTGTCCCGGCCGTTGGCTGCCCTCGCGGTGGCGTTGCTCGTGCTGTACCTGACGGCGTTGACCTGCGCGGTGCTGCTTCCGGTGCCGGCCGGGTCGGGGGGTGCGCGGCGGGGCGCCGACGACCGGCGTGGCTCGATCCGGATGGCGGTGGTCGCGATGGCGGCCGACGGTCTGCTGGTGCGTGGACTGGTCGGCCTGGTGGCGGTCAGCGGGCTGCTGCAGGGCTTCCACAACGTGGCGAGGGTGGATCTGCCCGGCAGCGCGTGGGGTGCCGGTGACGCCGGCGTCGGGCTGTTGCAGGCGGTCGCCGCCGGGGCGACCGTGCTGGGGGCGTTCGCCTTCTCCGCCCGGCCGAAACTCTTCGCTCGGACCGGGCCGCTGCTGGCGGCCACCGTCGTCAGCGTTGTCACGATGTGTGCCGCGACGCTGCCTCAAGGGCTCGGACCAGGACTCGTCGTCTACGGCGTCTACATCGTGTTCTTCGAGATCTGCTTCATGAGTTACCAGGCGGTCGTCGCGCAGCGGTCGAGTGTCGAGGCGATCTCGTCGATCGTCTCGGTGCAGTTCATTATGGTCAACGTGGCGTTGGCCGTTCTGATCACCGCCGGTGGTCTGCTCGCCGAGGTGGCGGGGATCGGCGTCACGGCGGTCGTCTTCGGCGCGGCGTGCCTGCTGCTGTCGGTGTGGTGTGCGCGGCGGCCCGCCGAGACGGAGGTGGGGCGGCGGTCGGAGGTGCCGACCGTGCCGACCGCCACCTGACGATGCTGGCACCCGGAGCTGTCTCGACGATCAAGATCCGATCATAAGCCAATTGAAGTGATCGTTTGCCGAATATGCCCGTCAACCAGTCAAAAATGGTCGGCTGCGAAATGGGTGCGTGGCGACTTGGTGGCCCTGTCTCGCCGTCCTGTGTAGTATCGATGTTCATGGTTCGATGAACGCGTCGGGTCGAAGTGTCGGGTTGAAGTGTCGGGTTGAAATTGTCAGTTGTCAGTTGGCCGGTGATTGTCGAGTATGCGGGGATCGCGATGCGTATCACGCTTCTGGGCCCTGTCCACGTCACGATGGACGGCGTTCGGGTAGATGTGGGACCCTCCAAGCAGCGAGCCGTGCTGGCGATTCTCGCCTTGGCCGCGAACTCCGTGGTCTCCACCGACCAACTCATCGCACGGATCTGGGGCGAGTGTCCACCGCGACGGGCGCGGAACGTGCTGGCGACGTACGTCACCCGACTCCGGCGAGCCCTCCGCGTGGCCTGCGACGGCGGTGAAGCGCAGCTGGTGCACCGCCGTAACGGCTACTCGATGGAATGTTCCCCGGAGATCGTCGACCTGTTCCGTTTTCGACGTGTCGTCCAAGACGCCGCCCTCGCGGATGGTTCCCAATTGGCGTTCCGACTGATGTCCTCCGCGCTCGACGGCTGGCAGGTGAGGGCGCTGTCCGACATCGGCGGAGAATGGTTCTCCATCACTCGACGCGGACTACAGTACGAGCGCAGAGATGCGCTCGTGCACTTTGCTGATCTTGGTGTCGAAATCGGCGAATACGGACGCGTCGTCCGATGTCTCGATGCCTATCTGACCGACGAGCCGTTCGACGAATTGATGATACAAAAGGCAATGGTGTGCCTGCACCTGTCCGGCCACACCGCCCGCGCTCTGGAGATCTACGCCGAGACCCACCGACGTTTCGTCGACGTCCTGGGCTTCGAACCCGGCGACGACCTTCGCCGTACGCAGCATCAACTGCTGTGTCGAGCTGGTGTCCTGACGGAGCCGGCACATCGATCCCGCCGCCCGTAGCGCCGACTACCCCCCCGCGCCCGTAGCGCCGACTACCGCAGCGACCAAGTCTGCTTGGGGTTGGCCACGCAGTACCAGATGTTCAGCGGCGCGCCGACCCCGTGACCGTCCACGTCCAGGCACTTGTTCGTCGACGTACTGACGATCATGCCGTTGTTCAGTCGCCATCCCTGAGCCGGGTTGCCGCTACAGTAGGCGACCTGCACGGGGGTGCCGTCCGCACTGGCGCCCCAGGCGACGTCCATGCAGAGACCGTTGGCCCGGATGGTGCCGTCGCCGCGTACCTCCCACCACTGGGTCTTGTCCTCCGTACACCGTTGCAGGGTGAGCCGGGCACCGTCGCCGGTCGTACCGGCGCTGACACAGAGCCCGGTCTCCTTGCCGACCAGCTGGCGCGCGTTGGCGGGCCGGACCGGTGCCGGTGGCGGGGTGGGCTTCGGCGCCGAGGTGGTGGCAGCCGGCGGGTTCGCGGGCGGATCGGCTGGCGGGTTCGCGGGCGGATTCACCGGCGCGGCGGCGGGCGGCGACGACGGTACGGCCGGCGACGGCGTCGCCCCCGGAGTCGGCGACCCGGACGGGGTGGGCGACACCGACGGGGTCGGCGAACCGGTGGGCTCGACCGCCAGCCGGGCATCGGCACCGTAGAACTCGGTGAACCGCCCGACCGCCGTCAACAAGGTCCGCGTCTCGTCGTCGATGGCACCGTCCGCCTCCCGCAGCGCGGTAGGGCCGAGGTGGTACGCGGCGAGCGCCAGCAGGTACGGATCCTCGCCGGCCGCCGCACCGGATTCCTCGATCAGTCCGCACATCGCGGCGCCGAGGGCCGGGACGGCGGCCGTCGGCTCCCACGGGGTCGCCTCGGCCGGACCGTACCTCTGCCACACCTCGGACTGGAACTGCGCGATGCCCTGCCGGTCACCCGGTCCGAGCAGATTGGCGTCGAAACCCGACGACGCCATCAGCTGCCCCGCCACCGCTGCCGGCGTGACCTGGGGGCAGATCGATCCCGCTTGGACGATCAGCGCGACGAGCTCCGCTGGCACGGCCTTCGGCTGCCGGGCCGGGCCGGGCGGTGGCTGACCGTCGCCGGCCCCGCCGAACTGGGGCAGTTTGCCGTAGTAGGCCGCGTAGCCACTGGCCGAGCCGACGTACGTGATCGCGCCGTCCGGCACGCCGTTGCTCCGCTCGACCTCGCCGAGCTCGGTGTGGAAGGCGGCGAGCGCCAGCCACCAGGGGTCGCCCGGCACTTCGGCCGCCCGCAGCTTCCCACTCAGCTGGCACATCTGGCGGGCCAGCGCGACGATGTTCGCCGCCGCGTCGTCGCGGCGGGCGTCGGGCCAGGGTGCCCAGTCGCGCCAGTCCTTGTCGTCGAGGCCGGCGATGCCCTGCCCGCCGGAGGTGGTGCGGGTCGCCGACGGATCCAGCCCGGACTCCGCCATCAACTGGCCGGCGAGGCGGGCCGGGGTGAGCATCGGGCAGGCACGGGAGGCGTACATGATGGTCGACAGCTGATCGTCGGCGACCGGACGCCCGGTCAGATCGTCGTCGCGCGCCGCCGCGATGCCCCACCCGATCGTGGCGACGACCAGGCACAGGACCGCCATGCCGGCGAAGATCGCGGCGGCGGTACGGCGTCGTAGCGCACCGAACCGGCGCTGGATCCGCTGGACGTGGGCAAACACAGGTCATCCGCCTTCGGCATCGAGACGACGAGGATTGTCACTGTGATGGCGGGCAGGTGGATCTGGGTCATTGAATCCAGCTGTCCGCCGGCCGTCAACGTCGAGCCGGCCCATCCTCGGCATTCGCGCAGTGACGTGCGCCATGCGGGTCGATGCCCACGCCGGTCGGGCGAGTCACGCCGCGCCGGCCGGCCATGGCCGGTTCTCATCCTTTTCCCATGATTCCGTGGTCTGATCGGAAGACATGAGCGGCACCACCGGACGCATCCTGGTCGTCGACGACCAGCCGAACATCGTCGACATGCTGGTCACCGTGCTCACCTTCCACGGGTTCACGGTCTACTCCGCCACGACCGCCGAGCAGGCAGAGCGGCTCGCCCGGCTGGCCCGGCCCGACCTGGTCATCCTCGACGTGATGCTGCCCGACGGCGACGGATTCGAGCTGTGTCGCCAGTTGCGCACCACCGGTCATCGATTCGGCATCGTGTTCCTGACCGCCCGGGACGCCCGCCGCGACCTGGTGTCCGGGCTGACCCTGGGCGGCGACGACTACTTGACCAAGCCGTTCGCGATGGAGGAGCTGCTGGCCCGGATCCGCGCGGTGCTCCGCCGGATCGGCAGCCCTGCCGGGGCGGCCGCTGGTGCCGCTGGTGCCGCTGGTGCCGCTGGCGCCGGCGGCGGATCGGCCCTGGCGGACTCGCCGGTACTGCGCTACGCCGACCTGGAACTCGACGAGGAGACCCTGCTGGTGCAGCGGGCCGGCAACCCGGTGCGGTTGTCGCCGACCGAGTTCAAGCTGCTGCGCTACCTGATGCTCAACGCCGGGCGGGTGCTCTCCCGTACGCAGATCCTCGAAGCCGTGTGGAGTTACGACTTCGGCGGTGAGTCGAACGTCGTCGACACCTACGTCGGCTACCTGCGGCGCAAACTGGATCCGCTCGGCGAACCACTGATCGTCACCCATCGCGGTTTCGGCTACGCCCTGCGTACCAGTGGGCCGTGACGCCGCCGTGCCCACCGACCGCGACCGTCAGCCCGCCGACCAGCCGGCGGACCAGTCAGCCGACCCGCCGGCGGACCAGTCAGCGGACCAGTCAGCGGACCAGTCAGCGGACCAGTCAGCCGACCCGCCGGCCGCCGACTCGACCGACCCGCCGGCCGCCGGTCCGGGGGCGACCGACCGGCCCCGCCGCGCGCCCCGGTGGTCACTGCGTCGATCGCTCATCGCCGGGACCGTCTCGCTGACCTGCGCCGCTCTGCTGATCACCGGCGCGGCGAGCGCCGTCGCGCTGCGGCAGCAGCTGATGGACCGTACCGACGACCAGCTCGCGACGGCGGCGACGCTGGTCGCCAGCGGGAGCCGGCAGCTCGCGCTGGCCGGCAAGCGGGACCAGACGGTACGGGCGGTGGTCGGACCCACCGAGTTCCTCGTCGAGATCCGCACCGGGGACGGCGGGCTGACCCGGTTCGCCTCCACCACGCCGCTGCCGTCGACCCCGCTGCTCGACATCGCACCCGTACCGCCACCGGGCGGCCAGTCGCCGCTGACCACGGTGACCACCGCAGCCGGAAAGTACCGGGTGGTGACCATCGACGCCGCCCCCACGGTGGTGCTGCTCGGGCTGCCGACGGCCCCGGTCCGCGACACCGTGGCCCGGCTGCTCGGCATCGAAGTGCTGGTCTCCCTCGTGGTCGCGCTACTGCTCGGACTGCTGGCCCGGACCCTGATCGTGGCCCGGCTGCGCCCGCTCGACGACATCGCGCACACGGCCGCCGCCATCGCGGGCGGGCAGTGGGATCGGCGGGTCCCGCTCGCCGACGACCCTCGACGGGTACGCCGTACCGAGGCGGGCCGGCTCACCCTGGCGGTCAACGGCATGCTGGACCGGATCCACGCCGCCCTGGCCGCTCGGGCGCGTTCCGAGGAACGGATGCGGTCCTTCGTCGCCGACGCCTCCCACGAGCTGCGGACCCCGCTGACCGTGATCCGTGGCTACACCGAGCTGCTGCGCGCCGGCATGGTCGACGAGCGACGGCGGCCCGACGTACTGCGCCGGCTCGACGACGAAGCGGCCCGGATGTCGAAGATGGTGGTCGACCTGTTGTTCCTGGCCCGGCTGGACGCCGAACCGCAGCTGCGCAGCGAGCCGATCGACATCGCGGTGGTGGCCCGGGACGCGATCGCCGACGCGCTCGCCGTCGAACCAGAGCGGGTGATCGCGCTGGACGCGCCAGCGCACCTGTGGGTCGCCGGGGACCTCGACGCGCTGCGTCAGGTGCTGGCGAACCTGCTGGCCAACGTACGGGCGCACACGCCGGTCGAGGCGAGCGCCGAGGTGTCCGTACGGCCGGTCGGCGTCGCCGGCCCGGTCCGGGTCGCGGTCTGCGACACCGGGCCCGGCCTGGCCCCGGAGGCGGCCGAACGGATCTTCGACCGCTTCTACCGGGCCGGCGGGTCGGCCGCCGCCGCCGACGGCGGCGCGCCGGGCAGCGGACTCGGGCTGGCGATCGTCGCCGGCACCGTCCGCGCGTTGGGTGGCGAGGTCGGTGTCGACACGTCGCCGGGTGCCGGAACCACCATCTGGTTCATCGTGCCCGCCGCCCCACCACCGGCTGCGGGCGAACGGGGGACGGGGTGACTTCGTCCGCCGTGCCGTCCGTCCAGGCGGCGGCCGCAGCCACCGCCTGGACATCGCTGGCGATTCTTAACGGGTTCTCATCGGCTTCCCGTCCGGCATCCATCCGTACCGGGTGAGATCGCAACATGCGTACCTGGCGACGGCGCGGCAAAGGCGGACGTATCCGGCGACCACGCGGCAGACGGGCCTGGCTGCTGGTCGCCGTGGCGGTGGTCGGGCTCGTCGCCGCGACCCTGGTCACCGCCGACCGGATCGCAGCCCGGGTGGTCGCCGGCCGGCTCGCCGACACCGTCGCCTGCCTCGCCGGGCTGACCGAACCACCCGAGGTCACGGTGCACGGGTTCCCTTTCCTCCACCAGGCGACGACCGGACGGTTCGCCGGGGTCACCGTGACCGCCGACGAGCTGGGTAGGCTCGACCTGCCGGTCACCGAGCTGACCGCCGAGATCCGCGACGTCGAGATCGACGGCGACCTGCTCGGTGGCGACCTGCTCGGCGGTGACGGCGGCGGCGGCGGTGACGGCGGCGGCGACGGTCCGCCGGCGTCCGACGTCGACCAGCCGGTGGTCCGGATCGGCCAGCTGCGGGTGGCGGCCACCGTCGCCTTCGCGGAGCTCACCGAGCTGGCCGGGACCGGATCCGACGGGACCGGATCCGACGGTGGCCTGCTGTCCGATGCTGGTCCACTGGCCGGTGCAGACCTGCGGATCCGTGGCGACGACGCCGGCCGACTGGTGGTCGACGTGACCGCCAACCTGTTCGGCCAGACCATTCCGGTCACGCTGTACGCCGTACCGGCGCTAGACGGTCGCACGCTGCGGATCGAACCGGTCGAGGTCGAGGTGCTCGGGATGCGCCGTTCCGCCGACCGGCTGCCCGGTGCCATCGGCGACCGCCGCATCGAGCGCGAACTGCCAGACCTGCCGATCGGCCTCGAATACCACGACCTGACGGTGACCGCCGACGGGCTGTGTCTGGAGATCACCGGAGAGTCGATCAGCGTCGGCGGTGACGACCTGCCGACACCCCGGCAGACCACCGCCCGAGACACCGGCGAGTGCGGGGATCGGCCGTGACCACGTTCGGGGGACCCGAGCCGGCCGACAATGACGGAGGCGGTGGACGCATGGTGGTCCGTCGACCATGATGGGTGATCGTCGGGTGGGTGATCGTCGCCGGACCGCTCACCACCCATGTCGGACGGCCGTTCACCGCCGACGATGACCCACCGTAGTATGCCCCCGAGACCAGATCCCGGGGGGCGCGGTGGCTGGGCGATTGGCGGACAGACTGCGTACGGCACGTGACGGAGCATTCGTCGGCCGTACCGCCGAAGTCGCCGCCTTCCGGGCCACACTGGCCGGCGCACCCGGCACCCGCCCGGTGTGGTACCTGCACGGACCCGGCGGCATCGGCAAATCCATGCTGCTGCGCCGGTTCGCCGTCGAGGCCCGCGACGCCGGACGGATCGTCGTCCAAGCAGACGGAGCCGGCATCGAACCGTCGCCGGACGGGTTCACCGCGGCCGCGTACGCCGCGACGAGCGGGGCACCCGCGGTGCTGCTGGTCGACACGTTCGAACGCTGCCAGGGTCTGGAAAGCTGGCTGCGGGACCGGTTCCTGCCGCAGATCTCCGACGGGGTCGTCGTGGTGATCGCCAGTCGCCGGCCACCGGACCGGGAGTGGGAAGCCGACCTCGGCTGGTCCGACGTGCTGCGCGTGGTGGCCCTCGGTGACCTGCCACCGGACGCGGCGATGGAACTGCTCGACCGGCGCGGCGTCGCGTCGGAGCTGTGGGACGCAGTGCTGCGCTTCGCCGGTGGCCACCCGCTGGCGCTCAACCTGTCGGCGGCGGTGGCCAACAGCGACCACGACGCCGACACCACCTGGGCACCGACGCCGGACGTGGTGGCCACGCTGCTGCACCAGCTGGTCGGTGAGGTGCCGTCGCCGCAGCATCGGCTCGCTCTGGAAACCTGTTCGCACGCGCTGACGACCACCGAGGACCTGCTGCGGGCGGTGGTCGGTGAGCCGGCCGCCGAACTGTTCGCGTGGCTGCGGCGGCTGCCGTTCGTCGAGTCCGATCAGGACGGTATCGTGCCGCACGACGTGGTCCGCAGCGTGCTCGACGCGGACCTGCGGTGGCGGGATCCGCGCGGATACCGGGTGATGCACACCCGGGTGGCGGCCCATTTGCTGCACCGGGCCCGCGCCGCGAGCGGCGACGCGGCGCTGCCAGCGGTCCGGTCGCTCTACCACATCCTGCAGGACAGTGCCGTCATGGCACCGTTCGCACTCCGCCACGGCGGCGGTGCCGTCTATCCCGACCAGGCGCGCCCGGCCGACCATGCCACGCTTCGGCAGCTGGCCCGGCAGGCCGACGGGGCCGACGACCTGGTCGGCTTCTGGCTGGAGCGGCAACCCGAGGCGTTCGACGTGTACCGGCGATCGCGTGACGGCGCCATCGACGGCTTCCAGGTGACGCTACGGCTGCCCAGCCCGGCACCCGAGGAACTGGCGGCCGACCCGGTGGTCGCGGCGGTCTGGGCGCACGCCGCGTCCGCCCCGCCCCGCCCCGGCGAACACATCCTGCTCACCCGGTTCGGCTATCCACTGCCCGACCAGCGGCGATCCGCGATCCGCGACCTGATGAACATCCGTACGCTGCAGTGGTGGATCCGCTCGGAGCGGCTGGCCTGGTCGTTTCTGACGTTGGCCGACGAGGCGGTCGGGGTGGCCGAATTCATCGATCACCTGCCGATCCATCCGCGTCCGATCGTCGACGGCCGGCCGTACGACCTGTACGCCCACGACTGGCGGGCGGTCCCACTGGACATGTGGGCCCAGCGGGTCACCGCGTGGCCGTTGGCGGGGCTGGCCACCGTCCCGGAGACCGTGACAGCGGAGCTGACCGTGCTGTCGCGTCCGCAGTTCGACGCGGCGGTCCGCAGCGCCGTCAAACACTTCCACGATCTGCCGCAGCTGCGGACCAACCCGTTGGCCCGCAGCCGGATGGTGGCCGAGCACGAGTCCGGCCGCGACGGCGATCCCGAGTCCGCTCGCGACGACGATCCCGCCGTGACGTTGCGCGGCCTGCTCACCGAGGCGACGGAGCTGCTGCGCGCCGACCCCCGCGACGCCAAGCTGCACCAGGTCCTGGTGACCACCTACCTGTCCGGACGGATCACTCAGGAAGCCGCGGCGCAGCGGCTCGGCCTGCCCGCCAGCACCTACAAGCGGCATCTGCGCGGCGCGCTGCATCGGCTGTGCGAGTCACTGTGGCGGCGCGAGTCCCGGTAGCGCGGACCAGACCGGTCGCGGTGCCGCTGCCGGCGTACGGGTCAAGCCGGCGTACCGGTCGGGTCAGCCGTGCAGTTCCTGTTCCCACAGCAGGTCACTGAGCCGGTCCAGGGCCCGGGCCAGGTGCCGGCGATAGGTGCTGAACGGCAGACCCAGCCGATCCGCAGCGGCTTCCTGGGTCGGCGTGCCGTTGAGAAAGGTGGTGACGAGCACGCGGTGCGACCGTTCGTCGTCGCGGAGCCGGTCGACCGCACCAGCCAGCGCGTCCCGCAACGCCAGCCGGGGGTCGGTGCCGCCCTGGTTGACGACCAGCCGACTGCGGGTCAGCGGATTCGTGGCCAACTCGTCGGGACGACGCCAGGTACGCAGCCCGGCCCGGACGGCGGCGTCGAACTCCGGCCGGGACAGCACCAGCAGCTCGGCGCTCTCCTGCGCCGGCCGGGGCTGCATGCCGTACAGCAGCTGCTGCTGGTTGTGCGCCAGCCACTGCATCAGCGGAGTCAACCGCCAGTCGTGGAAGTACAGGTGGTACGGGCGGCCGCCGACCTTCGGCACCGTACCGACCGGATGGTCGTCGAAGTAGGCCAGGTGCGGCTGCCAGAACTCGGCGTCCCGCAGCACCAGGTAGTGCGTGGCCAGGCCCTTGTCGTGCAGGAACCAGGCCAGCATCCGCATCTGGACCAGGTCGGTCACCGGCGACGGCCGCTGGTACGCCGGCGGATGCACCATGAACCGGGCGATCCCGATGTGCTCCCCGCAGCGCAGCGGCGCGGTCGATCGGCAGTGCCGCCACGCCGTGGCGACCACCGGATCGGTCTGCAGCTCCTGCGGATCCGGATCGGACAGGCTCAGCCAGATCATGAACGCGACCACGGCGTCCGTCGCCGAGCTCCGGTAGACGAAGCAGTTTTCCGGCTGACGGTCCAGCCAGAACCGTACGATCGAGGCAGACTCCGCGCCTTCGGCCTCGGTGGCCAGCGCCGTCACGGCGTCCCGGTCGGCGGGGCGGTAGCTGTCCTCGAACACCTCGCCCTCGCCCTGCCAGGTGAAGTACCGCCGGATCACCTGGGCGTGGCGTTGCAGGTACATCATCGCGCCGACGGTGGGCAGCACCGCCGAACCGGTCGCGGCCAGCGCCTCGCCCAGCAGGTAGCTGTGCAGCCGCCGGTGCATGGTCTCGAAGCCCTGCGGGTCACGCCAGCGAAGATCGTGGTTGAGGGCGTCGCGTACCACGTCGTGGGGGTGCAGACCCCGGGCGTCCGACTCGATGAACGGTAGCTCGCGCAGCCAGGCGAAGATCGGACCGGGATCAGTGTCCAGAGCCGCCCTCAGCAGTTCCTCGGTGGTGGTACGGGCGTGCGCGCACACCTCCAGGGCGTGCCGGTGCAGTGGCGACGGGGTGTCCCCGATCAACTGGGTGAGCAGCGTCTCCACCACGTTCTGGCTGGGCTGCCAGGCTGAGGTGACGGAGGCGTCGGAGGTGACCGCGACCTCGGCGGCCAGCCGGAGCGCCAATGGGTGCCCGCCAGCGAAGGTCAGGACCGATTCGTGGAGCTCGGGCGGTACGCCACGGCGGGTCAGTAGCGCGACCGCGTTCTCCGGCGGCAGGTTCCGCAGCGGAACCACCTTGAGCAGGTCCCGCCAGGCCGGATCGGCCCGCCACTGCGGACCCGGCCCGTCCCGTCCGGCGAGGACCACCGGTACGGTGTCCGGCAGCCGGGGCAGGAAACGGTCCCGCAGCCAGTCCTCCAGCCCTTGGCAGTGCTCGAACGAGTCGACCAGCAACACCGCCGATTCGTCGGCCAACGCCGCACCGGCGGCCGACTCGAACCGGGCCGGTGACGGGCTGACCGCCCGGCCGTCGACGTGCACCACCCGGCGACCGGCGGACGTGGCCTCGTCGCCGAAGTGCCGCAGCAGGGTGGACTTGCCGATGCCACCCGGCCCGTGCAGGTAGAGCACGCTGAACGGCTCCGAGGCGTTGCTGAGCGCCCGGCGCAGCAAAGCCAGTTCGGCCGTACGGCCGACGAAGTGATGCTCTCGGGTCTGCTTCAGACGCTGGCCGAGACTGCTGCTGCTGTCGCCACATCCGGCCGTCACAAATCGATATCTTAGTGAGTCTCGGTTCGCGCCAGGGCCCCGGTCCGGGTGCACCGACCGGGGCCACTCACCGTAACCTGAGTGGAGTCGATTGTTGATCCGCCGACTGTCCGAGCCGGTCGGTCGGCGGCTTTCGCGTCGGTGGCGCGGGGTCTTCCATGTCGGCGGCCTTCGCGTCGGCGGTCGAGGGCCGTCACCGGCCTTGCAGGGCGTCCAGGGCGACCGCCATCGCGATGACCAGCCGGCGATCCACCTGCGGGTGCGCGATGTCCACCCGGTAGCTGTCCCGCAGACCCCACTTGCGAACCACCGAGAAGACCGGCTGGTCCTGCATGGTGAAGTCGAAGTGGTAGGGCAGCCAGGACAGCGCGTCGCTGAACCGCCGCAGCACCGCCACGACGGCGTTGCGTTCCTGGCCGACGATCGCCCCGAAGCCGGGCTGTTCGAGGTGCCAGGTGGAGCGCAGCAACGACCGGGCGAAGTCCTTGCGGAACAGGCCGATGGGTCGGCCGTCCGGGTCGAGCACGTCGTAGGTGGCACCGAGGTCGATGACCTGCCGGGCCTTGAAACCCAGCACCGGCTGCTGGCGCTGGTCGTCGGTGTAGAGGGTGACCTGTTCGCGGAAGGCCATCCGCTTCTGCTGTGCGAAGGCGAGCAGCGGACCGTCGGCGCCGTCCGGCAGTACGCCGCGCACCTCGTACTGGTTGACCATCAACCGGATGCGTTGCCGGACGATCAACTGCTGCTGGGCCTGCAGATGCTGCGGGTTCATCGAAGTCCTTTCCTGGATCGTTGGCGAGTCTGCCAGGTGCGGGCAACCCGCCCCGGCCAGGTCCGGGCAGGTCGGTCGGGCCGCGACCGGGTCGGGATAATCGTCCGGTGACGTCGACCACTCCACCGGTAGCCGCGCCGACCGGGCCGCCGCGCGGCTCGGTGCTGGAAGCCGTGCTGGAACGGATCACGTACGCCAACGAGGAGACCGGATACACCATCGCCCGGGTCGCCACCGACCGCTCCGGGGCCGATCTGCTGACCGTGGTTGGCTCGCTGCTCGGCGTACAGCCGGGGGAGAGCGTGCGGCTGGTCGGCCGCTGGGGGTCGCACCCCAAGTACGGCCGGCAGTTCGAGGTCCACTCGTACACGACCGTACTGCCGGCGACGGTGCAGGGCATCGAACGCTACCTCGGATCCGGCCTGATCAAGGGGATCGGGCCGAAGATGGCCGGCCGGATCGTCGCCCATTTCGGCGCCGACACGCTGCGGGTCATCGAGGAAGAGGCGACCCGCCTCGTCGAAGTGCCCGGTCTCGGCCCGAAACGGACGTCGCTGATCGCCAAGGCGTGGATCGAACAGCAGGCGATCAAGGAAGTGATGATCTTCCTGCAGGGCGTCGGGGTGTCCACCTCGCTCGCCGTACGGATCTACAAGAAGTACGGCGACGCGTCGATCTCGATCGTGCGCAACGAGCCGTACCGGCTGGCCGCCGACGTCTGGGGCATCGGCTTCAAGACCGCCGACACGATCGCGCAGGCGGTCGGCATCCCACACGACAGCCCGCAACGGATCAAGGCCGGCATCCAGTACACCCTGTCGGAGGCCGCCGACAACGGCCACTGCTACCTGCCGGAACCCAACCTGTGCACGGACGCCGCCGGCATTCTCGGCGTCGCCGTCGAACTGGTCCGGGACGCGCTCGCCGCGCTGGTCGCCGAGGAAGGCGTGGTACGCGAGGCGGTGCCGAACCCGACCAGCGACGGCAGCACCATCCCGGCGGTCTACTTGGTGCCGTTCCACCGCGCCGAATGCTCGCTGGCCGGCAGCCTGCTGCGGCTGCTGCACCACCGTGCCGACCGGCTGTCGGCGTTCGCCGACGTCGACTGGGGCCGGGCGTTGGCCTGGCTGCGGGCCGGGACCGGCGCGGACCTCGCCCCCGAACAGGAGCAGGCGGTACGGCTGGCGCTGACGTCGAAGGTCGCGGTGCTGACCGGCGGGCCGGGCTGCGGCAAGTCGTTCACCGTCAAGTCGATCATCACTCTGGCCGCCGCCAAGGGCGCCAAGATCGTGCTGGCCGCGCCGACCGGCCGGGCGGCGAAACGGATGACCGAGCTGACCGGCCATCCGGCCGCCACCGTGCACCGGCTGCTGCAACTGCGGCCGGGCGGGGATCCGACGTACGACCGGGACAACCCGATCGACGCGGACCTGATCGTCGTCGACGAGGCCTCGATGCTCGACCTGATCCTGGCCAACAAGCTGGTCAAGGCGGTGGCACCGGGAGCCCATCTGCTGCTGGTCGGCGACGTCGACCAGCTGCCGTCGGTCGGTGCCGGCGAGGTGCTGCGCGACGTGCTCGCCGCGCCGGCCGTACCGCAGGTGCGGTTGACCCGGATCTTCCGGCAGGCCCAGGAGTCCGGGGTGGTGGTCAACGCGCACCGGATCAACGCGGGCGAGCAGCCCCGCACCGACGGGATGGCCGACTTCTTCCTGTTCGCCGCTGACGACCCGGAGGCGGTCGCCGGCCTGGTCGTCGACGTCGTCGCCCGACGCATCCCGCGTAAGTTCCGGGTGCCCGCCCGCGACATCCAGGTGCTCGCCCCGATGCACCGGGGCCCGGCCGGGGCGGGCAACCTCAACATCGCGTTGCAGGAGGCGCTCGCGCCACCGCGTGACGACCGGCCGGAGCGGCGGCACGGCGCGCGGGTGTTCCGGATCAACGACAAGGTCATCCAGATCCGCAACAACTACGACAAAGGTACGGCCGGGGTCTTCAATGGCACCATCGGCGTGGTCACCGCGATCAGCACCGAGGACCGCAAACTCACCGTCCGCACGGATGAGGACGAGGACATCGAGTACGAGTTCGACGAGCTGGACGAGCTGCAACACGCGTACGCCATCACGGTGCACCGCTCGCAGGGCAGCGAGTATCCGGCGGTGGTCATCCCGATCACCATGAGCTCGTACACGCTGCTGCAGCGCAACCTGCTCTATACGGCGGTGACCAGGGCGAAGAAGCTCGTGGTGCTGGTCGGCTCCCGCAAGGCGATCGCGATCGCGGTCCGTACGGCCGGGGCGGGCCGCCGGCACACCGCACTCACCCACCGCCTGGCACCCGACTGACCCGGCGTGGACGTCATAGGTCGGTGTCCAAGATCAATGTGAGCGCCATGGCCCTCAAACCAGCGATGTAAGGGCCATAGCGCTCACATTGATCTTGTCTTTCGGATCCGGCGGAGCCGGTCCACTTGGTCAGGTCGACGAATCCACGCCGCTCCGCCGTCTGCCTCAATGAAGGGCAGCTCCCGAGAGGGCTACGAGGCGCGCCCACCGCCACCTACCAACTACCACCACCATGGTGATTCCGCGAAGGGCGATCAAGCGGTCACCGGCCGGCCGGCGTACGGCTGGCCCGGCCGCCGCGTCCGCCGCCCTGCGCCGGCACCTTCGGCGGGCTCGCCGCCGCCGCTGGCGGCTGGCCGGTCGACGCGCGTTGTCGGCTGGCCGGCCGCCAGGTGCGGCCGTTGGCGTAGACGATCCGGAACCCCAGGTACGCCGCGAGTGGCGCCCAGTGCGCCGAGCCCATCCGTAGCTCGGCGGCGTTGTTGTAAACCCCGTTGGCGAGTACGTCGAGCAGCACTGTCTCGAAGGCCGCCGATTCGACCCAGTCGACCTCCCGGGTGTAGCCGCAGATCAGTGCCGCCCCGGTGGTGGCGAGGAACTCGCGCAGTTTGGTGTCGGTGGCCCGCAGCACCGAACAACTACCGAAGTAGAGCCGCTTGCCGGCACACCGGCCGGCCATCTGGTCGGCGACATCGTCCAGGTCGACCTGGTGTCGCTCGGTCAGGCACAGTCGGGTCGGTTCGCCGTGCATCGCGAAGAAGCCGACCCGGTAGTCGGCGTACTGGCGCAGCAGCCACCGGTCCAGGAAGTAGGCGAGTTCGTCCGGGGTCGCGGCGTCGCGGTGGATGAACCGGATCCGGCCGAGCCGTTCCAGCAACTCCAGCGTGGGCAGCACCGAACCGCGTTCGTTCAGGTCCCGATGCCACTGGCCCTCGATGCAGAAGACCCCGCCCCGTGCCACGCCACCCCCAACCGTCGGGTCCGGTCGTGACCCTACCGCCGATCCGGTACGCGGGTCAGCCCCGTCGGGTCAGCCCCGTCGGGTCACCTCGGACCAGGCGACGGCGAGCCGTACCGTCGTGGTGTCCACCGCTGAAATCTGGTCGAGGCCGACGTACCCGGCGGCGCCGGGCACCGCCGTATGAATCTTGACAAAGCCGGTACGGAGCAGTCGCGCGGCGACATCCGGGGAGGTCGCCGGCTCGTCGCCGGTCTGCGGGTGTGGGAGATCTGGGCCGATCTCGTCCTCGGCGTCGACGTCGCCTTCGACGGTGACCGCGTTGGCGTCCGGTGCTCGTACCAGACCGACCGTGCCGACGGTGTGTCCCGTGGCGTCGACCACCGGCATGCCCGGTGTCATCCAGGTGGCCATGTCGGTGGAGCTGACTGCGTCGGAAGTCCGGAATGCGTCGGCGGAGGTCATGGCTGACCGGTTCCCCGCACAGGTGGGAGGCAAACCGCCGCCACCTCACGCCACTCGCCCGGCCCGGTCAACAGGTGCCGGACCGTGTCGTACGCGGACTCCTCGTTGTCGTGCTCGGTGAACCGCGACACGCCTTCGGCACCGCCGCTGCGCGCCTCGACGTGCCAGCGGTCCGCGTCGGCCCGCAGGAAGACATCCCGCCGGGCCAGTCGGCCCCATCTGCCGTTCCACCAGTGCTTACGCTGCTCCACCCGGGCAGCTTATCGAACACATGTTCTATTGTCCGGCTGGGTCGGCGGTTAGTCGGTCTCCGGGCGCTGGTAGCAGTTTCCGCAGGTCGGATCGTCGCAGCGGCCGTGCTCGCGCGGGAAGACCGATCCGGTACGGCCGGTCGGGCGGGCTGCTGCCCGGTCGAGGTTGGCGGCGGGCCGGCGCGCGGTCGAGTAGTCCGGGGTCAGGGTTCCGGCAAACTGATCCATACGTTCAGTGTTACCTACATCACCTAAAGTTGTCGCCGATTTTTTCGGGCACCGCCGAGACCCGACCGTCGCCGCCACCGGCGGCTACGGGTCCCGGCGGCCCGAAATTCGCACCAGGCGTAAGTTGTGCCGCAACACCCCTAACCCGGATGGATCATCAGCGGTACCGCTGGTCCTCTCCACCGGGGCGGCCGAGCAGATCGTCGGCGGCCGGGCGGGGCGCGCCGGGGCGGGCGCCGGCGACGAGTGCGTCCCGGATCTCGGTGAGCAGCTTGATCTCCTCGCTCGGCGCGGCCGGCGGCGGCTCCTCGCCCCGGCGACGACGTTCGGCCAGCCGGTTCATCGGGAGCACGACCAGGAAGTAGAGCGCGGCTGCGGTGAGAGCGAACGTGATCACCGCGTTGACGAAGGCCGGCCAGTCGAACGACACGCCACGAATGGTGACCACCGATCCGGCGATGCCGTCCTCGCTGCCGGTCACGATCACGGTGAACAGCCGGATGAACGGTTCGAGGAACGACTTGGTCAACTGGGTCACCACGGCGGTGAAGGCCGCTCCGATGACGATGCCGACCGCCAAGTCGATCACGTTGCCCCGCAGGATGAAATCCTTGAAGCCCTTCAACATGTGCACTCCCAGCGCCAGGTCGCGATTCTCGCCGACAACCTACCGTCAGGTCGACTTCCGGACACCACCCGTGGCCCGCCCGAACCGGCCGGCACCCCGCCCGACTCAGTCGGTCGTCAGATAGGCCGCCGCCTCGTGCGCGGCCCGGTCCGGGTCGCGGTCCCGGATCGCCTCGACCAGCCGCGCGTGGTCGACGTGCTGGTCGGGATGCAAGTGTGGGCCGACCGCCTCGGCCACCGTGGCCCGCATCGCGGCACCGATCGAGGCGTACAGCTCAGCGAGCATGTCGTTGTGCGCGGCGGCCAGGATCGCCGTGTGCAGGGCGACGTCGGCCTCCACGAACTCGGTCAGGTCGCCGCCGTCCCAGGCGGCCTCCCGGGCGGCCAGGGCTCGGTCGAGCGTACGAAGATCGGCGTCGGTACGCCGTAGCGCGGCGAGCCGGGCCGCCTCGACCTCGAAGGCGCGGCGGACTTCGACGGTCTCCGCCCAGGCGGCGGTGGCGCACCGCCGGGCCACGGCCCCGGCCAGTTCGTCGGTGGACACCACGTAGGTGCCGGAACCCTGACGGCACTCCAGTACGCCCGCGTGGACCAGGGCCCGGACCGCTTCCCGGACGGTGTTGCGACCGACACCGAGCGCTTCGGCGAGCTTGGGCTCGGTGGGGATGCGGGAGCCGAGCGGCCAGTCGCCTGCGGCGATCTGTTCCCGTAGCGACTCGATCGCCTGGCGGACCAGGGTCTGCCGAGACCGGGCGGGCCGGGCGACGGCCGTAGGGGACGGAGGGGACGTAGGGGAAGGTGCCGGTGGTGTCATCCGTTACATCACCCGACCATAAATCATCCCATGATTTTAGGATGGCAGGCATGACTCCGCCAACCGCCCTGGCCACGGGGACCGCCGCGCCCATCGGGACAGCACCGGCCCCGGACCCGGCCGACCCGCCGGTCGTCCGGCAACCGGACGCCGGCGGGCGTGGGCAGCACCGTGCCACCACCACCACTACCCACCGCCAGCAGGTCCGGTCCGGCCAGGGCGCGCTCTTGGTGCTCGCCGCGATGGTGCTCGTCGCGCTCAACCTGCGGATGGCGATCACCAGCCTCGGCCCGCTGCTCGACGAGGTCCGTACCGGTTTGCCGATGTCCGCCCTGCAGGCCGGGGTGGTGACCACCCTGCCGGCGTTGGCCTTCGCCGTGGTCGGGTCGGCCACCCCGTGGCTGGTCCGCCGGTTCTCCCCGCCGCGACTGCTGGTGGCGGCGATGGGCGCGCTGGCGCTCGGCCAACTGCTGCGGGTGGCGACCGGCAACGCCTGGCTGTTCGTGTCGACCAGCGCGCTGGCGCTGGCCGGGATCGCGGTCGCCAACGTTCTGCTGCCCATGCTGGTGCGGCAGTACTTCCCGCACCGGATCGGCCTGGTGACCGGCGCGTACAGCATGTCGCTGACCGTCGGTGCCTCGGTGGCCGCCGGGTCGGCGGTGCCGATCGCCCACGCGGCGGGCGGCTGGCGCGTCGGGCTCGGCTTCTGGGCGCTGGTCGCGGTGGCCGCCGCCGCGCTGTGGGCGCCGATCGCCTGGCGGAGCCGGCGACGGGCCAGCGGTGCCCGTACCGGTGTTGGTGTTGGTGTTGGTGCCCCGCGCCCGGCGGTTGCCGGCAGGGCTCGGATCCGGGCGGGCCGGACGCGGTTGGGTTGGCTGATGGCGGTGTTCTTCGGCGCCCAGTCGTTCGCCGCGTACGCGCAGATGGGCTGGTTGGCGCAGCTGTTTCGGGACGCCGGCTTCCGGGCGGAGACCGCCGGGCTGCTCCTGGCCGGCGTCACGGCGGTCAGCGTGCCGATCGCGATGGCGATGCCGACGTTGGCCGGCCGGATGACCAGCCTGCGGCCGCTGGTGCTGGGCACCGCGTTGGCGTCCGGGCTGAGCTACGCCGGGCTGCTGTGGTCGCCGTACGACCTGGCGTTGGTCTGGATGGTGCTGCTCGCCCTCGGTCAGGGCACCTTCCCGATGGCGCTTGCTATGATCGGGCTACGGGCCCGGACCGGTGCGGGCATCGTCTCGCTGTCGGCGTTCACCCAGAGCGTCGGTTACCTGATCGCGGCGCTCGGTCCGCTGGCGGTGGGCCTGCTGTACGGGCGGACCGGTGACTGGGTTGCCCCGATCGGCCTGCTCTTCGTGGCGTTGCTGGTGCAGACCGGCACCGGCTGGTCGATCGCCCGGCCGCAGTGGATCGAGGACGAGCTGCGCGGGCCGGCCGATCGGCCGGAGGCGGCCTCAGCCGGCTGAGCCGACTGAGCCGACTGAGCCGGCTCAGTCGGTGGGCGCGGGTAGCGGTGCGGAGACGGCCTCGTCGACGGTCGGAAAGGTCTGCAGCACCTCGACCAGTCCGCTGACCTCCAGGATCCGCAGCACGCCGCGTTGTGGTGCGGCCAGCCGGACGATGCCGCCGGCTTCGTCGCAGCCGTTCTTGGCCCGGACGAAGACCGACAAACCGGTAGAGTCGCAGAACGAGACGTCCGCTAGGTCGAAGACCAGCTGGCTGCGACCTTTGTCCAGTAGATCCGTTATCTGATCCTGGAGCTGTGGTGCGGTGGCCATGTCCAGCTCACCACCGACCGACACGACGACGACGTCACCGCGCTGCTCTGTCTGCACCGTCAAGGACATTCGCGACCTCCAGCCATTCGCTCGAACGGTACTCCACTTGCTGTCGTCCGTGCAGGACCGGGAGTTCGTTGTCGATGCCACCATAATCGGTGCCCAGACGGCCAGTCGCGTCACCAGGCACCTTTCCCACGACCCACGACCCACGACCCAGGTGCCAGGTGCCAGGTGCACGCATCCGGGCTTGCGCGGACGCGTGCACCTGGGCCGGTGGCTAGCTGCCCGCGTCGGCGTGACCGATCCGGTCGAGGATCCAGGCGGTGACGAACGCCTCCTCCTGCCAGGCGTCGTACCGGCCGCTCGGGCCGCCGTGCCCGGCCCCCATCTCCGTCTTCAGCAGGTAGATCCCGTTCGGGGCGACCGCCCGCAGCTTCGCGATCCACTTCGCCGGCTCGTGGTACAGCACCCGGGTGTCGTTCAGGCTGGTCACCGCGAGGATCGGCGGATAGCTCGTCGACACCACGTTCTCGTACGGCGTGTAGGTGCGCATGTACGCGTACACCTCGGGATCCTCCAGCGGGTTGCCCCACTCCTCCCACTCGGTGACGGTCAGCGGCAGCGACGGGTCGAGGATCGTGTTCAACGCGTCCACGAACGGCACCTGGGCGACGATCCCACCGAACGCGTCCGGCGCGAGGTTGACCACCGCGCCCATCAGCAGGCCACCGGCGGAGCCGCCCCGGGCGACCAGCCGGTCCGAGGTGGTCCATTCCGACTTGACCAGGTGGCGGGCGCACGCCACGAAGTCGGTGAACGAGTTCTTCTTGGCCAGCATCTTGCCGTTGTCGTACCAGTGGCGCCCCAGTTCACCGCCACCCCGTACGTGCGCCACCGCGAAGACCACTCCCCGGTCCAACAGGGACAGTCGGGGGATGGAGAACCACGGGTCCATGCTGATCTCGTACGATCCGTACCCGTAGATGACGCACGGGGCCGAGCCGTCGCGCGGGGTGCCGGCCCGGCACACCAGGGAGATCGGCACCCGGGTGCCGTCGTCGGCGAGCGCCCATTCCCGGTGCTGTTCGTAGTCGGTCGGCTCGTAGCCGCCGAGCACCGGCTTGCGCTTGCGCAGCGCCATCTCCCGGGTCACCAGGTCGTAGTCATACACCGAGTCCGGGGTGACCAGCGAGGTGTAGCGCAGCCGGATGGTGGTGGTGGAGTATTCCGGGTTGGAATCCAGGCCGACGCTGTAGATCGGCTCCGGGAACTCGATGTCGAACGTCTCGGTGCTGCCGGTGGGCAGCACCCGCAGCCCGGTGAGCCCGTCGGTGCGCAGCGACACGACCAGGTGGTTGGCGAAGGCGTCGACCGATTCGAGCCGGGTGCCCGGGGAGTGCTCGATCAGCGGCACCCAGTCGCCGGGGGCGTCCGCCGAGGTGTACGCGAGCGCGAAGTCCTCCGCGCCGTCGTTGTGCAGGATCAGGAACCGGTGTCCGTGATGCTCGACCGAGTAGTCCACGCCCTGCCGGCGCGGGGCGACGACCACCGGCTGCGCGGTCGGGTCGCCGGCCGGCAGCGCCCGTACCTCGCTGGTGGTCTTGCTGTGCGCGTCGATCAGGATGTACCGCTCGGAGCGGGTCAGTTCGACACCGACCCAGAAGCGTTCGTCGTCTTCCTGGTAGACGACGACGTCGGTGTCGGCGGCGGAGCCGATCTGGTGTCGCCAGACCCGGTTGGGCCGCCAGGCGTCGTCCACGGTCAGGTAGAACAGGGCGCTGCCGTCGGCGGACCAGGCCGATCCGTAGAACGTGTCCGGGATCTCGTCGGGCAACGACTCGCCGGTCCGCAGATCCTTGATCCGCAGGGTGAACCGTTCGTCGCCGGTGAAATCCGTGGAGTACGCCAGCCATCGGCCGTCCGGGCTCACGTCGAAGGTGCCCAGGGCGAAGAAGTCGTGCCCGTCGGCGAGGGCGTTGCCGTCGAGCAGGATCTCCTCGCCGGCCGGCGGCGTACCGTCCGCTGTGGTCGGCGGGGCGGTCTCGTCGGGACGGACCGGGCGGCGGCACTGGATGCCGTACTGCTGGCCCTCGACCGTTCGGGTGTAGTACCAGTGGTCGCCCTTGCGGGCGGGCACTGACAGATCGGTCTCTTGAGTACGCCTTTTCGTCTCGGTGAACAACGTCTCGCGCAGCGCGGCGAGGTGAGTCGTGGCACTCTCGGTGTAGCTGTTTTCCGCTTGCAGGTACGCGATCGTGTCCGGATCGTCCTTGACCGCGAGCCAGGCGTACTCGTCGATGACGGTCTCGCTGTGGTGGGTGCGTTCGGTCGGGACGCGTTTGGCGGCAGGCGGGGCGGGTGTCTGGATCGTCACCCGGTCACGGTACCGCCCGGTGGGGTCGGGTCGGCTCCCGTGACGCGCTCGGGGGTCGTCGCTCGGTATCGATTAGTACAGGTGTACGATGCGCGCGGGGCATGGCGAACTGCTGGGCGATTGGCCGAACCCGGGCCGGAGAGAAGAGGGCCGTGGCAAACGAAGCCGGGGGGAACAAGGCTGTCTCCGACCCGCGCCGGGGCAGCAAGGTGGCGGCGAACAGCGACGTGGCGCGGCGACTGACCGACATCTGCGGACCCGGGTACGCCCGGGCGGCGGGACCGGCCGACGACGTCGCCACCGCCATGCCCCGCTGGGTGGCCGCCCCGCCCACCGTGGCGGCGGTCGCCGAAGTGCTCCGGCTGTCCGCGGAGCACGATCTGGCGCTGGTGCCCCGTGGAAGCGGCAGCAAGATGCACTGGGGCGCGACGCCGTCGCACGTCGACATCGTGCTGGACACGGCCCGGTTGGCCGGGGTCTGGCACCACCCGCCGGACGCGGCGACCGCGCAGGTCGGGGCTGGTACGCCGCTGCGCAAGGCACAAGCGGCGGTCGGCCGCAAGGGCTGGCGGCTGCCGTTCGATCCACCGTCGGCCGGGGCGACCGTCGGTGGTGTGGTCGCCGCCGACGAAGCCGGTCCGATGAGTTACGGGCACGGCTCGCCGTGTCGGCACCTGATCGGCGTCAACTACGTTGACGCCAGCGGCACCCTGGTCCGGACCACCCCGGACACCAGCGACGGCAGGGAGGTGTCCCGGCTGTTGTGCGGATCTCAGGGAGCGCTGGCGGTGCTGGTGTCGGCCACGGTCCGGCTCCAACCCGAACCCGCCGACCGGCTGTGGGTACGCCGCTCGGTGCGTACGCCGCTGGAGGTGCACGACCTGGTCGCGGAGTCGACGGTCGCCGGACTGCGGGCGGCGGCGATCGAGCTGGATCTGCCCGGTGCCGAGCCGCCGCCCCGGCGCGGTCCGCTGCGGCCCGGCCTGCTGGCCATGCTGTTCGAGGGCGACGCGACCCAGACCCGCCGCCGTGCGCAGCGGGCGGCGGACCTGCTCGGCGCGGACGCCAGCGTGACCGACCAGCCGCCCACCTGGTGGCAGCGCTACCCGTTCGCCGCCGGGGACATCGCGATCCGTCTGGAGGTGCCGGTCGCCCACCTGCACGCGGCCATCTACGCCTTGGTGGACGCGGCGAGAGCGCCGATCCCGGTGCGCGGGGCGGTGGCCACCGGCCTGGTGCACGCCGTCCTGCCCGGTTCGACCCCGCCGCACCGGGTCGAGGAGATCCTCGTCGGGGTCCGGACCGTGCTGCTCGCCCGTGGCGGCAGCTGCCGGGTGCTCTCCGCCCCGGCCGCGGTCCGCCGGGTCATCGACATCTGGGGCGACGTGCCCGGTCTGCCCCGGCTTCGGGAGCTCAAGCAGCGGTTCGATCCGCATCACCGGCTGGCCCCGGGCCGATTCACCGGCGGCCTCTAGCAGCGCGCCTTCACCGGCGGCCTCTAGCAGCGCGCCTTCACCGGCGGCCTCTAGCAGCGCGCCTTCGGCAGCGGTCAGCGCGACTCGTTGCGGACCACCAGGATCGCGATGTCGTCGCGCGGCGGCTCGGTCGAGAAGTCGAGTGTCGCGGTCCGCAGCCGGGCGGCCACCACGTCGGCGGAGAATCCGGCGAGCGGAGCCGCCGCCCGGCGCAGCCGTTCGGTGCCGAACAGCTCCCGCTCGTTGCGCCGTTCGGTGACCCCGTCGGTGTAGAAGACCAGCGCGTCACCCGGACCCAGACTCAACTCCACCGACGGCGCGGTGATCTCGTCCAACAGTCCCAGCGCGGTGCCGCCGGCCCCGACGAACCGGGACCGGCCGTCGCTACCGACCAGGACCGGACGATCGTGCCCCGCGAGGTGCAGACGTACGTCGAGATGCTGGTCGGCGGTGACCCCGACCGCGGCCATCGCCAGTGTGCAGTAGCGGCCGCCACCCCGTTCGACGAGCGTGTCGTTGAGCCTGGCCAGCACCTCCGGCAGCGTCTTGCCGTCGCGGACCAGCACCCGGATGACGTCGCGGACCAGGCCGGTCACGGTAGCGGCCTGCACCCCTTTGCCGGAGACGTCACCCACCACCACCAGCCAGCGGCGTTCCGGCAGCGGCACCACGTCGTAGAAGTCGCCGCCGACCTCGACCGCGTCGCCGCTGGGCACGTACTCGGCGGCCAGACCGATGCCCTCGACGGCCGGCAGCACCGGCGGCAGCAGCGACTGCTGCAGGGTGTGCGCGACCCGCCGCCGTTCCTGGTGGATGCGGGCGTTGTCGATGGCCAACGCGGCGCGGCGGGCGACGTCCTCCAGGACGGCCACCTCGTCGGGATCGTGGCGGTGCCGTTCGTGCCGACCGACGGCGAGCGTGCCGAGCCGCTGACCACGAGCCACCAGGGGCAGGGCGAAGCCCTCCAGGGGGGCGCCGATCGGCACCTGTGATCCGATCCGCGAGGCCTCCCGCAGCCGGGTCGGCACCGAATCCGGCCCGGTCTCGCGCAACGTCGCGTGCAACTGCGGCAGTACGGTCTCGTCGGCGTGGCTGGCGGCGGCCAGCTGCAACTGACCCCATTCGTCCGCGGTGTGTACGGCGCACCACTGGCCGAGCCGGGGCACCACCAGCTGCGGGATCAGCGCCATGGTCAGGTCGACGTCCAGCGACTGGGCGAGGAGTTCGCTGGCTTCGGCGAGAAACGTCAGCCAGGTCTGCCGGCGCAGGTCGGCTCGGCGCAGCCGGTCGTTCTCCAGGTGCAGCGAGATGCGTTCGGCGACCAGGGTGGCCAGCGGCCGGGCGTAGTCCGACGGCGCGGCGTCCAGTTCGAGCTCGCCGGAGTAGGGGCGGTGCACGGTGAGCGGGACCCGCAGCAGCGGCTCGCCGGGTCGGGGCTGGCGTCCGTACCGGGCCAGGATCTGGACGCCGCGTCCGTCGCCCCGGTCGAGGCGGATGGTCGCACCGGCGGCACCGACCAGGTCGGCGACCCGGCCGAGCAGGTTGCCGGCCAGGTCGGTGAGGGGATCGTCGGCGTACGGATCGGGACCGGTCTGCAGCAGCGTGGCCAGCATCGCGGCGCTCGGCGCGGCCGGCTGCCGTACGGTGTCCACCGGTCCGGCCTGATCCGGCGCTCCGGGCCAGGGCGGCGCCCACTCGGGCGTGGCCGTACCGCCGTCGCGGTCGAGCCGGAACCAGACGCCTTTGCCGGTCCGCAGGTGGGTGGTTCCCCACCGGCTGGCGAAGTGGTCGACCAGCAGCAGCCCTCGGCCGCGTTCGGAGACCTCGGTGATGTCCTGCCGGTCGTTGCGGGGCAGCGCGGCGACCTGTTCGATCGGTCCGGCGGCGAAGTCGGTGACGGTGACGGTCAGGCCGTCCGGGTCGGCGACCACCTCGATGATGAGTTCCGTACCGGCGTGGACCACGGCGTTGGTGGAGAGTTCGGTGGTGAGCAGCAGTGCCTCGTTGACGAGTTCGTCGAGGGCTGCTTCGGCGAGCACGGACCGGACGACGGCCCGTGCGGTGGCCGGCGTTCGGCGGTCGGCCGGCAGGCGTACCCGCCGGACATGTTCACCCTCGGTCTCGGTGATGGAACGCTCGGCCCTCGCTGACACCTGCCAGTTCCTCCGATCGCCTGGCCCGTAAATGCGGGCGTGCACCTCGCATCTGCCACCGTAGTCGAGCAATGATGAGGTCAGCCCACTCCCTGAGCTGAGCGAGGAGCCATGACCAGCGCACAACAGCTGCCCACCGACCAGCGTCCGAACCCTACCGAGACGGCACTGCTGGCCGAGTTGGCCGAGGCGTTGCGCCGGGTCGGGCAAGGGGATCTGAAGGTACGGCTGCCTCGGCGGATCGGTGTCGCCGGTGAGGTGGCGGACGCCTTCAACGAGGTCGTTTCGCTGCAGGAACGGCAGCACCTGGATCTGCGCCGGATCAGCCGGATCGTGGGACGCGACGGCCGGCTCACCGAACGCCTCGACGAGGAAGGCTTCGGCGGGGCGTGGGCGGACAACCATCGGGCGATCAACGCGCTGATCGACGACCTGGGCCGGCCGACCACCGAGATCGCCCGGGTCATCCGGGCGGTCGCCGAGGGCGATCTGTCGCAGCACATGGAGCTGGAGATCGACGGTCAGCCGTTGCGCGGCGAGTTCCTGCGGATCGGCCGCACGGTCAACACGATGGTGGATCAGCTGTCGTCGTTCGCCGACGAGGTGACCCGGGTGGCGCGGGAGGTGGGCACCGAGGGGGAGCTGGGTGGCCAGGCCGATGTGCGGGGCGTCGCCGGTACGTGGAAGGACCTCACCGATTCGGTGAACACGATGGCGTCGAACCTGACTCACCAGGTGCGCTCGATCTCGCAGGTGGCGACGGCGATGTCCCGGGGCGACCTGTCGCAGAAGATCACCGTGTCGGCCAAGGGCGAGGTCGCCGAGTTAGCGGACACCATCAACATGCTCACCGACACGTTGCGGCTGTTCGCCGAGCAGGTGACGCGGGTGGCCCGGGAGGTGGGCACCGAGGGCAAGTTGGGCGGTCAGGCCGAGGTGCCCAACGTCGCCGGTACGTGGAAGGACCTCACCGACAGCGTCAACTCGATGGCGTCGAACCTGACGGCCCAGGTGCGCAACATCGCCTCGGTGTCGACCGCCGTGGCCAAGGGTGATCTGTCGCAGAAGATCACGGTGGCCGCCCAGGGCGAGATCCTGGAGTTGAAGTCGACGGTGAACACGATGGTGGACCAGTTGTCGTGGTTCGCCGACGAGGTGACGCGGGTGGCCCGCGAGGTGGGCATCGAGGGCAAACTGGGTGGTCAGGCCCAGGTGCGGGGGCTCTCCGGCACCTGGCGGGACCTCACCGAGAACGTCAACCAGCTCGCCGGCAACCTGACCAGCCAGGTCCGCAACATCTCCCAGGTCTCCACCGCGGTGGCCAAGGGTGATCTCTCGCAGAAGATCACGGTCGACGCGCGGGGCGAGATCCTGGAGTTGAAGTCGACGGTGAACACGATGGTGGATCAGCTGTCGCTGTTCGCCGACGAGGTGACGCGGGTGGCCCGCGAGGTCGGTACCGAGGGCAAGTTGGGTGGTCAGGCTCAGGTCAAGGGCGTCTCGGGTACGTGGCGGGACTTGACCGACAACGTGAACTCGATGGCGTCGAACCTGACCAGCCAGGTGCGGAACATCGCCTCGGTGACCACGGCGGTGGCGAAGGGTGATCTGTCGCAGAAGATCACGGTCGACGCGCGGGGCGAGATCCTGGAGTTGAAGTCGACGGTGAACACGATGGTGGACCAGTTGTCGTCGTTCGCCGACGAGGTGACGCGGGTGGCCCGCGAGGTGGGCACCGAGGGCAAACTCGGTGGTCAGGCCCAGGTCCGTGGGGTGGCCGGCACCTGGCGGGACTTGACCGACAACGTGAACTCGATGGCGTCGAACCTGACCGCCCAGGTGCGGAACATCGCCCAGGTCTCCACGGCGGTGGCAAAGGGTGATCTGTCGCAGAAGATCACGGTCGACGCGCAGGGCGAGATCCTGGAGCTGAAGGACACCGTCAACACGATGGTGGACCAGTTGTCGTCGTTCGCCGACGAGGTGACGCGAGTGGCCCGCGAGGTGGGCACCGAGGGCAAACTCGGTGGTCAGGCCCAGGTCAAGGGCGTCTCGGGTACGTGGCGGGACTTGACCGACAACGTGAACTCGATGGCGTCGAACCTGACCAGCCAGGTGCGGAACATCGCCTCGGTCACCACCGCCGTCGCCAAGGGTGACCTGTCGCAGAAGATCACCGTCGACGCGCAGGGCGAAATCCTGGAGTTGAAGTCGACGGTGAACACGATGGTGGACCAGTTGTCGTCGTTCGCCGACGAGGTGACCCGGGTGGCCCGCGAGGTGGGTACCGAGGGCAAGTTGGGTGGTCAGGCTCAGGTCAAGGGCGTCTCCGGTACGTGGCGCGACCTCACCGAGAACGTCAACCAGCTCGCCTCGACCCTCACCACCCAGCTGCGGGCGATCGCCCAGGTGTCGACCTCGGTGACCCGGGGCGACATGACCCAGCACATCACCGTGCAGGCCCAGGGTGAGGTCGCCGAGCTCAAGGACAACATCAACCAGATGATCGTCACCCTGCGGGACACCACCATGAAGAACGCCGAGCAGGGCTGGTTGGACTCCAACCTGGCCCGGATCGGCGGCCTGCTGCAGGGGCAGCGGGACCTCGGTGAAGTCTGCCGGATGATCATGAACGAGGTGACGCCGCTGGTCGACGCCCAACTCGGCGCGTTCTTCCTCGCCGAGGTCGAGGAGGCGTTGATGCGGCTGCAGCTCACCGCCGCGTACGGGTACGTGGCGCGGGACCACATCGTCACCTTCGGCCCCGGCGAAGGGCTGGTCGGACAGGCGGCGGTGTCCCGGCGCACCATCCGGGTCGGCAACGGCTCGACCGGGGTGCTCACCCTGCGTTCCGGGCTGGTCGGCAGCGCACCCCGCGATCACGTGGTGCTTCCGGTGCTGTTCGAAGGCGAGATGCTCGGCGTGATCGAGTTCGCCTCCGTCGACGCCTTCTCCGAGCTGCACCTGGCCTTCCTGGAACGGCTGGTGGCCAACATCGGCGTCGCGGTCAACACCATCCAGGCCAACCGGCGTACCGAGGAACTGCTGGCCCAGTCCCAGCGGCTGGCCAACGAGATGCAGGCCCAGTCGGCCGAGCTGCAGCGGACCAACGCCGAACTGGAGGACAAGGCCCGGCTGCTGTCCGAGCAGAAGGGCAACATCGAGACCAAGAACCGGGAGATCGAGCTGGCCCGCCTCGGCCTGGAGGAGAAGGCCCAGCAGCTGTCGCGCGCGTCGGCGTACAAGTCGGAGTTCCTGGCCAACATGAGCCACGAGCTGCGGACCCCGCTGAACTCGCTGCTCCTGCTGGCCCGGCTGCTGGCCGACAACCCGGACGACAACCTGACCGAGAAGCAGATCGAGTTCGCGAAGACGATCCACAGCGCCGGATCCGATCTGCTGTCGCTGATCGACGACATCCTGGACCTGTCGAAGATCGAAGCCGGCCGGATGGACGTGCAACCGGCCGAGGTGCCGTTCGACGAGATCCGGGCCTACGTCGAGCAGGCCTTCGCACCGCAGGCCGAGGAGAAGGGCCTGACCTTCGCGGTCGAGATCGCCGACGACCTGCCCGACCAGATCGTCACCGACGCGCAACGACTCCAGCAGATCCTGCGGAACCTGCTCTCCAACGCGGTCAAGTTCACCGACAACGGGTCGGTGGCGCTCCGGATCGGACCGGCCCCCGCCGACGTCACGTTCAAACAGCCCGCGTTGGCCACCGCCGGTCAGGTGGTCGCCTTCACCGTCGTCGACACCGGGATCGGGGTCTCCGACGACAAGCTGTCGCTCATCTTCGAGGCGTTCCAGCAGGCGGACGGGACGACCAGCCGGCGGTACGGTGGCACCGGGCTGGGCCTGTCGATCAGCCGTGACCTGGCCCGACTGATCGGTGGCGTGATCACCGTGACGTCCGTACCGGGGCAGGGTTCCACCTTCACGCTGTACGTACCGGACGTGCTCAACACCGACGCGGTGCTGCCGCCGGCGCCGTTGCCGCCCGCCGCTCCGATCCGTACCGCGTTGCCGCCGTTGACCAGGCCGATCGAGGTCGACCGGCCCGAACCGCCGGCGACCCGCCGGCTGGACGGCGCCACGGTGCTGATCATCGACGACGACGTCCGCAACGTCTTCGCCTTGACCAGCGCGCTCGAGCTGCACGGGATGACGGTCATCTACGCCGACAACGGCGTCGACGGGGTGCGTAAGCTCGCCGAACGGCCCGAGGTGAACATCGTCCTGATGGATGCGATGATGCCGGATCAGGACGGCTACGAAACCACCCGGGTGATCCGCCGCAACGACCGCTTCGCCGATCTGCCGGTGGTCTTCCTGACCGCCAAGGCGATGCCCGGCGACCGGGAATCGGCGCTGCAGGCCGGTGCCACCGACTACATCACCAAGCCGGTGGACCTCGACGAACTGATCACCCTGATGGTGACCTGGATCAACGCCGCCGACCAGGTGTCCGGCTCGGGACCGGCCCGGTGACCATGGCCGGCGGCGCACGCAACGGCGTACGTGAGGAGTCGACATCGTGACCGGTGGACAGGCCAAGGCGCTTCTGGTCGACGACCGGCGGGAGAACCTGCTCGCCCTGGAAGCGATCTTCCAGGGGCTGCCGGTGCAGACCGTCGCGGTGGAGAGCGGCGAGGCCGCGCTGAAGCAACTGCTGGTCGACGACTTCGCGGTGATCCTGCTCGACGCCCAGATGCCGGAGATGGACGGTTTCGAGACCGCCAACCACATCAAACGGCGGGAACGCACCCGGCACGTACCGATCCTCTTCCTGACGGCGGCGGACCGTGACGCGCAGCTCGCCCTCCGGGGCTACGCGGTCGGGGCGGTCGATTACCTGATCAAACCGTTCGACCCGTGGGTGCTGCGGGCCAAGGTCAGCGTCTTCGTCGACCTGTGGGTCAAGAACCGGCAGCTGGCCACCCAGGCCGAAGTGGTCCGCCAGCGGGACGAACAGTGGCGGGCGCTCTGCGCCGCGGTCGACCAGGCCATCGAACGGCTGAGGTCGGGCGACCAGCCCGACCTGGACCAGGTGGCCAGCCAGCTGGAAGCCGCCCGCTGGGGGCCCACCGCCATGTGAGAGGTGCGGCGGGGCGGCCCGCCGCACGGGCGGGACCGACCGCTACGGGTGGCCGTTGCGGATCGTCAGCGCGGAGCGGATTCCGGTGATGTTCAACACTCGGAGCAGGAACTCTCCGACGTTGGTCAGCAGCAGCAGGCTCTGCGCGTGGCTCGCCTTGCGGGTCAGCACCACGAGTGTGCCCAGACCCTGCGAGTCGCAGAAGGTGACACCGCCCATGTCAAGCACGATCCGGGCCGGCGCGTCGGTCAGCACCTCGTTGACCGCGTTGGAGAGCTGAGCCGCCGTGAGCATGTCGATCTCGCCGGCGAGGCGGAGTACCGCCTCGTCGGATGTGCGCTGCAGCGCGATGGACAGCTCCGCCCGCTCCACCGGGCCAGCCTATCGCGATCTCACCAGGTCGGCCCGGGGACGCCCGTCCCGGACGTCCGCGAGCTGGGCGCGAGCTGGGTAAGGGGCGGCTGTGCGGGGCACCGAACCCGCTGACACAATGGCAGTGCCGTGACTGCCATAGATTCCGCTGGCGCTAGCCCGTACCCGGCCGCCGCGCCCGCTTCCCAGGCCCTGTTCGACCACGCCAACACGATCATCCCGGGCGGGGTCAATTCGCCCGTGCGCGCCTTCCGGGCCGTCGGCGGTACGCCACGCTTCATGGTCCGGGGCACCGGGCCGTGGCTGTTCGACGCCGACGACCGCCGCTACGTCGACCTGGTCTGCTCGTGGGGGCCGCTGATCCTCGGCCACGCCCACCCGCAGGTCGTCGCCGCCGTACGGGAGGCCGCCACGCTGGGCACCAGCTTCGGCACGCCCACCCCCGGCGAGGTGGAGTTGGCCGCCGAGATCGTCGACCGCACCCCGGTCGAGCAGGTCCGGCTGGTCAACTCCGGCACCGAGGCGACGATGTCGGCGATCCGGCTGGCCCGGGGCCACACCGGGCGGTCCCGGATCGTCAAGTTCGCCGGCTGCTACCACGGACACGTGGACGCCTTGCTGGCCGCCGCCGGTAGCGGCGTGGCGACCCTCGGGCTGCCCGACTCGCCCGGGGTCACCGGAGCGGCCGCCAGCGACACCATCGTGCTGCCGTACAACGACGTGGCCGCCGTCGAGCGCACCTTCGCCGAGTACGGCGACCAGATCGCGGCGATCATCACCGAGGCGGCGGCCGGCAACATGGGGGTGGTCGCCCCCGTCCCCGGCTTCAACACCGCGCTGGCCCGGATCGCCCACGCCCACGGCGCGCTGCTGATCGTCGACGAGGTGATGACCGGCTTCCGGGTCGCCCGGGGCGGCTGGGCCGAGCTCGATCCGGCCGACGCCGACCTCTACACGTACGGCAAGGTCATGGGGGGTGGGCTGCCCGCCGCCGCCTTCGGCGGCCGGGCTCAGATCATGCGGCAGCTCGCCCCGGCCGGTCCGGTCTACCAGGCCGGCACCCTGTCGGGAAATCCGCTGGCCTGCGCCGCCGGCCTGGCCACCCTGCGGCTCGCCGACGACCAGCTCTACCGGCGACTGGCCGACACCGCGACCCGGGTCGCCACCATGGCCACCGAGGCGCTGCACGCCGCCGGCGTACCGCATCGCCTCTCCACCGCCGGCACCATGTTCTCCGTCTTCTTCACCGACGCCGAGGTCACCGACTACGCGAGCGCCCGGACCCAGGACGTGGGCGCCTACCGGGCCTTCTTCCACGCGATGCTCGCGCACGGCGTCTACCTGCCCCCCAGCGCGTTCGAAGCATGGTTCGTCTCGGCGGCGATCGACGACGCCGCCCTGGAACAGCTCGCGACCGCACTGCCGATCGCCGCCCGCGCGGCGGCGGCCGCGACGGACTCCGCGACGGACTCCGGGGCGCGGGTGGAGAGGGTGGGAGACAACGGATGAAGCAGACCGTCGTACACGTGCTGCGGCACGGCGAGGTGCACAACCCGACCAAGATCCTGTACGGCCGGCTGCCCGGCTTCCGCCTGTCGGAACTCGGTGTCCAGATGGCCAAGGCAGCCACCCAGTCCCTCGCCGACCGGGACGTCGTGCACGTCGTGGCCAGTCCGCTCGAACGCGCCCAGGAGACCGCCGAACCGATCGCCGCGCAGTTCCGCCTGCCGGTCTCGGTCGACGAGCGGCTGATCGAATCGGCCAACTGGTTCGAGGGCCGGCGGGTGTCACCCGGCGACGGCGGCTTCCGTGACCCGCGCAACTGGTGGGTGCTGCGCGACCCGGTGACCCCGTCGTGGGGCGAGGCGTACACCGCGATCGCCGCCCGGATGTTCGCGGCCGTGCACGCCGCCCGAGTCGCGGCCGAAGGCCACGAAGCCGTCTGCGTCTCGCACCAACTGCCCATCTGGACCCTGCGGCGCTACCTCGAACGCAAACGGCTCTGGCACGATCCGCGCCGCCGCCAGTGTGCCCTGGCCAGCCTGACCTCGATCCACTTCGAGGACACCAAGGTGGTCGGCATCGGCTACACCGAGCCGGCGGCGCACCTGATCGCCATGTCACCGTCGGCCCGGACGGCCAAGGGGGCCTGACCCGTGCGACCCCGTGGGCGATGGACCGCGCGACCCGGACCGCATCGGGCCGGTCTGCTCGCGGCTGGCCTGGCCGGTCTGCTCGGCGCGGCGGCCGCCCTCGCTGGCTGCACCAGCACCAACTGGGAAGCCGACTGCGAGACCACCGCCCAGGGCGTCATCGAGTGCCCGGTGGAACATCGGCCGCCCAGCCCTGACCTGGACGCCGAACTGCTCGACGGGACCCGGTTCGACCCGGCCGGCCACCGGGGTCAGGTCGTCGTGGTCAACTTCTGGGGATCGTGGTGCCCACCCTGCCGGGCCGAAGCGGCCGATCTCGAAGCCACCTACCAGGCGACCCGCGACCAGGGCGTGGCGTTCCTCGGGATCAACATCAAGGACGAACGGGACAAGGCGCGCGCCTTCGAACAGGGCCGGGTGACGTACCCGAGCCTGTTCGACCCGGGCAGTCGGCTCGCCCTGGACTTCGACATCCCGCCGAACAGCATCCCGGCCACGATCATCGTCGACCGGGACGGCCGGATCGCCGTGGTGATCCGGCAGGCCGTCCGCCAGGAAGGGCTGCAGCCGCTGGTCGAACGGGTGGCCACGGAGGCGCCGGCACCGCCGGCGGACTCGGCCGATGGGTGAGACGTACGCCGAGATCGCCCGTAGTGGTCCGGTGCTGCTGGCGCTCGGCCTGGCCGCGTTGGCCGGGCTGGTCAGCTTCCTGTCCCCGTGCGTGTTGCCGCTGGCACCCGGCTACCTGTCGTACGTGACCGGCCTGGCCGGCTCCGACCTGGACGCCGGCGACGGCGGCTCGGCCGGCCGGTACGGTCGGGTGCTGGCCGGGACGCTGCTGTTCATCGCCGGGTTCACCGCCGTGTTCACCCTGACCGCGGTCGTCGTGGCCGGGGTCGGCCAGTTCCTGTTCACCTACCAGCGTGCCGTCGAGATCGTGATCGGGGCGCTGATCGTACTGCTCGGCCTGGCCTTCCTCGGCCTGGTGCCGGGGATGCAACGGGAGCTGCGGGTACGGCGGCTTCCCGAGGCCGGCCTGGTGGGTGCCCCGGTGTTCGGCGCGGTCTTCGCGCTGTCCTGGACGCCCTGCGTCGGGCCGACCCTCGGCGCGGTGATCGGGATGGCCACCGTCAGCGGCCAGACCGACCGGGCGGCGGCCCTGGCGGTGGCGTACTGCCTGGGTCTCGGCCTGCCGTTCCTGGTCTTCGGCTTGGCGTTCCGCCGGCTCCTCGGGGTCTTCACCCTGATCCGCCGCAACAGCCGGTGGATCACCCGGATCGGCGGCGGCCTGCTCATCGGCATCGGAGTCGCCCTGATGACCGGTGGCTGGAACAGCTTCGTCATCTGGATCCAGGCCACCTTCGGCGTCGGCGAGGTGAGCATCTGATGGCGTCCGTCGACGAGCGCACCCCGGCACCGTCGCCGCCGACCGCCCCCGCCGCCGGTTCCGCTGGTCCAGCTGGTCCAGCTGGTCCAGCTGGTCCCGCCGGTCCCACCGCCGTTGGGCAACCGGGTCGGCCGGGCGGTACGGCCGGTTGGCTGCTCGCCCTGATGCGCAACTCGTGGCGCCAACTGACCAGCATGCGTACCGCACTGATCCTGCTCTTCCTGCTGGCGGTCGCGGCCATCCCGGGCTCACTGCTGCCGCAGCGCGACGTCAACATCGAAAACGTCAACACGTACTTCCAGGAGAATCCCCGGCTGGCCCCGGTGCTGGACCGGCTCGGTGCCTTCGACGTCTTCGCCTCGCCCTGGTTCTCCGCGATCTACCTGCTGCTGTTCACTTCGCTGGTCGGCTGCATCGTGCCGCGACTGCGCGATCATTTGCGGGCACTGCGGACCCCGCCGCCGCCGGTGCCGCGCCGGCTGGACCGGTTGCCGCAGTACGCCGTACTGCCGGCGGACCAGCTGGCGACCGGCGACGGCCCGGCGGCGGCGGGCGACGGCGGTCTGGCGGCGATCGCCGCGCTGCTGCGCAAGCGGCGCTGGCGGGTCGTGGTCGCGCCGGGCGCGGTCAGTGCCGAAAAGGGCCACCTCAAGGAGACCGGCAACCTGGTCTTCCACTTTTCCCTGGTCGCCGTCCTGGTCGGGGTCGCCCTCGGGTCGTGGTACGGCTGGCACGGCAACCGACTGCTGGTGGCCGGACCGGACGCGCCGTTCTGCAACACCGTCCAGCAGTACGACGAGTACGGGCTCGGCCCACGGGTCGCCGACACCGACCTGCCGCCGTTCTGCCTGGAACTCACCGACTTCACCGCGACGTTCCTCGACAACGGCCAACCGGCCAGCTACCGGGCCGAGGTCGCCGTCGACGAACCGGGTCGGCCGGCACGGACCGAAACGTTCTCGGTCAACTCGCCGCTGCGTCTCGACGGGGCCAACGTCTACCTGCTCGGCCACGGTTATGCCCCGGTGCTGCGCTACACCGACCGGTTCGGTCAGCGGCAGACCGTCACCGCGCCGTTCCTGGCCACCGACGGGATGCTGACCGGCGAAGGCGTCGCCAGCTTCCCGGACGCCAACGTCGACCCGGCGAGCGGCGTCCGCGACCCCGACCTGCAGGTCGCCTTCGAAGGACTCTTCCTGCCCAGCACCCCGGCGCAGCCACCGTACGTCCGCTCCACCCACCCGGAGCTGCGCGACCCGGCGGTGATGCTCTGGGCCTACCGGGGCAACCTGGGGCTGGACGCCGGCATCCCGGGTTCGGTCTACCGGATCGATCAGCGGCAGGTGACCGCCGGCCGGCTGCTGCCGGTCGGGGAGCCCGAGCTGCTGCGGGTCGGCCAGACGATGACCCTCGACGACGGCAGCAGCATCGAATTCGTCGACATCTCGCAGTACATCACCCTGTCGGTGCGCCACGACCCGGGCAGTTGGCTGCTGCTGGCCAGTTCGGCGCTGCTTCTGGTCGGATTGATGCCGGCGCTGTTCGGCCGGCGGCGCCGGGTGTGGTTCCGGCTCACCTCGACACACCCCGACCGCGACTTCACGACGGCCGGTAGTAGCGTGATCGAGGCCGGTGGGCTGCCGCGCACCGACCATCCCGGGTTCGCCGACGAGTTCCGGGAGCTCATCCGGGCGGTCGGTGACGTCACCGCAAGCGCCACCGGACGGCGGGAAGGACGGCACTAATGGCGGCTCTGTCGGATCAACTCCTGGTCGTGGCGATCTTCGCGTACCTGTTCGCGATGATCTGCCACGCGATCGAAGCCGGCTTTGTCGACCGCCGGGTCGACCAGCGGATCGGTCGGCGCGCCGACGACCGGTCGGCCGTACCCGCTGACGAACTAGTCACCGTCGCCACCGGAACCGGAACCGGAACCGGTGCCGGAACCGGTGCGGACCCCGCGTCCGCCGGGCCGGTCGGCCAGCCGCCAGCGGACCAGCCAGCGGACCCGCCCACGCCCGGCGGCTGGTCCGCCGTACCGCTGGTCGGCTGGTTCGCCATCGGCGCCACCGTGCTCGGCGCGCTGGTGCACCTGGCCTGCCTGGTCACCCGGGGCATCGCCGCCGAACGGTTGCCCTGGGGCAACATGTACGAGTACGTGCTGGCGATCACCTTCGTCGGGGTGGCCGCCTGGCTGGTGCTGGTCTTCCGCCGACCGACGCTGCGCACGCTCGGTCTGTTCGTCAACCTGGTCGTGATCGCCCTGCTCGGCCTGGCCGGCCTGGTGTTCTACACCGCGATCACGCCGCTGCTGCCGGCGTTGCGCTCCGCCTGGTACGCCATCCACGTCAGCACGATCATGGCCTCGTCCGGGGTACTGCTGCTCGGCTTCGTCCCTGCGGTGATGTTCCTGCTCCGGTCCGGCTACGAACAGGGCCGATCGGGCTTCCCGTACGGGCTGGCCAAGCGGGTTCCGTCGGCGGCGGCGCTGGAGCGGCTCACCTTCGGCCTGCACGCGGTCGCCTTCCCGGTCTTCACCTTCGCCGTGATCGCCGGCGCGATCTGGGCGGAAGCGGCCTGGGGCCGGGCCTGGGCCTGGGACCCGAAGGAGACCTGGGCGTTCATCTCCTGGGTGGTCTACGCCGGATACCTGCACGCCCGGGCCACCCCGAGCGTACGGCGGACCACGGTCACCTGGATCGCGATCTTCGGGTTCGCCACCATGCTGATGAACCTGATCGGGGTCAACTTCTTCTTCGAGAGCCTGCACTCGTACGCCGACGTGGACTGAGCACCCGCCGGCCGCGCGGTGCGACGGTGACCCGGCGCACCCGCCCCAGGTGGTGGCACCCGGGGCCCGGTACGACAGACTTGGCGACATGGCGGTTGCAGGATTCCCGTACCAGGATCTGAAAGACTTTGTCGCGGCGCTGGAGCAGGCCGGCGAGCTGCGACGGGTCGGCGTACCGGTGGACCCGACGCTGGAGATCAGCGAGGTGGTCACCCGGACGGTCCGCGCCGGTGGCCCGGCGCTGCTGTTCGAGCGGCCGACCCGGGGTGAGATGCCGGTGGCGATCAACCTGTTCGGTACGGAACGCCGGACCGCGATGGCGCTCGGCGTCGACCGGCTGAACGAGATCGGCGACCGGATCGGGGCGATGATCAAGCCCGACCTGCCGGTCGGCTGGTCCGGCATCCGCGACGGGCTGGGCAAGGTCATGCAGCTCACCTCGCTGCCGCCGCGCAAGGTCAAGACCGCGCCCTGCCAGGAGGTCGTCTACACCGGTGCGGACGTCGACCTCAACCGGCTCCCCGGACTGCAGGTGTGGCCCGGCGACGGCGGCATCTTCCACAACTACGGGCTGACCCACACCAAGCACCCGGAGACCGGCAAACGCAACCTGGGCCTCTACCGGCTGCAGCAGCACTCGCGGAACACGCTCGGCATGCATTGGCAGATCCACAAGGACTCCACCGCCCACCACGCGGTCGCCGAGCGGCGCGGGGAACGCCTGCCGGTGGCGGTGGCGATCGGCTGCGACCCGGTGGTCAGCTACTCGGCGTCGGCACCGCTGCCCGGCGACATCGACGAATACCTGTTCGCCGGGTTCCTGCGCGGCCAGCGGGTGGAGATGGTCGACTGCAAGACCGTACCGTTGCAGGTGCCGGCGCACGCCCAGGTCGTCCTGGAGGGCTACCTGGAGCCGGGCGAACGACTGCCCGAAGGCCCGTTCGGCGACCACACCGGCTTCTACACTCCGGTCGAACCGTTCCCGGTGCTGCACATCGAGTGCATGACGACGCAACGGAACCCGTTGTACCACTCGATCATCACCTCCAAGCCGCCGCAGGAGGACCACGGGCTCGGCAAGGCCACCGAACGGATCTTCCTGCCGCTGCTGCGGATGCTGATCCCGGACATCGTCGACTACGACCTGCCGGCCGCCGGGGTGTTCCACAACTGCGTGATCGTGTCGATCCGCAAGCGCTACCCGAAGCACGCCCAGAAAATCATGTCGGCGATCTGGGGTGCCCATCTGCTGTCGTTGTCGAAGCTGATCGTCGTGGTCGACGACGACTGCGACGTGCACGACTACCACGAAGTGGCGTTCCGCGCCTTCGGCAACGTCGACTACGCCCGTGACCTGCTGCTCACCGAGGGGCCGGTGGATCACCTCGACCACTCCTCGTACCAGCAGTTCTGGGGCGGCAAGGCCGGCGTCGACGCGACCCGCAAGCTGCCCACCGAGGGCTACACCCGGGGCTGGCCCGAGGAGATGACCATGTCACCGGAGATCGTGTCTTTGGTTGACAAGCGGTGGCGGGAGTACGGGATCTCGTGAGCGCCGCGTCTGCCGCCCAGCCCGCCGCCGGACCGGCCGGCGCGCCCGCCGCCCCGGTCGGCCGGGTCAAAGCCTTCCTCCGGCTGGTCGCGATCGAGCATTCGGTCTTCGCCCTGCCGTTCGCCTACCTGTCGGCGTTGACGGCGATGGTCGACCTCGGCGGCGGGATCCGCTGGCTGGACCTGCTGCTGATCACGATCGCCATGGTGGGTGCCCGGACGTTCGCCATGGCCGCGAACCGGGTCATCGACCGGCACATCGACGCGCGCAATCCGCGTACCGCCGGCCGGGAACTGGTCACCGGGGCGGTGAGCGTCCGGACCGCCTGGACCGGCGCGGGCGTCGCGCTCGTGGTGTTCCTCGGCGCGGCGGCGCTGCTCAACCCGCTCTGCCTGGTCCTCGCCCCGCTGGCGGTCGTCCCGCTGGTGGCCTACCCGTACGCCAAGCGGTTCACCGACTGGCCGCACGCCGTGCTGGCGGTGGCGCAGATGGTCGGGCCGGTCGGTGCCTGGCTGGCGGTCACCGGGACGTTCGACGGTGCCGGGCCGGCGATCCTGCTCGGCGCGGCGGTCGGGCTGTGGATCGGCGGCTTCGACCTGATCTACGCCTGTCAGGACGACGAAATCGACCGCGAGATCGGGGTACGGAGCGTGCCGGCCCGGTACGGCCGGGCGTTCGCCCTGCACACCTCCAGTCTCGTGCATATCGTGACTTTTGTGCTGTTCGTCTGGTTCGGGACGCTGGTCGGGTTCGGCTGGCCGTGGTGGATCGGGCTGGCGCTGACCGCGCTGGCGTTCGGCTACCAGCATCTGGTGGTGAGCCCGACCGATCTGTCCAAGGTGAACCGGGCGTTCTTCACCGCCAACGGGTTCGTCGGCATCGCGCTGTTCGTCTTCGCCCTCGCTGACCTGGTCCTGCGACTCGGCCTACGCGGCTGACGACAGCGACGGTACGTTTTCCGCCGGCCGGATAGGCGGCATCGTCCGCTGTGACGCCGAAACGGCTCGGAGCCCCGATTCCCGTTACGGCGGGTCAGGGCTCCGGTACACCTCAGGCAGCTCCCGAGGGAGCTGCGACTCTGACCGACCATGGTGCCAGCGTCCAGGAACGGCATGCCTCAATGAAGGGCAGCTCCCGAGGGAGCTGCGACTGTCCCGGCCGGGGTGGCGCGACCAGACACGCGCCAAGCCTCAATGAAGGGCAGCTCCCGAGGGAGCTGCGACATGGTGGTTCCGTCCATCGCGGACACCGAGAATTGGCCTCAATGAAGGGCAGCTCCCGAGGGAGCTGCGACCGGCCGCCAACTGAGGATCCGCGCGCAACGTCCGGCCTCAATGAAGGGCAGCTCCCGAGGGAGCTGCGACCTGGGCCAGCTTGACGGCGACGAATCCGGCGATCAGGCCTCAATGAAGGGCAGCTCCCGAGGGAGCTGCGACATCGACCCTGACGCCGGCAAGACCCGGGTCTCGGAGCCTCAATGAAGGGCAGCTCCCGAGGGAGCTGCGACAGGGTACAGATTCTACCCCTCCTGACCTGCTGCGGAACAAGTCCGCCGCGAAGGGTCCGCCAAACGAGGGCTTCACGAGAGGCCTGAAGCGGCCATCATCCACTATAGAATATGTCCTGATCAGGGAAAACAGCTCCGCGAAGGGTCCGCGCTCAGAGGCGTCATGACGGACCCTTCGCGGAGGGGGTCAGACGGAGGAGCCTCGGACCCGATAACCAGAGATGGGGTCCGAGGCTCCGTGGTCCGTCCGTGAACCGCTCGGCGGGTTCCGATGCAGGCTCAGCCGCGTACCTTGGTCATCTCGACGAAGCTCGACCACGACGACGGGGCGAACGCCAACGTACCGCCGTCGCGGTCCTTGGTGTCCCGGACGTAGACCCGGCCGGGTAGGTTGTCGGCTACCTCGACGCAGTTGCTGTGACCGTTGCTGCGGGTCGACTTGCGCCAGTTCACATCAGTGTTCATGCTCATCGACCACCCTCATCGTCAGGTCACGGACCCGGACCAGTCCGAAGCGGGGCGTCCGAGGCTCCGTTGTCCGCCTGCAGCCCTACTCAGGGCATCCTTGCCACGTCGGTGACGAACGCCGACCAGGCGGCCGGGCTGAAGGCGAGCGTGCCGCCGTCGCGGTCCTTGGTGTCCCGGACGAGGACGCGGCTGAGAAGGTTGTCCGCCACCTCGATGCAGTTGCTCCCGCCGTTGCTGCGGGTCGACTTGCGCCAGCTCGGCGTGGTTACGTCCATGAATCCACTGCTTTCATGATCAGGTCGAGGCTCTGGTCCTGTGGGAGAGCATACTCTCGGATCGCTTCCCACTGCCGGTCCAGCAGGTCGACCGCTGCCGGGTCCTCCACGACGTCGCCAGCGCCGGGCGCGTCGCGCAGTCCCACGGTTCGCCCGTGAGCCGTCGCGAGCGCCACCGGTCCGTCCAGTCCCGCATACGCCCCGACGTAGGCGGGGACGATGAAGACGCTGATGTTCGGCCGCTCGATCGCTTCGGCCAGCACGGTCAACTGTTCATGCATCACCGCAGGTCCACCGACCGGTCTGCGGAGTGCGGAGTCATCCAAGATGACGACGACCCGGGGCGGGTTGGCTTCTCGGGTGACGACTCCCCAACGGGCGAGCCGGGCCGCGACCGCGTCGTCTGCCGCTACGCCCGATCGCGTGGTGCCGATGACCGCACGTGCGTACGCCTCCGTCTGGAGCACTCCGGAGATGACGGCTAGCTCGAAGTAGCGCAGCATCGTCGCTTCACGCTCGTAGTCGAGCCAGGGCCGCAACCAGACAGGGGCGGACTCTCCAATCACGAACTTTCTATAGAACTTCATGAACCCGGTCCGGTATTGCCGGTCCACCGCCGTGAGGTAGTCCGGGAGCGCCGGGCGTTCGCCGCGCTCCACCGCGCCGACGTGCGACGCCGAGAAGTGGATGCGCTCCCCCCACGACTCCTGAGTCAGCCCCAGCAACTCGCGGATCCGTCGCAAGTCCTCTATCAGATATTCGCTCGCGCTCATATACCTTCACGTCCCCCAATCTCGCCGTGCGACCACCACTCACCACAGGTGCGTCACCGGGTCGATGATCGTCACCACCGGGCCGTACCTACTTGCTGTGTATCTTCCGCCCCGGCCCTCTGTCAGTCCAGGGTGGAAGAGACCCGGCGGGTGGGTGTGTTCACACTCCCCGAACGCCACGGCACCATCCGCCGGGTCCCCACTCCACCGGATCCAAGGGGGACAGCGTGCGGAATGACGACGGGATCGGAAACGCGAACGGGTCGCGCATTGTGCGTAACCTCGCGGCGGCTCGGCGGGGACGGCTTCCGATCCGTAACCCCGGTCATTACGACACCACCGCAGGTGTGTGGCGGCTGGCGCGGAATGTGCCGCCGCCGCGTCCGGCGTCGCTGGTGGCGAACCGGGCGGTGGCTCTGGTCAACCAGCACATGCCGGTGCGTGCCACGGTGGAGTGTCGAAGCTGCGGCACTCCCGCCTTCTGTGAACGGTTCCGGCGGGCGTTCGCCGTACTGCAGCGGGTCGACCCGGGGCGGGCGAAGCGGGTCCGCGCCGTTCTGGCGTACGCCGGGTTGTGGCCGGCCGGGGCGTCCGAGCCGCCGGTCGCCAGCAACCAGCCGGTGAAGCTGCGCCCCGGCGACGTGGTCGACGTCCGGGCGGCGGACCACCTGGACGGGCTGCGTCCGGTGCGGCTGACGGTGGCCGAGGTCGGCCCGGACGTGCCGTGGCAGTCGTGGATCATCGTGATGGGACCGGAGATCAGCGACGATCCGGAGCGGTCCGGCACGTTGGTGATGGTGCGCCCGTACAAGGATGCGCTCGTACGTCCCGGTGTGCTGACCCGTCACGAACCTCGTCACGAACAAGGTTGCCCGGCGCGGCCCCCGGTCGACCCCGACCCCGGCTCTGAGGGTGCGTGAGCCCGTTCGGCCGCGACTGCCGGCCGCCGGTGACGTGGTGCTGTTGAGCCGGGCGGCAAGCGTCCAGTTCGCCGCGCGGCCGATCCGTTTCCGGGTGATTCGCCGCGACGAGCGGCAGACGTACCACGGGTGGTGCTGGCTCGACGGTTACGAGTTGGACGCGGCCGGCGACGCGGTGCAGCGCCGAGAGGTGTTCGTCCAACTCGCCGGGCTTCGGCGGCTCACCCCGAGATAGCGGTCACCAAGATCAGTTGATGTATTTACGGACGACACGCCGATGGATTCCCGGTTCTACGACAAATGATCTTCGGGCCGTACGGATGCGCGGCCGACGCCGGCGGAGACGGTCGGTGCTGGAGGAGGTCGAGGGTCCTCGGTGGGTCGTTCTCGCCACCGGGACCAAGCGGGCACCTGGTCGCGCGACACGGCCCGCCTGCGCAGCCGCAGCTGACGGTCCGCGCCGAGGTGAGGCCTATCCACCTTACGACGCCGTTGTAACGTGGATCAGCCTCACCTCGATGATTGCTGACCGCCGTTTCACGCTTGATAGACGGCATCGCACTTGTTGTGGTGACCCGAATCCTGGGGCGTGATGGTCCAGGCTTGATCTTGATCGACGATCAGGAATTTCTGGGTGGATTGAGGTCGCAGACCAGGTCGAAGGCTTCCGTGCGGCGCGGTGCAGCGCCGCGAGCCGCGAGGTGTTCGTCCAACTCGCCGGGCTTCGGCGGCTCACCCCGAGATAGCCGTCACCAAGATCAGTTGATGTAAATACGGCGACACGCCGATGGAATCCCGGTTCTACGACAACTGATCTTGCTGGTGTGATCCGGATCCTTGGGGCTGATGGTCCAGGCCCGAGATGTTCCTCCAACGGAGTATGGTCCGTCCCATGCGAGCGGCAGGATCTACGGGGCATATGTGGCAAAACCGGTAGAGGTGGCAGCGGTGAGACGACCGTGGGTGGTCGGGATCTCCGGCGCGTCGGGTACGCCGTACCCGGCGGCGGTGCTGCGCGCCTTGTTCGACGCCGGGCACCCGGTCGACCTGGTCGTCTCCCGGGCGGCCCGGCTCACCATCTTCGACGAGACCGGCGCGCCGCTGCGGGACAGCCACTGGCGGGAGGACCTGGCCCGTTGGCTCGGGCGCGATCTCGACGACGCCGACGTACGGTTCTGGCCCGCCGGTGACCTCGCCGCCGGCCCGAGCAGCGGGTCCTATCCGGTACGCGGCATGGTGGTGGTGCCGGCGAGCACGGCCGCGTGTGCGGGCATCGCCATCGGGCTGTCCAAGGATCTGCTGCAGCGGGCGGCCGAGGTCAACATCAAGGAGCATCGGCCGGTGGTGTTGGTCCCACGTGAGACCCCGGTGACCCGCAGCCATCTGGAGCACCTGATCACACTGCACGACGCCGGGGTGGTGGTGCTGCCGGCCAGTCCCGGCTTCTACGGTGCCGGCGCGGCTGCGTCCGCCGCCCAGCTGGTCGATTTCGTCGCCGGAAAGGTGCTCGACGTGCTCGACGTACCGCACACGCTGTTCCGTCGATGGTCCGGCGAGATCGCCGCCGCTCGCCGCCAGGGCCCGGCCGACTGACCAGCCCGCAGCGCGGGTGGACGAGCGTCAGCCTGCCGCGCGGCACGGACGAGCGTCAGTACGAACTCGTCCCGCTCGAACCGTTCTCGGTGTGCCGGGGTCGGTGCTCTGCGGCGTCGGCCTGCATCTCCTCCAGTACGCCTTCCCCCTCAAGTAGTGCGCGCACCTCGGACTCGCGGAACCGTCGATGGCCCCCGGGAGTTCGGATGCTGCCGATCCGGCCGGCCGCTGCCCATCGAGTGACGGTCTTCGGGTCGACGCGGAACAGCGCGGCTACCTCGCCTGGTGTCAGCAGACGATCTCCAGTGTCCACGGTCCCCTCCTCGCGTACACGACGGCTCTGACCTGGCCAGTCAGCCCCCCGATGGACCGTGTGCCAGATGCCGTCGTGCCAGACGTACGGCCATTAGAGCACCGGCTGACCGCCGTGTCCGGGAAATGAGGAAAGCTACCTGAGTGGGAGAATGGCCGGTAGGATTTGCGGCTTATATGGACTTTAGTCGGTGGATCGGTGACCTGTCCGGGGGAGCCGAAGATGGAAAGCGGGGGTTTCTGGCCGGACCCGTTAGGGTCTACATTCCGTGGACGCCATCGACCTTCGGCTCGTCGACCTGTTACGCGGCAACGCCCGGCTCTCCTACGCCGAACTTGCCCGGCAGGTCGGGCTGTCCGCGCCCGCCGTACACGAGCGGATCGGCAAGCTCGAATCCGGCGGGATCCTGCGGGGATATCGGGCCGACGTCCGCCCCGAAGCGGTCGGTCTCGGAGTCACCGCGCTGATCGGGCTGGTCGAGGACTCCGGCGCGGAGACCGACAAGGTCCTCGACGCCCTGCGGGCCATGCCCGAGATCGAGTCCTGCTACTTCATGGCCGGAGTCGAATCGTTCCTCTGCCTCGCCCGCGTCGGCACCATCGCCGAACTCGAACAGCTCATCGTCCGGCTCAATCGCACGCCCGGGATCGCCAACACCCGCACCAGCGTCACCCTCTCCACCAAATGGGAGAACCGGCCGCAGCCGCTGACCAGTTGATCCGCCGGACCGCTGCCCGGTCGGCCGCTGCCCGGTCGGCCGGCGACCGGTCGGCCGGCGACCGGTCGGCTGTTACCGTCGGCGGATGGAACAACTGGACCGGTGCGACGACGCGGACCGGGCCTGGGTCACCGACGCCATCGCCAGGGTCGAAGCCGACGCCAACCGTTCCGCCGACACCCACCTGTTGCCCTTCCCGCTGCCGGTCGACTGGGGCATCGACCTCTATCTGAAGGACGAGTCGGTGCATCCCACCGGCTCGCTCAAGCACCGGCTGGCCCGCTCGCTGTTCCTGTACGGACTCTGCAACGGCTGGATCGGACCCCGTACCACGATCGTGGAGGCCTCGTCCGGATCCACCGCCATCTCCGAGGCGTACTTCGCCCGGATGCTCGGACTGCCGTTCATCGCGGTCATGCCGGCCGCCACGTCCGCCGAGAAGATCGCCCAGATCGAGTTCCACGGCGGCAAGTCCCACCTCGTACGGGATCCGGCCGCCGTGGTCGTGGAAGCGCGCTGGCTGGCCGAGGACCTCGGCGGGCACTTCATGGACCAGTTCACCTACGCCGAACGGGCGACCGACTGGCGGGGCAACAACAACATCGCCGAGTCGATCTTCGCTCAGCTCGCCCTGGAGCGGCATCCGATCCCGAGTTGGATCGTCGTCGGAGCCGGTACGGGCGGCACCAGCGCCACGATCGGGCGTTACGTCCGTTTCCAGCGGCACCGCACCAAACTCTGCGTCGTCGACCCGGAGAACTCCGCCTACTATCCGGCCTGGCGGTCCGGCGACTGGTCGACGAGCACCGCCAGCGGCTCGATGATCGAGGGAATCGGTCGTCCCACGGTCGAGGCGTCGTTCCAGCCGGCCGTGGTGGACCGGATGATCCGGGTCCCGGACGCCGCCTCGCTGGCGGCCATGCGGGTCGGCAGCGCCGTACTGGGCCGGCGGGTCGGCGGCTCGACCGGCACCAACCTGTGGGGGGCGTTCGGGCTGATCGCGCAGATGCGCTCCGCCGGCGAGCAGGGCTCGGTCGTGACCCTGCTCTGCGACAGCGGCGAACGGTACGTGGACAGCTACTACTCGGCGCGGTGGCTGGCCGAGCACGGCCTCGACCCGACCCCGCACCTGGCGGACGTCGAGCGGTTCCTGCAGACCGGCGACTGGCCCGGCTCCGGGTAAGTCTCGGTAGCGGCAGACGCCTGTCCTCCGGGTGGGGCGGTCGCGACCCGTCCCGGAAGCCGGGCAGCTGCCTCAGCCGCGTTCGGCGAGCCCGGGATAATGGGTGACGTAGCCGTCCGGGTCCACGGTCAGTTCGGTGGCGAAGCTGCCGCTGCGGTACCCGACCCGGTCCGGACCCGCCGTGGTGTAGATCTGCTCCGCCGCGAGCACCTCCAGGCCGGGCACCCGGACCCACGCCACCGTGATCCGGTGCTCCTCGCCGGGCGGGCGACCGGCCAGCTTGAGCCGGCGGATCGGCAACGTGTTGAACAGCGGGGCCGCGCCGAGGTCGACGTCCAGCGCGGCGTCGAGTCGGCCGGGCTCCTCCGTCCCCGGTAGCCCGACCGGACGCTGTCCGACCGCACGCAACGCGCGGTCCAGGTCACCCTGCTCGGCGGTGCTGACCCGCCATCGACCCAACGCCCGTTCCATCCGTACGGTCCGCAGCCAGCCGGCGCCCTCGGTGGTGACCGTCAACCGGACGGCCGTCCAGTCCTCGTCCGTGGTGAGCTCATACTGGCAGGTGTACGGCAGCGGCGTCGCCGCCACGGCCACCCCTCGCGCGTTCAGCCCCCGCCGGTCGTCGACCAGAGCGTGATCGGCGCCCCCGGTGTCGGTGCGAACCCAGATGACGGACTTCGGCATCGTCGGCATGACTCGACCGTACCGGCCAGGGACTCCCGGGCCGGTACGGCCGGCCGATCAGATCAGAAGCTGCGGCTCGGACGGCGGTCGGCGAAACGCCGCTCTCCGCCACGCCGGTCGTCACGCGGTGGACGGCTTCCCTCGTGGCGGAATCCGCCCCGCCGCTCGCCGCCACTGCGGTCGCCGCCAGCGGTGCCACGGTCGGCGTGGCCGCGCTTCCCGCTGGCGCGGTCCGCTCCGGCTGCCGGCCCAGCGGCACTGTCGCCGGTCCGCCCCGGACGGTACCGGTCGGACTCGCCCCGGAACCGATCCGGACGCTCTGACCGGAAACGGTCAGCGCGCTCTGACCGGAAACGGTCGCCTCGTGGGCGTGGCTGCCGCTGCGGTGCCGGCTCCTCGACGATCGGCACGCCACTGGGCTCGGTGGCCCCGGTCAGTTCGGCCAGCACCGCGTCACCCCGACGTACCCGGGTCTGCGCCGGCTCCACGCCGGCCTTCTCCAGCATGGCGAGGGTGCTGCGGCGCTGCTTCGGCAACACCAGGGTGGCCACCGCACCGGACTCGCCGGCACGGGCGGTCCGGCCGGCCCGGTGCAGGTAGTCCTTCGGGTCCTTGGGCGGGTCGACGTGCACCACAAGGGACACACCGTCGACGTGGATGCCCCGGGCGGCCACGTCCGTGGCCACCAGCACGTTCGTCCGGCCTTCCTTGAACTCGGCGAGAGTCCGGGTCCGTACCCGCTGGGTCTTGCCGCCGTGCAGCGCGCCGGCCCGGACGCCGACCGCCGCGAGCTGGTCGACCAGCCGGTCCACACCCAGCTGGGTGCGGGCGAACATCATGGTCCGGCCCGACCGGGCGGCGATCGACGCGGCGACGGCGAACTTGTCGTTCGGCGGGATCAGCAGCATGTGGTGGTCCATCGTGGTGACCGTGGCGGTCGGCGGCGCGGTGGAATGGGTGACCGGGTCGGTCATGAAGCGCCGCACCAGGGCGTCGACGTCGTTGTCCAGCGTGGCGGAGAAGAGCAGCCGCTGGGCATCGGCCGGGGTCTTGTCGAGTAGTTCGGTGACGTCAGGCAGGAAGCCCATGTCGGCCATCTGATCCGCCTCGTCGAGAACGGTCACCTCGACATCGTCCAGGTTGCACACCCCGCGTTGGATCAGGTCGCCGAGGCGGCCCGGGGTCGCCACGATGATCTCGACGCCGCGCCGCAACGAGTCGATCTGCCGGTCGTAGGGCACCCCGCCGACCGCTGTCTTGATGAACACGCCGACGGCCCGTCCGAGCGGGAACAGCGCGTCGTTGACCTGCATGGCGAGCTCGCGGGTGGGAACCAGGATCAGCGCCCGGGGGTGTAGCGGCCGGGCGCGGTCGCCCGCCGCCATCCGAGCGAGTACCGGCAGGCCGAAGGCGAGGGTCTTGCCGGAGCCGGTCTGGCCCCGGCCGAGCACGTCCCGGCCGGCCAACGCGTCCGGTACGGTCGCGCGCTGGATCTCGAACGGGGTGGTGATGCCCTCCCGGGCGAGTGCCCGGACCAGTGGACGCGGCACTCCGAGGGCGGCGAAGTCCAGGTCGGCGGGAGCCTGCGCCGGCTCGGTCGCGGCGTCCGGAGCCGCAGTGTCGAGAACCGGGGTGTCGAGAACCGGGGTGTCGAGGACGGACGGGAACGTGCTGGGATCAGCGAAGGTGGTCAAGAAAACCTCTCAGGGCGGGGCGGATCTTCGCGAATGGCCCGTTCCGGTGTGCGCACCGTTGAATCGCCCGCAAGATCGCCCATGAGCACGCGCGAGCGCGCGCCGGGTTGATGATCAGAGGACAAGTGTACGGGTTTGCGGCGCTGTTGCCACCTGACCGTCCGCCTCGTGGGCGGGCTCACCCCGTCAGCCGCTCAGCAATCCGTCGAAGATGCTGTTGAAGACGTTGCCGACGGCCAGGGCGATCAGGATCCCGACAACGACCACCACACCGAGGCCGATCGCCATCGTCAGCACCACCCGGGTGGTGCCCCGGTTCTCCCGTTCCGGCGTGTCCGCCCAGCCTTGGGCGAGAATGTGGCCGGTGAGGGAACCGGAGTTCTCCACCGCCGGATTGAACGGGATCCCGGACGGCATGCCCATCGGCAGCCCCATGGTCGGGTCCGCCCCCGGTGGGGGAGTGTCCCGGCGGGCACCGTAGACCGTCCCACCGCCACCTGGTGTCGCGTTGGGCTGCCGGGCCCACTCGCCGTACGCCGACGAGGGGGCGGCAGCCGCCGGTGGTGCGCTCGTCGGTGCCGGCGGCACCTGGTACGGCGGGGGCAGCTGGTAGGGCGCTGCCGCCTGGTACGGGGGACTCGCCGGTGCCGGACTGGTCGGCACCGACGGTCCGACCGGGTCGGGGACGACCGACGGGGCGGCGGTGCCCGAGTCGAACGTGAGCGGGCTCGACGCGCTGGGCCGGCGGGTCGGCGGGTCGACCGGCGGAAGTGTGTAACCGCCCGGCGAAAACGATGCCGGCGGCGAGACCGGGGCACCTGCGGACCCGTCGGCGGGTGCCGAGGTCCATGCGGGCGGCGGTGCGATCGGTCCGGGCGCCGGCACCGGCGGTGCCAGTGGCGCGGGTTCCGGTCCGGGTGCCGGGGCAGGTGCCGGGGCAGGTGCCGGGGCAGGTGCCGGCTCCGGGTCCGGGGTGGCCGGCCGGGGCGGCTCGTACGGGCCCGGCGGCCGCACCGGATCGGGTGGGAACGGCGGCTCGGCGCCATCCACGGGCTGCTCCGGGCGCTTCGCGCCGTAGATCCGGGCACTGCCGTGCGACAGGGGTACCGCGCCCACCTCGTCCAAGGAGACCCGCTGCGCCCCCGCCACGGTCGCTCGGGCGCGGGCCGGCGTGCCGGCACCGTCCGACTTCTCCCCGCTCTGCGCACCGAACGCTGGGTCCTGGTGGTCGGCCGGCGACACCGGCTCCGCGGCCAGGTGCCGGCCGGCCGTCAGATACTGGACGGACGGGTCGGTTGGCGGCCGCCAGACCAGGTCGGGCCGGTCCGCCGGTTTGGCTACGTCCGTCGGTGGCGTCCAGGTCGGGACGGGCCGGTCGGCGGGGTCGGGCTGGGTCGCTGGTGGTGTCGAGGCCGGGGCGGTCGTCGGCGCGGGCTCGGAAGGCTGCCACGCCGACGCGAAGCTCGACCAGGCGGAGGCGGGTGCCGACGACGTACCAGCGGTGCCGGAGCCGACTCCGGCGAAACGCGCGTCGGGACCAGCGTCGGGATCGGTGCCGATCGAGCCGAGGCCGGTGCCCGGACCGGAATCCGCGTCACCCGTGCCGTCGGCGGTGGTACCCGGACCCGGTACGACCGGCACGCCCTCGGCCGAATCGGTGCTGGTCGCCTGCGCCCACAGCGCCCCGGCCGGCGGTGCCGGCGGCAGCTCGTACACGGGCGGGAGCCCGTCGTCCGGCGAAGACGCCTCGGCTCGGCGTGATTGGGCCGGTACGGACCTCGGTGGTGCGCCGTCAACCTGGTCGACCGGCGACTGGTCGCGATCCTCGTGCATCATGCCTCCCGTGCCGGCCTTGACCGGACGCCCCGGCCGGTGAACGTCCCCGGCTTCACCGTGCCATATCGACGCCGCAGTACACAGCCGGAGTGCCGCCGTACCGACAGGTGGCGCCCCACGGCCGGACGACGTCGGCCGGGCGGCCGATCCGATCATGGCCGTGCGGACAGCCGGGCATCCGGTGGCGTCGCTCAATCCTCCAGCGCGCCGGCGCTCAATCCTCCAGCGCGCCGGCGCTCAATCCTCCAGCGCGCCGGCGCTCGGGCTGCCGGTCGCCGACCCGGATCCGTTCGGCGTGGCCGCGACCGTGTTCGAGGCCGTACCGCTCGGGGTGCTGGTCGGTGTCCCGGTGCCGGTCGCTTCCGGATCCGGCGTGCCGGGACCGGTGGTCGGCGTCGGGTCGGGGCCGGTGGGCGTCGGCAGCGGGGACGGCGGCGGCGGAGTCGTCGGTGCCGGAGTCGTCGGTGCCGGGGTCGTCGGCGTCGGCCCCGGGGTGGTGGGGGTCGGTCCTGGCGTGGTCGGCGTCGGTCCTGGCGTGGTGGGGGTCGGCCCCGGAGTCGTGGGCTTCGGCCCTGGCGTGGTCGGTGCCGGCGTCGGTGTCGTGGGTACCGGGGTGGGGACGGGGGTGGTCGGCGTGGGAGTCGGGGTGCCGGGGACGGTCGGGGCCGGCACCTCCCGGATGACCCGGGTCGCCGCGTAGAACCGGGACCACCAGACGGTCGAAACCTTGACCACGTCGCCCGTCGTGGGCGCGTGCACCATCTTGCCGTCGCCGACGTACATGCCGACGTGGTGGATGCTGGTCCAACTGGAACCGGAGGCGAAGAAGATCAGGTCACCGGGGAGCAGCGCGGAGCGGGTGACGGTGTTGCCACGGGTGGCGTAGTACTGGTCTTTGGCTACCCGGGGCAGACTGAAGTAGTCGGCGCCAGGCGACCGGTAGGCCGCCCACATCAGCCCGGAACAGTCGTACCGGCTCGGTCCTTCGGCACCCCACAGGTAGGGCTTGCCGAGTTGCCTGAGCGCGAACTGCAGGGCGGCGACGGCGCGGGGGTGGGCGGTGGTGCTGGCGATCCCGTCCGACCCGATGCTCTGGCCGATCTCCTGCTCGACCGCCTCGCGTTGGCGTTCGATGGTGACCATCTGCTCGGTGTTTCGCGCCTTGAGCGCGAGCAGAGCGGTTTCGCGTTGCTTGTAGGTGCCTTCGACGGTGCCGAACTGGGTGCGCAGCGAGTCGAGCCGCGTCAACGCCTCCTGGTAGGCGAGGTAGGCGGCCTGCTCGGCGGCGGCGGCGAGCGAGACGTCGCGATTCGCGGCGTCGGCACCGATCTCGGGCTGAAGACCGCGCTGCAACCGCGACAGCGCACCAAGGCCGTGCAGGTCGCCGCCGTACTCGCCGGGTGGCATGGCGGCGGCGTCCTTGAGCGCGAGCGCGGCGGCGCTCTCCGCGTCGCGCTGCGCGGTGAGCAGTGCCGTCCGGGCCTCGCGCAGCGCCTGTTCGGCCTCGGTCAGCTCGGCGGCGGCCAGGGCCTCGTCTTCCTGCAGCGCCAGGAGCTGCTCGCCGAGTAGCGCCACCTCGGTCTCACCGGTGTAGATCTGCGCCACGAGCGGACCGTCGGTGACGCTCGGGACGAAGGTCGACGGGGTGCTCGGCCCGGCCGTCGGCCCGGTGCCGGGCAGTCGCAGGCCGCCGGCGGGGACCGGTCGGCTGCCGGTGTCGGGTACGGCGACCGGTTGGGCGTAGACCGGGCTGGCGAGGGCGATCGTGGTGACCGCGCCGAGCAGCGCGGCCCAGAGGGTGGGGGACAGCCGTGGTGGCAGGACGCCACTGGCTCGGGTCGGGTGCCGTCGTGGTGGCTTGCCGCTGTTGCCTCGTGCCATGCCCGTCCGCTCCCCGTACCGCCGCATTTGTCCCGATGCCCGTGCCCCGGAACCGAGTCGCGCCGCCTGGTGTTGGTTGTCCCTCATTGGTCTTACCGCACGGGACCCGTGATGTCGATGTTCCGGGAGGTTACGAGACCCTGAGAAATGGTGGGCAGGCGCATGACCTACGTCGCTGCCGGGCCGGCCGATCGGCCGATCCCCGACGCGGCGACGTAGGCTCGGGCCGGAGCGTGCGGGAAGGGATGTGGCGAACGTGGACGCTGGTCGCAAGCGTGAGCTCGAAGAGAAGGTGTACGCGGGGGAGCGGCTCGACTACGCCGACGGGGTGGACCTCTACGCCAGCGACGACCTGGCCTGGCTGGGCCGGCTCGCGCACCACCGGCGTACCGAACTCAACGGCGACCGGGTGATGTTCAACGTCAACCGGCACCTCAACCTGACCAACGTCTGCAGCGCCTCCTGCGCGTACTGCTCGTTCCAGCGCAAGCCGGGCGAGAAGGACGCCTACACGATGCGGATCGAAGAAGCCGTCCGCAAGGCCAAGGAGATGGAGGACGAGCAGCTCACCGAGCTGCACATCGTCAACGGCCTGCACCCCACCCTGCCCTGGCGCTACTACCCCAAGGTGCTGCGCGAGCTCAAGGCCGCCCTGCCGAACGTCAAGCTCAAGGCGTTCACCGCCACCGAGGTGCAGTGGTTCGAGAAGATCAGCGGCCTGCCGGCCGACGAGATCCTCGACGAGCTGATGGACGCCGGCCTGGAGTCGCTGACCGGCGGCGGCGCGGAGATCTTCGACTGGGAGGTCCGCCAGCACATCGTCGACCACGCCTGCCACTGGGAGGACTGGTCGCGAATTCACCGGCTCGCCCACAGCAAGGGGCTGCGGACCCCGTCGACGATGCTCTACGGCCACATCGAGGAACCCCGCCACCGGGTCGACCACGTGCTGCGGCTGCGCGAACTGCAGGACGAGACCGGCGGCTTCACCGTCTTCATCCCGCTGCGTTACCAGCACGACTTCGTCGACTCGGCGGACGGCAAGATCCGTAACCGGATCCAGGAGCGGACCACGATGGCCGCCCCGGCCGAGTCGCTGAAGACGTTCGCGGTGTCCCGGCTGCTGTTCGACAACGTGCCGCACGTCAAGTGTTTCTGGGTGATGCACGGGCTGTCGGTGGCGCAGCTGTCGCTCAACTTCGGCGTCGACGACCTGGACGGCTCGGTCGTCGAGTACAAGATCACCCACGACGCCGACGCGTACGGCACGCCGAACACCATGCACCGCGACGACCTGCTGCACCTGATCTGGGACGCTGGCTTCCAGCCGGTCGAACGGGACACCCGCTACCAGGTGGTACGGGAGTACGACCGGCCGCCGACGCTGGCGGAGCGCCGCGCCGAGCCACAGCAGATCTGGGCCTGAGCCGGATCTGCGGGGCGGTCACCGCGCCGCGTACCAGCGGCGGCCGACCGTCGCGGTCGTTCCGTGCACCACGGTGCTGAGCGCGACCACCAGCGTGCCGGCCGCCCACAACCGTGGATCGACCGCCCCCTCCCGATGGCTGTACGTCAGGTAGAACAACGCGGAGACGCCGATCGGACCGAACCACCCGAGGAACACCGCGTCCCGCCACGACATGCCGAGAGCGGGCCGCAGCGCCACCACCACCACCGGCAGCCGGCGCAGCAGCAGCACGGCCACCGCGAAGGCGGCGGCCGGCCACCCGAGTTCCAGCCACTGCCGCCAGGGCAGCTCCAAGCCCAGTAGGAAGAACACTGGCAACACCAGATACCGGGTGAGCGCGTCGTCGAGCCGTTGCTCGGACGCCCGGGACTCCTGGCCGATCATGCGGTTGTATGCCAGACCGGTGACGAACACGGCGAGAACAGCGTCGGTACCGGCCATCCGCGCGATGCCCAACGCGGCGACCCCGAGTACGGCGGCGAAGATCAACAACGAACCTTTGTCGACCTGCTCACGTGCCTCGGCGGCCCGTACCGCCCGTCCCGCGACGTAGCCCACGGTGAGGCCGACCAGCACCGCGCCAACCACCCCCCAGGCCGCCTCGAACAGCTGCTCGCCCGCCGGACGGGGCACCGCGGCGATCAACGCCAACACGACGAAGAGGAACGCGAGCCCGTCGTTCGCACCCGACTCTCCGCTGATCACCTGTCGTAGCCGGGCCGGCAGGCTCTGCTCGGCCGGCTGTCCAGATACCACGCTCGACGCCAGCACCGGATCGGTGGGAGTCAGACAGGCCCCGAGCAGCACCGCCAGGGCGGCCGGGAGTCCGAGCACCGACCACGCCAGCCCGGCGCCGATCAGCGCCATGCCTGCCATACCGGCCACCAGCAAGACACCTATCGGACGAAGGACCGTCCGGTACGCCGTGGCGGAGAAGCGCAGCGCGACCGCCATCAACGAGATCGCCAACAGGATCCGGGTGGTCTCCAACGTCAGCCCGGCCATCCGCTGGTCGGTCAGGTCGATCAACCCGAGGACCGGACCGGCCAGGACGCCCAGCAGCAGCGCCAGCAGCGGCTCGCTCACCGGTGCCCGCCGGATCGCGCTCGACCAGAAGGCGAGCAGTACGGCGAGGACACCGACCAGCGTGTAGCCCAGATGCAGCGAGCGCATGCCGCCCACTTACCCGGCGAACCGGTGGTTGAGACCGCCGTACACCATGCGACCCACCTCGGGGTCTGCTGGCTGCGCGGACAGCTCCCCGGCGCGAAGGCGTACCCTCATCAGGTCATGGCTGAATCGAAGAGTGACGCGCGTCCGCGCCGCGACGCCGAGGGCCGGATCGCGACGTTGGCGGACCTAATCGGCGTGGTGCTCGCCGGTCTGGTGATCGGCCTGCTCGTGCTGCTCCTCTTCGACGGCGTGTTCCAGCTGATCGCGTCCGGACGGCTGGGCCAGTCCAACGGGTGGCTGGCGGTGATCCTGCCGGCGTGGCTGTTCGCCGACGACTTCCGCGCGTGGCGCGGCGGAAGCGCCCGGTTCGTCGCCGCGCTGGTGGCGCTCGGCGTCGGGGTCGCCTCCGGCCTGCTCGCCGCCGGCGTCGCCACCGGGATCGTCTTCGGGCTGCCACCGTTGGTCAGTGGCGGGATCGGCGCGGCGGTCCTCTCGGTGGCGTACGCGACGGTCTGGTTTCACGGCGTCCGGTGGCTCGACGGCCGCACTGGCTGAGTGGTGAGGAGAGACATGAGTCCTGCGGTCAAGTACACGCTCGGTCGGATCGGACTGTTCGCCGTCGTCGTCCTGGCACTCTGGCCGATCGACATGAACATTTTTCTGAAACTGATGATCGCGGTGATTTTCTCGGCCGCGTTGTCGTTCTTTCTGATGCGTGGCTGGCGGGACGAGATGGCGCAGCAGATCGCCGAGTCGGCCGAGCGCCGCCGGGCCGAGAAGGATCGCCTGCGGTCCGCGCTGGCCGGCGACGACGAGCCCGACACCGCCAACCGATCCGACGGTACGCCGGACGACGGCACCCGCCGCTGAGCCGGACGACGGCACCGCCGCTGAGCCGGACGACGGCACCCGCCTCCGAGCCTGACGACGGCACCCGCCTCCGAGCCCGTCGTCATCGGCTGCGGAGCCCGTCGGTCCGCTGTGGCTCGACGCAGCGGCCACTGTGGTCGAGGAATTGCGAACAATGCTCAACTCGCGCATTGTCGCAGGCATGCGGTAAACCTGGTAGGCGAACGTCCACTTGGCCTCCGGGGACGGAAATGATGGACACATCTGCCGAACCGTATCCAGAGATGTTGGTCTGGGCGATCCGTAAACCCATCGTGCCGATCGCCGGCGGCAACTTGCTCGTCGTCACCGACGGGCTACGTCGAGCCGTGCGCAGCCGGGTCGGCGCGGTCTGCAAACGCCGTGGCGTGCCGGTGCCGACCCAGGTCACCGGGCACGGCGCCGACGGCCGGCCGCACCTGGCGTTCCTGCCGATGCTCGACGTCGGTCACCGGCGCGCCGACGGCCACCTGCTCGGCGTCGCCGTGGCGATCCCCGCCGACCTGCCGACCGAGGATCAAAAGCTCATCTCGTACGGCCTGCTCAACGACGACGGTCCGATCGACACGCTGCGGCTCGGGGCCAACGGCCTGCTGTCGCTGGCGCATCAGACCGATCCGCGACCGTCGTCCGGACTCGATCCACAGCGGTGGCGCGCACCGGCCCCGGGCGCCCGACGCTGGATCACGGTGACCCCGGTGATGCTCGACCGCCGCCCGCACGCCCGGCACACCGTCGCCGCCGTCGACCGTCTGGCCGAGTCATTCGTGGCGGCCGGCTACCCCCGGCCGCGTTCGGCGAGTCTCCTGGACCGCTCGACCGTGCCGGGCGCGGTCCGAGGCCCGCACTCGGGTACGATCCCCGACAGCCGGCAGCACCGGCCCTTCACCCACTGCCGAGTCGAGTTCCCCACCCCGGTACGCGGACCGGTGATCGCCGGTCGGCTACGTCACCTCGGCTGCGGGATGCTCGTCCCGGATCCCACCGACCTCCCGGCACGGCCTCCACAGTAGGCGGTCCCCCAGCTCACGGAGCTCATATGCGCATCAGGCGTGCCGTCACCGTCGGCACAGTCGCTCTGCTCGTCGCTACCGTCGCCCTGCATCCCGCCCAGGCCTTGGCGCAGCCGAGCGCACCGGCCGCGCCGTACACCGCGTTGACGATCAACGGAGCCGCCGGGAACTATCCGGCGTCAACCGGCACCCGGGTGTACGACCGCGGCAACGCCACCCTGAGCCTCAGCCAGTACGGCACCGGTTTCATCCTCAACGCGTCAAGTCCCGACGGCGCGCGGTGGAGTACCCGAATCCAGCCGCCGACCGGCGGGGAATTGATCGCCGGCACCCGCTACTCGGCCCGTCGCCTCTCGGACGCCACGCACGCCGCCTTGGACGTCTACGGTGAAGGGCGGGGCTGCAACATGGTCTCCGGCTGGTTCGACGTCAAGGAGTTCGCCCGCGACGCCGAGACGGGTGTCCCGACCGTAGCCGCCGTCACCTACTGGGCCGGCTGCGAGAACAATCCGGTGCCGATGCAAGGCGAGGTGCGGTTCAACTCGACCGTGGGATACGGGGCGACCGCGCTCGACGCCCGGTCGCTCGACTTCGGTCAGCGCTACGTCGGACGCGACCGGCAGATCCGTACGCTCACCGTGACCTCGGCCGGTTCGCTTCCCGTCACCCTGGCCGACTTGACGATCGAAGGGCCACAACCGCCGCACTTCGAGATCGCGGCCACCACCTGCGACGGGGTCAGCCTCGCCTACGGTGACAGCTGCGAGATCGACGTCGAGATGAGCCCGCGAGCCCGGGGCCAGCTGAGCGGACGACTGACGTTCGCCGAAGCCGACGCCCCGGACGCCCGCCGGGAGATCGTCCTGTTCGGCACCGCCGTGATCAGCGCGGATGGCACGTACAACCCGGTCGGCCCGCAGCGGCTGCTCGACACCCGCAGCGGGCTCGGCGCGCCGAGGGCCGCCGCCGTCGTCGACGAGCAGGTCCTCGGTCTGACGGTGGGCGGGCGAGCCGGCGTACCGGCCAGCGGCGTGTCCGCCGTCGTCCTCAACGTCACCGTCACCGGCCCGACCGCACCCGGACACCTGACGCTCTACCCCTCAGGTAGTGCCGCGCCGACCTCGTCCAACCTCAACTTCGTCGCCGGTCGGACCATCGCCAACTCGGTGACCGTACCCGTCGGCCCGGACGGCACGGTGTCGATCCTGCACCGGGGCGGCAGCACCCACATCATCGCCGACATCACCGGCTACTACATCGGCACCGACGCCGTACCATCCGGCGGTACGCTCGGCGACGAGTTCTACATGACCCACAACGAACGCATCCTGGACACCCGCGACGCCTACTTCGGCGGCCCGCTGCGTGGTGGCTGGTACGCCTACATCCCCGTCGACTACGGAGACGATACGAACGACAGGATCTCGGCGCTCGCGGTCAACGTCACCGCCGTCAAGCCCGTCGGCAGCGGCCACCTGACCAGCTGGGACGGCGTCCAGGACCCGCCGACGGCGTCGACGCTCAACTTCACGCCCGGCCGGACCGTGCCGAACATGGCCATCGTGCCCGTCGCGCCCTGCCCGGACGATCTCGGCTGCGCCGGACTGCCGACGATCTGGATCCACAACGGATCCGCCGATCCCACCCACATCCTGGTGGACATCTTCGGCCTCTACATGGACACGGATCTCGCCGACGGGACCCGGTTCCGGCCCGTCGACCCGACCCGGATCGTCGACACCCGTACCGGGCTCGGCGCGCCGACCGCCCTCGGGCCGACCAGCACCGCCACCATCGCCACCCCGACGTCGGTCATCACCGACGACACCGAAGCCGTGTCGATGAACATCACCGCGGTCCGGCCGACCGCCAACACCCACGTCAGCGTCTGGCCCGCCTACTTCGGCACCGAGCCGCCGAGCGTCAGCACCCTCAACCCCTACCAGGGCGAGACGGTCCCCAACGCCGCCATCACCGGGATCTTCAACGACGGCGACTTCAACATCTACAACCACGCCGGCACCACCCACGTGGTCGTCGACATCGCCGGCACCTTCGAGTACGTCTACGACGACACCGAGTTCTCCGACGCCTCGGCACGCGGAGCAGGTGCCAGATCCCGGGTCGGCACCGGCGGCGACACCGGAATCCCGACGCCACCGCTACGGTCGACGAGCAGCAGGGCGTACCCCACCCCGCCCCGCTGACCAAGTCCCGCCGAACGCGACGGCGACGCCTGGCGGCTGGTCGGCGTCGACCCGGCCACCGGTGTCGACACGTCCGGGCCGGATCTGCCCGCTGTCGAGGAGGCGCTGGCCGTACGGCTGTTGGGTTGGCAACCGGACGGGGCCGCGTTTACGGTCGCCTACCGGCCCAAAGCCGATGGCACAGGCTCCTACCCGTCGCTGGCGCAGCGGATCCACCAGGGTCACGTCGGCGGCGTACAGCTGGTGTCGCTGGTGGCGGTGGGTCGGGGCCGCCGATACCGTGCTGCGGGTGTCTGACGCCGAGTTCCTGTCCACCACCCGCGATTCCTACGACGCCATCGTCGACGAGTACGTCGAGGGGGTGAAGTCGGCGCTGGACGAGGCGCCGCTGGACCGGGCGATGCTGGGCATGTTCGCCGAGTTGGTGCGGTCGACGGGCACCGTGTCGGTCGCGGACGTCGGTTGCGGTCCGGGTCGGGTGACGGTGCTGCTGGCCGAGTACGGGTTGGACGCGTTCGGTGTCGACCTGTCACCGGGGATGATCGGCTATGCCCGGCAGGCGTACCCGGGGCTGCGGTTCGAGGTCGGCTCGATGCTCGACCTGGACCTGCCCGACGGCGGGCTCGGCGGGCTGCTCGCCTACTTTTCGATCATCCACCTGCCGTGGAAGCGGCGGCCGGAGGCGTTCGCCGAGTTCCACCGGGTGCTGGTGCCGGGCGGCTACCTGATGTTGGTGTTCCAGATCGGCGACGAGATCCGGCACCGCGACGAGTACGAGGGCAAGCGGATCGATCTGCGGTTCCACCGCCAGCGCCCGGCCGAGGTGAAGCGCCTGCTGGCGGACGCGGGTTTCCTGGTGCTGGTGACCGTCGAGCAGACGCCGCCGACGCCGGGTCTCCCGCCGCTGGGCATGCTGGTCGCCCGCAAGCCCTGAACCAACCGTCTCGAACCACCTGTCCCGGCCGACCGGGGTCGCGTCCCGGTCGACCGGGGTCGCGTCCCGGTCGGCAGGAACAGGGTCCGTACCGTGAGCTGCTTCAGCCGTGGTGGGTCAGGTCGCGCAGAGCGCGGTGTCGACGAGCGCGGCCCGCTCGGCGGCGACGGAATCGCTGCGTCGATGGAAGTCCTCGCCGGAGCCCTCCGGCCAGGCCTGGTCGTTGACACGCCAGGTTGTCCCTCGCCGACGAATACGGCGGTGCCGGGTGGTGCGTCGATCCGCTTGCTCTGGCCGTCGGCGCGGGCGTTCTTGGGTGGCTACGCGGTCGGGAAGCGGGGTCGATCAGAACGACACGACGATGCCGACCATCGGGGGGCGGCGTAGCCGCAGCAGGCGCGCGAACCAGTTTCCCGCCCGTGACATGACGTACCGGCGGGCCAGCAGTTCGCGGGCCATCGCCGTCCCGTCGCCGTCCAGCAACCGGGCCGTTCCCGTCATATTCGGCGCGTCCGGTGCCACCGCCCCGCGTAAGGAGCACGGCTGCACCCGAACACGCGGGTTGTTCCGGATCCGCTTGACCTTGCCCGAGCCCGCTTCGGTCACGATCCAGAGTTCGGCGCCGTGCGGTACGTGCCAGACCGGCGTGGCCACCGGGGTGCCGTCCTTGCGGTAGGTGGTCAGACTGACGTACCGGCTACGGGCGATCTCATCGGCCACGGTCACCGTGCCAGCGTAGCGAGTCGTGCCCTGGGCCTCGGCCCGCAACGTCGAGAGCAACTGGCCGGCCCGACCTGCCTGGCCCTCATCTAGTTGACGCTTGATCAAGTAGATGCTTGAATAAGTCGTGGACTCGACCGTTGAAGAGCAGCAGCTCGATACCTTGTTCACGGCGCTCAGCGATCGCACCCGGCGGGACATCATCGTGCGGCTGAGCGCGGGCGACGCGACGGTCAAGGAGCTCGCCGAGCGGTACGCCATGAGCATGCAGGCCGTGTCGCAGCACCTTCAGGTGCTTGAGCGCTCCGGTCTGATCAGCCGGGGGCGTCACCGGCAGACCCGCCCGTGCCGCCTCGAACCGGAAACGCTCACGCTCGCCGCTTCGTGGATCGAGGCGAGCCGGCGGACGTGGACCGAGCGGATGGACCGCCTGGAGACGCACCTGGCCCGCCTGCAAGAGGGTGAAGAGCGGTGAGCGATGACGAGCTCGTCTACGAGCGGGTGTTTCACGCGCCGCGTGAACTGGTCTGGCGATGCCTCACCCAGCCCGCCGAACTCGCGCACTTCTGGGGTCCCCGGGGCATGGTCACACCAATCGACGGCATCGTGGTCGAGCTTCGGCCCGGCGGCCGCTTCGAGACCCTGATGGTCGGCCCGCGCGGCAGCTATCGGATGGTCGCCACCTTCACCGAAGTCGTTGCGCCCGAGCGGCTCGCCTGGGTCGAGCCGTCGACCGGGATGCACACCATCGGCACGCTCGACGATCGAGGCGGTGGCCGGACCACGGTCGTCATCACCCAACGGCAGGTGCCCGAAGCCGTACGACGGCCCGAAACGCGAGCCGGCTTCCTCACCTCTCTCGACAAGCTCAACGAACATCTCCACCTCCTCATGCAAGGAGACCGATCGTGACCGACCCGCAGACCTGGGTGGCACTGACATACGAACGCTGGGCCGAACTCCTCACCGCTGCCCCCGCAGCGACGTGGGACGCGCCCACCCTCTGCGAAAAGTGGCTCGTCCGTCACGTCGTCGCGCACGTGACGATGCCGGTCCGACTGAGCCCCCAGCAGCTCGCCGCGGAGATGGCGGCGGCGCGTGGCGACTTCGCCGTGCTCTCCGACACCGTGGCCGCACGGGACGCCTCGCTGCCGCCCGATGAGCTTCTCGGCCAGCTCCGGGCACCGAAACTGCACGAGTGGCTGCCGCCGGGCGGCGGCGCGGCGGGCGCTCTCAATCACGCTGTCATCCACTCGCTCGATGTGACGATCGCGCTCGATCGGCCTCCTGTCGCACCCCAGGAGGCGGTGAACACCGTCCTGGACCAACTCGCGGCGACCAACGGCACGCTGTTCGGCATCGACGTGACCGGCATCCGGATCGAGGCCACCGACACCGCCTGGAGCCGGGGAGACGGCCGGGTGATCCGCGCCGACAGCGGCTCGCTCGTCGCTCTACTGAGCGGCCGTACGCTGCCCGACGGCCGTAAGCTTCCCCGCATCTGATCGTGAGACCCATGCTGGGGTTACGGTGGACAATTGATATTCCGACGACAGGCTGCAAATGATCAACATCCAGGAGTTCGCGCGACGGCTGAGTACTCTCGGAGCTGACGCGTTCACCAGCGACGACGTCGTGGATCTGGCGACCGCGGCCGATGTTCGCATCAGCGCGGACCTCGAGATCGACGCCACCCTGGCGCAGCGCTTGCTCGACCAGATCTCGCCCACCCTGCCGGTCACCGGGGCCCAGATGGCGGCATCGCAGTGGCCGCCACCGAAGTCTTACCGCCCTGCGGCGCCTTCGGTGTCGTTCTCCAGCCCCGGTGCCGTCGACGGACCGGCTGATCGGCCGACCCGACCGCGCGGTTCTGGGCCTGCGGGTAGCGGTCGGCGACACGGCTCTCGACGAACTGGCAGGTGAACCTACAGTCCGCACGACGATCCCGGTCGGGCGAAGTGGGCCTCGCTGAGGGCGAGGAGTTTTCGTTGGACGGCGGGGTCATGGGAGATCGGTGGTGTGACCGCTATCGAGCCTTGGTTGAAATAGCGGCCGGTCACGCCGGCGAGTTCGGGGTCGGTGGCGATGCGCAGGGCGGTTCGAGCACCGTCGGCCGGTGTGAGCATGGTGCGGCGGATGAGGGCGCCGAACGGGCGCAGTGGTCGCGGTACCAGGTCGTCGATGATGTCGGTGGCGACGATGCCGGGGTGTACGGCGTTGAGGGTGACGCCGTCGGGAGTGAACGAGCGCGTGAGAGCGTAGCCGGCGGTGACGGTCATGAGCTTCGCCCGCGCGTACGCCTCGAAGGGCACGAATCCGGTTCGCGGGTTGAGGTCGGCCAGGTCGTACACGTCGGTCAGGTCCAGGGTCGGTGGGCGGGGTTCTCCAGCGAGCTTGATCCGGCGGGTGTCGTTGAGGGTGTCGCTGGCGACGTTGACGATGCGTGCCCGGCCGCGCCGCAGCGGCGCGTCCAGGCTGGTCATGAGGCCGTACGCGGCAAGGTAGTCGAGGGCGATGTGCATTTCGATGCCGTCGGGCGAGAGCCGGTGGTCAGGGAAGTGTGCGCCAGCGTTGTTGACGAGAATGTGGATCTGCTCGTATCGGTCCTCGATGGTCTGTGCCGCCGCACAGAGGTCCTCGCGCCGGGACAGGTCACCGGGGATGATGTCGAGCCGGTGCTCCAGGTCCTTGCCGACCCGGGCGCGCAGGATGTCGGCGCGGGCGGGGTCGCGGGCGATGGTGACGACGTGGGCACCCGCGTTGATCAGGGTGGCGGCGATCACCTGTCCCATGCCGCCGGTTGCTCCGGTGACGACTGCGGTGTGCTGCGTGAGGTCGGGCATCGCGCTGGTCATCGGGTGATTCTGGGGTAGGCGCGTACGTAGCAGGCGGTCTCCGCTTCATCGATCAGGAAGGCGGCGAGGTCGGCGCGGCTGATGGAACTCCACACCCGGATCGGCAGGTCCGTGCCGATCCGGGTGTTCGCGGTTGCCGGACGGTTCGACAGTTTCGGCGGCCGCACGATCGTCCAGTCGAGATCGGAAGCGGTGATCAGCCGTTCCATCGTCTCCTTGTCACGCATTCGGTCGGCCACGCCGGCCCAGACCGCGAGGGAGTAGAGCGACCGGTCGTGCGTCTCCAGCACCCCGTGAGCGCTGACGGCGATCAAGCGCGTCGCTCCGGTTGCCCGCATCGCCGTCAGCGTCGTGCGGATGCCGTCGGTGCAGACCGTCGTCGGACCGTTGGCGGCGCCGCCGAGAGTGCTGATCACGACGTCCGCGCCGATCAGCGCGCCGGTCAAGGCCGCTGTGTCGTCGACGTCCGGCCAGATCGCCTCGGTCAGGCGCTCGTGCTTCGCGAACACGTTCCGGCGTACGCAGGCCGTCACGGTGTGCCCGCGCTCCACCGCTGCCGCCACCACGTGACGTCCTGTTGCCCCGGAGGCTCCAACGACGGCTACCTTCAGCATCTGTGATACATCATGTCTCATAGTTGGAGTATGGGCCGCGGCGATCTATGAGTCAATCTGTCTCGTACGATGAGGTGGTGAACACCGAGACCGATCCGCGCTTCCGGCGTAGTCGGCAGGCCATCCTCTCCGCAGCGCGCGAGCTGCTGCTGGAGAAAGGTCCGGCTGCGGTGACTCACGCGCAGGTGGCGGAACGGGCCGGGGTGGGCCGGGCGACCGTCTACCGGCATTGGCCACGAGCCGATCAACTGCTCGCCGAGGCGATGGCCACCGTACCGATGCCGTTGCTTGACAACCCGACCATCCCGACCCGGGAGTGGCTGACGCGTGAGTTGAGCACGCTCGCCCAGCAGCTTGACCTCGCCGAGGTGCGTGCCGTGGCCGCCACGCTGGCCAGCACCGCGCTCTGGGACGAGCGGATGGACGCCCGGCGTGCCCAATTCGCGACGATCCTGGCCGGCCGCCTCGCCACCGCACTCGACGCGGCCCAGGCCCGCGGCGAAGTCAGTCTCGCTATGTCCAGTCGCGACGCCGCGGCCCTCGTCATCGGCCCGATCTACTACCGCAGCACGATCGAACACCTGCCTGCCGGACCAGCGCTCATCGAAGCCGCGATCGCCACGATCGGAACCTGGGCCACGTCGTAGCCCAACACGTCGCAGCTCGTCACCGTAGCCGGCGTCCTGACAACCCGCCGGGCTTTGTCGCTACTCGGCGTCGCGCGGTCGGGTTACGCCGCTGTGGCAGCTGCCTTGACGGCCCCGATTGCCGAGTTGAAGTCGGGGTTGGCCCCTATTTGAGCGAGCAGCACATTCGCTGCGTTGTAGCAGTCGAACCTTTCGATTTTTCGGTCACGCAGGTGCCAGAGATCCGCCGTCGGCACGTCGATCCGCTTTCCGGTTGGTGGAATTTCGCCGACCGGGGTCGGGAACCCGCCGAGATGCGTTCCCTGAATGCGGAGTTCGACGGCAACGACGTCACCGAGTGCGTGCACTTCGAGTAGCTCGCGGTGGACGTCGGGAAAAACGCTGGCGAAGCCCGTGAGTGCCTGCGGAATCTGGTCCCCGCGGAAGGTCAGCGAATTCGGCACGTCGTTGAATGTGCCGTCCTCGGTGAACAAGGCGCGAAAACCGTCCCCGTCGAGGACGTTTCCTTCCGACAGCCGGTACGCCTCGCGAACAACTTCTTCGTTGGTTTGCACTTCTGCTCCTCCGTGGTGCTTGGTGTCTGCGGGAGGTGAGTTGCTGCCGTCCGGCAGCGGTCCGGCGGCGACGCCGTCGCATAGGTCGACGACGCCTCCGCGGTGGCCCCACTGGCGTTCCCCCACGAAGCTAACAGGTTTTTGACCAGATGGTCAATAACGTAAGCTTGCTCACATGCCTCGCCCCCGCAAGTTCCTCGAGAGCGATGTCGTCAGCAGTGCCAGTGAGGTGTTCGCCGTGCACGGCCTTGCCGCTGCGACCCTGGATGACCTGGTACGGGCGACGGGCCTGGGGAAGCAGAGCTTGTACAACGCCTTCGGTGGTAAGCGAGAACTGTTTCTCCGGGCACTTTCCGAGGACCGGGAAGAGGCGGCACGCGCGGTCTCGGAAGCGTTGGGGCACGACGACGCTTCGCCGCTGGAGCGCATTCGTGGTCATATGCTCGTGATGGCGATCGAGTTCAGCAGCAGTGATCGGCGGGTCTCGCTCACCACGCGTGCACTGGTCGAATCGACCGGTGAGGACGATCAGCTTTCGACGGCTGCGAAGGCCGGCATCGAACAGCTCGCCGGGGCATATGCTGAATGCCTGGAACATGCGCGGGAGAACGGGGATCTCCCGGCAGGTGCGAACGTGCAGTCGCTGGCAGTCTATTTCGTCGCCATCACTCGAGGGATGGAGCTGCTCGGCCGTGCCGGTGTTGGCCGTGGTGTTCTCACCGCAGTCGCGCTCGACGCGCTTCGCGTGCTTCACGGTCAGTGGATGGACGAGACCGATGGTCGACCGCACACCCTGCCGCCGGTCGATCCATGATGCCGGACCGGCGCGGCTGGGGCGTCAGATTCGAGTCGAGGGTCTGACCCGCACCGGCTCCGCGCTGATCGACGACTGCTTGTTGGTGGACGCCCCTGGTCCGGTCGCGGCGTACCGGGCGACGGTGGTGCGGACGGCCTCGTCGACTACCTGGGCGACGCGTTCGGCGCTCACCTCCCAGCCCGGCACCAGGAGTGTTGGCCAGAAGACGTAGTTGGAGATCATTCCCAGGAATTGGGTGGCTGCGAGCTCCACGTCCTCGATCCGCACCGTCCCCGCCTCGTGCTCAGCCAGGAGGTAGCTGCGTACGGACTCGAAGTAGGGCATCTTCCCGTGCGAGAACTGTGCATGGGCCAGCTCCGGGAACCGTGGCAGCTCGGCGATGACGATCCGGAACAAGTCGGTCATCTGGGGCCGGCTCAACAGCTCGGCGTAGCGGCGGCCGATGGCGCCGAGCCCGTCGGCGACGTTGCCTGCCGGCGGAGGATCCTCCTCGGCAGCGGTTGACCAGGACTCGGTGACGATGGCGTCGAACAGGGCGGCCTTGCTCGGAAACTGTTTGAACAAGGTGGCCCGCGAGACACCCGAGCGCTCTGCGATCCGCGCCAGCGATGTCCGGTCGTAGCCCAGCTCGAGGAACAGCGCGGTCGCGGCCGTCACGATCAGCGCACGCTTTTCCTGGGCGACGCGCTGGTGGTACGTCGGCACGACCCTGCTCATGGACCGAGCATACGAGGTGAGTGGCTTGACTCGCCACTGCCTCCGGCCTACTGTCGAGGCAGTGGTGAGTCAGCCGGCTCACCACTGGCCGGCCGTTCATCGCCGATGATCCCGGTCGGTCACCCGCGTACCGAAGGAACATCTGATGAACCGTTTCGACAACCAGACCGTGCTCGTGACCGGCGGCACAGGTGGCCAGGGATCGAGCCATGTACGCGCCTTCCACGCGGAGGGAGCGAACGTGGTGATCGGCGACATCGACACCGACCGCGGCACCGCACTCGCCGACGAGCTCGGGTCCCGCGCTCACTTCACCCGCCTCGACGTCACGGACGAGAGTTCGTGGTCCGCCGCTGTGCTAGCCGCCGAGAGCGCCTTCGGGGCTCTGGACGTCCTCGTCAACAACGCGGGCGTCCAGAACCCGCCAGTACCGATCGAGAACACGGACCAGGCCACGTGGTCGCGGATCCTCGACATCAACCTGACCGGGACCTTCCTCGGCATCAAGGTCGCCGCCCCCGCTCTGCGCCGAGCGACGGGGGGAGCCATCGTCAACATCGCCTCGACGATGGGCCTGGGCGGCACGGCGCACTACGCGCCGTACGTCGCCAGCAAGTGGGCCGTGCGGGGCCTCACCCGGACGGCGGCGCTCGAGCTCGGCCGGGACCACATCCGGGTGAACACCATCCACCCCGGCGTGATCGCGACCCCCTTCATCCATGAACCAGCAGCCGGTGCCACAGTGGCGATCTCCGACTTCTACTCGCCCGAGCCGTTCGCCATCCCCCGCCTCGGAGAGCCGACCGACGTCACCCGGCTTCTCTTGTTCCTCACGTCGTCGGACGCGTCATTCATCACGGGGTCGGAGTACGTCATCGACGGTGGACTCCTCCTCGGGCCAGCCCTTCAGGCCGAGACCGCATGAGCCGTCCAGACACGACCGGATGGAACGACGTGGCACGTGACACGACTGTGTCGCATCTGCCCGATCACATCCGGCGAGCCATCGAGATCACACCTGCCGCAGGCACCAGCGAACGGATCATCGACATCACGACGGTGGGGCGCCGCACCGGCCGGCCACGCCGCATCGAGATCTTCTTCTACCGAGCTGCGGGTGCCTCCTATCTGTGTAGCGGCGCCGGCGGTGCCGCGACCGACTGGCATGCGAACCTTCTCGCCAATCCCGACTTCACCTTCCACCTCAAGTACGGGATCCGCGCAGATCTGCCCGCCCGGGCCACGCCTGTCACCGACCCGGCTGAACGTCAGGCCGTGCTGGCGGAGATCGTCGCGGATCTCAATCAGCCCCACGACCCCGGCACCATCCGGCCGACTCGGATCGAAGACTGGGCCGACAGCCGGCTGATGCGCATCAGCTTCCGCCATCGGCCGTGAGCACGGCTCCCTCGACAGGGACATAGTTCCAGCCGGGGTCGGTCTGCGCGCTACGGTCCGCGTATCACGGCGCGCGCGTTTCACGATCGGCAGAGTTGTGGGTACGATGGTGGAGTTGTAGGTACACCGAGGGAGGTGTGAGTTGAGCACCGTATCCGTCCGGGAGTTCTCGTACAACCCCAGTGCGATGTTCGCCAGGGTCGAGCGTGGCGAGACGATCGAGGTGACCCGGCACGGCACGGTGATCGCGGTGCTGCTTCCGGGTTCGGCCAGGCTCAGCCACTACGCGCCGCTGGTGGCCAAGGGCTTGATCAAGCTGGCCGCCACCACGACGAACGACCTCGACCGGCTGCCGCGTTACGACGTACCGGAGAACGTGTCGCCGCTGGACGTGCTCCTCGACGCCCGCGAGGACGACGACCGTTGATCTACCTTGACTCCTCCGCGCTCGTCACCCTCGTCAGCGGCCGTCAGTACTCGGTCGAACTGGGCGAATACCTCACGACTCACCCTGGCGTGCCGATGAGTACGTCGACCCTGGGGTTCGTCGAGACCGTCCGTACCCTCGACGCGATCGGCAGCTACCCGGCCATCATGCAGGAGCTGCTCCGCAGCTTCACCGAGATCCTGCTGACCGCCGAGGTCCGGGACGCCGCTGCCCTCGTCCCGCCGGGCGCGCGATCCCTGGACGCGATCCACATCGCAAGCGCCCAGGTGTTGGAGGATTCCCTCACGGCCCTGGTCAGCTACGACAAGCGGATGCTTGATATCGCGCACAAGATGGGACTACCGACGGCGTGTCCTGGTCTCGGCTAGTTCTCGGATTCTGTCCACGGTCGGCGCGGACAGGATCTGAGGACGGGCCGGTGTCGGTCAGCAGACGGTGGTGGTGACCTGGGTGACGAAGGTCGACCAGGCGGCCGGGGCGAAGGTGAGGGTGCCGCCGGTGCGGTCTTTGCTGTCGCGGACCAGTACGCGGCCCGGCAGGTTGTCGGCGACTTCGACGCAGTTGCCGCCGTTGCTGTTGCTGCGGCTGGCGGTGCGCCACGCTGGCTCGGTCATAGCTCCTCTGCCACCCTCGCGATCAGGTCCCGGGACGCGTCCCGGGGTAGTGCCACCGAGCGTATCGCCTCCCACGCGTTGACGAAGATGCCGACCTTGGCCGGATCCTCGTAGGTGCGGCCGTCCACCGGGTTCTCCGTGTAGGCCACCGTCGCCCCGTCCGGCAGCGTGGCCAGCGCGAAGTTGCCCAGCTGGCCGATGTAGAGCCCGGCGTCGACCGGCACCACGTGCAGCAGCACCCGGTCGCGCCGCGACATCTCCACCAGGTGCAGCAGCTGCTCCTTCATCACCACCGGGTCGCCCCGGCGTAGCGCGGCCTCGTCGACGATGAACGAGGTGACCGGCGGTGTCCTGCGGTCGAAGACGGTCACCTGGCGAGCGAGCCGGTGCGCCAGCCGCTGCTCGGCCACCTCCGGCGGGAGCATGCCGACGGCGAGCACCGCGCGGGCGTACGCCTCGGTCTGCAGCAACCCGGGGACGTAGGTCGACTCGTACCCACGCAGCATGTCGGCCTCGGCCTCGTACTCCGGCCAGGGCTGGAACCAGTCCGGCGGGACGGCCCGGCGGGCGGCGTCGGCGGTCTCCCGCATCAGTGTGCCGCTGCCGAAGACCTCGTCGAGCTGGTCGGCGGTGTCCGGCAGCGGGATCTGCCGGGCCGTCTCGAACTTGGCGATCAGCGAGGGGGAGACGCTCAGCCGCTGCGCCAACTGCTCCTGCGTCATGCCGCCGTTGAGGGTACGTAGGAACTTGAGAGTACGCGGAACACCATTGTCGCTCACGTATTACCGGTCCTTCCCCCGACAAGATCAAACCTTCGAAGTGACTGGATAGGTGCGTGGGACCTTGGAATACCGCAAGCGCGCGAGGTGGGTCAGGTGGTTGTGGGAATCCAGGGGCTGCCGGCGGCGGCTCGGGTGAGTGCGTCGAGCATGTTGATGCCGTGTCGGGTGGCGGTGGCGGTGTAGCTGCGGATCGCGGCGAAGTGTTCGGCTCCGGTCATGGTGCGCATACTGCCGGAGACCTTGATCCGGAGTTTCGGCATGCGGATGGTCCGCTCGGCCGGGTTGTTGTCGAACGGGACGGCCGGGTCGGTGAGGAACCGCAGGTAGTCGGCGCGTCGGTCCCGTAGCCGCACGAACAGGGCGTGGTACTTGCGGTGCAGCTTGTCGGTGCGGTCGGCGGTGGCCTCGGCGCCGAGTACGACGGCCGAGCGCAGCAGGTGGGTCTGTTCGGCGAGGTCGGCCGGGTCGGGTTCACCGCCGTCGGCGCGGGCCGTGACCGTCAGGTGGTTCAGTTGCCGCAGGGCCGCGGCGGCCTGGCCGGCGAGGTCGGCGACCTGTCCGGTGGCGGTGTCGACCACGTAGACCAGTTCCCGCAGCACGTGGGCGTTGCACAGGGCGTGGACCGCGTCGGTGTAGGTGTCGTACGGGGCCCACGCGTCGTGCACGGCGGTGCCGGTGAAGGCGGGCAGCACGCCGGCGTCGTCCATTCCGGCGGTGCCGCGCCGGCGGTGCACGGTGAGGAGCACGTCGGTGGGTGTGGAGGCGGAGTGCAGCCAGGCGAGGCGGCCGTCGACGCGCATGCCGGTCTCGTCGAAGTGCGCGACCGGGGCGTGTCGGACGCGGTCACGGATGACGGGGAGCACCGTGTCGATGACGCCGAGGGCGGTGCGGGTGACCCAGGCGGTGATGGTGGCCGCCGCGACGGGCAGGCCGAACAGGTCACGGATCGCGTCGGCGGTGCGGCCGATGGACAGGAACTGTCCGTGGAGCAGGTAGACGCCGATCGCGGCGATCCGTGGTCCGTAGACGGCGGGCGCGGTGGCCCCGACGGGTGTCGCGGCGGTGGTGTGGTGCCCGCACCGGCAGGCGACGGTGACGATCTGGTGCTCGGTCACCACGACCCGAGGCTGGGGGATGTCGAACACCTGCCGGCGGGTGACCGTCACCTCGGCCGGGTCGGTCAGGCCGCCTCCGCAGCCGCCACAGGTGTCCGGCACATGCCGGACGATCACGTCCGGATCCGCCACCTGGGACAGGGTGGTGCCCTCGCCGCCGGTGGGACGGCCCGGCCGGCGACCCGAACGGCCCCGCAGCGACTTCGGCGCCGGTTTGGCCAGCCCGTCGCTCGACGGCGGTTTCGACGAGTTGGCAGACGACTGCTTCAACCGGGCCTCAAGCTCAGCGATCCGCGTCAGCGCCTGCTCCAGCCGTGCTGCCAGCCCGGCGTTCAACGCCAGCAGCTCGTCATACGACGGCGGCGGATCGGCGGGCATGGCTGGTCAACCTACCAGCCTCCACAGCAGACAGCACCACCGGGATCAGGAACCTATCCAGTCACCCTTCGAAGTGTGCTCTGTCGGTCGAAAGTCTTCCACTGGGCAGGTGTGAAAGTCCAGGGTGGATCTGCTGACAGCAGAAAAATGGAAGGTGGTGCGACCTTGTCCAGTGAGCCGTTGATCAAAGTCGGCGACGTGGTGCGGCTGCGCGCCGAGGACTGGGCATTCGGCAACGGACCGGTGGCTGTCCGGGTCGCCCATCTACGGCACGGTCACGACGTTCCGCAGGTGTCCATGATCGCGGTTATGGGCACGTTCGTCGCCGGTCCCCGGGCCGGTCAGATGACGCTGCTGTCGGTGTACAAACACGCCCTGCGGCGACCCGGAGTCGTCGAACGCGACGGCCGACCAGTGGTATCCATCAATCAATGATGTGCGAAAGGACTATCCGCCATGCGTCGACTTCTGGCTTTTCTGCTGTTTCCCCGGCGTACCCGTCGACAGGCCCGGGTGCTCGCGGACCTCGCCGCCCAGGCGCGGCCGCCGGTCTCCAGGTCGCGGCCGCCGGCCGGGCGCGGTCGCAACACCGCCGCCCACCACTACCACGGCGGCGCGCGGTGGCCGTCGATCAGCCCCGGCCAGGTCCGCGACCGGCAGTTCCCGGACCGGGCCCGACGCGGCCGTGGCTACGACCCGACCGAGGTACGGGCCTTCCTGCACCTGGTCGCCGACGAGTTGGCGGCGGTGCGGGCCGAGTTGGCGATGACCCGGGACGAGAACGTACGGATCAAGCAGGCGCTGCGGGACTGGCAGTCGCGGCAGTTCCAGGCCCGGATGCCGGCGTGAGCCAGGGCCGGGTGACCGGAGGGGAATCGTGATGGTCGCTGCGGTGCTCGCCGCCGTGGTCGCGTTGCTGGTCGGCGCGGTGGCCGGGTTCAGCCTGTGTCACCACCGGCACCGCTGGTGCCCCCGCTGCGGACGTAACCTGACCTGCCCGGTCTGCACGACTGGCCGGCTGCCGCTCGTTGACGGGAGACCATAGAATCCGGCCGCACAGAATCCGCTTCTGCTGCCGACAGGGCGTTACTGCGCTATGCGGCTTGCCCGTCCAGGATCCCGTTCGGCCGGCGTGCTACGACTCGGCCGGCGTGCTACGGCCCGTGTCGCCCGGGTGGGATCGTGCCGGAAACCGCGTGCAGGAGTGCGCCGAGCACCTCGCGGGTGTGCGGTTCGTCGAGCATCTCGCCGATCCACGCCGCGGCGCCGGCCCGATCCGGGTCACGTACGTTCGGCTCCAGCCATTGCGTGGCGGCGATCTCGGCGATGTGGCCCAGTTGCGCGATGAGCATCGAGAAATCGCCGGGGCGGGCGACCGTCGCCGGACCGCCGCCCGCCGCGTACGCCGACATCAGCGCGCGTGCCCGGCCTGGATCTGACCGGCCGAACTCGAACAGCACACAGGCGAGTTCCTGACCCGGGTCGGCCGGACCGCTGTTCTCCCAGTCGATCACGCACACCCCACCCCGGGCCGTCCGCAGGATGTTGTCGGCCCACAGGTCGCGGTGACACGTCCGCAACGTCACCGGCTGCTCCAGCCACGACTCCAACGCGACCAGTTCGTCGCGCAGTGCCGCCAGCCGGCCGGCGAACGGCGCCCCGGCCTCGCGCAGCCGCTCGACCAGCCTGTCCCAGGCGGGGGCGCCCACCGGTGCGGTGTACCACGGGTCCACGTGACCGCCGGCAGGGACCAACACCCGGTGGATCGCGGCCACCGCGGCGCCCACCAGGACCGGGTCCACACCCGGATCGGGTGCTTCGAGATCGACCCACTCGTACACCCGCACCTGCCGGCCACCCACCCGGGCCAGGACAGACCCGTCCGTGGCACGTCGCACCGCCGGCGCCGGTACGCCAGCGGCGCACGCCGCTTCCTGGAACTGGGTCGACGCCCGCACTCGGTCCTCGCCAGACTCGTGGAACGGCACCTTCACCGCCCACCGGCCATCCACCGTCTCAAGCCGCCACACCTCGCCCTGCCGGCCCCGAGCGACCGGCCCGTCCGACAGCGTCCGGGCCCGGCCGAGCCCGAACCGGTCGGCCAACTCCGCAGCGTTCACGACGCCCACTACAGCACAACCGGCGCTACCCCGCGACGACGCATGCCTGTGAAGCTTCATCCCGAGTGCGAGACGCCGAGCTGCCTGGCCAGATATGCTGATCTGGCTACCAACCGGCCGAGCGACACCACCAAAGGTCAACACGCTCGCATGCCGCAGTCCGAGCGCGACGGTAGCGCGACGGTAGCGCGACGGTAGCGCGACGGTAGTGGGCACGCAGTCAGCGGTCGAGGCCGTCGACCTCCGCCGGATCATCGAAGATCACGGTCAAAGTGCTGCGATAGACGCCGGATCTGACGGCACCGTCGGTGACCGGTCACGACGCGCAGCCAACCTCGCCGAAGGCTGCCCGGGATGTCCAGCCCCGCTGCGCCGACCGAGATCCGCCGAGCGGTCGCCGACCGGGGCGTCGAGGTGACAAGCTTGGTCAACGATGCCGCGATCGGCTCTTTCGCCCTGTTTGCCGATGTGGACCAAATCAGTCGACCGCCGGGCCGCCGTTGACGTGACGGCGCCGATCGCGCTGACAGTGGCCTTCATATGGACGGAGCTGCGTGGCACCGGCCGACGGTGTTCGCTGTCGCCCCCGGAGCCACCGGCACCGACTTACAGCCGGGATGGGGCCGGACGCGGTGGTGCTCACCGCAGGGAAGGTGCGGGCCGCAGAGGACGTCGTCGCGACCGCGCCGCGCCACCTCGAGCGCCGGGATCCGGGCCCGCCGATCCGGGCCGCCCGGTTGATGTGGGTGAGGCCGTTGCGTACGTGCCCTGACCTGCCCGGTGGAGCCTCCCCAGGAGCCACCTGCTAGTCGAACGTCCAGAAGAAGTAGTAGACGGAGGGTGGGTAGCCGTACGCGCGGTACTGGCAGAGGTACGAGCTCCACAGGTCGTTCTGGACCCCGTAGGTGCCGTACGAGTTGCAGAAACTCAGGCTACTGTAGACGTTGCGGAGGGTGCCGCCCGGCGGGTCCGGGTAGTCCGCCGACGCCGGGGCGACGGTGGTCGCGAACAGTCCGGCCATGGCGATCGTGAACGCCACCAGCAATGTGGTCAGTCTTCGCATGCATGCTCCCATCGGGTCATTCGCCGACCTCCACGTGCCCTGATGCCGTGGAATCGACATGTAACGATCACATTCTTTCATCGTGATCGATGTGATGGAAGGGCTGCCGTCGGATCCTCAGTCGAGGCAGAACTCGTTGCCCTCGACGTCGCGCATCACGAGGCACGACTCGTTGAAACCATCTGCGGTCAGCAATTCCACCCGTACGCGCCGATCGAACTCTTCCCAGGAGGTGAACCCCTTCGGCGGCGGGGGAACGACGTACCCCAGCACCTCGCACCAGAACCGGGCGACGGCTCCGGCCGCTCGCAGTCGAAGGTGACCTGGAACTGCTTGACCGATGCCATCGGCCCACCATAGATGCAGGTGTAGCCTCCCGCCGCCCGGTCTCGTCCGCCACGCCGTGCCCGGCGGGCCAGTCCGTGGTGACCTGTCGCGGGGTTGATTTTGTCGCAGACAATGTCGCATTCTATTGCGACAAGAGTTGCGACATGAGTTGCGACAGAAGGGCGTGGTGACATGAGCCAGGCAGAGCACCCCGAGACCAGGCAGTGGCTCGACCGGCACGGTCTGACCGACATCGAGCCGACCCCGCTGCTCGTGGCCCGGCTGGCCGCGCGTCGGCAGGCCACCTTCTACGGCAGCGTCCTACTGGCCGGGTTCTTGATCGGCGCGGCACTCACCCACGTGTCCCGACTCGGCGACGGCACGTCGGCCCGGCTACGCCTGCTGGTGCTGACCGCCCTGGTGGTCGCGATGCTCGCGGGCCAGTGGCTGCTCGGCTGGTGGGTCCGGCGCGTCGACCGGCGGGCCGGAGCGCGACTTCCCCGACGGGTGGCGCATCCGGTCGGGTTCGGCTGGCCGGCGGTGCTGGGCCGGCCGTACGCCGTTTTCGCGGTCGCCACCTTCGCCGGCGCGCTGCTGCTCGCGGTGAGCGTCCTGCCGATCTCCGATCCTGACCTGCGCGCCGGGGCGGCTGTCGTCCTGATCGGCCTCGCCGGTGCCGGCGTCGGCACGATCCTGCAACTGCGCCAGGTGCTGACCAGTCCGGCCGTGGCGCAGGACGAGGCGTCGCTGACGGCCGACGTCATCATGCGGGTCGAGGACGCCCGCGCCCTGGTCACCCCCAACCTGGTCTGGACGCTGCCGGCCATCTTCCTGTACGGCGAGTCGCTGGGCTGGTGGAACGCGGTGTCGATCGGACTCGTCCCGGTCGGTGTCGTCGCGCTGGCCCTGATCCACCGCCGGACCGCCGACGTCGGGGCGACGGCCCGGCAGGCCATGATCGTCCGTTGATCGTCATCGACGCGGCCTCGCCGACGCCGCCGTACGAGCAGTTGCGGTCCCAGCTCGCGAAGCAGATCCAGGACCGGACGCTGGCCGTCGGCACCAGGCTGCCGACGGTCCGCCGGCTCGCCGCCGACCTCGGCCTCGCCGTGAACACCGTCGGGCGGGCGTACCGGGAGTTGGAGGAGGCCGGGCTGATCGAAACCCGGGGGCGGGCCGGCTCGTTCGTCTCCGCCGCCGGCGACCAGGCCTTGGAGCAGGCCCGCCGCGCCGCCCGCGACTACGCGACGATCATCGCTCGGGTCGGCATCGACCCGGCCGAAGCGGTTCGGATCGTCCAAGCGGCCCTCGGCCATCCGTCGACGCCGTGAACACGTTGACGCCGTGAACACGTTGACGCCGTGAACACGTTGACGCCGTGAACACGCGCTACGGGTGAGCGGCGTCGGCTTTCTGTCGCGGGTAACGACGGTGCCGCCAGCGGTCGATACCCACGTGCAGCACCAGCAACGGCAGGGCGCCCACCACGTACCAGGCCAGATCGGTGGCGTCGAAATGGGCGCCCAGGACCAGCCGCGCGAGCAGACTGCGCACGGACAGCTCCGCTGGTATTCCGGTCAGCTGGAACAGTTCGACGAGCCAGCAGAAAGCGACGGCGACCACCCCCGCCAGCGTTGGCGCGGCCCGGGGTGCCAGGACGAACACGCCGGCGTAGACCATCGACGCGTACAAAGCGGTGCCGGAGTACTGCCGCAGCGCACCGGAACTGTCCAGCACACCGTCCCCACTGGCCAGCACCCGGATGCCGAGCGCGATAGCGAGAAATCCGCCAGCGGCAGCCAGACCCGCCAGCCGTGCGCACCACCGGTCCGTCATCGGGCCACTTTAGACCGTGTGTCAGTAGGGGTTGTTGCTGGTCAACAGGTTGAGTCGGTCGGCGCGGCGGTAGCAGATCAGAGCGCATGCCAGGTGGAGGAATCCGAGGTAGTGGGAAGCCTTGCGGTCGTAGCGGCGGACCAGCCGTCGGAACCGGGTCATCCACTCGAGGCAGCGTTCGATGACGTAGCGGTGCCGGCCCAGCCGCTTCGACGACTCGACGCCCTTGCGCGCGATCCGTGCGACGATGCCGCGTGCGCGCAGCAGGTCGCGGCATTCGGGGTAGTCGTAGCCCTTGTCGCCGTGGAGTTTGGCCGGTCGTCGACGCGGCCGGCCGACCGGTTGACGCACTGGTGTGACGCCGTCGACCATGTCCTCGAGCATCCGGTGGTCGTTGAGGTTCGCGGCGGAGACGCCCACGTGCAGCGGCAACCCGCCCCGGTCGCTCATGGCGTGGATCTTGGAGCCGGGCTTGCCCCGGTCCACCGGGCTGGGCCCGGTCAGGTCCCCCTTTTCACCGCGCGTACGTGCATGCTGTCGACACTCACCCTCGACCAGTCGATCCGCCCGGCCGCGCCGAGGACATCGAGCGTCGCCCGGTGCAGGGCGGTCATCACCCCGGCCTCGACCCATTCGGCGAACCGGCGGTGCGCGGTGCGCCAGTGGACCGGGAACGAGGCGGGCAGCTTGCGCCACGAGCAGCCGGACTCCAGTACGTACAGGATCGCCGCGAGCATCGCCCGGTCATCGGTCCGCCGCCGGCCGCCGCCCTGGTGCCTTTCCGGGTGCGGCGGCAGCAACGGCCGCGCGAGGTGCCACAACGCGTCGGGGCAGTACTTCTCCACGTCATCCACACCACGTCAACGAATGACCTTGAACTTCAACAACCCCAAACGACACACGGTCTTAGGCGTTCTCCGCCGCTCCATCGTGGGCGACCATCGTGCACCTCAAGATCAATGTGAGCGTCATCGTTGTCATCCGGGGACTTTGACAACAATGACGCTCACATTGATCTTGAGCAGTCGATGACGCGGTGGCGCCTCGACCGACGACGTTCATCGGATGTCCGCAGCTCGGTGGGGCGGCGCAGGGTCAACGACTGGAAGCGGCAGTCGCCGTGGCCCGTCCAGGGCGTGGAAGTCGACGAGGTCGAACACGTTGGTGGCGTACCGCCGGATCTGCTCGTCGGTACGCAGCGAGAAGAACCGGGGCGGGTCGTGGTCGTCCCAGTCCGCGACGCCCTCGGTGCCGTCAACCTGGCGTCGATGCCTTTCGCGCGGCAGGCGACGACCATCGCCGCAGTGAGGTCGCTGGCCACCGTCACGAGTTGCGGATCTCCCTGCGAAATGTCTGGTACGAGAAGTATCCCGATCGTGTGATGATCAGCTTGGCATGGAACTTAGCGTAATGGATATTGATATGACCATGTGACAGGTGGTGCAGTTGTGCTCACTAGCGGGATCCTCCCCACCCCCAGGAGGTCTACATGCGATTCCGCCCCTCGACTTCGACAGCCACCTCGATGCGAAGGACGATCGTCCTGGCCATCGCTGGTGTCGTCGGGATCTTCGCCATCGTCACCGGCCCGGTGTCGGCCGATCCCAAACCGACAGGTGTCGACCGCGACTCGATCGCCGGCCCGTACCGGGTGCTCGGGCCGAAGACCTTCGCCGACCGCGACGCGGTGGCCAAGACCGGTGCCGCGATCGACTACATCGAGCACGGCGTCCTCAACATCACCGCGACCCGTGCCGAGATCAGGGCGATCGAGGCGCTCGGCTTCGAGGTCGAAGCGGTCCGCGCCCCGGCCCGTGACACCGGCGACGTGGGCACGATGGACTTCCCGCCCTCGGACTCGGCCTACCACAACTACGCCGAGATGACCGCCGCCGTGAACAAGGTCGTCGCGGACCATCCGACCATCGCCCGCAAGATCAGCATTGGTACGTCGTACGAGGGCCGGGACCTGATGGCGGTCAAGATCTCCGACAACGTCGCCACCGACGAGAACGAACCGGAGATCCTGTTCAACTCACAGCAGCACGCCCGTGAGCACCTCACCGTCGAGATGGCGATCTACCTGCTCAACCTGTTCACCGACAGCTACGGCAGCGACTCCCGGATCACCAACATCGTCAACAACCGGGAACTGTGGATCATCCCGAGCGTCAACCCGGACGGCAGCGAGTACGACATCGCCACCGGCTCCTACCGGTCCTGGCGCAAGAACCGGCAGCCGAACAGCGGCGCCCTGGCGGTCGGCACCGACCTCAACCGCAACTGGGGCTACCTGTGGGGCTGCTGCGGCGGCTCGTCCGGCTCCCCGTCGTCGGACACCTACCGCGGTCCGTCGGCGTTCTCCGCGCCGGAGACCCAGGCGCTGCGCAACTTCGTCAACAGCCGGGTCGTCGGCGGCACCCAGCAGATCAAGGCCAACATCGACTTCCACTCCTACTCGGAGCTGGTGCTCTGGCCGTTCGGCTGGACCACCGCCAACACCCCCAGCGGAATGACCGCCGACCAGTACAACACCTTCGCCACCATCGGCGGCCAGATGGCCGCCACCAACGGCTACACCCCCGAACAGGCGTCCGACCTCTACATCACCGACGGCAGCAGCATCGACTGGATGTGGGCCGAACACGACATCTGGGCGTACACCTTCGAGCTGTACCCCGGCTCGTCCGGTGGCGGTGGCTTCTACCCGCCCGACGAGGTGATCCCGACGCAGACCGCCCGTAACCGGGAGGCCGTGCTGATCCTCAGCGAGTACGCCGACTGCCCGTACCGGGCGATCGGCAAGGAGAGCCAGTACTGCGGCGGCGGCCCGGTCGACCCGCCGGGCACCACCGTCTGGTCGGACACCTTCGAGACCGCGACCGGCTGGACCACCAACCCCAGCGGTACGGACACCGCCAGCACCGGGCAGTGGGAGCGGGGCGCGGCCCAGGCCACCAGCTCCGGCGGGGCGCTGCAACTCACCCCGTACCAGGGCAGCAACAGCCTGGTCACCGGCCGGCTGGCCGGTTCGTCGGCCGGTGCGTACGACATCGACGGCGGAGTGACCACCGCCCAGTCGCCGGCGATCAGCCTGCCGTCGAGCGGCACGTTGACCCTGTCGCTGGCCTGGTACCTGGCGCATCTCAACAACTCGTCGTCGGCGGACTACTTCCGGGTCAGTGTGGTGCACAGCGGTGGCACGACCACCCTGTTCAACCAGGCCGGCGCGGCCAGCAACCGCTACGGCTCGTGGTCGACCGGCAGCTACAACCTGACCCCGTACGCGGGTCAGTCGGTGCGCATCGTCGTCCAGGCGGCGGACGCCTCCACCGCCAGCCTGGTCGAGGCCGCCATCGACAACGTGACGATCACCCGGTCCTGATCCACCACGTTCGCGTCGACACCGATGATCGGGCGGGTCGCGGTGCGGTGTACGTCACCGTACGGCGGCCCGCCCGCTGTCGCGGTTAAGGCAGCTCACCGGTGGTGGGTTACGGTGCTACCCGACCACCCCGCAGCGAAGCCGGTGCGAATCCGGCGCTGTCCCGCAACTGTGATGCCCCGACCTGTCGGGGTGAGCCAGGTCGCCTGCGGAGCGGTCGCGAACCGCGCTCTCGAGGAAGGGCGCCTCGCCACGTGGCCGGGTCAGCAGCACGGACTCCGACCTGTCGGCGAAGCACCAGCCCTCGACCGACAGGAGGACCAGATGAGCAGACCCCGTTGGCGGACCGCCGCCATGACCCGTACCGATGCCCGAACCGCCGCCCGGACCGGACTACGCGCCGCCGCGATCGCCGCCGCGCTGGCCCTCACCGTCGCTGGCTGCGGCGGCGGCGCGACCGATGACGAACCGCAGGCCGAGTCGAGTCCGAGCGTCGCCGCCGGTTTTCCGGTGACGGTCGGCGAACTCACCCTGGACGAACGGCCGGAACGGATCGTGGCGCTGTCGCCGACCGCGACCGAGATGCTGTTCGCCATCGGCGCGGGCGACCAGGTCGTCGCCGTCGACGACAACTCCAACCATCCGGCGGGCGTACCCACCACCGACCTGTCCGGGTTCACCCCCAACGCCGAGGCGATCGCCACCTACGAACCGGACCTGGTGGTGCTCTCCGGTGACACCAACGGCGTGGTGGCCGGCCTGACCCGGTTGACCATCCCGGTCTACCTGGCGTCGGCGGCGGTGACCCTGGACGACACGTACCGCCAGATCAGTGAACTCGGTGCGCTGACCGGGCAGGTCGACGCGGCGAACGACCTGGTCGAGGGCATGCGTACGGAGATCGACAAGCTGGTCGCGGACGCGCCGAAACCCGCCGAACCGCTCTCCTACTACTACGAACTCGATCCGACGTTCTACACGGTGACCAGTGAGACCTTCATCGGTGCGCTGTTCGACATGGTCGGGCTGGTCAACATCGCCGACCCGGCGGACGCCGACGGGGCGGCCGGCGGCTACCCCCAACTGTCGGCCGAAGCGGTGATCGACGCCGACCCGGATCTGATCTTCCTCGCCGACACCAAGTGCTGCCAGCAGACCGCCGAGACGGTCGCCGACCGGGCCGGCTGGTCGACGATCACGGCCGTCCGCGACGGACAGGTCGTCGAACTCGACGACGACATCGCCTCGCGGTGGGGTCCACGCGTGGTCGACCTGGTACGCGCGATCGTCGACGCCGTCGACGCGGCCGCCTCCTGAGGTGACGTCCGCCGGAACCGGCCAGGCCGGGGCGATGGTGCCGCGTCGTCACCGCCCCGGCCTGACGGCGGGCTGGTTCGCCGGCGCGCTGCTCGCCGTCGTGCTGGCCGTGGTCGCCGGGCTGGCCTTCGGGCCGGCCAGCCTGCCGCCGGTGCGGGTCGCCGCCGAACTGCTCAACCTCCTGCCCGGTGCGCAGGTCGACAGCGGACTGAGCGAGCGGCAGATCGCCATCGTCACCCAGCTGCGACTGCCCCGGGTCGTGCTGGCATTGCTTGTCGGCGGCATGCTGGCGTTGGCCGGCGGCTGCTACCAGGGGGTGTTCCGCAACCCGCTGGCCGACCCGCACCTGCTCGGCGTGGCAGCCGGTGCCGGCCTGGCGGTCACCGCCGTGATCGCGCTGCGACCCGGCAGCGGGGTGCTGACCGGGCTGCCGGTGACGGTGCCACTGGCCGCCTTCGTCGGCGCGATCGGCGCCGTCGCCCTGACCTACCTGCTCGGCGCGGCCGGCGGCCGAGACCGGTCCACCGCGACGCTGATCCTCGCCGGGGTCGCCGTGTCGGCGTTCCTCGCCGCCGGGCAGACCTACCTGCTGCAACGCAACGTGGACACCATCCGCGAGGTCTACTCCTGGCTGCTCGGTCGGCTCGCCACCGACGGCTGGCACGAGGTCCGGCTGATTCTGCCGTACGCGGTGCTCGCCGGCCTGGTGGTGCTGGTCCACGGCCGGGAGCTCGACGTGCTGTCGGTCGGCGACGACGAGGCGGCCAGCCTCGGCCTGCACCCCCAACGGTCCCGCTACCTGCTGCTCACCGCCGCGTCACTGGGCACCGCCGCCGCGGTGTCGGTGTCCGGGCTGATCGGCTTCATCGGGCTGATCGTGCCGCATCTGGTCCGGCTGGTCGCCGGCAGCAGCTACCGGATCATCCTGCCGCTGTCGATGCTGCTCGGCGGGGCGTTCCTCACCGTGACCGACGTGGTGGCCCGGACCGTCGCCGCCCCGGCGGAAATCCCGATCGGGGTGGTCACCGCCTTCTTCGGTGCCCCGTTCTTCGTGCTGGTGCTGCGGACCGCCCGCCGGGCGGTGGTGATGTGACCGTCCGGCGGCCGGTCGCCGGCCCTCCGGTGGTCGCCGGCACCCCGCCGGTCGAGGCGCGCGACCTGCGGATCCGGCTCGGCGGGACGCCGGTACTGAGCGGTATCGACCTGCGGGTGGCCGCCGGCGAATGGGTGGCGGTGATCGGCCCGAACGGCGCCGGCAAGTCGACGCTGTTGCGGGCCGTCGGCGGACTGCTACCGGCCGGCGGCGACCTCGACCTGTTCGGTACGCCGATCACCCGACTCAGCCGCCGGGAACGGGCTCGGCTGGTGGCCACCGTCGTGCAGACGCCGTCGATCCCGGCCGGGATGCCGGTCGCCGACTACGTGCTGCTCGGCCGGACGCCGTACATCCCCACGTTGGGCCGGGAATCCGCCGCCGACCTGGCGGCGGTGGGCGAGGTGCTCGACCGGCTCGACCTGACCGGGTTCGCCGACCGACGCCTGAGCACGCTCTCCGGTGGTGAACGCCAGCGGGTGCTGCTGGCCCGGGCACTGGCCCAGGGCGCCCCGCTGCTGCTGCTCGACGAGCCGACCAGCGCGCTGGACATCGGTCATCAGCAGGAGGTGCTGGAGTTGGTCGACGAGCTACGGCGCGACCGGGGGCTGAGCGTCGTGGCGACCATGCACGACCTGTCGGTGGCCGGCGAGTACGCCGACCGGCTGGTGCTGCTCGCACAGGGCCGGGTGGCCGCCGACGGACCGCCGGCCGAGGTGCTCACCGAGGAGAACCTGGCCCGCCACTACCGCGCCCGGGTACGGGTGATCGCCGGTGAACGGGGCCCGCTGGTGGTCCCGATCCGAGCCGCCGGCAGGACTGCCGGCCGCCGGTAGGACCTCCGCCCGGCCGGGATCACTGGCCGGCGAGCCGGATCACCGAGAAGAACGCACCCTGGGGATCGTTGAGCACAGCGAACCGGCCGTGCGGCAGATCGGTCGGCTCGACCGACACCGTGCCGCCGAGCGCGGTGGTGTGCGCGACCGTCGCGTCGCAGTCGTTGACCGCGAAGTAGACCATCCAGTGCGCGGGTAGGTCGGCCGGCCAGTCGTCACCGACCATCGGCATCATCCCGGCGACCGGATCCTCGTCGACCAGCCACTCGGTGTACATGATCGGTGGGAACGGGGTGTCCCGGGTCTCCCAGTCGAAGACGGTGCCGTAGAACTCCTTGGCGCCGTCCGGGTCCCGGGTGGTCAGCTCGTTCCAGCACAGCGCCCCCGGCACGTTGACCAGTTCCGCCCCGGACATCGCGAGCGGCTGCCACACGGCGAAGGTCGCGCCCGCCGGGTCGGTGAAGACCGCCGCCCGCCCCTGGTCCAGTACGTCGAACGGAGGCATCAGCATGGTTCCGCCGGCCGACTCGACCAGTTTGGCGGTGGCCGCCGCGTCCAACGTACCGATGTAGGTGGTCCAGGTGGGCGGCTGCCCGCCGGTCGAGACGCGGCCGGCACCGGCCACCGCCTTGTCGTCCTTGGTGAACATGACGTAGCCCTCGGCGTCCGCTCCGCCGGTGACCCGCGCGGACCAGCCGAACAACTCACCGTAGAACCGGATCGCCGCCGGCAGGTCAGGAGTGCCGAGGTCGACCCAGGCGGGCAACCCGGCCATCGCGACGGGCATGCTGACCGCTCCTCCCCGGGGTACGCGTTCGCCCACCCCCGCTGCCCGGATTCTGACACGGTTTCGCGGCGGGTGTCCGACATTCGCCTGTACGGGTGGGTGGGGTCGGTGCTGCTTCGGCGCCGGGCGATCGACAGGGCGCGCGACGGGTAATCCGGGCACAGCGGGTAACCCACGGTGGTAGCGATCCGACGGATCCGGGGGGACCGATGGTACGGCCGTACGATTCGCTGCCCGGCGACATCGACCGGGCGATCAGTGACGATCACCTCCTGCTGGACCGCTTGTTCGTGCATCTCGAGGCCCATCGGGGCGACCGGCGGATCCTCGCCGACCAGGTCGTCTACCGGATCTCGCTGCACCTGAGCGCGGAGGAGCAGACGCTGGACCCGGTGTTCGACGAACCGGCCGTCGTCGAACGGTTCGGGGAAGCGCAGATGGAACTGGTGCGTCGGGGCCGGCAGATCCGGCAACGGATCAAGGAAGCCGCTTCCGAGATAGACAGGTCGAAACCCGGCAACCCGGACTTCGAGGAGGCGCTGCGTCATCTCGTCGCGGACGTCCGGCGGCAATCGGCCGACCAGGAGACACTGCTGCTGCCGGCCCTGCGCGCGGTGATCGGCCCGCAACGGATGGCCGAGCTCGGAGCGGAGTTCAGCGCGGCCAAGCACCGTGCCCCGACCCACCCACACCCGCAGGCACCGAACACCGCTCGGAGCAGCCGGTTTCTCGGCGGCCCGACCGCGCTGCTGGACCGGCTCCGCGACCGGACCTCGGGCCGGCGCGGCTGGATCGCCACCGACGCCTCCGGGCTGCTGGAACCCCAGTCCCAGACGCTGCTCGACACCTTCGCCGCACTCGGCCCCCGACCCACCGAGACCCTCGACCCGGCGCAGGCGCGGCGACAGCCGACACTGACCGACGCGGTGGCGAAGATCCGGGCCGACCGAGGCGACCTCGACGAACGGGAACCGGTCGACTCCGTGTTCGACTACGTCATCGACGGCCCGGGTGGCGGACTGACCCTGCGGGTCTACCGGCCGACCTCCGCCTCACCGTCCGGCGGGCTACCGGTGCTCATCTATCTGTACGCCGGTGGCTGGGTGGTCGGCAGCCTGGACACCTACGACGCGACACCCAGAGCCCTGTGCAACAAGGAACGCTGCCTGGTGGTCGCGGTCGACTACCGCCACGCCCCGGAACACCCGTTTCCGGCCGCCCACGACGACGTGCTCGCCGCCACCCGCTGGTTGGCGGCCAACGCCGGCGAGATCGGTGGGGACGCCAGTCGGATCGCGATCGCGGGCGAGGCGGTCGGCGGCACCATGGCGGCGGCCACCTGTCTGCAGCTGCGCGACGCCGGCGAGCCGACGCCGATGCTCCAGGTCCTGATCCACCCGGTGACCACCATGGCCACCGACTCGGCGTCGACCGTGGACGCGGCTGAGGCCGCACCGCTGAACCGGCCGATGCTGAGCTGGTTCGCCCGGCACGCGTTCCCCCGACCGGAGCTGCTGACCGATCCCCGGGTCGCACTGCTCGACCTGCCGATCGAGCGACTGACCGGGCTGCCATCGGCGGTGGTGATCACCGTCGAACGGGACCCGCTGCGCAGCCAGGGCCAGGCCTTCGCCAACCGGCTCCGGGCGGCGAACGTGCCGGTGGAGCACATCCACTACGACGGCGTACCGCACGAATTCTTCGGGATGGGCGCGGTGCTGGACGTGGCGAACGAGGCGCAGGACCGCGTCGCCGCCGCTCTGCACGCCGCCTTCAACCCGTCCGGGCAGTCGGCCAGCGGCTGGCCGACCGGAATCTGAACCGGCGTCGCGCGCTGCGGTGTCCGGTGTCGCGGTGTCCGGTGTCGCGGTGTCGCGGTGTCCGGTGTCGCGGTGTCCGGTGTCGCGGTGTCCGTGTCGCGGTGTCCGGTGTCGCGCGTCGCGGGTGTGGCTCGGTCGCTCAGCCGGACGAGTCCCGGCCTGGTCGCCGGTCGTCCAACTCGGCGATCGTGTTGACCAGACCGGCGACGGTCTGTGGGTCGCGGGTGGTCGTCACGAAATAGCGGCGTCCGGTGAGCTCGACCCGGACCCCCGCGCCGCTGCGCAGGATCAGCCCTCGGCCACGGAGGTCAGCGTTGTGCCGGTAGCCCCAACCGCCCCAATCGGACACCCGTACGGTGGTGTGCCGCGCGCCGACGATCTCGTGCACCGGCACGGTGATCCGGGGCCAGCCGTACGGTCCGAATCCGATGTGGATGCCCCGGCGGTCGATGACGAGCCGGTTGATCGAGGTGGCCACGACCAGCGCCGCTGCCAGCAGCAGCACTGTCGCGATCCAGACGTTGAGCCAGATTCCCATGACGACGGCCAGCACGACCAGCGCCGCCGGCGCCAGCCAACCGGCACGCGAGACGGTGCCGGTCTCCACCCAGCCCGGCAGGTCCGGCGGCAGGTCCGACGGCAGCGGCGACCGGGGGAGCTCGTCGGACGGAGCACCGGTCGCCGCCGGCCGCGGCGGCGCGGCGCCGCATGCGAGATACGCCAGCGCGGTCCAGCCGGCCACGCCGACCAGCAGGGCGAGGAGGTGCCAGGTCGGAGCCGGCGCCCGATATGGATCGACCACATCGACGGCGAGCGACACGGTGATCAGCCAGATACCGGCGATGAAGCCGGCCACCGCCGCTCCGACGGTGATCAGCGCACGTCGCAGCCGCCAGCGCAGGCCCAACGGTAGGACACCCACGGCGGCGATCACCGCCCCGGCCGCCGCCCCGATCGTGAAACCGGTCACGCTGTTGGTGAGCGAACTGGTCGCGTCGACGGCATCGGCCGCGTTCCAGTGCGTCGGCAGCCGGGTCGGCAGTCGGTGCCGCCACACCTCGGCGACGAGTACGACGACGGCGACCGGCAGCACGGCGATCAGGAATCCGAGCATGCGCCGTCCGCCACCAGCCCCGCCACCAGCCCCGCCGCCCGGCCCGTCGCCGTCGGCCCGGGGCGGCGGGGCATCGTCCGCCTGTTCCATTGCCCGATTGTTTCTCAATCGGCGCCGTCACTGCCGGCTGGGGGCGGCGACTCGGCGGTCAGCGCCGCCGGTAGCGGCTCGGCATGCACCACCACCAACCGGGACACCGCCCGGGTCAGCACGACGTACAACCGGTGTGCCCCGCGTGGCTCGGCGGCGACGATCCGGGCCGGTTCCACTACCACGACGTGGTCGTACTCCAGGCCTTTCACCTGGCTCGCGCCGACCACCGCGACCGGCGTGCGCGGATCGGTGGACTCGGCGGCGGCCAGCGCGACGCCGGCCGTTTCGAGGGCCTGCCGCAACTCGGCCACGGCGGCGTCGGCGACGATCACCCCCACCGACCCTTCGTGGTGCAGCGCCGACCGGACCTCGGCCACCGTCGTGGCGGTCACGTCGTCGGTCGTACGCAGGTCGAGCGTGCCGTCGCGGCGGAGCGATACCGCAGGGGGTACGTCGACGCCGAGTTCCGGCAACAGCCGGTTGGCCAGCGCCACCACCACCGCCGGTACCCGGAACCCGACCGTGAGCGGCACCACCGCCGTGTCCGGTTTGCCGAGGTGGGCGAGCGTGTCACGCCAGCTGGTCGCCGCCCACGGGGCGGTGCCCTGCGCGAGGTCACCGAGCAGGGTGATCGACCCGTGCTCACTGCGCCGGGCGATCGCCCGGCATTGCATCGGCGACAGGTCCTGTGCCTCGTCGATGATGACGTGCCCGAATCCCTCGGGCCGGTCGAGCAGCCCGGCCACTTCGTCGAGGAGCACCAGATCCGCCTCGGACCATCGGGCGGAGGCGGGGCGGGTCGTCCCGCGCCGACCGCTCCCGGGCCGACCGCTCCCGGGCCGGTGGTGCCACAGCAGGAGTTCCTGTTCGGCCGGATCGAGCAGACCCGCTGCCGCCGCCGCCAGCCGGTCGGCGTCGGTGAACAGGTGGAACAGTACGTCCTGCGGCGTCAACTCCGGCCAGACCTGGGACATGACGTCTCGTACCGGGGCGACCCGCGCCATCCGCCGCAGCCAAGCCTCACTCGGCGATTCCGCCCGCCGGGTCTCGGCCTGTCGCTGCAGTAGCCCGACCACCCGGGCCAGCACCCGGTCCCGACCGATGCGGTACGGCGGATCCTCCGCGCGTACCTTCTCCACCACACGCCGCAGCGCCTCGACGCCGATCCGCCACCGGTACGAGCCGTCCGGCACGACGATCGGGGTGGTCGGCTCCCCGATGTACGCGGTGACCGCGCGCCGCAGCACCTCGGCCATCCGGGGATCGTGTTTGAGCGCGGCGGCCGGCAGGGTGTCCTCGGCCCGGACCGGAACCAGCCCGATCAGGTCGGCGACGGTGCGCTGCGCCACCTCGACCTCGCCGAGTGTGGGCAGGACGTCCGCGATGTAGCTGAGGAACGCCCGGTTCGGCCCGAGGATCAGCACCCCGGCGCGGCGTAGCCGCTCCCGGTGGGCGTACAGCAGGTACGCCGCCCGGTGCAGCCCGACCGCGGTCTTGCCCGGTCCCCGGTTCTAGCACATAGTTGGTGCATGGACATTGATACTCCTCCAACGGTTGTGGATCTTTACCTTCGCTTGTCTGACCTGCGGGTCGAGGACTTGAACAGCGATGGCGAGAGCAAGGGGCTCGTGGAACACGAGCGGTTGTTGCGGGACCGTGCGGGTCAGCTCGGGTGGACGGTCGGTGAGGTCATTGTCGAGAACGACATGGCTAACGGCAAGCCTAAACCGGCGTCGGCGTTCAAGCGGCGCAAGATTCGGCTGCCGGACGGGTCGACGGTGTTGCGGGTGATCCGGCCGGGGTTCACCCGGTTGTTGGACCGGGTGCGGGGCCGTCGGTCGCAGGCGGTGTTGGCGGTGGACCTGGACCGGGCGGTGCGTGATCCTCGGGATCTGGAGGACATGATCGATGCTGTTCAGGAGACGGGTGCGAACGCGCAGTCGTTGTCGGGGTCGTTGCGGTTCACCGACGGTGGTACGGACTCGGAGATCACGCTGGCGCGGGTGATGGTGACGATGGCGAACAAGTCCAGCCGGGACACGGGGCGGCGGGTCCGTGGGGAGCGGTTGCGGCAGGCGATGCACGGTCAGTGGGGTGGGGGTCGGCGGCCGTTCGGGTTCTGTGGCGGTCCGCCGCCGGTCGGGACTGGTGACCCCGGCCAGTACGTGTGCTCGTGGCACGGTGGCCGGGACTGCCAGAGCGGTGTCACGCGTGTCGAGGTGGAGGCGGCGGTGATCGAGGACTGTTCGCAGCGGCTGCTGCAGGGGGCGTCGCTGCGGTCGTTGGCTGCGGAGTTGCGGGCGGGGTCGGTGTCGACGGTGAGTGGTGCGGCGTGGTCCGCCGAGGGGTTGCGGGACATTCTGCTGCGTCCGCGTAACGCGGGGTTCATGGTGTACGGCGGGCAGATCCTGGAGGAGGTGGTCGCGCCGTGGAAGCCGATCGTCGATCCGGCGGTGTTCTTCGCCGTGCGGGATCTGTTGACGGATCCGTCCCGGCGGTCCGGGCCGGGGGCGGCGGCCCGGTGGGTGGGGTCGGGGATCTACCGGTGCGGGGTGTGTAACCCGCCGGGTGTGGAGGCGGAGCGTCCGGTGACGGTTCATGTCACCGTCGCGGGGCGTGCGCCTCGGTACACGTGTAAGGCGCGTAACCATCTGGCCCGTAATCAGGCGCATGTGGACGCGACGGTGTTCGCGCATGTGGTGTACGCGGTGACGCATCCGCGTGCGTTTGAGTTGCTGGCGGAGCCTGCCCCGCAGGTCGATGTGGAGGGGTTGCGGGCGCAGCGGGCTGCGATCCAGCAGCGTGTGAAACGGATTTTGGCGGATGAGTTGCGGGGGTTGGAGACTCGCGAGTACGCGCGGGAGGCCCGCCGTGAGGCCGCCGCGATGGTCGCCGAGATCGACGCCCAGCTGCACGCGAACGTGGGTAGTGATCCGTTGTCGCCGTTGGTGAACGCGCCGGACCCGGTGACGGCGTGGCGGGACGCCCCGCTCGCTGACAAGCGGGTGGTGATCGACCGGTTGATGACCGTGACGATTCTGCCGTCCGGGCGGAAGGGACGTGGGTTCGACCCGACCACGGTGCGCATCGAGCCGAAACATGACCTCGGTACCTTGGCCGCCGTGTAGCCGCTGTGCCCTTTCTGGGCGTGCGCCTGCTATTGAGGTGGGGTGTGGGCTGCGTGTCGTGCGTGGACGCGTCGGCGGGTGGGGTTGGCGTAGGTGGCGACACCTGCGACGAGGATCGTGATGGCGGCGGCCCAGGATCTGGGGTCGGTGTCGTGGCGGGCTGGCCAGTCCAGCGGGGGCAGATCGATGCCGGCACCGGCGGTGACCAGGCCGGTGGTGAGCAGGGTGGTGGGGATGGTCCAGCCCATGGTGGTGTGGAAGAACGTTGTTCCGATCAGGGTGTATCCGAGTAGTCCGAGGTAGTTGCGGATGGCGCCGGGTGCGGTGATGGCGCCGGTGACTGGTTGGGCGGCCCAGGCGACGAGCCCGACGCCGACGGCGGCTGCGGCGGTGAGGTAGAACAGGTCGTATCGGTCGACGCGGCGAACGGCGAGGTGTTCCTGCAGTGGCAGGGTGGACCAGATGGCGATGGTCGTGAGGTAGGCGGTGATCGCGGGAAGGACTGCGGCCCATGGCAGTGGGATCGGTGTGGTGGTGCCGATGATCAGGTGCTGGCCGGCGAGTTCCCGGGAGACGGCCGCGACGATGACGAGGGTGAGCAACAGGGGCACCGCTCGTCGCGATTTGGTCAGGAGCCGGTGACCGGTCATGTGAACGCGCCGGGGGTCACGGAACACTGACGGACGGCGTCGGCGTGGACGGTCAGCCACTGCTGCTGGGCGGTGAGTGGCAGGCGAAGGAAGCGGTTTTTGGCGTGCTGCTGCGCGGTGTCTCGTGGGATGAACAGGCTCTCGTTGCCCGCTGCCCATGCGACGAGTAGTTGGGCCATCGCGTGACCGCTGGTCTCGCGTCCCACGGCGCAGGAGTCAGCGCCGAGAGCTGCGATGGCGATGTCGATGCCTGCGCGGTCGTAATGGTCGGCGCTGGGGGCGTCGAGGGCGAAGGCGATCGCGCCGGGTGTGGGCTGACCGCCGACGCCTCGGGGGCGGTGCTCGACCCGGGTGATGGCGAACGGTGTGGATTCCAGTCGCTGGCCGATGGCCCGTGCTCGTTGTCTGATCGCCGAGATGCTGCTGGTAAAGGCGGGGTGGACGCAGACCTCGGGTGAGGAGCCAACGCAGGACCAGGTGATGTGGCGGTTCAGGGTGGTGAATCGGCCGTTCTCGCCGATCACGGTTGCGGCGCCGGCGACGACAAGTGCTGCCGACAGGGCAGCCGCTGGGATCACCGACCGAGCCTGGGAGCGGACCTTGATGGCGACCAGGGTGAGGGCCAGCAGACCGAGGCCAGTGAACCACAGGATCTGGCCTCGCATCGTCGGCGTGTGTGGCGTGTTGAACGGCAGGACGATCTCGACGGTGATCGGGAACAGCGCGTACGTGGTCCCGCTTTGCCCGAGGTTCAAGATGGTCGACAGGTAGGTGACCAGAGCCGCCACGAACGGGGTGAACCGGCCCGGCAGTAGGACACCAACGGCGTAGGCGACCGCGATCACGGCGGTGAACCCCATGCCGGCGGACGCCAGCCACCACCAGAATGGTCCACCCCACGTCGCTGAAGTTGCTGTAGGTAGCAGCGTTGCCGCCGTGACCAGGCCGTAGGCGGTGACGGCGCACGCCACCAGCACGCCGGCCTCGACCAGCGGAGCCTGCGCCGGATCCCGGCCTGCGAGAAGCCAGGCGTAGCGCGTGCCGCGACGCTGCGATCGTCCTCCCGCCCAGGCGGCGATGCCCGCACCCAGCGGAGCCATCAGTACCGGGGCGCTTGCCGCCGCGCCCGTGGCATACGACCAGACGGTGTCCGTGCTCAGCTGGGCGCGGGCCATGAACACGCCGACGGCCACCAGGACCGGAAGGGTCCACAAACCTGGTCCTCGGCGTAACTCGATACGGATCAGAGTCACACAGACACCACCCGCGAGCGACGCAGCGTGGCGAGGTAGCCGCGCTCCAGATCGCTGTCCCCGTCCCCTTCCGAACTGGCCAGGCTCTCCAGCCCTCCGACTGTTCCCGTGAACGCCACCGCACCACCGTGAAGAACCACGACGGTGTCCGCGACATGCCGGGCATCCTCCACCACGTGCGTACTGACCAGCACTGCCGCATCGCCGGCTAGCGTACGTAGAACGCGGCGCAATTCGATCCGTTGCTGTGGATCGAGACCAGCCGCCGGCTCGTCGAGGATGAGCAGCGCCGGCTCATGGACGATGGCGTGCGCGATACCCGCCCGGCGCAGCATGCCGCCCGACAGGATTCCCATGCGGGAGCTGGCCTGATCGGTCAGGCCCATCAGCCCGACTGCCCGATCCACCTTCGCGTCGAGATCCCGTCCCGAGACGCCCTTGAGCCATGCGGCGTAGGCGACGAATTCCCGGACGGTGTAGCCGGGATAGTGGGATACGACCTGCGGCAGGAACCCGACACGCGCCGCGACGGCCCGGAGACCGCCTCGACGCAGAACATCGCGACCGAGGACGTGAAGAGTTCCCGACTCTGGGCGTTTGAGGCCCACGATGGTGCTCAGCAGTGTCGTTTTTCCAGCGCCATTTGGCCCGAGGAGGACCGTCACCCCGGCCGGAACGATGAGGTCAAGATCGTGAAATACTTTTCGTTTCCCGTATCGCTGCGTCAGCCCACGCCCCACGACTGGGTCATCCATCACGATCCCCCCGATCGGTTGAGTTCAGCAGGTGTTCACCAGCAGGTTCCCGGTGTCCATGTAGGTCGGGTGAGAGGTGAAGAACGAACGGCCGTAGTAGTTGGCGCTCCGTCCGCCATCACAGCTACTGGTGCTGGCGATATAGAGGGTACCGGTATAGTAGTCGTCGTAGCTGGACACCACGGGGTCGGGCAACAGTGTCACGTGCCTCTTGATCTCGACGCGGAAGGTGCGAGTCGCCGACGAGGAGCACGACGCGTTGTTCCACGCCGTCATATAGCCACCGCTCTGGCTAAGGGCGATGTTGCCCTGGGAGCAGCCCGGCGGGTTTGCCCATGCCGGACTGGCGACCGCCAGGACGGACAACCCAAGAGCTCCCGCCAACACGGCTCCGATCAATCGCCTCATGCGATTCTCCAGATCTTCGTTCCAGGATGACCAACGAACGTCTCGACAGTGACTGGCTAAATTCACTACACCACTCGCCAGCGCCCAGGGTCAATGCGCGACCCCGTCACAGACAGTCATTCGGAGAACTCTCAACTCATCCACATTCCGAATACACTCACAGAAATCAGCAGCAACTCTCCAAATCAGACAAATTGCTTCGGCGGCATGTTCGGCGTCCGAAGGAATGATCTTCAGAGTCGGGACGAATTCTTGACTGATTCACCAGGGCGCAAGCTCCACGCCCGCCCCGGCCGCCACAGCTGTCGCGTTTCACGGGCAACAACGATTCCCGATGCACACAACGTGCACTGGTCGGTCCCGACGGCGGCTCCGCTGCCGGGCGGGGCACTCCCGAAGGAGCGCCCCGCCACGCGCGCGTTTGTCTCTATCCGTCGCTGCGTCTCGTCTGTCGTCGACGTCGGCCGAGTAACGCGGCGACGGTGGCGCGCTGCGCGTCCGTGAGCGGCGGCCACTGGTCGACGTTGGCGGTCACGTGGGCCATCAGCGCCTGGTCGCGGAGGATGGCCCGGAGTGCCGCCAGTTCGGGGTCGTCGGTGTCGCGGGGCGCGGCCATCGCGGCGAGGCGCTCCCGCATGATCGCCTGCACCTCCGAAGGGTCGCTCTCCCGCTTGTGGTCGTGCTTGGGTGGGGCTGGCGGGTCCGGTCGGCTGATGCGGGCTGTTGTCCGGGTGCGGGGTGGGTGGGTGGCCAGCGGTAACGTCCCCCTGGCGTTGGGCTGGCCGCGTGGGTGGTCGGCGGGGGTGGAGTCGCTCTCGGGCGTCGTTGGCTGGTGGAGCGTTCCCCTGTCGCCTGGTGGGCGACGGCGTGGGTCAGGTGTCGTCTGGCTTGTGGCCATCGTCCTCCACTGTTGGTTCCGCTGGTTTCCGGTTCGCTGCGGTCATCGCTTTTCGCCTTTCCTTCAGTTGAGAATGACGCGGGGGCGTTACCACCCGCGCTACCCGTAGCCCTCGGAAACAGCCGTTTCCGGCACGAGGCGACACGGAAGAACAAAGCCCGACACCGGCCGGGACAATATGGTGTGATTAAGTGCACAGATTTGTATCCGGGTATCAATGTCGAGGCGTTACCAGGTGCGCGTAGGCGTTACCGCCCCCGGCTGGCGCTATGGGGTTACCGGTAGCGCCCAGACCGTCGGGGCAACGGGTGTTACCAGTACGACGGCACCGGTCAGTGCCTTGTGCGGACGGCCGGCGGCACCCCTGCGACACGCTCGTAGTGCTGTACGCCGCTCGTGCCGTGCTGTACCGTCCCGTATTGATTGGTCCTTGCCCCGTAGACGGTTACGGTGACAGCTCCCGTAGAGGCCGGGCTGGGGAGCAAGTTGTAGTAGCGGTTACCATATCTCACGTACGCGCCGTCCGGCCGCGACTGGTAGGAGCGCGTATTCGTCTGCAGCGAGTTCGCGGCCCGTCGAGCATTTGACGGTTACGGATGGTTGCCATCCTCGTCAGAGCGATTGCGCTAGTAGGCGAGGAAGCGGCGCATGGTCAGGGTGTGGGGGTGGTCGGGGCCGAGGACCCGTAGCTGGTCGGTGAGCAGTTGTTCGCTGGCGGTGGCGGCGCCGGCCGCGTCCCCGGCCTCGCCGCGCCAGTAGGCGAGGCTGCCACGGCAGGCAAGGGTGCGAGGGTGGTCGGGGCCGAGGACCCGTAGCTGGTCGGTGAGCAGTTGTTCGAAGGAGGTGGCGGCGCCGGCCGCGTCCCCGGCCTCGCCGCGCCAGTAGGCGAGGAAGTGGCGCATGGTCAGGGTGTGGGGGTGGTCGGGGCCGAGGACCCGTAGCTGGTCGGTGAGCAGTTGTTCGTAGGCGGTGGCGGCGCCGGCCGCGTCCCCGGCCTCGCCGCGCCAGGAAGCAAGGTTGCCGCGGGTGGTCAGGGTGTGGGGGTGGTCGGGGCCGAGGACCCGTAGCTGGTCGGTGAGCAGTTGTTCGCTGGCGGTGGCGGCGCCGGCCGCGTCCCCGGCCTCGCCGCGCCAGGAAGCAAGGTTGCCGCGGGTGGTCAGGGTGTGGGGGTGGTCGGGGCCGAGGACCCGTAGCTGGTCGGTGAGCAGTTGTTCGCTGGCGGTGGCGGCGCCGGCCGCGTCCCCGGCCTCGCCGCGCCAGTAGGCGAGGTTGCCACGGGTGGCCAGGGTGTGGGGGTCGTCGGGGCCGAAGACCCGCAGATAGTCAGTGAGGAGTTGCTCGTACGCGGTGGCGGCGCCGGCCGCCTCTCCCGCCTCCCCGCGCCAGTAGGCGAGGTTGCTGCGGGTGGCCAGGGTGTCGGGGTGGTCCGGGCCGAGGTTCCGCAGGCAGTCGGTGAGGAGTTGTTCGGAGGCCGTGGCGGCGCCGGCCGCGTCCCCGGCCTCGCCGCGCCAGGAAGCAAGGTTGCCGCGGGCGGCCAGGGTGTCGGGGTGGTCCGGGCCGAGGTGCTGGCTGGCGGCGGTGTGCAGGTTGTGGAAGTAGTCTGCGGCGGCGGTGACGAGGCCGGTGCCGCCGAGGCTGTTTCCGGCTTGGAACAGGACGTAGTGGACGCGGTCGTCCCGGTTCCACAGCAGGGTGCCGGTGGTGGTGTGCAGGTGGATGGTGTTGGCGCACAGGTGTAGGGCGTGGGTGGCGTCGTGTTCGGTGTGCGGCCACAGTTCGAGCAGGGCATCGGCGGCGGTGACGGCGAGAGGGCGCCGGTGCTCGTCGGGGGTGGCTTCCCGGGTCGCGCGCTGGACCAGGGCGTGGACGCGTAGTGCGGCGGATGTGGCGGCGTCCCGGGCGGTGCTGGCCAGGCTGAGCCGGTGCAGGGCGCGGACCGCGTCGTGGGTGTCGTCGGCGTCGACCGGCACCCCGAGACGCCACTGGCAGTAGGCGGTGACCGCTCGGGTGACGAACAGGTCGAGCGGGATGCCGTTGGGGTCGAGCAGGGCGGCGATCTGCAGCAGGACCTGGGCGAGGCCGTCGGTGGCTTGGTCGGCCAGGTCGACCGACAGCGCCCACGTGTCGGCCACCGGTGTCGCCTGGTCGTCGGGGAGCAGGTGCGGGGAGAGTGCGGCGAGCCGGCGGCGGGCCAGTCGTTTCCGGTATGCGACGCAGGTCAGATTCCGGTCCAGGATGTAGGTGGCGGCCTGCGCTAACGCCAGCGGCAGATACCCCAGATCAGCGGCCAACCGGTCGGCCTCGTCCAGCCTGGCGGTGTCACCGTCGAGTTTCCCGGCCAGGTAAGCCGTTGCCTCGTCCGGGGTGAACAGGCTCACCGCGATCAGCGTGCGTCCCTGTAGGAGTGCGGCGTCCCGACGTCGAGTGGTGACCACCGTGCGGCCGGTGGCCGTGGCCGGTGGCCACAGGCCGCGCAGGTCGGCCGGGTCGGCGAGGTCGTCCAGGACGATCAGCCACCGCTTGTCGGTGCCGGCCAGCCAGGCCAACAGTCGCCCAGCACCCTGGTCGGGGTCGCTGTCCTCGACACCGGTGACATCGCCGGCCGCTTGGGCGTAGCTGGTCAACACGCTGGAGCGAGAGGTCGCGGTGACCCACACCAGCAGATCGACCTGCCGATCGCGCCACAGTTGTTCGGCGAGGTTCGCCGCGAGCTGGGTCTTGCCGACCCCGCCGAGCCCGGCCAGGACCTGGCACACCACCACCGTCCCACCAGAGCCTGCCGCCGCGAGCGCCTCGTCGGCCGGGCGGTGCTGGCGACGGTCCGCCAGCACCGGCACCACCCCGACCCGGTGCGGCCAGGACACCTGACGGCCGTAGAAATGGTTGTGCTGGGTATTGCCGTCGCCGACCTGTAGCCCTCGGGCGTGCGAGGCGTCGACCTGGTCACCTGCCCGACCGTCACCGTCGGCGCTCACCGGCACGTCCCAGGCCTCAGTTGAAGGTGTTGGTCTGCGTGTTGTGGTCACCGACCTGAACACCCCTGGCCTGACTCGCGTCGACCTCGTACCTACCGGCCCCTGCCCCGATCGGGTCCGCCAGTTCCAGCAGCCGCCGCGCCGCGGCGAGGATCCGCTCGTCGGTGTCCGCGCCGCACTCGGCCAGATTCTCGGCCAGCACCGCCTGCCAGCGGCCCGGCTCGACCTCCCGCGCCTCCAGAGCCTCCTGCGCCTGTGGACGCCCGGCAAGACGACCCCGCAACAGGTTCTTCAACCCGCCGTAGGTATCGGTGACCACCGTCCTGGCCACATCCGTCGAACCCGCCGCAGCACCCGCCACGAGCGCCGCGATGATCGCCTCGACACCAGTCACCATGATCACCTTTCGTGAGGGAGACGACCAATTCTGTCACCAGTGGAAAACCCGCCGACGCCCTGCCCGCTGCAGCGGCAGGCGATGGCGTAGTACTCGTCGGTCACAACCGTTGTCTACCAGCAATGACCTGGCGACGAAACCACCACGGAGGCCTGACTCGAACACGTGTTTTCATGATTGCGCCGGTGACACGGCGGTTCAAGTCGCTTTATGTCGCCAGACGGGTTAATCCGCTGGTCAGAGGCAGTGTCTGGCGCTGTCAGATCCACCTGTTCGCATCGATGCTTGTCAGGATCCCGGCGTTGTTATGCGCGAGTTCGTGCGTGTGGTCTCCGTGGTGGTAGTGGTGTGTGGTTCCCGCTGGCGTAGTGGCTCCAGGTGGTGCCGGCGTTGGCGGCTTGTCTGGTGGCGGTCGTGTGGTGGATGCCGAGGGCGTCGGCGATGACGGGGGCGGGGACCTGGGCGACGAGTTGGCGGAGCGCGGAGACGCGGGCCTGGTTGAGGGGGAAGCCGAGCTTGCGCAGGTTGCGGTGCAGGGTTTGGTAGGTGATGGGCTGGCCGGGGCGGCGTCCGGGGAACAGCCAGCCTTCGGCTGGTGCGGCTGCGGCGAGGTCGCGGAGCAGGCCGGCGATCGGTTCGGGGATTGGTGTGGGTGGGTCGCCGAACCGGATCGTCGGGCCGTTGCCGGATAGTTCGAGGTCGTCGTGGTGGAGTCGGTGGATGCGGCTGATCGGTTGGCCGTAGAGCAGCATGAGGCAGGCGGTGGCCCGTTCGCGTAGGGGCTGGGCCTGGTTGGTGAGGTAGTGCCGGAGCAGGGTGAGTCGTTGTTGTTGGGTGATGGCGGTGCCGATGGTGAACTTGACTGGGGTGAGTACCAGGTGGCGTGGCATGGCCGAGGTGTGGGTGGCCCAGGTGAAGAAGCCGCGGATGGTGTGGCGGTGGCCGGCGCCGGTCGTGACGGCCCAGGTGTCGAGGTCGGTTTGGCTGACGGCGTCTGGTGCGATGCCGTGTGTGTGGAGCCAGTCGAGGAAGGCGTGGGCGGTGTTGAACTGGTTGACCGCGTAGTTGGTGGCGGTGGCGCGTAGTGGCCGGGTGGTGGCGTCGGCGCGGAGTCGTGGGAGCTGGTGCCAGAGGGCGAAGCGGCGGAGGAGCCGTTCGTGGGGGTGGTCGGTGAGCCGGTCGAGGCGGCGGTGGAGCCATGCCTCGAACTTGAGTAGGTGCCCGTCGGCTGGGGGTAGGAGGCCGCAGGCGACGAGGTGGTGTTGGAGGTGGCGGGCGGGGATCGGGCGTGGCCAGGTGTGGAGGGCGTCGTGGGTGAGGTCGAGGTGTCGGTTGGCCAGGGCGGTCAGTAGTTCGGCGGGGCCGGATCGGGAAAGCCAGTGCAGCACCTTCTCCGGGTCGGGGTCGGCGCGTAGATGATCCGTCAGCGCGGCCAGGTGCGCAGCGGGGGTTCCGGTGCTGTCGTGGAGAAGTCGGGCCAGTCGGCGGTTGAGCTTGCATCCCCGGCAGACCGGGCGCCGGCCGCGACGTCCTTTGGGGATGGTGCCGCAGTCGATGCAGTCGCTGGTCATGGCGCCGGCCGTAGGGTTGCCCGTCGTGGCCGGATCGCGTCCGGGTGGCCGGGGCTGGTGCTGCTGTCGCCGGCGGCGAGTCGGCGCGGTGCGAGGTTCTGAGCGCTGGTCACGATGAGGTCGGCGGGGGTGGTGTCGAAGATGTCGCAGAGCGCGGCCAGCACGGGCAGGGACAGCCGTTCGGGTGTGCCGGACACCAGTCGGTGCACCTGGGATGCGGACAGGGTGATGCCGCGTTCGGCGAGCAGCGGCACCAGTTCGGTGGTGTTGAAGATGTTGTGGTCGGCCATCACGTTGCGCAGCCGCCACGTGTAGCTGACCTGGCGTTTCATGAGATCTCTCCGGTGGGTCGCAGGGCGTGGTGCAGCGTCTGGTCCAGGGCTCGGCGCAGGGTGCGGGTGCGGAAGTCGGAGGAGACGCAGGTGTAGATGGCGGTGGTGGAGGAGTGTTCGTGGCCGACCTGCTGCTGCACGAACAGCGGGTCCCAGCCGTCTTCGATCAGGTGGGTTACGTAGGAGCGGCGCAGCGAGTGGAAGTCCAGGCCCGGTCCCAGCCCGAGCGCGTCCCGGTAGGTCGACAGCCGGCTGTTGATCTGCTGCAAGCCGATGCGGTCGGCGCGTTCGGACGGCCACAGCGCCGGGCTGCTGTCGATGGCGAGTAACGGGCGGACCTCAGCTGTCCACTGGTCCAGCATCTCGGCGGTCCACGGCCAGACCGTCAGCACGCTGCGCCGCTTCGGTGGTGACCCTTTCCTCGCCTTGCCGTGGCGTACGTGGCAGACGCCGAACTCGCCGAACTCTGCCGCGTACGGGTTGGTGCCGAAGTCGGCCACGTCCAGCATCCGGGTCTCGGTACGACGCAGCCCGTAGCCGTAGGCGACCTTCAGCAGCGTCGCGTCCCGAAACGCCGGCAACCAGCCCTTACGGCCCGCGCCACGGATGCGGGTGACCTGCTCGTCGGCGTAGTCGAACAACGCCTGCAACTCGGCGACCGTGAACGCCCGCTTCGCCGGGTCAGCCTCGCCCTCCTGCACATGGACGGCGGTGTTCCACTCGTGGCAGACCTGCACCGGGTGCGAGCCGAACCGCTGCTGGCACTCGGCCGCCCAGTCGTAGGCCGGATCGGTCAGGTAGTCGCAAAACAGCCGGACGGCCTCCTGGTAACCCCGCAGCGTCGACCGGCGCAGCCCGCGCACCGACCGCAGATCCATGCTCCACTCGTCGACCATCTGCGGCAGCCACTGCCACGGGTAGCCGCCGGCATGATCGGCGAACGCCCGGATCACCCGCAGCCGCGCCGCGATCGTCAACATCGACAGGTTCCGGGCGACCTGCTGATCGCGCCACCCGTCGAGCATCGCCGCGAACACGCTCTCCTCGGGCCGCAGCAAGGCCACCCCGGAGACCAGGTGGAGGCTCGCGGCACCCTTGACCGTCACGCTGAGTGCAACGCGCGAACCTCGCATCAGATGCGCGATTCCCGCATCCAATGCCGTCGCACCGCAAACCCGCAGTTCAAGGCATTGTCGGACTGAAGATCACCGATCGATTGCTTCGGTGCCGGCACGTCACCCGATCGCCCACGCGACCGTTACCGTTTCAACGAACCGTCCATCCAGCGCGTGCAAACCAGCACGTAATCGCATCTGATCGAACAGGCGGCGGTCGTAGCAAGATATGGCAATTGACCGCCAATCTCGCGCAGCGAGATATGGCCTCTGCTTATCAATCTCGACCGGGCGCGGTCGAGATTCCGGTGGTGCGGGTGGTCAGGGGTCGTCGGCTGTCTGGGCGAGTAGCGCTGTGATGAGGTCGGCCAGTGGGGTAATCGAGTGTCGTTGGGTGTGGGGTAGGCGTTGGTGGTGGTGGCAGCCGGGGCAGTTGCCGGTGTCGTTGGTGGGCAAGGTCAACCGGCAGCGGGCGCAGGCGGTGAGGTGTTCGTCGTCGAACGCGGCGGTGAGGGTGTCGCGGTGGGTGTGGTGGCGTTGCCACCAGGACAGTGCGCGCCACCGCTGGTCGACGTGTTCGTCCCGCCACTGCGGGTAGGTGAGCCGGGTGCCGTAGTGGCGGTTGGAGGGTTGCCAGTCGCGCCAGACGTCGGCCTGGGCTTGTTCACGGCTGCGGGACTGGTCGAGCCAGCGGTGTTCGCCGGGGGTGAGGAGACGCTGTCGCGCGAGGCGGGCGGCGGCGGTGTACCAGGCGGGCCGGTCGTCGCCTCCGTTGGCGAGGTGGGCGAGGTGGTGGACCTGATGGGACCAGGCGGTGTGGTGCGCCCTGGTGAACGCGGCACGCAGCGCCTTGGCGGTGGCGGTGTCGTCGGGGTGGTGTCGCCACCAGTCGGCGAGCGCGGCCAACACGCTGCTGGTGTCGAGGACGGGGGTGAACGGGTTGCGGGGGTCGTGGTCGCGGTCGAACAGATAGGCCAGCAGATCGACGGCGGCGGGGCCGAGGCTCGATTCGAGTTGCTGTGGGTGGCGGCCGAGGTCGCGCAGGGTGTGGGAGCGTAGGCGGGCGAGTTCGGCGGCGTGTTCGCGGTGGTAAGCGGGTCGGGCAGCGGTGGCGATGGTGGCGCGTTCAGTGAGGATCGCGGTGATCGTGGTTTCGGCGGCTTCGGGGTCGGTGAGATTCCAGGCGTGGGTGGTGACGGCGCGGGCGGGGTCGCGGACGAGGCCGGTCGCGGCGACGATGAGCCGGCCGTGTTCGGCGATCAGGTCGAAGTCGGTGACGTGTCGTTGGTAGAGGGTGGAGCGTTTCTCTTCGCGGAGGTGTTTGGCGGTGTTGCGGGTGAACGTGACGGCCCGGTGGACGGTGGTGGTAAACAGCAGCAGGGGCGGGCAGTGCGGGAACCGGCCGCGCCACGCCCGGTCGCGGGCGTAGGCACGGTAACGGTCGAGCTTGGCCTTCAGTTGGTTTTGGGTCATGGAGGCGAGGTCGATCTCCACGAACGCCGCCGTCGCCCTCCCGTCTGGCAGGACGGCTTCGTACACGGCGTCGGGGGTGAGGCGCTTGGTGGTCGTGCCGCCCCATGCGGAGGTGGGGCCGTCCCATTCCTGCCAGCCGGCCCGGTCGGTGGCCCAGCCGGTCATGGTGAGTCCGGCGGGCGGGCCGTGGTCGCGCAGGGCGAGCCACACCTCGGTGATGGTGGCGGCGTGGGCGGAGAACATGGCGGAGGGTCGGCGGCCGTCCGCGAGGGCGGTGCCGGTGATCAGGCGTGCTCCGGCGGGGCGTAGCCACCAGTGGTGTGGTGCGCTGCCGGTGTGGCGGCCGGGCCGGTCGTAGTCGACCATGCCGGCGGCGCGGAGTTGTTCGAGCCGGTACAGGACGGTGCGGGCCGGGGTCGATGTGGCGCGGGCGAGTTGGTCGGTGGTCATGACCCGGTGGTCGTTGAGTAGGAGCAGGAGTTGTTCGCTGGGGCCGCCGGAGGCCCGCAGCCGTAGGGTGGTTCCGGACGGCATCAGCTTTCCTTTCGCTGTCGCGCTGATAAGCGCATCCCCGGGGGGAAGAGTTGACATCTATGTCAGTCGCCGGTCCATGAAGGATGGGCGAAGCGGGGTTGACCTGCTTGTTCACGGCCTGTTGGGTTGCGGATCGGGTGCAGAGCAGTCCGCAACCCCTGACAGCCGCACCGCGCCGGGCACGGACCCGCACCCGGACCGGGCACCTTCTGTCAACGCGCGGACCGGGGCGAACCCCACGAAGGCTGCTGTTCAACCTCGAACCATCCTGTTCAACTACTAATCGGACGTCTTCTGGTGGTGGACTTCTGTCAGGCGTGGTGGTGACAGACACCTTCGGGGACCTGACAGCCGCGCACCGCCACCGCCACCGCCACCGCCGCAACGGGATCGGGTGGTGGGTGTCCGCTGGGTGGACAACAGCCCCGGCGCGAGCCGCGAGGGGCGAGCTACCCCTTCACCAAGGGATTACAAAAACGGGCAGCCGATTGGAAAACCCCAGGCCACAGCACTTCGCCCGAGTACACGATCCGTCGGCTTCATCCCGATACGCGCCGACTATCAGCAAACACCGAAGACCGGGGTCCTCTACCTATAGAGGGGAAGCGTGGATGGTCGAACTTTCCGTTCGCGCGAGAAAATCTTGGCCACCGGCGCGCGTAGGCTCGTGACCACGGGCCGGTGCTCCAGGAACCGCGCCCAGTGGTGAGCAGCAACGGACGGGGACGGGGATGCAACCAACGCTCCGCGCCGGCAACCGGCGTCGCTGACAGGATCCCCCGCCGTGCTCACCCCGCCCCCGCCGATTGCGTCACCACACGGCGGGCTGGAACCGGTACGAACGCGGGCCGACCTTACGGTCCTCGGCCAGATCGAAGCCCAGGCCCGCACCCGCATCACGCTGACCATCCCGAGCACCGTCATCGACCCGGACACACCGCCGATCTCGCTGCCCATGGTCGACTTCCGCCTCCACGTCATGCGCGCCCCCGGACCCATGCGGGACCGGGCCTGGCGGCACCTCGCCGAGGCCGCACGCGCCCACCGCGGCGATTGGAACCTGTACGCGCTCGGCGTCGCCTACCCGAAACTCCGAACCCAGGCCAACAGGCTCGCCGCGTACCTCGCCCCCGGCCCGGCCGCCCAAGCCCACTACACCCTCGCCATCGAGTTCCTGTTCGCCCTGCACCGCCTCGACCTGACCACACCGCAGCTCTTCCCTCGGCTGACCGACGCCGCCTACACCCACGCCAGCGGACGCAAACGACAACACCCACCACCCCTGTATGACCTTGACGCGCTACCCGACGACCGCATCCCCCGCGCCGAACACGGCAACCCCGAACACGACGCCCACCTCGACGACGCCAACCAGGAAACCGTCCACGACGTCCTGAACCGCCTCGTCGCCCAGGCCAACACCCGCACAGGCCGGCAGACGATCAGCGACACCCAGGCCGCCCTGATCCGCCGTACCTACCTCAACGGCGATACCCTGCGCGCGGTCGCCGCCGACCTGCACCTCAGCGAACCCAGCGCCTCCAAACAACGCACCCGCGCCGCCACCACCATCGCCAGACTCCTCGGCCGACACGACCTCATCGAACCCACACCCACCCGTCCGGCCGCCCGATACGACCCGCCAGAGCGGAGATAGCCACCACCGTGCCCGCCGGTCAATCCGGAGGCGGGCCGCCGTCACCGGTCAGCGCCGCCCGGGTGCCGAACGCCAACTCGATCTCCGTTTGCAACAGCGACAGAGCCTCCCGCGACGGCGGATCATCCTCAGAGATCCACATACAGTGATCCTCCAGGTCGTCCACGCACACCAACACCGGCCCGGCGAACGGCTCCCACGGAACGACCACGCTCCAGTCGTCCACCCCACCCTCGACGCAATGCACGTACAGGACCACACCGCCGCCCCCGGCGACACGACCGAACTCACCGCCCAGGGCGATCACACGCGGCGCTTGGTCGAAGGCAACCTGAGCGTCAACAGCGGAAGCCCACCGGACCCGCACCGCCGCAGCCGCCACGAAATCGCTCAGCCCGTCACGCGGGGCATCAGGGTCCGGATGCGCCAACTCCCACGCCAACCGCTCCGCCAGCCTCCGCCGACGCCGCTCAGCCCGCCGGTCGACGTCAGCCACGATGATCTCCGGCGGGCGTTCTGGCATCAGCACGGGGCACCCCCATAGCTTGACACTCCCGCCGGCCAGGGAGGCATGCGAACTATGACCAGCCGCTGAGTGCGAAGGGTGCCCGGTCTCGAAGCGCGCGTACGCAGGCGGGCGGTGTACGCCAGCATGTCAGCGAGAATCCGTGCGATCTTGGCGCACTTGTGCGGCTCGGCGTTGACCGGCTCGCCGTGCCGGCTCTGGTCGAAGGCCACGGCGAAGGCGAGGCCGACGTGGGCGAAGCCGCTGGCATTGCGGTGGTGCAACGTGGTGACCAACTATGGCTCCGAAGGGCTAAGGCGCACACCTATTTCTTCACCGGCCTCGCGGCCGATGGCGGTGACCGCGTGTTCGCCGGTCAGCGGTAGGTTCAAGTCGGCGCAGGCCGCGCGGAGCCCTCTTCCGCGTGTAATTTTAGTTCGCCTACGGTTGATCTGCGATTGGGGTTCACATGCGCGAGATCGTGCGCAGGTCCGTACGGGCGATTCTCTTCGATGAGCACGACCGAGTGCTCTTGATCAAGCGAACCAAGCCTGGTCGGGATCCCTATTGGACGACTCCCGGTGGTGGCCTGGAGCCGACGGATTCCTCATTGGAGTTTGCGTTACGCCGCGAGCTGCGCGAAGAGCTGGGCGCTGAAGCGGAGCAGTTCAGTCAAGTGTTCCTTTTCAGCTCACCTGCCGGCGAGGGAGTATCGGTCCAGCACTTCTTCTCCTGCCGCCTGACCCGAGTGGATGAGAACGAGCGCAATGGGCCAGAGTTTTCCGATCAATCCCGTGGTGTCTATCTGCTGGACTGGGTGCCCATCGATCGAATCCCTGACGTTGACCTGAAACCGGATGCGCTCAAGGACTTTATCGTTTACAACGCAGAGTCGCTGCTTTCGGTGTGATTTCGTGGGAGTCGCCAGAACCGTGCCGGATTACCAGATACAGCGGACAGCCACGCGCACTTTTAATACCTCGGCAGAGCCAGCTGACCCCGGTGCTGATCGCCGCAACAGCATCGATTGCCATCCAGTGCGACATAACCCAATCGTTGAGCCGTAGGCAGATTGTGGCCATGGGTCTCTCGCTGGATATGGGTCGTCGAGGTGGAATTGCCCTAACTCGCTGCTAGCGTGAGGTTGGGCTGCTGGGCGCGGAGGAGTTGGGCGAGAGCGGCGATGCGCAGTAGCGGTGTCAAGTCTGGGCGAGGGAGAGGATCGTCGCTGAGAAGCCGGGATACCGCGTCGCGGACTGCGGCATGCAGCGGTGAGTCGTCGACGACCGTGTCGCGCAGGAGTCGATCGCCACGGTGAGCGGTGATCCGATGCTGGTTGCGGTCGAGCTGCCAGCCGTCCGGGGCGGTGACGGGGTCGAGGTGCGCGACGAACCTGGTTTGCCCGGCGTGCACGGTGATGTGGCGGTGCCGGTCGTCTGACGGCCGTCGATCTCGACTCCAGTGGCTGTTGCCGATGGGGCCTGTTCGGGGGGTGCTGCCGAGGATGACGGTTGACCCGGTGATGGTCGAGGCGAGGTCGACGCTGACGCTGTGGCCGTCGAAGGCGATGGTCGTCCGTTCGGTGAGCGCGGAAACGAACATGCGCGAGTCGTAGGTGGCGGTCAGTTCGGAGCGCTGCGGGTCTCCTGTGAGGTACGCGGCCCAGATGTCGGCCGGCAGGAACTGGCGTAGCGCGGTGAGCATGTGTAGCCACTCATAGCCGAGGACCCCGTAAGAGCGGTCGACGAAGCGTCCGCGTGAGATGTCGACGGTGCGGTCCTTGCTGAACGTGATGCCGATGTGGTCGATCGTCGCCTCGGGCTCAAGTTCGCCGACGATTTGCCGTAGCGCGGCGAGAGCGCGGCTGTGCCGGTACTGGTCGACGAGGACCAGCCTGGCGTTGCGGTGGCTGGCCAACAGGGCGGTCAGTTCGGCAATCTCGTGGCCTTGGCAGGCGGGCTTTTCCAGTAGGACCCTTGCCTGCGGATCGCGGGCCAGGATCGATCGGAGGACCGGAAGGTGATCGGCGGTGGGACAGCATACCGACCACAGGGCCACGGCCGATGCGACGGCGTCGGGTAGCTCATCGACGCCGGTGGTGAAGCTGCGGAAGTCTTTGGGGAGATCCTGGTGTTTGGGGTCGAGGATGGTCAGTGACGCGCCTGCCTCGGCGAGAATCTCCGCGTGCAGGCGTCCGGCGACGCCGTAGCCGACGACGCAGGCCCGTAGTCCGCCGACGCCGTGTGTGGTGCCGGAGATCTCGGTCGTGGCCGGAGTGTTGGCTGGTGGCGTGGCGAGGTACGTGTCGTAGTAGGCCTCGTAGAGTCCGGCGCCTCGCACAATGTCGTTGACGATCTCGACGTGTACGCCGGGTGGCAGTTGGTCTGCGTTTCGGCACAGCCATCCGGCGGCGATCAGCGTGCCGGCCCGGTAGGCGTCGTAGCCCTGGTTGGGTATGGCGTCGGCTTCATACAGGTTGAGCGAGCGGCCGTCACCGAGCACAGTGACGTGACGGCCGTCGTCGAGGCGGTACCTGCGTCCGATGCCGGGGATGAGCGTCGCTTGTCCGCTGTATTCGGGGGTGGCGAGCAGGCTGAAGTCTCTGGTGGCAAACGGTGCGAGAAACACGCCGTCCGGTATGAGAGCCAGGTCTGTAGCGGTGATCGCGTCGCCTCCGGTGGTACCGACGACGAGAAACGGGGGTGCGGTCGTGAGCGCGTCGCTGACGCGGCGGTGGGTGGTGTAGCCGGCTTCAGCGGCGGTGATGAGGGAGAGTGGGTCGGTGTCGACGACGTGGACCTGAGCTCCCTGGGCGCGCAGGCTGTCCGAGAGGCGCGAACCAAGCTCGCCGAACCCGATGACAAGCACCCGACGTCCACTGAGCTTGTGGGCGGTCAGAAGGGCTCGCAGCCGGCGGGCGCAGGATTCGGCGATCTCTGGGTAACCGAGGCGCGTCTTGAGTTCGGAGCGGGCGAGGTTGAGCACCGGGACCGCCAGCGGCCCGGCGGTGCCGATGCGCTTGAGCCCCGACACGGTCAGCTCGATGGCGGCGTCGACACGACGGGGCGCATCTTCGCCACCGTACCCCTGCGCGATGAGCCCGCCATCGTCGATGACGAGCACCCGGCATCCTGCGGCGTGGGCGTCGTCGATGAAGGCATCGACACTGGCTCGCGCAGCGGCAAGGTCGATCTCGTGGCTGGCGGGCGCGTTGATGGCGGTGTTGTCCAGGACGCCGCTGGCGATGCCGTGGGCGAGCAGCGTGGCGTGAACTCGGTCGCGTCGGTGGGTGTGGTCGCCTTTGGCCAGGGCATAGATCCGGTGTACCGGGATTCCGGCGCGGTGGATGCCGAGTAGGAATCCGAGCGTGTTCTCGACGTAGTGATCGCGAAAGATCAAGGCCCAGCCGTCAACGCCGAGATCGGTGGTGGCGTACCGGTCGATGAGGGGCAGATGGGCGCGGATGCGGGCCAGCTCGCTACTGCTGTGCCGGCGCAACCGCAGCGTCAGATCGTCGACCAGTACGGTCTCCGTCGTGTCGTCGGCGCGGGAGTCGAGCAGGATCTCAAGGTGCGTTTCGGACTCCAGGTTGTGGGCCTGGGTGTCCGGGGCCGGCGGGAGGTGGGTGCGCCAGCGGATGGTGAGATCCACTGAACGGTCCTCCTGTCGGACGGCAGCCGTGTCGGGATGTGGGTAGGTGACCGACAGGCCGTGTTCAGAGGCGATCTGCTCCAGCGCTGCGCGCAGCTCGTCCGGGCTCAACGGGCCGTGTAGGACGTGCCAGTTCCGGTCGCGTTGGGGGTGCTGGGTGGTCATCATGTCCCTCACTGTGTGGAGATACGCCTGTCAGCGGTCTGCGATGATGTCGTGCAGGAGGGCGTCGGTGTCGTCCTGATGGTCGAGCAGGACACTCACCGCACGGTGGCGAAGGAGCCAGAACTCGTCGAGGGCGTCCTGGAACAGGCCGGGCTTGAGGTAGTGCTGCTTGATTCCGTACAGGCTGGTGAGCAGTTGCAGCAGCGCGACCCGGGCGCAGGCGCGGATGTCGTCGTCGGCCACCGTGGGGTTGGCTCGCACATAGGCATCGATCAGCGTCCGTGCGGTGGCGAGCCAGTCTGTCGTCGTGGCGACCGTGTTGGGGTAGAACGCCACCCGGCCAATTTCGTAGGCGACGAAGAACGGGTCCGGCGGCCGAAAGTCGATCACGGCGGAAAGCTGATCGCCCTCGAAGATCAGATTCACCGGGCTGTAGTCGCCGTGCAGGACCTGGGTGGTGAGCTTGGGCAGGTCCCCCATGAGACCGGGAATCATGCCGATAGCGTCCCGCCGCTCGGCGAGCGTGTTGGCGGCTTGGGCATCGAACGGGTCCGCCGAACCTGCTGCTATGCGGGCCTCGGCGATGTCGGCGAGCCGGTCGACGGTTGCTGCCAGGCCGGCGAGGTCCACGGCGAGCCAACTCTGCGCCTGTGACGATGGCCCGATGCTGGCGGGCAGGGTGGCGAAGACGGCGTGGACGCGACCAAGCGTCGCGCCAGCGGCGCGCGCCTGGCCCGCTGTCAGGTCAGTAGTAACGACGGCCCCGGGCATCCACTCCCACACAGACACCGCATACCGGGAACTGGTGTCGATCAGGTCTCCGGCGTGGTTGCGGAGCAGTCCGGCGACCGGCGTGCCGTGACATCCGGCGAGTGCCGACAGGCCGATGGCATCGGCTTCACCGGCCAAGTCGGTGCCGGGTGGATAGTTCTTGACAAAGACGTCGTGGCCCGCGCACGTCGCCCGATAGTTGGTCGTTCCCTGCCCGATGGGTAGCTGGACCATGCGGTCCGGCGCGAGCCCGTAACGGCACGCGAGAACGTCGGCGATCGTGGGCGAGGGTTCGGTGGTGGGCTCGGTCATCGACGGGGCTCTCCTGTCGGGTCTTGATGTGAAGGGCTACCGGACGCCGCGCGGGTGGACGGCTCGACCGGTAGCAGTTCAGCGGCGAGCGATTGGTAGATCCGGCCGATGCGTTTCCATCGGTGGGCCGAGTCGCTCGGCGGCCTGCGGGCCTTCGGGGCGACGGCATGCCGCAGCGTCGTCAGAGTGGACTCGGCTGCGGCCATCGCGGGGCCGAGCCCGCCTTCGGCGGGTGCCAGCCATCGGGGACGGCCTCTGGTGATCTCCTCGACGGCGGGTAGGTCAGGGGCTATTACAGGTACTTGATAGCAGGTGGCGGTGGCGACCGAGCTAGGGTGCAGAACCTCGGAGAGGAAGCCGTAGTCGCCATCGGTGCGGTAGGGGCAGACGGCGGCGTCCGCAGCCGCGTAGAGGTGACCGGCTAGCTCAGGTGGCACCCGGTGCGGATACCAGATGACTCGACCGTCGGCACCGGCGACGACGCGACTGAGGGCGGCTGAGATCGCTGGGTCGCGGCTGGCGCCGACGATGACCAGGCTCGCGCGGGTGGTGCGGGCGAGGAAGGTCGCAGCGGCGGCGGGTACGTCCTTGTACCGGGTGATGTGGCCCAGCAGCAGGAACGCCAGCGGTTGGCCACGCATGTGATCCATCAGTTCGGACACCGCGCCGCCTGGGGGTCGCGTGGGGTTGTCCAGCCCGGCCCAGCCGATCACCCGCACGTCCGCATCTGTGCGGGAGCGCAGCACCGTGCTATCTGCGTTCGTGTGGCACAGGACGATGTCGGCGAGGTCGAGAACACCCCGGGTCACGATGTCATCGGTGCCTGTCGCTGCGTCGCCGTCGATCGGTTTGAGATTGTGGACGGTCCACACTACGCGCCAGCCGGCCTGTCGCATGTCGGCCAGTCTCGCCAGGAACTCGGCGGCGGCCCGTGGTGTGCGTGTCCCCTGGGACGCGTCGTGGTAAAGCCGTTTGAGTCGGTGCAGGTTGAGCACGCCGGGCGGCTGTATCGCGCTCACGCTGGCGAGGTCCGGGCAGAAGGTCAACGGCAGCGTCTGTGGGGCGTAGCGGTGAAGGTGAGCAAAATACGGGCTCGGCCAGCGTGGGTAGTCCGTGGCGATCACCCACTGGCGAGGCGTCGCGGTCGGTGGGGACGTCACGGGTTTCCTTCCGAGCTTGAGCGCCACCAGGCGACAGCCCGGCGGTACCGGTCCAGGCAGCCCTGCGGGCTGCGGTCGGCACCGGTCCATTCGAAGGCGATCTCGACCGGGCTGTCGTCGTCCAGGTGCCCGAACGTCTTTGCCACGATCTCGTAACCGGCACCGGGCACCTGATCACCGCTGTCGCTGATGTGAACGGCGCGGGTGTGTGGCGCGAGGGCGGACACCTGAGCGGCGAGGCTGTCGGGGCTGTCGGAACGCAGCCACGCCCTGTGGACTTGAGCCGTGTCCATCAGCAACGCGAGCCATGGGGCTCGGCCGAGGTACGCGACCATTGAGGCGACTGTTTGCGCCGCGAACCATGCCGGAGCATGTAGCTCGATCAGAGTCGTCAGCCCGTGCCGGGCGGTGAGGTCCGGCACCGCGAGGTCGGCCCACCGCCGCTGGTCGGGAACATGCCTGGCGAGCAGGCGAACCGCGCGTGCTCGCAGCACGACGGCGGCGTGGCCCAGTCGGTCAAGCTCGGCGCTGGCCTGCTGGTACGCCTGAGTGCCCGGCTGAGCGAAATCGGCGAGGTCGAGATCAGCGGTGACGACGGTGATCGGCACGCTCGCCTGGGAGCAACACGCCCACCGATTGAGCGTGACGGTGTCGCGCCTGGCCAGGTCGAACCCGCGCGGGCCGCCGCGCAGGTGCAAGAACGGCACCTCGTGCGCCACCGCGAGCGCGAGCAGATCTTCCAGATCGATACCCCGGATTCCGATGCTGTAGAGGCCGACGGCCGTCGGCGTCGATCTGGTCACGACCACTCCAGGATCACAAACGCCGCAGTGGGCCGCCGTCCGCTGGCCAACGCCGCATAGAACGAACCGGCCCGCTCGCCTGGGATCCGGGTGAACCAGTCCGGCACGGCATCGACGTCGACCGTGGTGGTCACCCAACGCAGCACGGTCTCGAACGCTGCTTGCCTCGCCTGGTCGGAGTGACCGGCGAGTTCATGCATGCCCACCACGGCAGCGCCACGCCGGTGCACAACCGCAGAGGACAGGTCCCCCTCGTCGGCCGGCGTGCCCAGCAGGCCAAGGAATCCGCCCGGTGCCACCAGGGCCAACGCCCGCGCTGAGCGCCCGGTGCAGTCGATCACGAAGGACTGCGTCGCGGCACCGGGTGCCTCGTCCAGCATCGTGACGTCCGGTAGAGCCGCCGCAGCCGGCTGCGGGTGCCGGGTCACCCCTACCACACGGGCCACGCCTCGGCGTTTCAGCTCCAGTACGCATCCGAGAGCGACCGGCCCGCCGCCGACGACTACAACCGGCTCCGGGGCTCGGTAGTACGACGCCCAGCGGCACAGGCCAAGGGCCGCCATCACCTGGAAGCGGGCAACCGCGACGTGCTCGGGCCTGGTCGCCTGTGGGATCGGCAGCGCGCGGTGGTCGTCGGGCTCGGCGGCGGCACCGTGAGGCACGGGTGTCAACCGCTGCTCACCATCCGGCGAGTCGACGACGGTCATGTACCCGGCAGCGTGATCGTCTCCGCTCGCTGTGGCGAGTAGATGCCGCAGTTCGGTGCCGGGACTGACGACGCTGTATCGTGCCGCGAACCAGCCCGGCTGCGCGGGCACGGGCGGTGCGAGGGTCGCGACGCCTCGCCGGAAGATGATCCGCGCGCCCACACCCTCCAGGCTGATCACGGCCACTGCTCCAGCAAGTCGGGCAGCTCGGCCACGTGGGCGATGACCGGGACACCTTCGGGCAGGCCCGGCGGCGGTGACCCAGCGCACACCAGGACGGCCCGCATCCCGAAGGCACGCGGGCCGATGACGTCCTTGTCGAGAGTGTCACCGACGAACAGGACCGCCTCCGGCGCGACTCCGGCAGCGTCGGCCACCGCAGCGTAAAAACGGGAGTCGGGCTTGGCGACCCCGATGTCGCTGGACAGCACAAGGGCATCGAAGCAGGCCGCCAAGCCGGTGGCCGCGAGCGTTCGTCGCCGGTGCGCGATCGGGCGTTGGGTGTTGCAGGCAAGGACCAGTGCCCGCCGGGTGCGGCGAAGTGTCCGAACCACCTCGACGGCACGCGGATCGACGACAGCGTCAGGGACCGTCTGCCACACCGCGTCAACCACTGTGGCCAGATCTGGCACCTCAGCGCCCACGCGCCGCCAGGCGTCGGCGAGGATCGACTCCCATGGCGTCTGGGCACCCTGCCGGTACGCCGCCTTCGCCTCGGCCCGCGCTTCCTCGACTGCGGCCTCAAGCCCGGTGGGGGTCGGCCAACCTAGCCGCAACTCCAACGCGGCCACCACGTCCGGTCCACGCGGCGACGGCCCCGGAGTTGCCAACGTGCCGCCGAAATCAAGCGCCACCGTTGCCACCGCTAGCTCACCCACCGCTGGTCCTCCTCACGTGTCACGGCGTCCACCGCCGCCGCCATGCCGCCGGGCTCGCCCCGCACCCACCAACAACGAACGGTGGACGTGAGCCGACGCACCAGCCGCAGCCGGCGGCGAGCCAGCTCGGAACCCTCCAACAGTGACAACGGGTCCGCCGCAGCATCATCAAGGACCTTGGCCAGTAGGTGACCGCTCGCCCGGTACAGCGCGTTCCCGGCCACCTGTTCGCCGCAGGGAATCGGTGGTGACGCGAAGCCGCCGCCATCGACGGCCACTATCATGATGCCGGCAAGCCTCGGCGCTGTATTGCTGTCGCTACCGGGCAGGCTTTCAGCGAGATCAACCCGGTCGCCGTCCGCCGCGCCGAGAGCAAGGGTGGGAAACCACTGCTCGATCGCGGATCGTCGCAGCACGTACGCACGGGTGCCACCAACCACGTCAAAGAGGCCCCGACTATTCAACCTCACGAGGCAGGTATCCCCCGCGACAGGAGACCATCCCATTGACAAGATCATGGCCAGCCCAGTGAGACTCTTTCCGGCACCGTAGTCGCCGATCAGCAGCATCGCCCGTCCCGCCTTCGCCACGGCGACACCATGCACGCTCAGCGTGTCATTAGAGAGGTGCTCGGCATGGAACCTGGCATTGATGATGCGACGCGTGTCGGCTTGTGTCGTCCCGTCAGTGAGTGTGAGCGCCGCAAGCTCATTGCCCACCTCAACCGGTCCGCCGTAAGCCGCCGGGATCTGCGCCAAGAGGGCGGGCCACCACACGGCCATGTGCGGCGGGCCTGCCACCACCAGTCGCCTGCTACCGCTACGAACAACCCAATTGACGGTCATGGTGCACCCTCCATGATCCAGGGGATGCGGGTGGCGAGAGCCGTCCATACCGGCAGCGACGGCAACCGCGACATGTCCGGAACGCTGACCCCGACTACCGCGACCTCGGCGACACGAAGCCCGGCCAGTAAGCCCGCCTGGGCACTCTTCGTCGACCACGGCGGCTGGGCTGACGGCCCAGCGACACCAATGAGGTCGAGCATCATCAACCGCTGAGCGGGAATCTGAGCGGCGGCCGTCAGCGCCAACCCGAGCCGGTCCGCGCTGACATTCCCATCGACCTCCAGCCCGTGCGATCCCCGTGAGGTGGCATCGGTTGGACTGACCACGACGACCGCCCCCACCATCGTGGGTCCGGCCCGCTCGACATCGAACACGGTCGCGTACTCGGGTGGGCTGAGCACCAGCCTGCGCCGTCGAGTGCTGCCCACAAACGTGTCCAGCGCCGTTCCAGCGGAGGCCCTCTCGCGTGTCGCGGCGTCCAGAAGTTCCAGCGGGATGCTGACTCGGGTTGGCCAGCCGACCGCGATCACGCCGTCGGACCGGGGGCGGAGGAGAACCAGGTCGTCGGACAAGAACTTGGCGGACAACTCGACTGACGCCCGGTGTGCCAGCGTCGACTTTCCTCCATGCGAGCCAGCCAGGAAGACCACTGCCCGAGGACCGGCGTCGGTGTCGACGCTCACTGCCGCAGCGTGCATCAGGTGCCAACCATCCGCGAGCAGACGCGACCCGAAGAACATCCGGCCGACCCAGTCCGGCCACCGCCGGCTCGGTCCGTCCCCGGGGGGCAGGAGTACCCGTGTCTGTCGGGATCGGATATCCACCTCGATGATGGTTTCGGCGCACCCCTCCCGATACTGGCCGGCGAGAACGAGAAGCCCGTTCGCCGCGTCGACGATCTCCAGTCGTCGGCCGATGTCGATCCATCCGAAGACCGGATGGCCTCTGCGCCGATGATCAGCGCCGACTGGGGCGAGTGCGACGTGGACCGACCAACCGGGCTCCGAAACCATCGGCTCCGCAACCGAACACGGCGGAACCAGCACCGCCAGCGCATCATCCGCCATGTCCTGTGCTTCCGCCGCGAACCGCAGGCGATGCCCCGCGAGAACTATGTCCCTTGGTACCCCCGCTGGCTGTGAGCGCGGACCAACCTCGCCGGCCGATGACGTCGTCACGATGCTCCTCGCTGGACTGAACGACCATGTTCATGTATGGGTCTGAGCCGCGTCCACCCGATTTCTTGAAGTATCGAGACGCGTTGCCCCGGCTGGATTCGAGGCACTGCGTTTCCGCATGCCAGCTGGCCTGCCGGCGGTCCGAGGGCTCGATTGATGCCATCCGTGACCTTCCTCCTGGCCAATGAACGATCGTCCACCCTATTGACCTGATACCGTGTGCATCGTCTTCTGGCCCTCGTCGTTGCGGGCAAGCATCTCGGCCAGCGCCTGACAGACGGCGCGGCCTTGTTCTATCGTGATGTGGAAGACCTGCCGGTCTTCGAAGTCGCTTCGAGCGATTCGAATGAATGTTCTTGGATTTACGTCGTCGATATACTGAACCAGTTGCATCTCGACTTCGACCGGCTGAGGCTGGTCTGGTGGGTTGCAGTCGTACCACTGACTCCCATGGGTCGGTGGCGAGGAGTCCGGGTAGAATCCATTTAAATCCGCCGTGCACTCCTGTGGGTGGCACCAGGATGGATGCATGTTGTTTGGCCTTTCACGCTATTTCATCCTCCGCGATTGCGAGAACGTCTGCGGGTGCAACCGCCCTTGCTGAGTGAGGTCCTCGGGTGTTTGAAATCGTATTTCTTTCTTGGGTGCGCGCCGTGGCCTCCTGCTTGTCTGGCCCGGGATCGGGTCTCGATATTGGTTATGACGTTGGCCGCGACCCGCGTTGACTTCCGTCGCCGCCCGGTGTGGTTGCGGGACGCCGGTTGCTGGCGCTGGCCGCCTGGGTCGACGTCGCCCATTCGGCTTGTGTGCAGGGGTGTGGCGCCCAGCGGTTCCAGGCGTCTCGGCAGCCGGTGCAGGTGCCGTCGTCGGCGGCGATGTGTGTCGCGGCGATGCTGGCGACTTGCGCTACGAGCCGTTCAGCGGCGTAGCCGACGTCTGACGCCTGCGGCCCGGTCTCGGTGGACCCCTCGCGTACCTCATCGAACGGCATCTCCGTTCCAGCCATGAGCGAGACCTCCAATCGACTGATAGGTGCTCGGAGTCAGGACGCGGTACGCGTCCGTTCTCGCCCGTGCAACGGCGTTACGACGGATCCGCTCGCCGCGTTGTGTGCGGGGCTGGTGCGCGGGCCGGAAAATTCGTCCGAGTCACCGGCGAGGATCAGTCCGAACCGGATCCTCGTGTCGGAGTCCGCGAGCGTGAGTGCCTGATCCAGCACCGCCTGCGTGGCCAGCCGCAGCGGTGTTGGGTCACGGTTTTCCCACCAGGAGACGGCGTTCTTGCTGACGCCAAGGTACTCAGCGAAGGCCCGCACGCTCATCCGTAGCGCCTCGCGCAGCGCCCGCGACTCCCGCCCGGTCCACCGGCCGATTGCCACATCGCATCCGCACGAGTCCACCGCTGCGACCGGTGCCCGCGTCCCCATCTCCCGCCGCGCGTTGGTGGTTGCGTCCGGACGCCATGTACGTCGTGCGTGGGCTTGGGCTGTGCTCGCGCTGCCCGGTACTGCCGCCGTGAACCCGCTGCCGACTTCGTCGGCCGGTTCCATCGACGCAGATGCCGGCGCGGCCTGTCCGCTCGCCGTCGTCTGCGAGCCCCGCCCGGCTCCGTAGATGATGAACAGACCAATCTCGGCATCGTTCGTCGCACCGAGAACCGCTCGCAGCCCCGCCCGGTAGTGTGCCGATGGCCAGCGCGTCTCGCCGCGTTCCAACTGGCCGATGTATCGGCTGTTGAGGAAGCAGCGCCGGCCGCTCCGCTCGAACACCCAGGCGTTGACCGCCTCGGCTACCTCTTGACGCGACATCACCCGTCCTGAGCCCGTCGGCGAGCGCAGCGCCAACCGGGCCTGTTGGATCAGGTCGTTCGGTGTCCGTGGGGCGATACGCCATCCCCGGTGCCGCCTCTTGGCGGGCGGAGTCGCGTCCGTGTCGATCGCCTTGCCGTTCACGATGGTTGTTGACACCTTCCGTTTCCGGGGCGGTTGGACGCCCGCCGAGTGGTACCAAGCCACGGGTCCTCCGCAGTCGTGTGCGACGTCCAGATGAATGGGGAGTCGGGCTACTGACGGGTGACTGTTGTCGCCGCAGTGACGCTGGCCGCTGGGGTCGGCGTGCCGAACCATGAGTGCGATTCGGTGTCCGCCGGGTTGGGGCTCGATGGTCGGACGCCCGCGACGCCGGGCCGACGACGCGGCAGTAGCCCGTACCTGTCGAATGTGGTTCCGGCCGCGCGTCGCCCGGCGCACGGCTCGACCTCCCCGCAAGTGGCGCACCCGCCGTTGGGTTGCACCGCCAGGTGGCGTTCGAGTTCAGCCTGTGCGTGGTCGAGTTCGTCCAGCGCGATTCTGGCGAGGTAGGTCGTCGTCATGGCCGTGCCTCCGGGTCCTGGTCAAGGCGTAGGGCGTTCACGCGGACGAGGGCATGACGGGGTTGCTCGCTGATCTGCGTGCCGTCCGGACGTAGTGAGAGCCCGTCAAGATTGATCCACTCGCCGTCCGCGAGCGACTGCTTGTTGCCGATCGTCGTGACCCGAAGGATCAGCCGCCCGGTGCCGTACCTGTAGTCGCGATCGTGAACGTCGATGACCGTGCCGATCTTGAGCGTGGCCATCATGCCCGCCCGGCAGGCGTACGGGTCAGATCACTTGTCGTGGCACCGCAGCGAGGGCACCACCGGACCTTGATCATGAACGACCACAACCCGGCGAGGTATCCCAGCATCAACGCGGCAACGATCAACACACCGCACCCCTTCGCAGATCAGGGGGCCAGGGCGGACGGGCTCGCAGGAGCTGAGCCGCCCCGGCCTGCTATCTGGGCACCCAGGACAAGCCGGTACGCACCGGCCCAACCGCGTCGCGGAAGCCCAACACGTTCAGAATGGCACGCACACCTGTGTCACACAAGTTTGTGGATCATGCCATCTTGTGTGCCACCAGACTGCATGCTGCATACAGTGCTGATCATCCGGTTGCACCCACCAACCACGTGCCGGACGATGGGTAGCGTGACGACGAGGCCGGGACCGACGCTGCGGGCGCAGTGGCTTGGGCAACAGATCAAGGAACTCCGCGAAGCAGCTGGAATCACCCTGAAACAGGCGGGTGAGTACCTGGAACGCGACCCATCGACCGTGAGTCGGTTCGAGTCGGCCGAGTATCCGATCCGACGCGCCGACCTACTCGCGCTGCTGGACTTCTATTCGGTCAGTGACCAACGGCGTCGCGAGGGCCTGCTGAACTTGCGTGAGGAGGTGTGGCAGAAGGGGTGGTGGGACGGGTTCGCCGACGCGGTGGACCGGCGGTTCATCGACTACGTGTGGCTGGAGTCGCGAGCCCAGGCGATCCATTCGTTCGATGACACTCTTCTACCTGGTCTTCTCCAGACCAACCGGTACGCCGAGGCGGCGATCCGCGCGGCCGATCCGGACCTCGCAGACGAGCAGGTCAATCGAGCGGTCGAGCTTCGGATCAAGCGTCAGCAGGTGCTCACCGGAGACAGCCCGACGCAGCTTCACGCGATCCTCGACGAGGCGTTGTTACTGCGCACGGTCCACAGCCCCGAGACGATGCGTGATCAGCTCCGACACCTGGGCGACTGCGCCCAGAGGCCGAACGTCGAGATCCGGGTACTACCATTCAGAGTGGGCGCACACGCCAGTCCGGCGGGCGCGTTCAAGGTGTTCACGCTGGTGGAGCCGTACCCCGATGTCGCGTACACCGAGACGCTCGGCGGTGCGATCTTCGTCGAGACTCCTGGTGCCGAGCGGTTCGTCCAGACGTACGATCGGTTACAGCGCGTGACCCTGACACCGGAAGAATCGGCTGAGCGGATCTCGGCCGCAGCAAAGGAGACAACGTGAAGGCAGCAGAGACGCACGCGCCGGGCCGCCCGGATCTCGCGGGCGTCGCCTGGCGCATCAGCACCAAGAGCGACAACGGCGGTGCGAACTGCGTCGAGGCTGGTCCGCTCGCCGATGGAAGTGGCAGGGTCGCCGTACGGCACAGCCACCACCCTGACGGCTCCGTGATCATCTACACGCGGGCCGAGTGGGAAGCGTTCGTCGGGGGAGTCCGCGAAGGCGAGTTCGACTTCTTCGACTAGGCGAGCCATGACCGACTGAGTCAATAGGACGGACGAGCGACTCCCATCGCGTAGGGGGTCGCTGTTTGCTTTTTACACAACGTCACCGCCAGTTATCTGGTGATCGCGATGGCGTCGAGCACGAGGGGACACCCCTGCTTGTCGGGGAGCACCCTCGTGCTCGACGCTTCACCGTGAAGGCTGCGCCGCCACCTCCGGCTGCGTGTCCAGATCGTCCGGCCAGGGTCTGACGGACCCCGCGCCGATCGTCGGCACATCTTGTTCTGCCTTGAGGATCTTCAGCAGAAGTGAGGCGCGCTCGTTGGACACGCCATGCCCGTCATCACGCAGTGCATCGGCCAACCTGTCCCGCGACGGTGGACGTCCCGTGGCCGCCAGTGCCTCGCGGACGGCGGCCCTCGCAGCCGGGAGCAGGTGCGCCACTGGCTGGACGTCGACCGGCACGGGCGCGGTAGCAGGGCCGCTCGACCGCCCCGATACGCGCCCGACACCCCGGCCCGTCCCGCTGGTCGCGGACCGGCCGGGGTGACCAGTGCGCCCGTCCAGTGTCGGCCCAACAGGCGGTCCGCTGTCCGGGCCGATCTGGGGGAGCGCCTCAGGGACGAGCGGACGATCTGCGGACGTCCGCAGATCGTCCGGGACGGTCCGCGGATCGTCCTCGCCGTGGTCGATCATGCTGAACAGCAGCTTCACTGCGATGAGCATCGACAGCGCGGGCCAGCCGGCCAGGATCTTGCCGATCACGCTCTCACCGCCGACCGCGATGTTCGCGGCCAGGCTCGCGGCGGTGCCGACCACCAAGGCGACCCACGGCAACCACCCCGCCCGCCGTCCCGCGCGACGCTGCACCACCATGTACAACGCGGCGACGATCTCCAGTCCGCCGACGCTGATCGGGAACGCGAACGCCTTCCATCCGTGCTGGTCGTGCTCGGTCGCCAGCTCGTGCATATGCGCGAACGAGATCGTCCCCGCGACGACGGCCAGCCCCGCGACGCACGCCACGGTCACGGCCGTCAAGATCCGATCCGTAGGGCTCCTCACCATGACCACCCACCCTCGGCTTCGGCCTCGGTCGTGAGCAGCCGCAGCGCGGACAACAGCCGGGACGCGTCCCGCGCCGCCATCGCGATGTCGCTGTCACCGTGCTGGACGTGAAGGTAGGTCTCACACGGCCACGGGGCGACAGCCTGCGTCAGATACGCCTCGCTCACCCGTGGCGCGAGGGCTATCACCGTGGTCAGATCGAGACGGATCAGCGCCGACCGGTGCTCGCCGCCGACACCGGACCGATACCCGTCGACCTGGCTCGCGGGATCAGCGGTACACCGGGAACGGTCACACCAGGCGGGATGACCTGACTCGGCAGCGGTCCGGCGGCCCAACGAAGAAGGTTGACCTTCTGAAGGCTGCGACCAACTCATCGGGCCACCTCCCCAACGGAGGTGCGCACCGCAGCCGGCACAACGAACCCACCGGCAGCGACAGCGGTCGTGTCCACGATCCCCGGATGCACCGGCCAGACACTGACTGCCGCTAGCCGGTCAAACCGGGCTGTAAGCGACGAAAAAAGTATGCCACATTTCGGGATGGGTCTTGCCGGTGCCGGGGGCGCCCTGAACGCAGATCGAGACCGGCAGATCGGCGCGGACCAGCTCGTCCTGTTCGGGTTGGATGGTGGCCACGATGTCGCGCATCGGGCCCACGCGGGGACGCTCGATCTCGCTGGTCAGGATGCGCGACGTGGTGCCGAGTTCCTCACCTCGGTCAAGGTGCTCGTCTTCGAAGCTGGTCAGGTCGCCGTTGGCGAAGCCGAACCGGCGGCGGATCCGGACGTGTCGCGGATCGCGGGCGCTGGCCCGGTAGAAGGTACGGCTGATCGGAGCCCGCCAGTCGAGCACCATCGGCTCACCGGCGTCGTCGGTCACGTGCCGGCGCCCGATGTGATAGCTGCGCCCGGCATGGTCGGGGTTGCTCTCGGTGGTGCCACCGAAGTCGAGCCGACCGAAGAACAGCGGGGTGCTCGGGTCGTCGGCCAACTCGGCGATCCGTCTGGCCATGTGCCGGCCGAGGGTTTCGGCGGTGTACCTGTCCCCGGCGACCTTGTCGCCGGCGGCGAAGAGGGTCTGCGCGCGGTCCCGCATCCGGCGCAGCGCGGCGCGGGAGGCGATCAGGTGGTCGCGCTCGTCGGTCAGTTCGGTGTCGAGTTCGGCTGCGGGCATGCTGACTCCTGGTCGGGTCACCTGCGTGCTCGCTCGCGTGTCCGGGGGCGGATGGGCCGGCGCCCGGCGCGGGGACGTCCGCTCCGGTGCTACTCACCGCGGCCGTCAAGCGACCAACCAGCGTAGGCCCCGTCGCGGTAGCCGGTCCACCGAATTGACCACCAGCGTGGGTCGACGGGCCGACCGGCAACCCGCCGGTTACGGTGGAGATCATGAGTAGCGGTGACGGGGACGGCCGAAGCGGGCTGCGACGGCCACGGGTCGGGCACATCCAGTTCTTGAACTGCCTGCCGATCTACTGGGGCCTCATGCGCTCCGGTGCCCTGCTCGACGTCGAGTTGCACAAGGACTCGCCGGAACGGCTCAGCGCCGCGCTGGTCGCCGGTGATCTCGACATCGGCCCGATTTCACTGGTCGAGTACCTGCGGCACGCCGACGAGTTCCTGTTGCTGCCGGACATCGCGGTCGGCAGCGACGGCCCGGTTCTCTCGGTCAACATCGTGTCCACCCGGCCGCTGACCGAGCTGACCGGCCGGCCGGTGGCGCTCGGCTCGACCTCGCGTACCGGTGTCCTGTTGGCCCGGATGCTGCTCGCCGAACGGTACGGTGCCCAGCCGGTGTACTACACCTGCCCGCCCGACCTCACCCAGATGCTGCTCGAAGCCGACGCGGGCGTGTTGATCGGCGACGTCGCGCTGCGCGCCCGGTACGAGGCGCCGCGACGCGGACTGGCGGTCACCGATCTCGGTCAGGCCTGGCGGGACTGGACCGGCCAGCCGATGGTGTTCGCCGTCTGGGCGGTCCGGCGTGACTTCGCCGCCGCTCATCCCGGCCAGGTCAAGGAGGTGCACCAGGCGTTCCTGCGGTCGCGCGACCTGTGCCTGGCCGAATTGGACGAGGTGGCCGAGTCTGCCGCACGCTGGGAGCCGTTCGACGCGGCGACGCTGGCGTCGTACTTCCGGGCCTTGGACTTCTCGCTCGGCGGGCGTCAGGTCGCCGGGCTACGGGAGTTCGCCGGCCGGGCGGCCCGGCTGGGCGAGGCACCCGCGCTGCCGGCCGACGGACCGGAGTTCTTCGTCCCCTAGCTCCGCGAGGCGGCGGCGGTACGGAGCTGGTCCGCGACCTCCTGGCACACCTGACCGCCGTAGCTGTAGGGGCGGCTGGTCGAGAAGCGCACCATCACGCCCAGGGTCCACCCGTCGCCGATCGCCAGGCAGTTGACGTGCCACTCCCGGTCGGCGTCCCGGATCACCCAACCGTTCTTGATCGCTATCCCGGCCGCCACGTCGTCGGGGAACGCCTGGATCACCCCGAAGTCTCCCGGACTGCGTACGCCGCGCATCTGTTCCAGCAGCCAGTTGGTCCACTCGCTGCCGGCCGCCCGGCCGTCGGCGATGCAGGCACCGAGCCGGGCGGTGTCCCGGGGCGAGAGCCGGGTGATGCTCCACCGGTTCTCCGCCGCGCTGCTGTCGGTCAGTCCACAGATCTCGATCATGCGGTCGATCGCGGCCGACCGACCGATGGCCTGCCACAGGTCTTCGGCCGCGTCGTTGTCGCTGTCCCGGATCATGATCTCCAGCTGGTGCATCCGGTACTGGTTGGGCGTCTTGCCTTCGGCGGCGGCCGTACGGAGGAAGTCGGCGGCGATCCAGGCCTTGATCAGCGACGCGGTGGTGCTGGTCTCGGCCAGGTTTGCTGACCCGTGGATCTCGCCGGTGCGCTGGTCGAGCATCGCCCAGGACCACCAGCCGGCGACGTCGAGCTCGACGTCGGTGGGGGCGATGTCCAGCGGCGGCAGGGTCGGTGTCGGGCTGGGAGCGGCGGTGGCCGCCGGCGGCGTGGCCGCCGGATCCAGTTGCCGTGCGGCGGCCAGCTGGTCGGCCGCTGCCTGATCGGCCAGGTAGTCGGCGGTGGCCGGGGCGAACGGCGCGCCGGGGATGAACCGCAACCCGGCCAGCGACGCGGCGGCGAGCACGACACCGACTGCGCTGAGCAGGATCACCACCGAGACGCGGCGGGTCGGTCCGTGGCGCGCGACCGTGGCCGGTCGGCCGGCTGCGGTCGGCCGGCGTGGCTGCGGCAACAGGTCGCCAACCGCGCCGAGGGGCCGGGTCTCCGACGATTTCGGTCCGGGCCGTGATTTCGGTCCGGGCCGTGATTCCGGTCCGGGCTCTGATTGCGGGTCGGCACGCGGCGGCGGGACGGGCGAGTCGACGCCCTCACGGAGCTGGTCGGACGAAGGACGACGATGAGCGGGCATGTCAGCTTTCCGGAGTGGGCGGCGACAGCGTCGGGGGCGGGATCTGCGGTGTCGGGGGCGGGGCGGGATCTGCGGCGGCGGCAGCGTCGGGGGCGGGATCCGCCGCGCCGGCCGCGTCACCGGTCGCCGGTGGTGCGGTGGGGGCAGCGGGGAGCCGGATGGCCGCACCGGCGTGTGGGGTGACGAGTTGCCGGGTCACCTCACCACAGACGTTGGCGCCGTAGTCGAGACCGTTGACCCCCGGGTAGCGCATCATCACCGCCAGCACCCAGCCGTCGGTGACCGCCAGACAGTTGAGATGCCACATCCGGTCGGCCCAGATCAGGGTCCAGCCGTTCTTGATGGCGACCTCGGTGTCGTCGAGCACGCTCTGCGGCAGGCCGTCGATGATTCCCCACCGCCCGCCGCCGGACCGGGCGTTCTGCTCTTCGGCGGAGGTGCCTCCCCGTACCTGGGTCATCTCGCTGATCACCCAGTCGGTCCACTTGGGCCCGGCGGCGGTGCCGTTCTTGACGCACTCACCGAGCAGAACGGCATCCCGGGCGGACATCTGGGTGTAGCTCCACCAGACCGACTTCTCACCGGGCGGAACGACCATCCGGGTCTGCCGCAGACCGCACATCTTGATCATGCGGGCGAGGACCTCGTCACCGCCGGCCGCGTAGTACAGGCGGTTCGTCGAGTCGTCGTCGCTGTCCCGGATCGCCAGCATCGCCTGCTTCCGCTCGGCGGCGCTGGGATCGGTGTCGCCGAGTTGGCGAAGATAGTCGGACACGATCCAGATCTTGATCATCGACTCGGTCGAGCTCGTCTCGGTCAGGTTTGCCGAGCCGGCGATTTCCTTCGTGGTGCGGTCCAGCAACGCCCACGAGAGGAAGCCGTCGACGGAAACCGAGACCGGTGCCGCCCGCAGGGTGGGTGTTGCGGGCGGTGGCGGGGATTCGGCGACGGTGAGCTCTTCGGCGGAGGTCCCGACCGGCTCGTTGGTGACCGGGGCGGGGTCGCCGACGAGGCGGGCCGATGCGGTGGGGATCACGAGGACGCCACCGACCACCAGCGCTGCCAGGACCGCGGTGAGTGTCACGCGTGAATGCATGGGGGGACTGCTCCAGGAAGCTGGGACTGGAGAATTCACGTTCCAAGTGGTCGAAATGGGTGTTTAGCGGAGGAATGGTCGCGCAAACCTGACCCTCGGCAGTGTACGTCGGGTTGCTGTGCGCGGCAGAAAGGCGATTTTCAAGTTCCGATTAAGTCTGCCGATATTGAACGTTTATGTCCCTTTAGTTCGATTCAAATGGCACAATAAGCGGACGTAATTCGCATTCGCCTTGAGGGGTAGACACGAAGAGTAGTTAGAAAACTACTTTCCGAGATGTAGTCGACTTGTTTTGTTACAGCCCTTGGTTGAGTGTGGGGGTTCTTGTAACACTGGGAGGGTGTACGGCGATGACGCTCCTGCGGGTAACGGTGCACCCGGGGGGATGAGCGTGCCCGGCGGGATCCTCGACGAGGTCGAGGCCGCCGAAGCGGAGCTGCGCCACGCGGCGACCCGAGGTCGGGTCACGGGCGGCCGTGGTGCGGACCGACCGGACGACCTGCCCGAGCGTTTCATCGAGACGATCGACGCGGATCACAAGATCGAGCCACGTGACTGGATGCCGGACGGCTACCGCCGTACCCTGATCCGGCAGATCGCCCAGCACGCACACTCGGAGATCATCGGGATGCAGCCCGAGGGCAACTGGATCACCCGCGCCCCCAGCCTGCACCGGAAGGCGATCCTGTTGGCCAAGGTTCAGGACGAGGCCGGACACGGACTCTACCTCTACGCCGCCGCCGAAACGCTGGGCGTCGCTCGCGAGGAACTGGTCGATCTCCTGCTCGACGGCCGGCAGAAGTACAGCTCGATCTTCAACTATCCGACCCTCACCTGGGCAGACGTCGGGGCGATCGGCTGGTTGGTCGACGGTGCGGCGATCATCAACCAGGTGCCGTTGTGCCGGTGCTCCTACGGGCCGTACGCCCGAGCGATGATCCGCATCTGCAAAGAGGAATCCTTCCACCAGCGGCAGGGGTACGAGATCCTGCACACCCTGGCGCATGGCACCGCCGCGCAACGCGAACTCGCCCAGGACGCCATCGACCGCTGGTGGTACCCGTCGCTGGCGATGTTCGGCCCGCCGGACGCCGACTCCACCCACTCGGCGCAGTCGATGGCCTGGAAGATCAAACGGTTCTCCAACGACGAACTGCGTCAGCGCTTCGTCGACATGTGCGTCCAGCAGATCGGACCGCTCGGACTCACTCTGCCGGATCCGGCGCTGCGCTGGAACGAACAGCGGCAGGCATACGACTTCACCCCGCCGGACTACGCCGAACTCGACCGGGTGATCCGTGGTCATGGTCCGTGCAACCGGCAACGCCTCGCCCACCGCCGGCAGGCGCACGCGGACGGGGCCTGGGTGCGGGCCGCCGCGCAGGCCTACGCCGCCAAGCGGGCCGCCGACGCCGGTCACGGCGCGGGCCTCGGCGCCGCCCGGACACCCGCGCAGCGGCCGGCCGAAACCGGCGACCCGGCGAGCGACGCCGTCCGTGCCCAGGTCGGTCGCTGATGAGCCGGCCAACGGGCGACCAGCCCACCCCGCTGTGGGAGGTGTTCGTCCGGTCGCGGCGCGGACTGGCCCACACCCACGTCGGCAGTCTGCACGCGCCAGACGCGGCGCTCGCCCTGCGCCATGCCCGGGACCTCTACACCCGCCGACAGGAAGGCGTGTCGATCTGGGTGGTCCCGGCGGAGACCATCACCGCTTCCAGCCCCGACGAAAAGGACGCGTTCTTCGACCCGGCGGCGGACAAGATCTACCGGCATCCCACCTTCTACCAGGTGCCGGACGGGGTACGGCACCTGTGACCACCACCGCCCCCGACCAGCTGCTGTGGTGGGCCGACGATGCGCTGATCGCCGCCCAACGCCTGGCGTACTGGTGCGCTCGCGCCCCCGAACTCGAAGAGGACGTGGCGCTGACCAACGTCGCCCTGGACCAGCTCGGAGTGGCCCGGCTGCTGCTGACGTACGCCGCGCAACGGCTACCCGCCAGCGCGGTGTCCGCCGCGCCCGCGTCCGCGCCGCTGACCGAGGACACCCTGGCGTACCTGCGGACCGACCACGAGTTCCGAAACAGTCTGCTGGTCGAGCTGCCGGAGCGCGACTTCGCGGTGACGATCGGGAAGTTGCTGTTCCTCTCGGCGTACCAGGTGCAGCTCTACCGCGCGCTGGGCGACAGCCGCGACGAGCGGCTCGCCGCTATCGCCGCCAAGGCCAGCAAGGAGTCCGCCTACCACCTCGACCACGCGACGCTCTGGACCGTGCGGCTCGGTGACGGCACCGACGAATCACACCGACGCATGCAGGACGCGGTCGACGAACTCTGGCCGTACACCCATGAGCTTTTCGAGCCGCCGACGGACCCGGCGGGGGCGGTCGACCCGGCGGCCCTGCGGTCGGCCTGGTCCGCTGCCGTCGAACCGGTTCTCGCCGACGCCACGCTGCGCCGACCCGACGACGACTGGCGACCGGCCGGTGGTCGACAGGGGCGGCACACCGAACACCTGTCGTACCTGTTGGCCGAGATGCAGGTAGTGCACCGGGCGTATCCGGGGGCGCAATGGTGAACCGACCACCCCGCATCGGAGACGCCCCGGCCGACACGACGGCGGCGAGCGTCGCCGCCCGGGCGGCCGTCGCGGCCGTCGTCGACCCCGAGATCCGGGTACTCACCATCGACGACCTGGGCATCCTGCGCGACGTCCAGGTGCGTCCGGACACCGGTACGGTCGAGGTGACCATCACCCCCACCTACACGGGATGCCCGGCGATGGACGTCATCCGCGCCGACATCCGGGCCGCCCTGCTACGGGCCGGGTTCGCCGAGGTACGGATCGCCACCGTACTCGCCCCGGCCTGGAGCACCGACTGGATCTCGGCGGCGGGCCGGCGCAAACTCGCCGAGGCCGGCATCGCCGCCCCCGGGCCGGCCGTCCGCTCCGGACCGGTGCCGGTGACGATCACGGTCCGCTGTCCGGCCTGCGGGTCACCGCGTACCGAACAGCTGAGCCGGTTCGGCGCCACCGCCTGCAAGGCACTGTGGCGGTGTCAGGACTGTGCCGAGCCGTTCGAGCAGATGAAGGCCCTGTGACCCGGGCCGGGGACGGAGCACGCAGGTGGCGGTGACGATCAGCCGACCGGTGCGGCGGCGTCCGGTCTTCCATCCGCTGCCGGTCGACGCCGTCGAGCGGCTCACCGGGGACGCGGTCGTGATCACCTTCGCGGTGCCACCGCGGCTGCGGGCCGAATACCACTTCCGGGCCGGTCAGCATCTCACCGTCCGCCTGGTCGACCCGGCTGCGGGCGAAACCGCCGGCAGCGGTACGGCCGACGGCGGTACGGCCGACGGCGGTACGGCCGGCAGCGGTACGGAGATCCGTCGGTCGTACTCCATCTGCTCCACCCCGGCGGAGCTCGCCGACCACGGCCGGCTGCGGATCGGCGTACGGCGGGTGGCCGGCGGCGCCTTCACCGCATACGCGACGAGCCGACTGCGTCCCGGTGACACCGTCGACGTGATGCCGCCGTTGGGCCAGTTCACCACCGGTTTCGACCCGCGACGGAGCCGGCACTACGCGGCGCTGGCCGCCGGTTCGGGGATCACCCCGGTGCTGTCCATCCTCGCCACCGGACTGGCCGTCGAGCCGCAGAGCCGCTTCACCCTGATCTACGGCAACCGTTCGGCGCACACCGTCATGTTCGCCGAGGAGATCGCCGACCTCAAGGACCGGTATCCGGCCCGCCTGCAGGTGGTGCACGTGCTCTCCCGGGAAGTCCAGGAGGCGGAACTGCTGTCCGGGCGCCTCGACGCCGGGCGCCTCGACCGGCTACTCGACACGATCGTGCCGGGCGCGTCGATCGACGAATGGTTCCTCTGCGGCCCGTACGGCCTGGTCATCGAGGCACAGCGGGTGCTCGGGGAGCGGGGCGTGCCGCCGTCGCTGGTCCACAGCGAGCTGTTCCACGTCGGCGAGTCAGCCGCGAGCGGCCCGGTGACCAGCGCACCGGGGTCCGGCGACCCGACTGCCGGCGCGCGGGCGTTCGGCGACCCGACTGCCGGCGCGCGGGCGTTCGGCGACCCGACTGCCGGCACGCCGGCGGGCGTCGTCGGCACCGAGCTGACCGTCGTGTTGGACGGCCGGGCGTCCACCGTCGTCGTGGCACCGGGCGAACGGGTCTTGGACGCCGCGCTGCGGGTCCGCGCGGAACTGCCGTACGCGTGCAAAGGCGGAGTCTGTTCCACCTGCCGGGCGCGGGTCGTGGCCGGTGCGGTCAGCATGGCCCGCAACTTCGCGTTGGAGCCGGACGAGGTGGCGGCCGGTTACGTCCTGACCTGCCAGTCGAGTCCGACCACCGCCCGGCTCACCGTCGACTACGACGCCTGATCGTCCTCGGTGCCGGCGTTCTCCTCGGTGCCGACATTCTCCTCGGTGCCCTCCTCGGCGCCGGCCGAGTCCGGCTTCGGCGTCCCGGTGCCGTCGGCTGCCGCAGGTGACCGACTCAGCAGCCCGTGGACGGTGAGCGCGACGGCGACGGCGGCCAGCGGCAGGGCGGGCAGGGCGTAGCGCGGCTCGTACATGCCGATCGCGACAGTGAAGACCGCCAGTCCCGGGCCGGCGAGCACGAGCAGGACGGCGTCCAGCCGGATCCAGCCGGCCACCCGGCGTCCGGCGGCGAGCGCCGCGATGGTCAGCAGCACAGCCAGGGACAGCACCACCGGGATGCCCCGGGTGTGGCCGCCGTACCAGTGCAACGCCCTGGTCAGCGGGGTCGCCGGGGGCGGGACCGCCGGGTCGGCGACCTGGGGTCGGTAGTCGCCGGAGGCCTGCGCCGGCGGGCAGGAGTCCTGGACCCGGATGGCGGCGGAGCGGAATCGTACCGGCGGCACCAGCCGTTCCCGCAGGCATTCGTTCATCGGCCCGAGATAGAGGCCGGGAACGAAGTGCGCGGCGCTCTCCTTGCCGACGATCGACAGGTAATCGCCGGGCTGTTGGGTGATCACCGCCCGGGAGAAGCTGGTGAGCACCTCGGTGCCCTCCCGGGTGTAGACCCATTCGCCGAGTCGGGCCGGGCGTCGCCAGAAGTACGCGTCGGCCCGGTCCCACCGCTGGCCGGGCGGCTGGTCCGGACAGGCGACCCGCTGTTCCTCGGTCAGGTCGAGCCGCTCGCAGTCGGCGATCATCGCGGCCCGGCCGTACAGGGCGGTACCGCTCTGCGCGCCGTAGACGCTCTGCCGGTCGCCGACCCACACCATCACCAGCACGTACGGCACCAGGAACGCCAGGACGTAGCCGAGCACCGGGCGCCAGCCGACCCGCCGGACCACCAGATAGATCAGTAGGAGCAGGGCGACCGGCAGCGCGGTGGGCTTCGTCACCCAGGCCAGGGCGAGCAGCCCACCGGCGACGACGGCGGCCACCGGACCGGGCCGGGCGGACCACAGCAGTGCCCCGACCGCCGTGGCGAACAACACGGTGAACAGCAGGTCGGGCAGGATGTAGTGCCCTGTGGTGAGGATCAACGAATCGAAGATCAGCGGTACGGTGGCCAGCGTCGCCAACCAGCCGGCGACTCCGCGACGGCGCAGCAGGGCGTACCCGCCGACTGCCAGCAGCAGGCTGAGTAGGTGTTGGGCGACGACCACCGCCGTCAGGGTGCGGGTCGGCTCGAACACGGCCAGCAGCAGTACGTAGCCGAGCGGCCGGTTCGGGTGCGGCTCCAGCGGCTGGTCGAGCATCTCCAGGTAGGCACCGCTGTCGCCGTGGAACCAGAACGCGGGCTGGTACGCGACCAGATAGGCGATCCGCAGGGCGATCCCCAGCCCCAGCAGGACCGCGACGGCCAGGTGCCGGCGGAGCGGCCTCATCTCCTGGTCGGCTCCTTCTCCCCCGGGGCAGTACGCTTTCATGCGTGACTACCAGCCGGGAGATCGACAGCATCCTGCAGCGTGGCGCCGACGGTGGGCGGATCACGCCCGAGGAGGCGCTGCTGATCTACACCGACGCGCCGTTGCACGCCCTTGGTGAGGCCGCGGACGCGGTGCGGCGGCGTCGGTACCCGGACAACATCGTGACGTATCTGATCGACCGCAACATCAATTACACCAATGTCTGCGTCACGGCGTGCCGATTCTGTGCTTTCTACCGCGCGCCGAAGCACGCCGAGGGCTGGACACATCCGACGGAGGAGATCCTGCGGCGGTGCGGTGAGGCGGTGGAGCTCGGTGCCACGCAGGTGATGCTGCAGGGCGGGCACCATCCGGACTTCGGCGTCGAGTACTACGAGGAGTTGTTCGGCGCGGTCAAGGCGGCGTACCCGCAGTTGGTGATCCACTCGATCGGGCCGAGCGAGATCCTGCACATGGCGAAGGTGTCCGGGGTGTCGTTGGACGAGGCGATCGTCCGGATCAAGGCCGCCGGGTTGGACTCGATCGCCGGTGCCGGTGCCGAGATGCTTCCGGACCGCCCGCGCAAGGCCATCGCGCCGCTCAAGGAGTCCGGTGCCCGCTGGCTCGAGGTGATGGAGTTGGCGCACCGGCACGGTGTCGAGTCCACCGCGACGATGATGATGGGCACCGGCGAGACCAACGCCGAGCGGATCGAACACCTGAGGATGATTCGGGACATACAGGACCGGACTGGCGGCTTCCGGGCGTTCATCCCCTGGACCTACCAGCCGGAGAACAACCACCTGAAGGGCCGGACCCAGGCGACCACCCTGGAGTACCTGCGGATGATCGCCGTCTCCCGGCTCTTCTTCGACCAGGTGGCGCACCTGCAGGCGTCGTGGCTGACCACCGGCAAGGACGTCGGCCAGGTGGCGTTGCACATGGGCGTGGACGATCTGGGGTCGATCATGCTGGAGGAGAACGTGATCTCCTCGGCCGGTGCCCGGCACCGGTCCAACCTGCACGAGCTGATCTGGATGATCCGGTCGGCTGGTCGGATTCCCGCCCAGCGCGACACCGAGTACCGGCACCTCGCGGTGCACCGCGATCCGGCCGACGATCCGGCCGACGAGCGGGTGGTCTCCCACTATTCGTCGATCGCGCTGCCCGGCGGCGGGGCGCGTCGGGACCTTCCGCTGGTGGACGCCCGCTGACCTGACCTGCGGCAACTGACTCACCGATCAGCCGATCAGTGGACCCCTGGTGCTGACCGGACGAGTCGGCGGGGCCGGGCGGATGCCGCCCGACAGCCGGCCGGAGTGTGGGTGGCCGTCGATGCGGTTGGTGCGGCGGGACTTCGGGTCATCGCCCATAACGTGTTGATCACAGGGCGCGCGAAGGTCCGCCAGCGGCCGCTAACGTCCTGGGCACAACGTCCGGCGGCCACCCTCGCCGCGCGGCCCGGCAACCGGGTCGACGCTGGTCACGTCCATTGGGTGTGCCCCCGGTGACCGTACTCCAGCGGCCCGCGGGGGCCGTTCACATAACGCACGGCATTGCGGGCGGGGTGGTTCGTTCCACCCCGCCCGCAGTGTGTGTGCCGGCTGACCTGGCAGAGTGGTACGGCGTGACCCAGCATGATGATCAGCGCGCTGTGCGCGCCGGCACGGATGATCAGCGCGCTGTGCGCGCCGGCACGGATGATCAGCGCGGTTTTCGTGCTTCTTTGGACAAGGACCCGAACGAGGTCGCCGCGATGTTCGACGGCGTCGCCGGCCGCTACGACCTGACCAACACGGTGTTGGCGTTCGGCCAGGACCGGTTCTGGCGGCGGGCCACCCGGGCGGCGCTCGGGCTGCGTCCCGGTGACCGGGTGCTGGACGTCGGTGCCGGGACCGGGGTGTCCACCGAGGAGTTGGGGCGCGCCGGGGTCTGGGCGGTGGGCAGCGACATCTCGCTCGGCATGTTGAGGGTGGGTCGGCGTACCCGGCCGGAGGTGCCGTTGCTGGCCGGGGACGCGCTCGCGCTGCCGTTCGCGGACGGGGTGTTCGACGCGGTCACCATCTCCTTCGCGTTGCGCAACGTGGCCGACACCCAGGTCGCCCTGGCGGAGTTCGCCCGGGTGACGCGTCCGGGCGGCCGGTTGGTGATCTGTGAGTTCAGCACTCCGACGTTTCCGCCGTTCCGGACGGTCTACTTCTCCTATCTGATGCGGTCGCTGCCGGCGGTCGCGCGGGCGGTGGCCAGCAATCCGGAGGCGTACGTGTATCTCGCGGAGTCGATCCGGCAGTGGCCGGACCAGGCGGCGCTGGCCGGGCGGCTGGTGGCCGCCGGCTGGGACGGGGTGCAGTGGCGCAACCTGACCGGCGGCGTCGTCGCGCTGCACCGGGCAGTACGGAATTAGCGGAGGCAACCGGACATGCTGGCTCTCGTCGATGAGGGCCGGTGGCCGAGATCGCCGTCCGAGGTCGCTACCTCGCACAGTTAGGGTCGCCTAACCGATTGCCGCCCTGTTAACGGTTCTAGACTCACCCGGGAGCGGCTTGTGAAGCATTTCACGAGCAACCGTACGGCGAACGGGAGGTGCAGTGAGCGACACCGAGGCAGACGTAATCGTCGTCGGCGCCGGGCCGGGTGGTGCCACGACCGCCTATCACCTCGCCCGGCACGGCCTGCGAGTCCTGCTGCTGGAGAAGACCTCGTTCCCCCGCGAGAAGGTCTGCGGGGACGGACTCACCCCGCGCGCGGTCAAGCAACTGATCAAACTCGGCGTCGACACCGCACCGGAAGCCGGCTGGGTCCGTAACCGCGGCCTGCGGGTGATCGGTGGCGGCGTCCGGATGGAGCTGGACTGGCCCGACCTGGCCAGCTTCCCCAACTACGGTCTGGTACGGACCCGGCTCGACTTCGACGACCTGCTCGCCAAGCGGGCCGTCGAGGCTGGTGCCGTGCTGCACACCGACACCAACGTGATCGCACCCGTGTTGGATACGTCCGGCCGGGCGATCGGGGTGAGTGCCGAGGTCGGCCCGGACAAGGAACCCGCCACCTTCCACGCCCCGCTGATCGTCGCCGCAGACGGGGTCTCCGGGCGGTTCCCACTCGCGATGGGGCTGGCCAAGCGCGAGGACCGCCCGATCGGTGTCGCGGTCCGCCGCTACTATCGTTCGCCAGTACGCCACCAGGACGAATACCTGGAGTCGTGGCTCGAACTGCGCAGCCGCGAAGGCGGCGACAAGCTGTTGCCCGGCTACGGCTGGATCTTCGGGATGGGTGACGGCCGGGTCAACGTCGGACTCGGTGCCCTCAACTCGTCCAGCGGGTTCGGCAAGACCAACTACCGCCGGCTGCTGACCGACTGGCTGGGCAGCACACCGCCGGACTGGGGGCTGGCCGACGAGGCCAACGCCGACGGCCCGATCCTCGGCGCGGCGCTCCCGATGGGCTTCAACCGGGTGCCGCACTACACCCGGGGCGTGCTGCTGGTCGGCGACTCCGGCGGCATGGTCAACCCGTTCAACGGCGAGGGCATCGCCTACGCGATGGAATCGGGCGAACTGGCCGCCGAGATCGCGGTGCAGGCACTGGCCCGGGCCGCCGGCGTCGACCGGGAACGCGCGCTCGCGCAGTACCCGGCCGAGCTCAAGCTCCGGTACGGCGGTTACTACCGGCTCGGCAACATCTTCGTGAAGCTGATCGGCAACCCCCAAATCATGCGAATCGCCACCAAACACGGCATGCCGCACCCGACACTGATGCGGTTCGTGCTGAAGCTGATGGCCAACCTGACCGATCCGCGTGGTGGGGACGCGATGGACCGGATGATCAACGCGATGACCAAGGTGGCTCCCGCCGTGTGACGACGCCGCCGACCAGAACACCCGGGCGTTCGCGCCCGACCGCACCAGCCGCCAGCGGGCAACGACGCCCATTGTGCGGTAGGCAGGAACGGATCGCTGTTAGCTGACCGCGGGCAGGGAAGGACGAGCAGGAGAAGCCCATGTCGCTCTCGCCTTACATACCCATCGTCGGGGTGTTCGCCCTGGCCTCGGCCTTCGCGCTGTTCTCGGTGGCCGCCGCCCGGCTGGCCGGGCCGCTGCGCTACAACCGGGCCAAGCTCGAAGCGTACGAGTGCGGAATCGAGCCCAGCCCGGAACCGGTCGGCGGCGGTCGAATCCCGATCAAGTTCTATCTGACCGCGATGATGTTCATCATCTTCGACATCGAGATCATCTTCCTGGTCCCGTGGGCGGTCTCGCTCGACCCGCTCGGTGCCTTCGGGTACGTCGCGGTTTCGCTGTTCATCGTCGCCGTCTCGGTCGCCTACGTGTACGAGTGGCGGCGCGGCGGACTCGACTGGGACTGAGGGAGGAACCATGGGAATCGAAGAGAAGCTCCCCGCTGGTGTACTGCTCACCTCGGTGGAGAAGCTGGTCAACTGGTCGCGGCGGACCTCGGTCTGGGGCGCGACGTTCGGACTGGCCTGCTGCGCGATCGAGATGATGGCGGCCGGAGCCCCGCACTACGACATGGGTCGCTGGGGCATGGAGGTCTTCCGGGCCTCGCCGCGACAGGCCGACCTGATGATCGTCGCCGGCCGGGTCAGCCAGAAGATGGCCCCGGTGCTGCGGCAGATCTACGACCAGATGGCCGAGCCCCGCTGGGTGTTGTCGATGGGTGTCTGCGCCTCCAGCGGCGGCATGTTCAACAACTACGCCATCGTGCAGGGCGTCGACCACGTGGTGCCGGTCGACATGTACCTGCCGGGCTGCCCGCCGCGCCCGGAGATGCTGATCGACGCCGTACTCAAGCTGCGAGAGAAGATCGGCCACGAGCCGCTCGGACCCAACGGCCGCAAGATGCTCGAAGCCCGCCGGGCCCGTGGCGACGTACCCGTGGTGGCCCCGGGATCGATGCCGTCGTCCTACCGCTCCGACAAGGCCCGACGGGCCGAGTGGGAGCAGGCGGTCCGGGAGGGCCGCGAGGAGCAACTGCGGATCGAGAACTGGATGAACGCCCAGCACCACCTGCGTGGCGGGACCGGCATCAAGTGAACCCCGTAGCCGTGAGCGAAAGGACGATCCAGTGACCGGGCCGACCAACGCGCCCAGCGAGCAGCCGGGCGGCGGCGTACCCGCCTCGGCGCCGCCGGTCGGGGCGACCAGCGGCGCGCCGGCCGAATACCCGCCGGCCAGCCCGGCCGGTCGTGGCATGTTCGGCATCCAGGGTTCCGGCGACACGTCCGGCTTCGGTGGACTGGTTCGCCGCCGGGCCGACGCGACCGGCAGCGAACGGCCGTACGGCGGCTACTTCGACGAGGTCTACGACGCCCTCGAAGAGGCCTACCCGGCCTTCGCCGACGCGATCGAGAAGGTCGTCGTCGACCGGGGCGAGTTGACCCTGCACATCGCGCCGGAGCGGATCGCCGAGGTGTGCCGGGTGATGCGCGACGACGAGTCGCTGCGCTTCGAACTCTGCTCCTCGGTGTCCGGCGTCGACTACCTGGGCAGCGACGAGCGGCGGCTGCACGTCGTCTACCAGCTCACCTCGATGACCTACCGGCGCCGGGTCCGGCTGGAGGCGGCGGTCACCGCCGAACACCCACACCTGCCGAGCGTGACCAGCGTCTACCCGACCGCCGACTGGCAGGAACGGGAGACGTACGACATGTTCGGTGTGGTCTTCGACGGCCACCCCAGCCTGACCCGGATTCTGATGCCGGACGACTGGGAAGGTCATCCGCAGCGCAAGGACTACCCGCTGGGCGGCGTCCCGGTGGAGTACAAGGGTGCCGAGATCCCACCGCCGGACAAGCGGAGGAGCTACCAATGACGGCTGGATACGCGACCGAGCGCGACACCGACGAGGGCAAGGTCTTCACCGTCACCGGCGGTGACTGGGACACCGTGGTCGGCGGCACCGACCCGCTCACCGACGAGCGGATCATCGTCAACATGGGGCCGCAGCACCCGTCGACGCACGGCGTACTGCGGCTGATCCTGGAGTTGGAGGGCGAGACCGTCCGGGAGGCCCGGTCGGTCGTCGGCTACCTGCACACCGGGATCGAGAAGAACCTCGAATACCGCAACTGGGTGCAGGGCACCACGTTCGTCACCCGGATGGACTACCTGGCGCCGATCTTCAACGAGACGGCGTACAGCCTGGCGGTGGAGAAGCTGCTCGGGATCACCGACGACGTCACCGAGCGGGCCAACACCATCCGGGTGTTGATGATGGAACTCAACCGGATCTCCTCGCACCTGATCTGGTTGGGCACCACCGGCTTGGAGCTCGGCGCGATCTCGATCATGCTGTACTGCTTCCGGGAGCGCGAGTACATCCTGGAGATCTTCGAGCTGGTCTCCGGTCTGCGGATGAACATGGCCTACGTCCGCCCCGGCGGGGTCGCGCAGGACGTGCCGGACGAGGCGATCGTCAAGATCCGCGAGTTCCTGAAGATGATGCCGAAGCGGCTCAAGGAATACGAGGACCTGCTCTCCGGCCAGCCGATCTGGCTGGAACGGACGCAGAACGTCGCGGTGCTCGACGTCACCGGTTGCCTGGCGCTGGGCATCACCGGGCCGGTGCTGCGTTCGGCCGGGCTCGCCTGGGACCTGCGTAAGACCATGCCGTACTGCGGTTACGAGAACTACGAGTTCGACGTACCGACCACGCCGAGCGCCGACGTCTGGGGCCGCTACTTGGTCCGGATGGCCGAGATGCGCGAGTCGCTCAAGATCGTCGAGCAGGCGCTGGACCGGCTGAAGCCCGGCCCGGTCATGGTGGCCGACAAGAAGATCGCCTGGCCGGCGCAGTTGGCCATCGGCGTCGACGGCATGGGCAACTCCTTGGAACACGTCGCCAAGATCATGGGCCAGTCGATGGAGTCGCTGATCCACCACTTCAAACTGGTGACCGAGGGCTTCCGGGTGCCCCCCGGCCAGGTCTACATCGGCATCGAGTCCCCCCGGGGCGAGCTGGGCGTACACGCCGTCTCCGACGGCGGCACCCGGCCCTACCGGGTGCACTACCGCGAACCGAGCTTCGTCAACCTGCAGGCGATCCCGGCCATGGCCGAAGGCGGACTGCTCGCCGACGTGATCGCCGGAGGCGCCTCGTTGGACCCCGTGATGGGTGGGTGTGACCGCTGATGGGTTTCAGTCAGGAAACGCACGACCGGGCCCGGGAGATCATCTCCCGCTACCCGGCTGACCGGTCCCGGTCGGCGCTGCTGCCGCTGCTGCACCTGGTGCAGTCCGAGGACGGCTACGTGTCACCGGCCGGCGTCGAGTTCTGCGCCGAGCAGCTCGGCATCAACAAGGCCCAGGTCAGCGCGGTCGCGACCTTCTACACCATGTACAAGCGGCGGCCCTCCGGTGACTGGCTGGTCAGCGTCTGCACCAACACCATGTGCGACGTGCTCGGCGGTCAGCGGGTCTACGACACGCTCAGCGAACACCTCGGCGTCGGCCACCAGGAGACCACCGCCGACGGCACCATCACGCTGGAACACGCCGAGTGCCTGGCCGCCTGCGACTACGGCCCGGTGATGACGGTCAACTACGACTTCTTCGACAAGGTCGACCCGGACGTCGCGCTCGGCGTGGTCTCCGAGTTGCGCGCCGGCGGCCGGCCGGCACCCACCCGGGGTGCCCGGCTGTGCACCCTGAAGGAGATGTCGCTGCAACTGGCCGGCTTCGCCGACACCCGCGAAGGCGCGGTCGCCGACGGCCCGGCCGGTGACGCCACGCTGCGCGGACTGCGGCTGGCCCAACGGCACGGCATCGCCGTCGCCGGCTTCGACCCGAACACCCCGATCACCGGCGAGGCACCCGCCCCGGACGTCAGCCGCCCATCGCCGGCGGCGACCGGCAGCACCGCCCCGGACGTCAAGGCCCCGCAGACCAAGTCTCCGGAGATCAGGGCCGCCGAGACCCGCGCCCCGGACGCGGAGACCCCGGCCCCCGACGCGCCCGGCACCACGGTGCCGACCGACCGGGCCGAGCCGGACAGCGACGCCGAAGCCGCCGAATCGGCCGGCACCGCCGCCAACCCGCCGGCCGGCGACGCCAAACCGGCCGGCGACAGCCCACAGCCGCAGCGCGAGGCGCTGCGGGACGCGCGCAGTGAGGAGGGCACCGCATGACCGAGCCGCGACAGGAGACCCTGGAGAAGCTGACGCCGGTGCTGACCAAGCGCTGGCTGTCGCCGGACGCCTGGAAGATCGACGTCTACGAACAGCTCGACGGCTACGCCGCGCTGCGCAAGGCGCTGGCCGCCACGCCCGGCGGCGGCCCGCGCCGCGACGCCGAGCCGGTGCACCCCGACGACCTGATCAAACTGATCAAGGACTCGGGACTGCGGGGCCGGGGCGGCGCCGGCTTCCCGACCGGACTCAAGTGGGGCTTCATCCCGCAGGGCGACGGCAAGCCGCACTACCTGGTGGTCAACGCCGACGAAGGCGAGCCGGGCACCTGCAAGGACCTGCCGCTGATGATGTACGACCCGCACTCGCTGGTCGAAGGCGTCATCATCGCCTCGTACGCGATTCGGGCCAGCCGCGCCTTCATCTACATCCGGGGCGAGGCGGTGCACGCCGCCCGGCGGTTGCGCAACGCCGTCGACGAGGCGTACCGGGCCGGCTACCTCGGCACCGACATCCTCGGGTCCGGCTTCGACCTGGACCTGGTGGTGCACAGCGGTGCCGGCGCGTACATCTGCGGCGAGGAGACCGCGCTGCTGGACTCCCTGGAGGGCTTCCGGGGCCAGCCCCGGTTGCGCCCGCCGTTCCCGGCCACCCACGGCCTGTACGCCTGCCCGACCGTGGTCAACAACGTCGGCACCATCGCCAGCGTGCCGTACATCGTGCTCGGCGGTGCCAGCTGGTGGAAGTCCATGGGTACGGAGAAGTCGTCCGGCCCGATGATCTACTCGCTGTCCGGCCGGATCGCCAACCCCGGCCAGTACGAGTGCTCGATGGGCATCACGCTGCGCGAACTGATCGAGCTGGCCGGCGGCATGCAACTCGGGCACGAGCTGCGGTTCTGGACTCCCGGTGGATCGTCCACGCCGCTGCTGACCGCCGAGCACCTGGACGTACCGCTGGACTTCGAAGGGGTGGCCGCCGCCGGATCGATCCTCGGCACCACCGCTACCCAGATCTTCTCCGACCAGGACTGCCCGGTGTACGCGACCTACCGGTGGCTGGAGTTCTACCACCACGAGTCGTGCGGCAAGTGCACCCCGTGCCGGGAGGGCAACTACTGGATGGTCCGGGTCTACCGGCGGATCCTGGCCGGCCAGGGTACCCACGAGGACCTCGACACCCTGCTCGACACCTGCGACAACATCCTCGGCCGGTCGTTCTGCGGTCTCGGTGACGGCGCGACGAGTTCGGTGACGTCCTCGCTGAAGTACTTCAAGCAGGACTACCTCGACTACATCGAGGGCCGCACGGCACCGAAGCTGTCGGAGAAGACTCTGGTGGGGGCTCACTAATGAGCGACGTAGCGAAGACGACTGAGACGGTGACGCTGACCATCGACGGGGTCGAGGTCACCGCACCGAAGGGGTCCCTGCTGATCCGGGTCGCCGAGAAGCTGGGCATCGAGATCCCCCGGTTCTGCGACCACCCGCTGCTCGCCCCGGCCGGGGCCTGCCGGCAGTGTCTGGTCGACGTGGAGGGCCAACGCAAGCCGGTCGCCTCCTGCACCCAGACCGTCGCCGACGGCATGGTGGTCCGCACCCAGCTCACCTCCGAGGTGGCCAAGAAGGCCCAACAGGGCATCATGGAACTGCTGCTGGTCAACCACCCGCTCGACTGCCCGATGTGCGACAAGGGTGGCGAGTGCCCGCTGCAGAACCAGGCGATGTCCACCGGCCGGACCGACTCCCGGTTCCACGAACACAAGCGGGAGTACCCCAAGCCGGTCGAGATCTCCACCCAGGTGCTGCTGGACCGGGAACGCTGCGTGCTCTGCCAGCGCTGCACCCGGTTCTCCGAGGAGATCGCCGGCGACACGTTCATCGACCTGATGGACCGCTCCTCCGGCGAGCAGATCAACGTCTACCGGGACGAGGCGTTCGGCGCCGACCCGGCGGTCGACGGCGAGGCCGGTGCCGGTGACGAGCCGTTCAACTCCTACTTCTCCGGCAACACCGTGCAGATCTGTCCGGTCGGCGCGCTCACCGGCGCCCAGTACCGGTTCCGGGCCCGCCCGTTCGACCTGGTTTCCTCGCCGAGCGTCTGCGAGCACTGCTCGGCCGGCTGCGCCCAGCGCACCGACCACCGGCGCGGCAAGGTGATGCGCCGGCTCGCCGGCGACGACCCGGCGGTCAACGAGGAGTGGAACTGCGACAAGGGCCGGTGGGGTTTCCGCTACGCCACCGCCGCCGATCGGCTCACCACTCCGCTGATCCGCGACGCCGACACCGGCCGGCTGCGCGAGGCGTCCTGGAGCGAAGCGCTCGCGGTCGCCGCCGAAGGGCTGCGCAAGGCCCGCGACGGGGCGTACGGCGTCGGGGTGCTCACCGGTGGCCGGCTCACCGTCGAGGACGCCTACGCGTACGCGAAGTTCGCCCGGGTGGCGCTGCGCACCAACGACATCGACTTCCGGGCCCGGCCGATCGCCGGGGCCACCGGCTCCACCGAGGAGGCCCAGTTCCTGGCCGCCCGGGTCGCCGGCAGCGCCGAGGTCACCTACGCCGACGTCGAACGGGCTCCGGTGGTGGTGCTCGCCGGGCTGGAGCCGGAGGAGGAATGCCCGATCCTCTTCCTGCGGCTGCGCAAGGCGTACACCAAGAAGGGCCTGCGGGTCGTCGCGCTCGCGCCGTACCTGAGCCGGGGTCTGGAGAAGCTCGGGGCCACCCTGGTGCCGACGGTGCCCGGCGACGAGGCGCGGCTGCTCACCGAGGACGCGGCCGTCACCGAGGCGCTGGCCCGATCCGGCGCGCTCCTGATCGTCGGCGAGCGGCTGGCGACCGTACCCGGTGGGCTGTCGGCCGCGGCCGCCACCGCCGACCGGGCCGGGGCGAAGCTTGCCTGGGTGCCCCGCCGGGCCGGTGACCGGGGCGCGGTCGACGCCGGCTGCCTGCCGAACCTGTTGCCCGGCGGCCGTCCGGTCGCCGACGCTGCGGCCCGCGCGGAACTCACCGGAGCCTGGGACATCGGGGCCGGGATCATCCCGTCCGACCCTGGCCGCGACACCGACGCGATCGTCGCCGCGACCGCCGCCGGCAAGATCGGCGCGCTGGTCGTCGCCGGGGTCGACCCGGCGGACCTGGCCGACCCACGCCTGGCCGAGGAAGCGCTCGACGCGGTGCCGTTCCTGGTCAGCCTGGAGATCCGGCACAGCGCGGTGACCCGACGGGCCGACGTGGTCTTCCCGGTGGCACCGGTGGTGGAGAAAGCGGGCAGTTTCGTCGACTGGGAAGGCCGGCTGCGGACCTTCGACGCGGTGCTGACCACCACGGCGATGCCGGACGCGCGGGTCCTCGACGCACTCGCCGCCCAACTCGGCGTCGCGCTCGGCACCGGTGAGGTCAACCTGATCCGCCGCGAGCTGGGGGCGTTGCCGGCGACCAAGGCGCAGCGGCTCGGCCTGCCGCTGGCCGATCCGGTCGCCCCGGCCGTCCCGGCCGACGGCGAGGCCGTCCTCGCCACCTGGCACCATCTGATCGACCTGGGATCGCTGACCGACGGCGACACCCACCTCGGTGGTACGGCGCGGCTGCCGGTGGTACGGCTGTCGAAGACGCTGGCCACCTCGCTGGCGGTGGCTGATGGCGACCCGGTGACCGTCGGCACCGAACGGGGTGCGGTCACGCTGCCGGCGGCGGTCACCGAACTGCTGCCCGACGGCGTGGTGTGGCTGCCGACCAACTCGCCCGGCTCGACGGTACGGCGCAGCCTCGGCGCGGCCTCCGGGTCCGTGGTCACGGTCAGCGCAGCCGTCAGCCCCAACGGCGGCAGCAGCCGCGACGGCGCGACGAACCCGAATCTAGGGGGTCTGCGGTGAACCCACTGGCACAGGATCCGACCCTGTCCGACTTCGGGCAGGACCCGTGGTGGCTGGTCCTGATCAAGATCGTCTTCGCGTTCGCGTTCGGTCTGGTCGGCACGCTGCTCGGCGTCTGGTTCGAGCGGCGGGTGGTCGGCCGGATGCAGGTCCGCCCCGGACCCAACCAGGCCGGCCCGTTCGGCCTGCTGCAGACCCTGGCCGACGGGCTCAAGATGGCCTTCAAGGAGGACATCCTGCCGAAGGCCGCCGACAAGGTGGTCTACTTCTTCGCCCCGACGATCTCGGTGATCTGCGCGGTGACCGCGCTGTCGGTGATCCCGTTCGGGCCGATGGTGAGCATCTTCGGCACCCGGACCCCGCTGCAGGTCACCGACGTGCCGGTGGCGGTCCTGGTGCTGCTGGCCTGCTCGTCGATGGGCATCTACGGCATCGTGCTGGGTGGCTGGGCGTCCGGCTCGACGTACCCGCTGCTCGGTGGGTTGCGGTCCACCGCGCAGATGATCTCGTACGAGATCGCGCTGGGTCTGTCGATCGTGGCGGTCTTCATGACCGCCGGCACCATGTCGACCAGCGGGATCGTCGCCGCGCAGGCCGGCGGCAACGAGTTCTTCTCGCTCGGCGGCTTCGACCTGTACGCCCCCGGCTGGTACGCGATCCTGCTGCTGCCCAGCTTCATCATCTTCTTCATCGCGGCGGTCGCGGAAACCAACCGGGCACCGTTCGACCTGCCGGAGGCGGAGTCCGAACTGGTCGCCGGCTACATGACCGAGTACAGCTCGCTGAAGTTCGCGCTCTACATGCTCTCCGAGTACGTCGCCATGGTGACCATGTCCGCGGTGACCGTGACGCTGTTCCTCGGCGGCTGGCGGGCGCCGTGGCCGATCAGCATCTGGGACGGGGCGAACTCCGGCTGGTGGCCGATGCTCTGGTTCATGGGCAAGGTGATCCTGCTGGTCTTCGTCTTCGTCTGGCTGCGCGGCACGTTGCCCCGGCTGCGCTACGACCAGTTCATGCGGTTCGGCTGGAAGGTGCTGCTGCCGATCAACCTGGCCTGGATCCTGGCGCTCGGCGGCATCCGGGTGACCAGCGACTGGGAGCGCAACGACCGGCTGATCGCGATCGGCGTGCCGGTCGCCATCCTGCTGCTGGTGGTGATCTTCTGGCCGAACCGGCGGGAGCAGCCGGCGGTGGGTCTGCAGGAGCAGGTCGACGCGCGCCCACCGGGCAGCTTCCCGCTGCCCCCGATGGACCTGCAGGTCCCGCCGAGCCCTCGGGCCAAGCGGGCGGTAGCCGAACGGGAACCGGCCCAGGTCGGTCCCGCCACCGACGACAAGGAGGTGTGACGTGGGCGCGATCACGGGAACGTTCAAGGGGTTCGGAGTCACCTTCTCGCACATGTTCAAGAAGGTGGTCACCACCGACTACCCGTTCAAGCCGCCGGTGTCCGCGCCGCGGTACCACGGCCGGCACATCCTCAACCGACACCCGGACGGGTTGGAGAAGTGCATCGGTTGTGAGCTGTGCGCCTGGGCCTGCCCGGCCGACGCCATCTACGTCGAGGGCGGCGACAACACCGAGGAACAGCGGTTCTCCCCGGGTGAGCGGTACGCCAGCACCTATCAGATCAACTACGCCCGCTGCATCTTCTGCGGGCTGTGCATCGAGGCCTGCCCGACGCGGTCGTTGACCATGAGCAACGAGTACGAGTTGGCCCGCGACTCCCGGCAGGACCTGATCTTCACCAAGGAGCAGCTGCTCGCGCCGCTGCTGCCGGGCATGGAGCAGCCGCCGCACCCGATGCGGCTGGGTGACAGCGAGAAGGACTACTACGTCGGGGCGTTGACCAATCCCGGCACCTCGGCCGGTGCCGAACGGGCGCCCTGGTCCGAGCAGGGCACCGAGGACGGCTCCGGTACGACAGGAGAGGCCAAGCCATGACCGAGGTCCTCGCAGCGGAGGTCTCCACCGGAGAGGCGGTGACCTTCTGGATCCTGGCTCCGCTCGCGCTGCTCGGCGCGATCGGCATGGTGTGGGCCCGCAACGCGGTGCACTCCGCGCTCTGGCTGGTCCTGACGATGCTCTGCCTCGGGGTGTTCTACATCGTGCAGGGCGGGCCGTTCATCGGCCTGGTGCAGATCATCGTCTACACCGGCGCGATCATGATGCTGTTCCTGTTCGTCCTGATGCTGGTCGGCCGGGACGCCACCGACTCGCTGATCGAGACGCTGCGCGGCCAGCGGGTCGCGGCCGTCGTACTCGGTGTCGGCTTCGCGGCGCTGGTCGGGACCGGCCTGTACCGGGCTCTCGGTGGGGTGAGCGCGGTCGGCCTGGACGAGGCGAACGCGGACGGCAACGTGCAGGGCATCGCGGTGCTGCTGTTCACCCGCTACCTGGTGGCGTTCGAGGTGACTGCCGCCCTGCTCACCACGGCGGCGATCGGGGCGCTGATCCTCGCGCACATCGAGCGGCGCAAGGACGAGCGGCGTGGCCAGCCGGAGATGATGAAGGCCCGGTTCGCTCCCGGCAACTACCCCGGCCCGAAGCCTGGTCCGGGCGTCTTCGCCACCTCTTCCTCGGTGGCCACCCCGGGTCGGCTGCCGGACGGCACGCTCAGTGAACGCAGCATCCCGGCGATCCTGCCGACGCGGGAACTCACGCCGAGCGAAACCGCCCCGAAAGGCACGGACAAATGACTCCGGACAACTACCTGATCCTTTCGGCGGTGCTGTTCACCATCGGCGCCGTCGGGGTGTTGATCCGCCGCAACGCGATCGTGCTGTTCATGTGCATCGAGTTGATGCTCAACTCGGCGAATCTGGCGCTGGTGACCTTCAGCCGGATCAACGGCGACCTCAACGGTCAGATCATCGCCTTCTTCGTGATGGTGGTGGCGGCAGCCGAGGTGGTCGTGGGGCTCGCCATCATCATGACCATCTTCCGGACTCGACGCTCGGCGAGCGTCGACGACGCCAACCTGCTCAAGTACTAAAGGGGCCCACACGTGGAAGAGACTGTGGAGTACGCCCAGGCCACGGGGCTGCTGAGTAGCGTGTGGCTGCTGGTGGCCATACCGCTGTCCAGCGCGGCGATCCTGCTGCTGCTCGGTCGGCGGGCCGACAAGTGGGGCCACTGGCTGGGGGTGGCCAGTGTCGGGGCGATCTTCGTCCTCGGCGTGAGCTACTTCTTCAGCCTGCGTGGCCTGGAAAACCGGGCGGTCGAGCTCAGCCTGTGGGAGTTCATCGAGGTCGGCGGCTTGTCGGTGGACTTCGGTCTGCTGTTCGATCCGCTGTCGGCGGTCTTCGTGCTGCTGATCACCGGCGTGGGTTTCCTGATCCACGTGTACGCGGTCGAGTACATGTCGCACGACCCGGGGCGACGGCGCTTCTTCGCGTACTTCAACCTGTTCGTCGCCGCGATGCTGGTGCTGGTGCTGGGCAACAACTACGTGATGCTCTTCCTCGGCTGGGAGGGCGTCGGCCTGGCGTCGTACCTGCTGATCTCCTTTTGGTATCACCTGCCGGCGGCGGCGACCGCCGGTAAGAAGGCGTTCCTGATGAACCGGGTCGGCGACGCCGGCCTGGTGCTGGCGATCTTTCTGATGTTCGCCACCCTCGGCACCACCCAGTTCGACGCGGTCTTCACCGGGGCCGGGGCGCTGGCCTCGGGCACCATCCTGGCGATGGGCCTGCTGCTGCTGCTCGGCGCGACCGGCAAGTCCGGCCAGTTCCCGCTGCAGGCCTGGTTGCCGGACGCGATGGAGGGTCCGACCCCGGTGTCGGCGCTGATCCACGCCGCGACGATGGTCACCGCCGGCGTCTATCTGATCGCCCGGTCCAACCCGATCTTCTCGGCGAACCCGACGCTGCAGACCGTCGTGGTCAGTGTCGGCGCGCTCACCCTGCTGATCGGGGCGATCATCGGCTGCGCCAAGGACGACATCAAGCGGGTGCTGGCCTGGTCGACGGTTTCCCAGATCGGCTACATGTTCCTCGGCGTCGGGCTGGGCGGCGGCGCGTACGCGCTGGCGATCGTGCACCTGCTGGCGCACGGCTTCTTCAAGGCCGGCCTGTTCCTCGGGGCCGGTTCGGTGATGCACGGTATGAAGGACCAGACCGACATCCGGCGCTTCGGCGCCCTGTGGCGGCACATGAAGATCACCTGGGTGACCTTCGGGCTGGCCTGGCTGGCGATCATCGGCATCTGGCCGTTGTCCGGCTACTTCTCCAAGGAGCCGATCATCGCGGCGGCCTTCGAACGGGAAGACTGGACCGCCTGGCTGTTCGGTGGGGCCGCGCTGCTCGGTGCCGGACTGACCGCCTTCTACATGACCCGGCTGTTCGTGCTGACCTTCCACGGCCCGAAGCGGTGGACCTCCGACATCGACCACCCGCACGACCCGCCGCCGCTGATGTGGGTGCCGCTGGTCCTGCTGGCGGTCGGCTCGGTCGCGGCCGGCGCGCTGATGGCGACGGCGGTGCCCGAGTGGCTGACCCCGGTGCTGGGCACCGAGGAAGGCCACCACGAAGCAGTGTTGTCGCACCTGACGGTCACCATCCTGGCGACGGTGATCACCGTACTCGGCGCGGTGCTCGGCATCGTGCTGTTCCGTAACGGGACCGCCGAGCAGGAGCAGCCGGCCGGGGTGCTGGTCACCGCCGCCCGGCGCAACCTCTACACCGACGCGGTCAACCGGGCGGTCTTCGAACGCCCCGGCATCTTCCTCACCCGGGCCCTGGTCTTCCTCGACAACCGGGGAGTCGACGGCCTGGTCAACGGCTTGGCCGCAGTGGTGGGTGGCAGCTCGGGTCGGCTGCGCCGGCTGCAGACCGGCTTCGTGCGCTCGTACGCGATGTCCGTGCTCGCCGGTGCCTTCGTGGTGGTCGCGGCGTTCCTCGCCCTGCAGATGGGATGGCTGGCGTGAACGACTTTCCGTTCCTCTCGGTGCTGACGGCGGCGCCGCTGGTCGGTGCCCTCGTGGTGGCGTTCGTCCCGCGCCGCCAGGGGGAGCTCGCGAAGTGGCTGGCGCTCGGCTGGTCGGTCGCGGTGGCGGTGCTCGCCTTCGTGATGTGGTTCGCGTTCTCCGCCGATGGCGAGCGGTTCCAGTTCCGTGAGTCGTACCCGTGGATTCCCAACTGGGGAGTCAACTTCACCTTCGCCGCCGACGGCATCGCGCTGGTGATGCTGATGCTGATCGCGGTGCTCGTACCGCTGGTCATCCTGGCGTCCTGGCACGACGCCGAGGCCTCGAAGCGGTCGGTGCCGGTCTACTTCGCCCTGTTGCTGATGCTCCAGGGCACGATGATCGGCGTCTTCGCCGCCGCCGACATCTTCCTGTTCTACGTGTTCTTCGAGGTCATGCTGGTGCCGATGTACTTCCTGATCGGTAGCTACGGCGGACACCAGCGCCAGTACGCGGCGGTGAAGTTCTTCCTCTACTCCCTGGTCGGCGGTCTGTTCATGCTGGCCGCGGTGATCGGGCTGTGGGTGGTCGGCGGGCAGACCTTCGACTGGCAGGCGCTCAGCCAGATCGACATGTCCACCGGCGTCGAACGCTGGATCTTCCTCGGCTTCTTCGTGGCGTTCGCGATCAAGGCACCGTTCTTCCCGTTCCACACCTGGCTGCCGGACGCCGGTGGAGCCGCGCCCGCCGGCTCGGCCGCGCTGCTGGTCGGCGTGATGGACAAGGTCGGCACCTTCGGCATCCTGCGCTACTGCCTCGGGCTGTTCCCGGAGGCGTCGCAGTGGTTCGCCCCGTGGGCGCTGGCCCTGGCGGTGATCGGGATCATCTACGCGGCCCTGCTGGCGGTCGGCCAGAAGGACCTCAAGCGGCTGGTGGCGTACACGTCGATCTCGCACTTCGGGTTCATCGGCGTCGGCATCTTCGCCTTCACCACCCAGGCCGGCACCGGCGCGGTGCTCTACATGGTCAACCACGGGCTCGCCACCGGCCTGCTGTTCCTGGTCGTCGGCATGTTCGTGGCCCGGCGCGGGTCCGCGCTGATCAGCGACTTCGGTGGGGCGGGCAAGCTGGTTCCGGTGCTGGCCGGGGTCTTCTTCTTCGCCGGCCTGGCGTCGCTGGCGCTGCCCGGCACGGCCCCGTTCATCTCCGAGTTCCTGGTGCTGATCGGCACCTTCTCGGTGAACAAGCCGGTGGCGGTGATCGCCACCCTCGGCATCATCCTGGCCGCCGCGTACGTGCTCTGGATGGTGCAGCGCACCACTCAGGGCACGCTCAACCCGGCGCTGGCCACTGTCGACGGCATGAAGCGGGACATCACCCTGCGGGAGAAGGTGGTGGTCGCTCCGCTGATCGCCCTGATCCTGCTGTTCGGCTTCTATCCCAAGCCGTTGACCGACGTCATCAACCCGGCCATCCAGGCGACGTTGTCCGATGACGTCGGTACGTCCGACCCCGCCCCGACCGTGGGCGTTATTCAGGAGGCGGCCCGGTGAGCGACATCTCGTTCCCCGAGATCAGCTACGCGGCGATCGCGCCGATGCTGATTCTGTTCGGCGCGGCGATGGTCGGCGTCCTCGTCGAGGCGTTCGTACCGCGTTCGGTGCGCAACCCGGTGCAGTTGGTGCTCGCCCTGGCCAGCATGATCGCCGCGCTCGTCGCGGTGGTGCTGCAGGGCGGCACCCGTACGGTGACCGCCGGCGAGGCGGTCGCCGTGGACGGGCCGACGTTGTTCCTGCAGGGGGCGATCCTGGTCCTCGGCGTGATGGCGATGCTGCTGATCGGTGAGCGTTCGCTGGAGAACGGCGGCCCGTTCGTCGCGCAGGCGGCGATCGTCGTCAACTCGCCGGAGGACCGTAAGCAGGCACAGGGCCGGGCCGGTGCCACCGAGGTCTACCCGTTGGCCCTGTTCGCGTTGGCCGGCATGCTCCTGTTCGTCGCCGCCAACGACCTGCTGACCATGTTCATCGCGCTGGAAGCGTTCTCGCTGCCGCTCTATCTGCTCTGCGCGTTGGCCCGCCGCCGGCGGCTGCTCAGCCAGGAAGCGGCGTTGAAGTACTTCCTGCTGGGCGCGTACTCCTCGGCCTTCTTCCTGTTCGGGCTGGCGCTGACCTACGGTTTCACCGCCGGGGTGGACAGCCCGACCGGCCCCGGGGTCGACTTCGGCACCATCCGGGCGGCGGTGGAGACCTCGTCGGCCAGCCCGGTGCTGCTCTTCGCCGGTATCGCGTTGATCTCGGTCGGCTTGTTGTTCAAGGCGACCGCCGCGCCGTTCCACGTCTGGGCGCCCGACGTCTACCAGGGTGCGCCGACGCCGATCACCGGCTTCATGGCGGCCTGCACCAAGGTGGCGGCGTTCGGTGCGCTGCTGCGGGTGCTGCACGTCGCGTTCTACGGCGCGTCCTGGGACTTCACCCCGGTGCTGGGCACCGTCGCGGTGCTGACCATGCTGGTCGGGGCGATCATGGCGGTCACCCAGACCGACATCAAGCGCCTGTTGGCGTACTCGTCGGTGGCCAACGCCGGCTATCTGCTCGTCGGGGTGCTGTCGTTGTCCGCCAGCGGCCTGGCCAGCACGATGTTCTACCTGGTGGCGTACGGCTTCGTGGTGATCGCCGCGTTCGGTGTGGTCACGTTGGTGCGCGACGCCGATGGGGAGGCCACTCATCTGTCCCGGTGGGCCGGTCTGGGTCGACGTTCCCCGCTGTTCGCCGGAGTCTTCACCTTCATCCTGCTCGCCTTCGCCGGCATCCCGCTGACCAGCGGGTTCACCAGCAAGTTCGCGGTGTTCGGCGCGGCCGTCGACGACGGCCAGATCTGGCTGGTGATCGCCGGGGTGGTGACCAGCATGATCCTCGCCTTCCCGTACCTGCGGGTGGTGGTGATGATGTGGCTTAGCGAGCCGGGGGAGAGCACCCCGACGGTGGTGATACCCGGGGCGCTGACCTCGGCGGCGCTGATGATCGGTGTGCTGGCTACGTTGCTGCTCGGCGTCGCTCCCGGGGCGTTGCTCGACCTGACCGCCAACGCCGCCGAATTCGTTCGATGAATCACCGCACCCGCCCCCAACCTGGGCCGTGTCGGTCCCTATGGCATGGTTGGGGGTGTGGTGAGGACGGCTGACGGCGGCTCCGTCGCTTCTGGCGTGGGGTCGGTGACCTCGATCGGGCTCGACATCGTCGACCCGCGACTCGAGGCTTCCGTCACGCGGATCATGGCGATGGTCGAGTCCGAGCTGCGCGACAGCGTGCACAGTGCCGACCCGTTCGTGACCGAAGCCGCCCGGCATCTGGTCGAGGCCGGCGGCAAGCGGTTCCGGCCGCTACTGGTGGCTCTCGGTGCCCACTTCGGTGACCCGACGGCACCGCTGGTGGTGCCGGCCGCCGTGGTGATGGAGCTCACTCACCTGGCCACGCTCTACCACGACGACGTGATGGACGAGGCGCCGGTGCGCCGGGGCGCGCCGAGCGCCAATTCACGGTGGACCAACTCGGTCGCGATCCTGGTCGGTGACTATCTGTTCGCCCGCGCGGCGGACATCGCGGCCGATCTGGGGATCGAAGCGGTCCGGTTGCAGGCCCGTACCTTCGCGCGGCTGGTGCACGGACAGATCGCCGAGACCGTCGGGCCGCGCGACGGCGAACTGCCGGTCGATCACTACCTGCAGGTCATCAGCGAGAAGACCGGCTCGTTGATCGCCACGTCGGCGCGGTTCGGCGGGATGTTCGGTGGGGCGTCGCCGGCGCACATCGACGCGCTGGCCGGCTATGGCGAGACGATCGGGGTGGCTTTTCAGCTCTCCGACGATCTGCTCGACATCGCCTCGGAGACGCGGCAGTCGGGTAAGACACCCGGCACCGATCTGCGTGAGGGCGTGCCCACGCTGCCGGTGCTCTACGCGCTCGATTCCGACGACGGTGACGCCGCGTCGCGGCGGCTCCGTGACATCCTGGCCGGTGGTCCGGTCACCGACGACGATCTGCACGCCGAAGCGCTTGGCCTGTTGCGGGAGTCGCCGGCGCTGAAACGAGCCCGGGAGACGGTGCGCAGCTACGCCGAGAAGGCCCGGTCACAGCTCGCCCCGCTGCCGCCGGGTCCGTCCCGGCACGCGCTGGAGTCGCTCTGCGACTTCATCGCCGACCGTACCAACTGAGCGGTGTTCCGGCGTGCTTGCCCAGGTAGGGCCGGCTGCCGGCAGACGCCGTCTGTGGTGCACGGCGGAGCCGGAGAGACGGCGGTGAGCAGTGCCGTTTGCGATGACCTGACGCCAGCCAATAGCATGAACCGTACGTGTCGGGCGCCATACCGATAGTCGCCACCTGGTGCCCCTGATGTGGAAGGGCATTCCCCAGGCGGCCGTCTTTTCATATGGTGTAAGTCCCCGGCGGCGGAGGTGGTTGTGCGCGACCCCTTGGCGGAACCTTCGGATCTGATCCGGAGCGTTTCACGAGCACTTCGGGTGCTCGAAGCGGTCGGACGTGCCTCGCGCGGCCTGACCGTCAAACAGATCGCGCGACGCTGCGAGCTGACCGTGGCCACGACCTACCATCTCGTGCGCACGCTGGCCTACGAGGGCTACGTGATCCGCCGCGAGGACGGTACGTACATCGTCGGGCTGGAGGTGGCCGACCGCTACCGCGAGTTGGTGGCCGCCTTCCGTGGACCGCCAGCGGTGGGTGAGGCGTTGCGCCGCGCGGCGGTCGAGACCGGCTACAGCCACTACCTGGGACGGTTCGTCGGGACCCAGGTGGCGGTGACCGCGTCGGCGGACGGGCCGCGTTCGCCGTACCTGGAGGACCTGGTGCCCGGGTTCGACGAGGGGGCGCACGCGACCGCGCTGGGCAAGGCGTTGCTCGCCACGCTGACGCCGGATCAGCGGTTCCGCTACCTCAAGGAGTTCGGGATGCGGCCGTTCACCTCTGCGACGATCACCACGATCGAAGGCTTCGAAGCCGACCTCGTGGTGGGCGACCGGCGGGGAATGCACATGGAGATCGGCCAGTACCGCCAGGGTGTCGCCTGTGCCGCCGTCATGGTCAACCTGGACAAGGACATGGAGCGGCGGGTCGCCCTCGCGTGTTCGCTGCCGGCGGCGGAGATGATGACCTCCGCCCGGGTGGTACGGGCCAAGCTGTTGGCCGCCGCACGGGCCATCTCCGACGCCATGAACGCGCCCGATCAGCCCGCCGGCTGACCGAGCAGCCCGCCGGCTGACCGGTCTGCCGGCCGGTTGGCAGAATGCCGGCGACCGCCCGCACCCGGAGTTGAACCAGCTGGCCCCCGGCTACGTGTCATGAGGCGGAAGGGAAGGGCGCCTCTTGACCGACCAGGATTCACAACTGATGCGCGCGTTGCACGAAGAGCACGGTGACGCGCTCTTCGCCCATGCGCTACGGCTGGCTGGCGGAGACCGCCAGCGAGCCGAGGACTTGGTCCAGGAGACCCTGCTTCGGGCCTGGCGACATCCCGAGTCGCTGGATCCCGAGCGAGGATCCGTACGAGCCTGGCTGTTCACGACCGCCCGGAACCTAGCGATCGACGCCTGGCGTCGCCGCAGTGTCCGGGTCGGGGAGGTCGTGACCGACGAGCTGCCCGAACCGCCGCCCGCGGTGGACGAGGCGGATCGGGCGGTGGAGGCGTGGACGGTCGCCGAGGCACTCGGCCGGCTTTCCCCGTCGCACCGCGAGGTGTTGATCGAGTGCTTCTACCGGGGGCGGTCGGTCTCTGAGGCAGCCGCCAGGCTGGGCATTCCACCTGGCACCGTCAAGTCACGTACGCATTACGCGCTGCGATCGTTGCGGCTGGTGTTGGAGGAGATGGGGGTGACCCAGTGAGGTGCGAGTACGCGCACGACGACGGAGCATACGTACTGGGCGCCCTCTCGCCGTCCGAGCGGGCCGCGTACGAGCATCATCTGAGTGGCTGTCCGAGCTGCCGGCAGGCGGTCGCCGAGGTCGCCGTACTGCCTGGGCTGCTTGGCCGACTCGATCCGGCCGGTTTCGAGCAGATCAGTGACCCGCCGCCGGTCGGTCCCCGGCTGTCCACCCTGGTGGACGCCGCAGGCGTGGCACGTCGGCGAGGTCGCCGGATGCGTCGTTGGCAGACCGCGGGTGCCGCACTCGCCGCCGCCGGCCTGGCGATCGTGGTCGGCTTCGGAGTGGGTTGGGTCGGCGCGGGCGGGACACCGGGTGAGAGCCCTGGCGGAACCCAGCTCACCGCGATGCAGCCTGTCGCCGCCGAGATCCCGATCCATGCCGAAGTCGGCCTCGACGCCCTCGCCGACGGGACCGAGGTCACCATGCGGTGCTGGTGGGAACGGACCAATCCGAACGGCGAGCCGGTCACGTTCGACCTCGTCGCCTACGACCGTGACGGCGCGCAGGAACAGGTGGGCTCCTGGGCGGTCAGTCCCGGGGCCGAGATCACCTTCACCGGTGCCACCCGCTTCGGCGACGGTGATCTGGAGCGGTTGGAACTCGTCCGGCAGGACGGTGCCGCGATCCTCGCCTACCAGGTCGGCTGAGCACGGTCATCGATTCCGCCGGCCCGCCGGTTAGGCCGGCGGGGCGGCGGAGCGGCGGATCGGTTAGGTCGCTGTCGGTTCCGGGCGGTGGCACGGCGTACGCCCTCAGATCGAGCTCCATCGGAGCACCGGGTCCGTCGCAGCACCGGATCCGACACCGGGCGCGCCGAGCCGGCGCGCGACGGTTCAGTCCCGGTCCAGCACGAGGCCGAGCAGCCAGGTGACCACACCGACGAAGAGCGCCCCGAGTACGGCGGCCGGCCAGAATCCGTCGACATGGAAGGGCAGATCGAGTTGATCGGCGATGTAGCCGGTGAGGAGGAACAACAAACCGTTCACGACCAGGGCGATGAGCCCCAGGGTCAGCAGATAGAGTCCACAACCGACGGTTTTGATGATCGGTTGCAGCAGCGCGTTCACCACCCCGAAGATCACCGCGACGATCAACAGCGTGACGATCGCCTCACTGATCGACGACGTTTCGAGGGTGATACCGGGGATCAGGAGCGTGGCGAGCCAGAACGCCAACGCGGTGCTGCCCAGCCGAATGAGAAGGCTCGTCAGGAAACCCATTCGTGGATCTTGCCATGTCGCCCGAGGCGGCGCGGACCCCGCTTGCCACCGAACGACCCGACGTATTGCCAAGGCTCGCTACGCTTTCGCAGCGTTGGGCACCGACTACTTCACGCCACCACCGTCGGCGTCGCGAGGAATCGGAGGGCCGAGTGCCGACCAGGCAGGACCAGCTGCATTCGCACCAGTTCACCGTGCGTCGGGTGGTTTCCGCGCTCGTCGCCCACGACACCGATCCACCGCATTCGCCCTTTGCCCGCTCGGCCGGGGCGACGCTGGCGGGCCTGCTGATCGCCGCCATCGTGGTCGGCGCGGCCAGCGTCTACGGAATGACGTCGGGCCGGCAGCGGGTCGACTGGCGGGACAGCGGCGCGGTGCTCGTCGAACGGGAGTCCGGTGCCCGGTACGTCTACCGGGAACAGCGTCTGCATCCGGTCCGGAACTACACCTCGGCGCTGCTGATCGCCGGGGCGGTGCCGCCGCGTACGGTGCTCGTGCCCCGGGCCGCGTTGCGCGGTGTACCGCGCGGTGGGCCGCTCGGTATTCCGGATGCCCCGGACGCACTTCCGGCCGCCTCCGACCTGGTGGACGGGCCGTGGACGGTGTGTTCCCAGTCGGACGCGGTGCGGCCGGCCACCGCCCCGGCCACCGCCCCGGCCACCGCTTCGGCCACCGCCCCGGCCACCGCTTCGGCCACCGCCCCGGCCACCGCCCCGGCCACCGGTTCCGGAGCCGGCAGCTCCGGTGCGGCGAGTTCGGTCCTGCTCGTCGGCGCCACCGTATCCGGCGGGAGCCCGCTCGACCCGGCCGGCCTGCTGGCGCAGCACCCGGACGGCGGCCTGCAGCTGATCTGGCAGGGACACCGGCACCCGATCAGGCAACCGGAGCTGGTGCTCGACGCGCTCGGCTGGTCCCATCATCGGCCGGAACCGATCGCCGCCGCGTTGCTCGCCGCGTTGCCAGCCGGCGCCGCGCTGAACCGGCCCGCCGTACCAGGGGCGGGACGCAGGTCGCTCGGCGTCCCGCAGGCCACGGTCGGCGAGGTGTTCGTCGTGTCCACTCAAGGCGGTAGCCGGCAGTACGCGGTCGCGTTGCGCGACGGTCTGGCCGGCATCACGCAGGTGCAGGCCGACCTGCTGCTGACCGCCTTCGACCAGGAGACCCCGACCGTCCTGGCCCAGGGCCGGTTTCGGGCTCTGCCCCAGGTGCCAGATCTGATCCCGCAGGGGCTGGGCGCGCCACCGGCGGTCACCCCGAGTCTGGCGCGACCGCGTACCGGCACGGTCTGTCTGCGGGCCGTCGATCCTGAGACGCCGGTCCGCATCGACGTGGACTCGGCCCTGCGGCGGCCTGCCGTGTCGGATCCGACCGTGCTGCCGGGTCGAGCCGGTGCGTCCGTCGGCGAGGTCGATCAGGTCTTGGTCCCGCCCGGCCAGGCGGCGGTGGTGCAGCCGGTCGACACGTCCGGCGTCGATGGCCCGGTCACCCTGGTGACCGACGCCGGGCGGCGGTACGAGATGACCGATCCGGCGCTGTTGCCGCTACTCGGGTATCCCGGAGTCATCCCGACCCGGCTGCCCACGGCGATGGTGGCCTTGGTGCGGCCGGGTCCGTTGCTGGATCGAGCGGCGGCTGGCGGGTGACCGCACGTTATCCACAGCGGACGACACCAGGGCTGCGCCGCACCGACCGGCATCGCTACGTTGGGGTCGCGGGGGCCAGCGGCTCCGGCGACGGCATCGCCGGCGCGGTGGGTGGTGCCGGCTACCGGCGGTGTCACATGGGACGACGAGTCAGGGGAGTCAGATGTCACGGACAGCAGCCGAACAAGCGGTGATGCAGCAGACCGCCGCCCGGTTCGAGCAGGTCGACGAGGCGCTGCAGTCGATGCTGGGCGGTCTGGTGCAGCGACTCGACTCGCTGCAGAGCGCCTGGCGGGGCGCGGGTGGCCGATCCTTCGAGCAGGTGAAGTCGGCGTGGGCACAGGACCAGGCCGCGCTGCACCAGGCGCTGCGTGAGACCGCCACCGCCATCCGTACGGCCGGCGCGCAGTACCACGCCGCTGACGTCGCCGCTGCCGACCGCGTTTCGGCGACCGCCCGCCGCATCGAGTTGCCGCTGTGAGTGGCGGCAGGACACCAACGACCGAAAGGGAAGACTGATGTCGGACGGCGTACTGGTCGTCAATTTCCAGGTGCTGCAGCAGGCGAGCGCGGACATCCAACACGCGCTGCGTACCCTCGAATCCCAGCTGGACCAGTTGGAGCGAGACGCGACGCCCCTGGTGGCCAGCTGGGACGGGGCGGCCCGCCAGGCATACGAGGAACGGCAGAGCCGCTGGCGCTCCGCTTCCCGTGACCTGCAGTCGATGCTGCGGGAAATCAAGGTCGCGGTGGACGAATCCAGCGCCGACTACCTGAGCACCGAGCGGCGGAACGCCAGTTTGTTCCATTGACCCCGGTCGTGGTCCGGGCGGGCCCGGCACGTACGATCGATCGGCCCTACGTGTCGGTACGAGCACCGTTCGTCATGGGTGATTTCGATGGTCGGGACGTTCACCCCGCCGGCCGTCGCGATCAGCTAACCACCTTGTAGGTTGTACCCGACGCGTGTGGCCTGTCCGGTGGAAGGGGGGCGGCCGTGACCGATTGGGAACCGGCCACCGAGGTCGAGGCCGCGATGCGCGACGCCCTCCTCCGGCAGGAACAGGAGCTATACTTCCAGATCCTGGCCGGCACCGAGTTGCTGCTGCCGGTGTCAGCCGAGGCGCTGGCCGGACAGGCGCCGCTCGGCTGGGGCACCTGGACCACCAACGGGCGGACCCACGTCCTCGCCTTCACCTCGCCGATCACTTTGCGTGCCTGCCTGGGTGACAGCGGCAGTTCCGCCCGACGGGTGACCTTCGGCGAGCTCGCCGCGACCTGGCCCAACCTGGAATGGTGGCTGGCGGTCAACCCTGGTCTGCCGATCGAGGGCTGGCTGCCCGCCTGGTTCGTCGCGCAACTGGCTCGTGGTGACGCGCGGCTGCCGGGCCGTACGTCGCAAGCTACGTCGCCGGCTCAGTCCCGGGTCGACACCGCCGCCCGGGCCCGGGCCACCGCCACGGTCCGTGGCGCGCCGGGCCAGCCCGGTCCGACCAGCGCGCCGGACCACGGTGGTACGGCGGACCACGGCGGTACGGCCGGCCATAGCGGTGTGACCTTGTCCCCCGACGCCGCCGACTCCTCGTTTCCGGACGCGTACGGCCCGCCCGACGGTGGACCGCCGGACGCGCGACCAGCGCCACCGACGAGCCCCGCTCCCGAAGGAGAGTGGCCGCACCGGGACCGGCCAGCTGACAGCACCGTACGACCGACCGCCTACCCGGCGCCGACGTCGTCTGGCGCACCGAGCATGGCCGGCCGGACCGGCACCGTGGGCGGCATAGCACCGAGTGGCCTGCCGCGCCGGGTGCCGACGCCTGCCCCGGACTCGCCCGAAGCGGTGCCGACGGCGGCGGCTGCGGACGCCACGGTCACCGTGGCCACCACCGCCACGACCACGACGCCGACCGACGGGTCCGCCGCCGTGACGTCCGACGGGTCAGTGGACGCCGCGACCGGCCCGATCTTCGAGCCCGCCAACGACGTCGAACGTGATCTGCTCGCGGCGGCCGGCGGGGCGAGTAGCAACTCGTTCCTCTCCACACTGCTGCTCGCCAAGGTGCTGCTGCCGGTCGCGTCGACGTCGGCGGCGGGGGCGAAGCCCGGCGACGAGGGGTTCACCTGGCGTACCGAGAGCATCGACGGGGAGACCCTCGTCCTGGTGTTCACTTCGGCGGAACGGATCACCGACCACTTCGACGAGCCGGTCGACACGGTGGATGTCAAGTTCGTCCAGTTGATCCGGCGTTGGCCCGATCCAGAGTGGTCGTTCGTCATCAATCCGGGCACCCCGGTCGGGGCCAAGCTGCCGGGCACCGAGATCGTCGGCCTGGCCAGCTGGGCGGCGGATTTCGGACTGGGTGAGGAATCCGACGCCGAGCCGGCCGATGCCCGGGTCAACGAGGAAGCGGCAGCCAGCCCGGCCAGGTCGGCGCCGCGTGCCGACCCGGACCAGCCGACGATGATGCAGAAGACCATCGCGCCCAGCCAGGTCGACTACTACCTGGACCGGGGCTACGACCGGGTGTCCGGGTTCGTGCACCGGGCCGCCGAGGTCTCGCACCTGAGCACCCCGGCCAAGCTGTACGCCGCGTTGGGTCTCGGCTACACCGGATCGTCCTTCAGCCGGGACGCCGGCGAGATCTACGTCCTGCGTTGGCCTGCGCACCGGCCGAGCCTCTACCGGATCCCGTACGGCGGGCAGAACGAAACCGCGATGCGGGCGATGGAAGGCTGGGTCATCGAACGTGCCCCGTTCCGGGGCAACGGGTTCGCTCCCGGAGACAGCAGCGACGTGGTGGCCGAGTTCAAGGTCGACAGCGTGCGGTTGCCGCACGGATCCCAGCTGTGGCGGCTGTCCGCCGACGGGACCGAAACCCTGATCGCCCAGCTCGACAGCGACGAGCCGGCGTGGCGACGGGTCGAGGAGGACTGATGCGTGACGGCTACGTCGCCCGGTGGCAAGGGCGGGAGTACGACGCCAGCCCGGACGGCGACAACGTCCGGATCTACCAGCCGACCGAGGGTGACGGGTTCACGCCGATCCGGTCCGGGCGCTTCGTCCGAGTCGTACCGATGTCCGAGGTGGACGATCTGGCGTACGTCCGCACCACCTGCAGTTGGCATGGTCAGCCGTTCGTCGTACTCGCCCGGCACGACAGCTGGCTACGGGTGGAGTACACCGGTGGCCGGGCGCCGATCGCCCAGTCGCTCGGCCTGGAAGAGTTCGACTTCGGTGTCTACCAGGGCTGGGCCCCGGCCCACGAAGTGACCGAGCTGCGCGAACATCGCGTCTGACACGAACAGCCCTGCCGCCGGGACGGTCCGGTCAGCTCTTGACCCAGCGCAGCACCTCACCGAGCACGACCTCGGGGGACTCGACGTGCGGGAAGTGACCGACCGAGTCCAGCAACCGCCATTCGTACGGTGCGACGACGTAACGGCCGGAGCCCTGCGCGGTACGCGGTAGGACCGCCGGGTCGAGGGCGCCATGCAGCTGCAGCGTCGGAGTGACCAGTGGTTCCTGCAACAGCTTGACGAACCGGTAGCCGTGCAGCCGCAGCAGCGACCGGAAAGCCCACCGGTGTGCCTCCAGCGCGCAGAACGACGCTTGCGGAATCCGCATCGCGGTACGGCAACACCGCTCGTAGCCGGCGAACCGGGGGCTGTCGGTCCACGCCGGCCCGCCCCACTGGCGCAGGAAGTCACCGACCATTGCCGCGTCGTTGCGGGTCAACACATGTTCGTAGCGCGGAAGCTGAAACCGCAGCGACGGGGTGGAGGCGGCGAACTGTCCGCGTGGGTCGGTGAAGATGGCCGAGCGGAGACGTAGCGGATGCGCGGCCCCGATGACGACGAGCCGCCGCACCATCCGGGGGTGGAACGCCGCCGCCGTCCAGCCGATCATCCCGCCGAACCCGGCGCCCACGATCGTGGCCGAGCGTTCGCCGAGGGCACGGATCAGACCGGTGATGTCAGCGGCCAAGGTGTAGCCGTCGTACCCACGCGGTGGTTTGTCACTTGCCCCGAAGCCCCGCAGATCCATTGCTACCGCGCGATATCCGGCATCAGCCACCGCTGGTAACAATTCATGCCAGGCGTACCAGAACTCCGGAAAGCCATGGAGAAAAAGGACCAGCGGTCCGGTGCCCGCCTCGACCACGTGGAACCGGCTGCCGTTCGCCCCGACGTACCGGTGCTCCCAGGGGCCCTTCATGAACACGCAGGATTCGTCCACCGGATCGGCCGGCCCGCCGAGTTCTGCCATGCCGACAGCCTAGGCCGCAGGCGCACCGGACCGGTCACGTCGAGAAGACAATCCAGGTCGAGTAGGGGATCTTCCCGGATCGGAATCAGGGCACGACGCAGGTGGTCCCCCGATCGCGTACTCGACGTTACCGTGCAGGAATGGCTGCCGACCGTACCTCGACCGATCCGCATGACCCGTACGACCCGTACGACCCGCAGGACCCGTACGACTCACACGACCCGCGCCACCCCAGCTCCGCGTCTGCGGATTCCGGCGCGACGCTGCCGGTCCCGTTGGTCTCGGTGTCCGGCACACCGGCCGAATGCGGGGCCGGCTACGGCGCGGCCGTGGCCGAGACCATCTCCGTCAACGCCGCGCTCTATCTGCGGCGGTTCCGGGACGAGGCCGGGCTGAGCACGGCGGCCGTGCGCATCGCGGGCGGTGCCTTCCGCGCCGCCACCCAGCAGGCGCACCCACGGGTCGCCGCGATGCTGGACGGGGTGGCGGACGGCGCGGGCGTCGCGGTGGAGGAGATCTACGCCCTCAACGCCCGTACCGAGCTGCTCTACGGCACGACCACCAGCGGCGTCGGCACCGGGGTCGCCGGTGCCGCCCCGCCGCAGGGCCCCCTCGACGACGACCCGACCCGGGGCGCTCCGGACGGGGCCGACGGCGGATGTACGACGGTCGGGGTGCTCGGCACCCACTCCGACAGTGGCCACCTGCTGCTGGGACAGAACTGGGACTGGCACCCGGACCAGCGGGTCGCGATGCTGCTGCTCGCCACCCTCGACGAGCGCGGCACGGCGGTGCTCACCCTCGCCGAGGCGGGCATGCTCGCCAAGACGGGTCTCAACTCCGCCGGCCTCGGTGTCTGCGTCAACATGTTGGGCTGCGACCGGGACGGGCTGGGTGCCGGCCGTACGCCCGGCGTGCCGTACCACGTCCTGCTGCGGGCGGTGCTGGAAGCCGGCAACCTGGGCCAGGCGACCCGGGTGGCCTGTCGTACCGCCCGCAACGCGTCGATCAACCTGCTGCTCGGGCAGGCCGGTCCGCGTGGTGGCGAACTTCTCGATCTGGAGGTCGTGCCCGGCGACGTCGGCTGGGCCCACCCGGTGGACGGGGTGCTGACTCACGCCAACCACCTGGAGACCGGTCTCCCGGTCCGCGACACGTTGAAGGATCTGGGCGGATCATCGCTGTTTCGGGCGGCCCGGGCCCGTCGTCTGCTTGCCGACCAGTCGCGCGGCCGGTCCATCGGGTACGCCGATCTCGCCTCGGTGTTCCACGACCACCTGGGTGCTCCGCTGGCGATCTGTCGTCACCTGGACGAGCGTGACCCGGTGGCGGACCAGGCCGAGACGGTCTACTCGGTCCTGCTCGACCTCGACGAACGCCGGTTGGGACTGGCCGTCGGCCCGCCCTGCCGGCATGACTACCACTGGATGAACCTGGCCTCGGCCGTACCCGGCGGTGTGGTCGCCCCGGCATCGATCACCGGATGAGTCCGGCGGCGCGGATCACCGGATGAGTTCGGCCTGGACGATCCGCCAGTGCTGACCTGGTCCGCAGGAGATCCGTAGCTCCAGTGGGGCCACCCGTACCCGGATCCGGGTGTGCTCGACGAGTTCGGCGGAGTCGGTGCCGTACAGGGCGTGTTCCACCCCGTCGTCGGTGATCAGGCCGTAGCAGGGGCCGCTGCCGCCCCGGGTGACCGTGCCGACGAGCCAGTCGCCGGTGATCAGGTCGGACGGTGTCTTCGGCGGCGTACGGGGACGCGGCGACACGGGCAGCTCGGTGGAAGACATCGGCGGCGGGGTCGTACCGCCGGGGGTCGGCGTGTCCGACGGTCCCGGTCCGGAACCTGGCCCGGACCCCGGTCCGGAACCTGGTCCGGACGATTCCGATGATGTCGGCACCGGCTCCCCCGTAGGTGCTGCGCATCCGCCAGCGGTGACCGCCAGCAGCGTCGCCGTCAGCCCGACCAGGGCCCATCGGCGGACAGCTGATCGTCGGGTCAGTCGCGTGGTGGTCATGTCGATCAGACGCCGCCCGGTCGGCCGGGGTTCCGGCCGACCGGGCGGCACCGGTCACATCTCGATCAGTGGATCCTGCGGATCAGGAGATCCTGATCTTCATCGTGGTGCCGTCGACGGACACCACGCGGATCTTGACGCCGACCGCGGGCAGCTTGACCCCGTGGTTCGGCAGTTCCTCGTAGAAGTACTTCTTGGTGTCGTCGAACACCGGCGCAGCGGCTTGGCCACGGATGTACTGCGGCTGGTCGTTGATGTGCAACGTGAACGAGTCGGCCTTCTCCAGGCTGAACGGCGCGTCGTACACCTGGACCCTGGCCCGCCACGGCGCGCCGGTCAGGTTGTACATCGGTCGTGGCCGCGAGTCGATGTAGAGGTTGCGGCCCTCACCCGGGTGCACGTTGGTGTTGTTGTCGACCTGGGAGGTGTCCCAGTAGGAGATCAGCAGACCCTCCTGGTAGGCGTAGTGGTCCACCCAGTCGGGGTTGCTGTACCCGAAGTAGTACGGGCCGGTCTCCAGGTACTTGTCGTAGGACACGTACGAGCGGTGCCCGGCGATGTAGTAGTTGTCGTACTCGCCGGTCACGCTGGACCCGACGGTGCTCCAGCCGCCGGTCGTCCAGCCGCCGTCGCCTTCGGCGCCGTCGGTGAAGATCGGGGAGCCGTCGGCGGTCACGACGATCTCGTCACCGAAGAAGCCGCCGTACGCCACCGCACCGTCGGTGCGGTAGAGGAACCGCAGCAGCATCGTGTCGCCGGCGTAGGCGTCCAGCGGCACGTTGATGTCGACCCAGGCGCCGCCGGTCGAGCTGTCGATCGCCGGAGTGCCACTGCCGTCGGTGCCGAACGGGGTGCCGTTGATCGTGCCGTCCAGCGACGTCCAGCTCGCGCCGCCATCGGAGGACGCCTGGAAGTACAGGTAGTCGTAGTCGTCCTCGATGTCGTACCGGGCCTTCATGGACAGCGCCGCCGTGGACGACCCGGTCAGGTCGAACTCCCGGGTCATCGTGTTGCTCAGGTCGTCTTCGTTGCCGGAGAAGTACTGGAAGTCGCCGGCGAACGGCTCACCGAGTTCGGTGGTGACCTCCTTCTTGGGCAGGACCACGACCACCGCTTGGGCGCGCTTGGTGTTGTACTCCTGCGGACCGAGGTGCAGCGTGCGTTTCTGACCGGCGACCACAACCTCGTAGTCGAGCCAGCCGAGTTGCAGCTTGTTCCAGGCACCGAGGTCACCCGGCCGTTCGCCGATACCGCCGTCGCCGGCGGCACCGAGGCGGCTCTGCGCCATCAGCGTCCAGTGCTCGTTGTTGTTGTCCCCGCCGCCGGAGGTGTCGTAGTCGTCCGGCAGACCAAGGTCGTGGGCGTACTCGTGGACGAAGACGCTCAGTCCGCCGTTCTCGGGCTGGATGGTGTAGTCACCGATCCACAGGCCACTGTCGCCGACCTGCGTACCGCCGAGCGGGTTCTGCTCCGGGCCGGTCAGGCCGATGTCGCTGCCGAAGGCGTACCAGCGGTGGCTCCAGATGGCGTCCTCACCCTGCCACGGGTCGCGGTCGGCCTGGTCGCCGCCGGCGTGCACGATCTGGAAGTGGTCGAGGTAGCCGTCCGGCTCGTTGAAGTCGCCGTCACCGTCGTGGTCGTACCGGTCCCACTTGTCGAACTCGCGCAGTTCGGCGTTGATCTCCTCGTCGGTGCGTCCGAGCGCCCGCTGGTCGGCCACCCACTGGTTGGCGGCGTCGCGGATCAGCTGCCACACGTTGCTGCAGACGTTGCTGCCGCACAGGTCCCGACCGTACCGGGCCTCGTTGTAGCGGACCTTCACCCAGTCGGTGACGGTGCCGTCCACGCTGTACCGACCGGACGACTGGGTCTCGTAGTAGGTCTTGACCGATTCGACACCTTCGCCAGCGCCGAAGTACAGCTGCTGGTAGTAATCGGCCGAGTAGTCGGCGCGCCAGATGGTGGTGTTGTCCACCGAGCGGTCCGGCTCGGGGATCTCGTTGTGCAGCGGGCCGTCGAAACGCGCCGGACCCGGCCAGTCGGGGTTGCTGTCGACGTCCGGGTAGCTGGGGTGACGCTCGTTGCCGAACTCGGCCAGGATCACGAAGATCCGGTCGGTGGTCTCGCGCTCCAGCTCGACGTACTGGTCCGTGGAGGCTTTCGCGCCGCCGGCCGCGCGTCCGGCGAGACCAGCGCCACTGGTCTCGCCGACCTTGGCGACGGTGCTCGCGCCGCGACGTTCCGGCGTGATCCGTCCGCTGACCACGTCGCTCACCGCGCGTTCGCGTAGCTCACGACGCTTCTCGCCGAGTGGGTTGGGCAGGTCGTCGATGCTCGGCGCTACGTCCAGGGAAGGAGCCACCGCTGGTGCTTCCACCGGCGGTGCCGCCATCGCTGTCGCGGGCAGAGCAAAGCCCATCCCTGAGGCGAGCGACACGGTGAGCATTCCCACCATGACTTTGCGCACCTGGTTACCTCCGGTTCGGGGGAATCCGGGCTACCACTTGGGTGAGTGGCGCCAGGAGATCCGGATGATGTGGCCTCGGTCGTAGGGGCCAAAGTGAAAGTAGTCACCGGAGGGAACCGCTGTGAAGATCGATGCGTCGATTGGTTTCAAGATCTTGTTTGGATCGCCCCGATTTGTCACATCGATGAGGTGTCAGATGTTGGCAGCCGCACGTCGGAGCCGGGAGACGCGACGGGCCGGGCCGGACACCCCGAAAGGCGACCGGCCCGGCCCGTAGAGCGACGACCGACGGTACGGCGAACCGTCCCGGACGGTCGTCGGTGTTCAGTCCTCGTCGGATTTGGTGCCCTGCATCCCCGACGAGATCAGGTCCATCACGGTGGAGTCCTGCAGGGTGGTCACGTCACCCAGGGAGCGGTTCTCGGCGACGTCCCGGAGCAACCGACGCATGATCTTGCCCGAGCGGGTCTTGGGCAGCTCCGGCACCAGCATGATCTGCCGGGGCTTGGCGATCGGCCCGAGCGTACGGGCGACGTGGTCCCGAAGCTCCTTGATCAACGTCTCGCCCGCCTCGCCGGCGACGTCGGCGCTGCCACGTGGGATGGTGAACGCGACGATGGCCTGACCGGTCGTCGGGTCGGTGGCGCCGACCACTGCCGCCTCCGCCACCGCCGGGTGCGACACGAGCGCCGACTCCACCTCGGTGGTGGAGATGTTGTGCCCCGACACCAGCATCACGTCGTCGACCCGGCCGAGTAGCCAGATGTGCCCGTCGGTGTCCTTCTTGGCCCCGTCGCCGGCGAAGTACATCGTGTCGAAACGGGACCAGTAGGTGTCGATGAACCGCTGGTCGTCACCCCAGATCGTCCGCAGCATCGACGGCCACGGTTCGCGCAGCACCAGGTAGCCGCCGCCCCCGTCGGGCACCGACGCACCCTGGTCGTCGACCACGTCGGCGCTGATCCCCGGCAGCGGGGTCATCGCCGAACCCGGCTTGGTCGCGGTCACCCCGGGCAACGGGGAGATCATGACGGCCCCGGTCTCGGTCTGCCACCAGGTGTCCACGATCGGGCACCGGCCGCCGCCGATGTGCTCGCGGTACCACATCCAGGCTTCCGGGTTGATCGGCTCACCGACGCTGCCGAGCAGCCGCAGCGAACTCAGGTCGTACCCGGCCGGGATGTCCTCGCCCCACTTCATCATGGTGCGGATCAGCGTCGGCGCGGTGTAGATGATGCTGATCTTGTACTTCTGCACCAGTTCCCAGAACCGGCCCTTGTGCGGGGTGTCCGGGGTGCCCTCGTACATCAGCTGGGTCGCGCCGTTGGACAACGGCCCGTAGACGATGTACGAATGCCCGGTCACCCAGCCGATGTCCGCCGTGCACCAGTAGACGTCGGTTTCCGGTTTGAGGTCGAAGACCGCGTGATGGGTGTACGACGCCTGAGTCAGGTAACCGCCGGTGGTGTGCAGGATTCCCTTAGGCTTGGCCGTGGTGCCGCTGGTGTAGAGGATGAACAGCGGGTGCTCGGCGTCGAACGACCGCGCCTCGTGCGTGGCGCTGGCCTTCTCCACCGTCTCGTGCCACCAGTGATCCTTGTCGGTCCAGGCGACGTCCTCGCCGGTACGGCGGACCACCAGCACGTGCTCGACCGACGGGCACTGGGCGACCGCGTCGTCGACGGTCGGTTTGAGCGCCGACGGCTTGCCCCGGCGGTAGCCGCCGTCCGCCGTGATGATCACCTTGGCGGAGGCGTCCTGCACCCGGCCGGAGAGCGCGTCGACGGAGAAGCCGCCGAAAACCACGTTGTGGGTGGCGCCGATCCGCGCGCAGGCCAGCATCGCGACCGCCGCCTCCGGGATCATCGGCAGGTAGATCGCCACCCGGTCACCGGCCGTCACGCCGAGGTCGGTCAGCGCGTTGGCGGCCTGGCAGGTCATCTGGTGCAGCTCGGCGTAGGTGATGGTGCGGGTGTCGCCGGGCTCGCCCTCCCAGTGGATGGCGACCCGGTCGCCGAGTCCGGCTTCGACGTGGCGGTCGAGACAGTTGTACGCGACGTTGAGCTGACCGCCGACGAACCACTTGGCGAACGGCGGGTTGGACCAGTCCAGCACCTGGTCCCACTCCTTGGCCCAGTGCAGCCGGCGGGCCTGGTCCGCCCAGAAGGCGAGCCGGTCGGCGGCGGCGGTGTCGTAGGCGGCCGCGGTGACGTTGGCCGCCCCGGCCAGTTCGGCCGGCGGCTCGAACCGTCGACTCTCCTGAAGCAGGTTCTCCAGTGTTTCGCTCATGCGTGGGGCTCCTCACACGTCGCTTGACTTGCTCCGAGGTTAGTGTCGCGGCCCGGCTGGCACGAGACGTCTCACCCGCTGGGGTGCGGACCACGCGCCGAGTGGCTCCCGTCGCGCGGTGGCCGGTCCCGGCCGGGACCGGTCCGGGCGGGGCTGGGCCGGCGCGTAGCGTGGCAGGCGTGACCGAGACCGATCCGCTGGCCCCCCTGCTCGACCTCGCCGACGTGCGGCCCGCCTTGGATCGGGCCCGTGAGCAGGTCGACCAGGCGTTGCGGCATCGCGCGCTGCGCCGCCACGGCGGCCGGGTCGCCGCCGAGATGAGTCTGCGGGCGGCGGTGGCCAGCGCGGCGTTGGAAGGCCACGGGTACCCGCTCGCCGAGGTCCGGGCCGGCACCGTCACCGATCCGGTCGTACAGGGCGCGTTGCGAGTCGCCGAGGCGGTGCCGCACCTGTGCGACCGGTGGCCGCGCGCGCCGCGCCAGGTCTTGGCGCGGCTGCACGTGCTGGCCGCCAGCGACCTGGTGGGGGTCGATCGACTCGGTCGTCCCGTCGAGGCCGAGCCGGTGGCGCCGCGTATCGACGGCCTGGCCGGCCTGATCACGGGCGGCACGTCGGTGCCGCCGCTGCTGCTCGCGGCGGTGGTGCACGCCGAGCTGCTGACCCTGCGCCCGTTCGCCGGGCCGGGCGGCGTCGTGGCGAGGGCCGCCGCCCGGCTCACGCTGATCGCCGCCGGCTCCGATCCGCGTGGGCTGCTCGCGGTCGAGGTCGGCCATCAGGAGCGGGAGCCGGAGTACGTGGGTTCGGCCGGGGCGTACGCCACCGGTACCGCCGACGGGGTGCGGTCCTGGCTGCGGCACTACCTGACCGCCGTCGAGGTGGGCGCGGCCCGGTTGACGGAGGTGGCCGACGAGGCGTTGGCCGCCGCCTGATCAGGTGGAGCTGGCGCGGGCCCGGCGGTGCCGCCCGTACCAGGCGATCCCGATGGCGACCCCGACGCCGACGCTCAACGCGGCGGCCGCGACCGGAACGGCCGGTCGTTCGCGCAGCCGGCGGCCGAGCGGTACGGGGTGGCGGAAGGCCAGCACCGGCCAGCCCTGTTCGGTGGCCAGCTTGCGGAGCTGACGGTCAGGGTTGACCGCGGTGGGGTGCCCGACGCATTCGAGCATCGGGACATCGGTGTACGAATCCGAATAGGCGTAGCAGTCGGCCAGTTGGTATCCGCGCTGCTCCGCCAGCTCGATGACGCCGTCCGCCTTGGAGGTGCCGGCCGCGTAGAATTCGATTTCACCGCTGTATCGGCCGTTCTCCACCGCCATCCGGGTGGCGATCACGTCGGTGATGCCGAGCAGCTCGCCGATCGGCCGGACCATCTCCTCGCCGGAGGCGGAGACCAGCACGACGTCCCGGCCGGCGTTCTGGTGTTCCTCGATCAGTGCGGCGGCCTCGGCGTACACGTACGGGTTGATCAGCTCGTGCAGGGTTTCGGCGACGATCTGGCGGACCTGCTCCACCTGCCATCCCTTGCACAGGGCCGCGAGGTAGTCGCGGGTGCGGGCCATGGTCTGCTCGTCGGTGCCGCCGAGCCGGAACATCAGCTGGGCGTACGCGGACTTGACCACGTCCCGTCTGGTGATCAAGCCGTCGCGGTAGAAAGGCCGGCCGAACGCCAAGGCGCTGGACTTGGCGATCACGGTCTTGTCGAGGTCAAAGAAAGCGGCGCTGCGGCCCACGACGGAGAAGTCTAGCCGCACGGATCCGGCGCGCGCCGGTGCCCGGGTCCGCCGACGGTACCCGGTCCGCTCCCGCCTCCTGACCCGACGATCAGCGATCCCGGCGGCCTCACCTGGGTTCGACGCGGTTCCGATCCGCGACTCGCGGTAGAGAGCACTCGACGTGTGGGCGGTGACTCAGGCATGCTGGTTTGTGACACGCTTTCGTTTCTGGTCCAGTTCCATCCGTTAAGCCCTCGGCGGTTGCACCCCCCGTGACCGCTGAGTGGGTTCGGCTCGACCCCCCCGGAGCCGGACCCCAGACGACCCCCGCCTCCCCCCGGCGGGGGTCGTCGCGTCTGCGGCCGACAACCACACCAGCAACCCCCGATCGGGTACGGACACGACCTGTCCCGATAGCAGAACAACCGTGGTACGTACGGATTTCCACAGGCCTTCCGGTTGTCCACAGGTTCCTTGATCATCTCCACCTGTCGTCCTGCCTCCCGGCGATCGTTGCGGCATCCGTCATCGATCCCAGGAGGCCCGGATGCCCCCGTCCACCAGCATCGACCACCCCCGACGCCTGCCCCTGGTGGTCACCGCTGACGAGGCGCTCCTCGACGACCTGCTACGGCTGGCCGCCCTCGCCGGCACCGAGGTCGACCTCGCGGCCGACCCGATCGCCGCCCGGTCCCGGCACAGCAGCGCCCCGCTCGTCCTGCTCGGCGCCGACCAGGCCGAGCCGTTCCTGCGCGCCCGGCTGCCCCGCCGCGCCCGGCTGATCGTGGTCTGCCGGGCGGGCCAGGACCACGTCTGGCAGCTCGCCGAACCGCTCGGCGCCGAGCATGTGGCGATACTGCCGGCCGCCGAACCCTGGCTGGTCGACCGCTTCGCCGACCACGACGGCACCGCCACGGCACCGGGTCCGATCGTCGGCGTCGTGGGCGGTCGGGGCGGTGCTGGTGCCAGCGTCCTGGCCGGCGGGCTGGCCGCCACCGCCGCCCGACGCGGACTACGCAGCCTGCTGGTCGACGCGGACCCGCTCGGCGGCGGCTTGGACCTGGTCCTCGGGTGGGAACAACTCGACGGACTGCGCTGGCCGGCCCTCGCCGACAGCGACGGGCGGATCGACCCGACCGCCCTGGTCGGTGCGCTGCCCACCCGAGGCGACCTCGGCCTGCTCTCCTGGGATCGCGGCGAGCCTCTGCCGTTGCCGGCCGGCACGATGACCGCCGCGCTCGACGCCGCCCGCCGGGAACGCGACCTCGTGGTGGTGGATCTGCCGCGCCGCCCGGACGAGGCTGCCCTGGCCGCCCTGCACGCGACCGACCAGGTCTTCGTCGTGGTGCCGGCGGAACTGCGCGCCACCGCAGCGGCGGCCCGGGTCGTCGCCGGCATCCGCCCGCACTGCGCCGAGCTGTCGCTGATCGTCCGAGGACCCGCCCCCGGTCGGCTCCGGGCCCGCGAGATCGCCCGATCCCTGGATCTACCGCTGACCGGGACGTTGCAACCCGAGCCACGGATCAGTCGAGGTCTGGAACGCGGCGAGTCGCCGGGCGCGGTCGGTCGGGGCGCTCTCGCCGAACTCTGTCAGCGGATCGTCAGCCGGCTCGTGGACGCCCCGGCTCAGGCTGCGCGATGAGCCGGCACGCGGACGGAGGCGTCTTACGAGTTCGGGTAGCACGCGATGCTCAACACTATGCGTACCGCCGACGGGTGGCGTCGGATCGGCTGGGACACCGCTGGGACACCGCGCCGGTCGCCCCATCGGAGCCAGACGGACTCAGCGAACGGCAGGCATGCCACTGTACTCGTCAAGCTGCTCGGCGGGCACACCGGTAAGGAGTGCGACAGCCGACGTCGCCTCGCGAGTCATCCGAACGACGGCGAAAGTAACGGCTCGGCATGACGAAAGCGTACGGAGGCTCCGGCACGCTGATCTGCTGCGATCCGCGCCGCGCGTATTCACGTGGCCGGCGTCGGGCGCAGCGCCTTCAGCGCGGCAAGTACGCGGTCAGCTGGTCGGCGAGTTGCTTCGGACGGCTGAGCGTCACCGTGTGGCCACCGTCGATTTCATCCGGTACGGCATCGAGGCGGTCGGCCGCCACGCGGCGCTGGAAGTCGGGCGGGAAGAACCGGTCTTCGCGGGCGATGAGCAACCTCGTCGGCACGTCCGGCCACGCATCCAGGGGCCATGGCTCGTTCCATTCTGCGCTGAGCTGGGCGCGGCCATGCGCCGAAGCCTCCGCGACAATCTCGGCCGGCACGCCATTATAGAACTGTTCCTCCTCACTGAGCCCCTCCACACTGCGGTGACCGGTGTTGCCCCACCAGTCGCCGGGACTCTCACCCGGCTTTGGGATCATGGGAGTGAGCAGGACAAGGAGCCGCACAGGCAGCTTGTCGGCGACCAGCGGCGCCGTGAACGCACCATAGGAGTGCCCGACGACCACGAGGTTGCTGCGATCGCCGACGGCATTGACGACCGTGTCACAGAACTCGGCGAAGCCTGCCGCCCTGTCCTCGATCGGCAGCTCCGGCACCACCACATCGTGGCCCCGTCCGGTCAGCTCAGGGCCTAGCAGATGCCAGTCCCAGGAACTGCCGCCACCGCCGTGGATCAGAACGAAAGTCGCCATGCGCCAAAGCCTCGCACAGGGGTACGACAGTCAGTAACGCCGCCCGATGCGCTACACCCGGCCGCCCAACGGCGACCTCACGGCAGAGTCACGTACCGGGCCGGAAGCGTTGTCCCGCGACGACTGGACTCTGCCGCGATCCGCCGCGAGTGCGACTGGCTCAGCTTGGTGCCGTGGACCTGACGGCTGACCAGACTTCCTCGTACGCCGCCGCCTCGGCGGGCTTGTCGAGGTAGAGCGCACCGGTCAGTCCGTCGGCGTAGATGATCGTCGGCTCGTCGGAGCCGTCGAAGTCGAGGATGGTGAACGCGCCGTTCGTCACGGTGGCGCGGTGCAGACCAGCGCTGAACGGCACCATCCGGATGGCGATCTGCATTACCTGCCTTCGATCGTGACCCGATGCGCTCCGTAGCCCTCCACCTCGCCGTCGGCACGTGTCACCAGTACGACCGGTTCGCCTTCGTGGAGCCCGTACTTCCGACGTTCCTCTGGATCGGGCATCCTGGCCTGCGCTCGGTCGCCACTACTCAAGGTGACGGTAGTGCGTTCCTGCTCACCCATGACGAACGTTCCGCGACCTTGCACGACCACGATCAAGCCCTCGCTCCGCAGTTGCTGTAGTGCGCGCCGGACCGTGAGGCGACTCAATTCGTACTCCTGCACCAGGTGCAGTTCGGAAGGAACTCGCTTGCCAGCGGCAAGTTCGCCCGTGCGGATCGCCTGGCGCAGCCGGCCTGCGAGCTGCTTCCACGTAGCGACGTCGGGGTCGAAGTCGCGTTCGCTGGTCACAGCGGCAAGGTAGGGCGCTACATGCTGCCGTAGTGTCGTGTTGACGCCGACCCGACAGGTGGAGTCCGATCGTTGACAAGACCGTCGGGCCGTCGTACGGCTTGTGGTGATCTGACACGGGCTCTGCCCCTGGTCCTGATCATCGGACCAGGGGCAGACGTTTGTCGAGGTCAGTGGTCGAACTGGCCGACCTTGATTCCTTGGACGAAGCCGGTCCAGGTGTCGGCGGTGAACGACAGCACCGGTCCGGCCTGGTCCTTGCTGTCGCGGACCAGGGTGGCTCGGCTGGGGTTGGCGACCTCGACGCAGTCCCCGCCAGCGTTGCTGCGGGTGCTCTTCTTCCACGTGAGTTCGGTCATGACAGTTCCTCCGCGATCGATGCGATGAGTTTGCGAGACTGCGCCTCGCTCAGTGCCGTGGACCCGACGGCTGACCAGACCTCCTCGTAGGCCGCCGCCTCGGCGGGCTTGTCGAGGTAGAGCGCGCCGGTCAGTCCGTCGGCGTAGATGATCGTCGGTTCGTCGGAGCCGTCGAAGTCCAGGATGGTGAACGCGCCGTTCGCCAACGTGGCGCGGTGCAGGCCTGCGCTGAACGGCACTACCCGGACGGAGAGGTTGGGTTGGCGGCTGACGGTGACGATCTGGTGGAGCTGCTCGGCGTCGATGTCGCGCCGCAGCACGGCCTCGTCGAGGATGATGTCGACCTGCGGCGCGGGTGGGGTGGCTCGGGTCAGTAGCGCCTGTCGATCGAGCCGCAGGGCCACCCCTCGGTCGATGTCCTCGCGCTTCATGTCGGGGCGTCCGGCCTCGAACACCCGGGTCGCGTACGCCTTGGTTTGCAGTAGGCCGGGGACCAGGTGCGCCTCGTACTTGCGCAGCCGCGTCGCACCTGACTCAAGGCCGACGTACAGCTCGAACCACTCGGGGATGGCATCGCCGTACGAGTGCCACCAGCCACGGGCCTTGGTCTCCTTGGCGAGCCCCATCAACGCCTCAGTGATTTCTGGTAACGCTCCGTATATCCGGCACATCGCTTCGACGTCGAGCGACCGCATCGACGTGGCGCCGGTTTCGATGCGCCAGATCTTCGGTGTGGACCACTCCAGCGCGGTGGCCGCGGCCTTCACGGTCATGCGGGCCTCCTCGCGGAGCTGCCGTAGATGCCTGCCGAGCTGTCGCCTCGGGACGGTCGAGCCGGTGTCAGTCGTCACTGGATTCTCCTCTCCGCGACTACACACCGGGCGAAACCCGCACTCGATATGTAGCACCCATCGACCACGCTCGGCAATGAAACACCACAAGATGAGGAATCGTCAAGCGTTTCATTTGAAATGAAATATTGCGCTCAGGTGGTCTGGTGGGAACCATGGTCGCTGGGTGTGGCGGTCGGATGACCGATAGGCCCGGCCGTCACATCCCCTCACCGAAGGAGGGGCGGATGACCCAACGCGTCACCTACGAGGCGTACGTCGTCGCCGTAGCAATGACCCTGGCCAGGCGTCACCGGCCGGTGTGGTCCTGGAGCAAGTGGCAGCAGGTCTGCCGGTGCGGATCGTCGTTGCCCTGCCGGGCACGGCACCGGATACCGATCAACCGGGGTCACTGGCCGGAGGAGGGATGCTCGCCCCCGCTGTCAGGCGGTCGACCGAACAGGATGGGGAATCAATGATCGAAGTGGGAGCGGTGTGCGGGGCGGCCCTGCTCGGCTTCTGCGCCGGACTGTTCTCGTTCCGGGTGAAGTCCAGGTGGTGCCCCCAGTGTGGGCTCACCACCTGGCCGACCGAACGAGGAGCTGACGGCGTCGAACGACCATGCCGCGACGCACAGCCAGGTGAATAACCGACTGCTACGGACGCCAGAGCCCAACCCCGGCGACGTACTACTGATCGGCGCACAAGCCAGCGTGCAGTTCGCCGGCGACCGACGACTCACCTTCCGCGTCATCTCCGTCGACCGGAAGCCGACCTACCACGGCTGGGTTTGGCTCACCGGCTACGTGATCAACCACAGTGGAGAAGCCGCCGAGCGGCGGGAGATCTTCGTCCAGCGTCGTGGACTCTACCGCCTGCCCAAACGTACAACGAATCGATAATTGATCAAGGAGAACCAGATGATGATCTTCGACGTACTTCGGGACTGGTGGCTTCGCTGGCTCGACTGGCGCTCCGGCCGCTCCACCGCCTCCCGGCGACTGCAGGCCCTCCGACTCCGACAGACGACAGCGGCCCGACACCGCCGAATCGGCAACAACCGGGGACGTCGCTGGTCGTCCGAGGCAACCACCCTGCTGCCGACCCTGCGTCCGCTGATGACCTACGGCCAACAACTCGGCTACCGACTACCTACCACCACACGGTGATCAGGCGGTCGACGTACGAGATCAACCGCCGCCGGCGTCGCCGATGTGAGGCTGGGATACCTATCGAGTCGCGGGTTAGGTATCCCAGCCTCACATCGTGAAAGCGACCGTGCCCCGAGCAGCGGTCAGGGACGCGGCGGCGCGTCGAGCAGGTCGATCTCGTCCGGAATGCCGGGGACCGCGCCGGCCTGGCCTCTGGTGGCGCGTACCTGTAGCAGATCGACGGCGGTGCGGGCGGGTTATCCACAGGCGTTCCGGTTATCCACAGGTTCCTTGATCATCTCCACCTGGCGTCGGGCTTCCCGGCGATCGTTGCGGCATCCGACATCGATCCCAGGAGGCCCGGATGCCCTCGTCCACCAGCACCGACCACGGGCGCCGCCCGCCCCTGGCGGGCACCGCCGACGAGGCGGTGGCCGGCCGGGTACGGGAGCGGTTCGTGGCCGACGGCACACCGGTCACCGCAGCGGCGGTGGTGAGCGCGGTACGGGCTGAGCCGGGGGCGGCGTTGCTCGGCGACACCCGGCTGCTGCGCCTGGCCGATCAAGTGCATGGAGATCTCGTCGGCGCCGGTCCGATCGGCCCGCTGCTGGCCGATCCGAGCGTGACCGACGTCCTGGTCAACGGCACCCAGGTGTGGGTCGATCGTGGTGACGGGCTGACGCAGGTGGCGACGCCGTTCCGGTCGGTCGACGAGGTGCGCCGGTTGGCGCAGCGGTTGGCGGCGGCGTGTGGTCGGCGGCTCGACGACGGGTGCCCGTACGCCGACGCCCGGTTGCCGGACGGCACCCGGTTGCACGCCGTGTTGCCGCCGATCGCGACCGACGGACCGTACCTGTCGTTGCGGACGTTTCGGCAGCGGCCGTTCCAGCTGGCCGAGTTGGTGCAGCGGCGGATGGTGCCGGCCGGGTTGGCCGGGCTGTTGGAGGCGGTGGTCGCGGCCCGGTTGGCCTACCTGGTGACCGGCGGTACGGGTTCGGGCAAGACGACGATGCTCAACACGATGCTGGGGCTGGTGCCCGCGCGGGAGCGGATCGTGCTGGTCGAGGACGCGGCCGAGCTGCGGCCGTACCACCCGCACGTGGTGAGTCTGCAGGCACGGACGGCCAACGTGGAGGGCAGCGGGTCGGTCGACCTCGGCGCGTTGGTACGGCAGGCGTTGCGGATGCGGCCGGACCGCCTCGTCGTCGGCGAATGCCGAGGCGCGGAGGTCGTTGACCTGCTGGCCGCCCTCAACACCGGCCACGAAGGCGGCGCCGGCACCCTGCACGCCAACGCGGCGACCGACGTGCCGGCCCGGCTGGAGGCCCTCGGCCTGCTCGGCGGGCTGCCTCGGGCCGCCCTGCACGCCCAGGTCGCCGCCGCGCTCCAGGTCCTGATCCACCTTCGACGGACCGCTGTCGGCCGGATCGTCGATGCGGTCTGCCTGCTGCTGCCCAGCGGCCCGGACCGGCTGGTGACCGTGGTGCCGGCCTGGCGGCGCGACGCCGGCCCGCAGCCGGCGGCTACCGCTCTGGCCCGGCTCTGCGTCGAACGCGGGGTGCCGGCACCCGATGTTCTGACCGGTCGCGTTCGATGATCGGTCCGGCCGGTTGGCTGCGTCGCCGGACCCGCCGCCACCGAGTGCTGGAGGCGGCCGCCGGCCGACCAGCGCATCAGTCGACGACGCTCGCCGAGCGGATCGCGCGGACATACGACGCGGTCGTCGCCGACGCGCCGACGTGGTGGCGGCACGCGGTGTACCACCGGCGACGTCGACTGCTCGCCGCCGCGAGCGTCGGCGGCGGAACCCTCGGCTGGTGCCTCGGCGGGCCGGTCGCCGCCGTCGTCCTCGCCGCCTACGGCGGGCTGGCCGGCCGGGCCGTGGTCCGCCGGCACTTCGGCCAGCAGCGGCAGCGACGACGGGAACAGCGGATCGACGCGTTGGCGGCGATGGCCGCCGACCTGCGGGCCGGCCTGCCGGTACGACCCGCTGACCTGTCGCCGGCCCGGTCGGCCGGCCGCGTGCGAGGCACCGGCCGGGGTACGGACGACCGGCTGGCCGCCCTTACCGCCGCCGCGACCCGGCTGGCGGAACAGACCGGGGCGCCCCTGGCCGACCTGCTCGAACGGATCGAGGCCGACGCGCGGTCCACGGACCGGTCGCGGGACGCGGCCATGGCCCAGGCAGCCGGGGCCACGGCGACCGCCTGGCTGCTGGCCGGGCTGCCCGCCGGCGGCATCGCCCTCGGCTACGGCATCGGCGTGGACCCGCTCGCGGTGCTGCTGCACACCCCGATCGGCGGCGCGTGCGCGGTGATCGCGCTCGGACTGCAACTCGCCGGCCTGGCCTGGACCGAGCGACTGAGCCACATCGGCGAGGTGTGACATGCCGCTGACCGTGCTCGCGGCCCGGCGACGCCTGTCCCGACTGCGCGGCGACACCGGCCCGGCGGTGGACGCGCGTCGACTGGTCCGCCCGGTGGCGGTGCTCGCGGCGGTGGCCGTCGTCGTGATCGGCGGCAACTGGCTGTCCGTACCGGTCGGACTCGCCGTCGCCGTCGGCCTCGATCGCGGCCTGCGGCGAATCGAACCGCCGCAGGCCCGCCGGCAACGGCTCCGGGAAGCCGCCGACTTGCCGCTCGCCGCCGACCTGCTGGCGGCCGCGCTGCGTGCCGGCGCGCCGGTCGACCGGGCCGGCGCGGCGGTGGCCGACGCGATCGGCGGCCCACTCGGCCTGCGGCTGGAGCGGGTGGCCAGATCGCTGCGCCTGGGCGCCGAGCCGCAGCAGGCGTGGGATCAGGTGTCGGGCGTCGCCGGCGGTGACCGGCTCGCCGCCGCAGCCGTCCGGTCGTCGGCGAGCGGCGCCGCTCTGGCCGGTGCGCTGACCCGCCTCGCTGACGACCTGCGGGCCGGCCGGTCGACGCGGGCCGAAGCGAGCGCCCGCCGCGCCGGTGTGCTGATCGTGCTGCCCCTCGGGCTGTGTTTCCTGCCCGCCTTCATCGTCGCCGGCCTGGTGCCGGTGATCGTCGCCGTACTCGGCGACATCCTCTGAGGAAAGGAACGCTCCATGCGTCATCCACGAAACGTCGTCCGATCGCTGTCGTCGGGGACCCGGCAGGTCGCGGCAGGGCTCTCCACGCGGCTGACCGCTACCCGGCTGTCCGCCAGGTTGCGCGACGACGCCGGAATGAACACCGCCGAGTACGCCGTCGGCACGCTGGCGGCGGTCGCGTTCGCCGGCATCCTGCTCAAGGTGCTCACCAGCGAGAGTGTGCAGGCCGCGCTCGGCGCCGTGATCGATCGGGCCCTCGGGTGAGGCGGCGTCGGCAGGCCGGTCGGGACCGGGATCGGGGTTCGTTCACCGCCGAGTTGGCGGCCGGCCTGCCGGCGCTGGTCCTGCTGCTGGCCACCGGGTTGACGGCGGTCTGCGCGGTCACCACCAAGGCCGAATGTGTGGACCTCGCGCGGGCGACCGCGCTGGCCGTCGCCCGAGGCGACACCGCGCCACCGACGTCGACCCCGACCGGCGCGACGGTCTCCGTCTCGGTCGACGGCGATCTGGTCGACGCCACCTGCCGGGCACCGGTGCGGGCGCTGGGGGCACGACTGCCCCGTGCGACGGTCACCGCGTCGGCCGTCGCCGCTCTGGAGCCGGGCCGGTCGTTCGACCTACCGGTGGGTGGTCCACCGCCATCGGAGCGAACCGGGGCCCGACCGGAACAGGGGACGGCATGAGCCGCCGTACGGCCGGCCGGCAGCGGCGGCTTACGGACTGCGGGCAGCGGGGGAGTGCCAGTCTCTGGCTGCTGACGGTCGGTCTCGTGGTGGTGCTGGCGGGGGCGGCGGGTGCGTTCGTCGCGGCGGCACACCTGGCCCGCCACCAGGCCGGCACGGCAGCCGACCTGGCCGCCTTGGCCGGTGCCGCCCGGATCTTCGACGGACCGACGGCGGCCTGCGCGCGGGCGACCGAGTTGGCCATGCTCAACCACGGGCGGCTGGTCCGGTGCGTCACCCACGGTCTGGAGATCACGGTGACGGTCGAGGTCCCGGTGGTCGGGCCGCCTGGGACCGATCGGGTGGCCACCGCGTACGCCCGGGCCGGACCGGTCCAGGGCTGAGCCGGACCGGTCCAGGGCTTGAGCCCGCCCGGTGATGAGGTTGAGTCAGCGGCCGGGCCCGTCGGCGGCGTGCAACGCCCATCGGGACAGCACCTGATGGATGTTGTACAGCCGCTGCTGGATCAGTTCCAGACGTTCCGCCTGGGCCAGGGCGGCGTACGCCTGGGCGAGGGCGATCTGCTGGTCGACGGTGAGGTTCTCTTGGTCGATCGAGTAGAGCAACTCGACGGTCTCGGCCACGGTGTCGGCCACGGCGTCCCTCCTCCGGCAGCTCCTTGGAAGCGCTCCCACGCTTAATCTATCCAGATCGGCTTAGATCCATGCCAGGAAATCAATCAACGTTCGTCAGTCGATCGGACATCTCGGTCGGCGAGGTCGGTCACCTCGGTCGGCAGGTTGGTCAGGACCACGTCCAGCACCCGGACCGCATCCGCCTTCCCGAGTGGATTGTTCCCGTTGCCGCACTTCGGGGACTGCACGCAGGACGGGCAACCCGTCTCGCAGCCGCAGCTGGCGATCAGATCCCGGGTGGCGCCCAGCCACGTCCGGGCGGCCTGGTACGCGCGCTCGGCGAAACCGGCCCCACCGGGATGGCCGTCGTAGACGAACACCGTCGGAGCCTCGGTGTCCGGGTGCGCGGCGGTCGACAGTCCGCCGATGTCCCATCGGTCGCAGGTCGCCACCAGCGGCAGCAGGCCGATCGCCGCGTGTTCGGCGGCGTGCAACGCCCCGGGGACGTCGGCCGCGTCGATCCCCGCCGCCGCCAGCGCCGTCGGCGACACGGTGAACCAGACCGCGACGGTCCGCAGCTGCCGGGCGGGCAGATCCAGCGGCCTGGTGTCGAGGACCTCACCCGAGCCGATCCGCCGCCGCTGGTAGGAGACCACCTGGCTGGTCACGTCCACCTCGCCGATGAACAGCCCCACCGGACCGGCGTCGCGGTACTCCCGTACCGACACCACCGTCAGGGCCGTCACCTCGCGGGCGTGCGTCGACCAGTCCGGCTCCTCGGCGTGCACCAGCGCGCACGCGCCGTCCAGATCCAGCTCGTCCACCACGTACGACACGCCCTGATGCAGGTAGACGGCTCCCGAATGCACCAGAAAATGCGACGAGCCCGGATCGACCGTGCCGAGCAGCCGACCGGTGGACGCCTCCACCACGCTGATCGGTGCGCCACCCTCACCTCGCAGGTCCACCTCCGGCCGCTGGGCGGACGTCCAGTACCACCCGGTGGGTCGGCGACGCAGCAGGCCCGCCTCGACGAGCTCGGCGAGCACCTCCTTGGCGGCGGCCCCGCCGAACAGTTCCAGGTCGGCCGGGGTCAACGCGCCCTCGGCCGCCGCGCAGCACAGCTGCGGACCCAGCACGTACGGGTTGGTCGGATCGAGCACGGTGGCCTCCACCGGCCGACCGAACACCGCCTCAGGGTGATGCACCAGATAGGTGTCGAGTGGATCGTCCCGGGCGATCAACACGGCGAGCGCCTCCCGGCCGGCGCGGCCGGCCCGGCCGGCCTGCTGCCACAGCGACGCCCGGGTGCCGGGATAACCGCAGATCAGCACCGCGTCCAACCCGACCAGGTCGACGCCGAGTTCGAGCGCGTTCGTGGACGCCAGACCGAGCAGTTCACCGGAGGCCAGGGCGCGCTCCAACGCCCGCCGGTCCTCGGCGAGGAAGCCCGCCCGGTACGCCGCGACTCGGGCACCCAGCCCGGGCACCACCTCGTCGAGCGCCCGCCGGGCCGTCGACGCGACCACCTCCGCGCCCCGGCGGGACCGGACGAAGGTGAGGGTACGGACCCCGGTGGCGACCGCGTCGGCGAGCAGATCGGCACCTTCCCGCAGCGCCGAACGGCGGACCGGGGTGAGGTCCTCGGCGTCGGCCCGGGCACCGGGCAGCAGCGGCGGCTCCCACAACGCGAAGGTCACCGCTCCGCGTGGTGCGCTGTCCTCGGTGACCGCTTCGACCGGCAGCCCGGTGAGTTGCCGGGCCGCCTGCGCCGGCTCACCCGAAGTAGCCGAGGCGAGCATGAAGCACGGGCCGGCGGCGGCGGTCCCGATCCGCATGTGCCGCTCGGCCTGCCGCCGCAGCCGGCGCAGCACGTGGGCCACATGCGAACCGAACACCCCCCGGTAGCTGTGGCACTCGTCGACGATGACAAACGACAGATGCCGAAGGAAGTTCGACCAGGCGGCCGACCTCGGCAGAATGCCCCGGTGCAACATGTCCGGATTCGTCAGCACGAACCTGGCGTGCTGCCGGATCCAGGCCCGCTCGGACTGCGGCGTGTCTCCGTCGTAGCAGGCCGGGCGTACCCCGTCGAGACCGAGACCCGCGACGGTCCGCAACTGGTCGGCGGCGAGTGCCTTCGTCGGCGCCAGATACAACACGGTCGCGCGTGGATCGGCCAGCAGCGTGGCCAGCGACGGCAGCAGATACGCCAGCGACTTGCCCGAACCGGTGCCGGTCGCCACGATCACGTGCCGGCCCGAACGGGCCAGTTCGGCGGCCCGCGCCTGGTGCCGCCACGGCGCCGGCACTCCGCGCGCGACGAACGCGGCGCGCAGTTCCTCCGGCACCCAGTCCGGCCATGGCGCGGTGGCCCCCGGTCGGGCCGGCAACCGCCGGACATGGGTGATCGTCTCGGATCCGTCCCCCGACATCGGCACGGGAACGCCGCCCTGGCGGGGCAGGTGTCCGGCTGAGCGCCAGCGACGCAGCAGCCCCGCCGGATCCGGTGCCGGACCGGGCGTTACGGTGGCTGGTGAGGTCACGCCTGCACTCTCGCACTGGTGTGCGGGTGCCGCTGTCCCGGGGTCCGCGAGTGGCGCGCCGCCCTGCCAGGTGGTGGGCCCGTGCTCCTTGCCAGCCGACACCGAGCCAGCCGACACCGAGCCAGCCGACACCGGGCCGGTTGACACCGGGCCGGGCACCCGCCTCCGGCACGGCACACCCGGGCGGCGGGTACGGGTGAAGATCGTCGATCAGCAGGAGCCGTGCGGCGCGACGGGCTGGGCGGTGGTTAGATGCTTTCAAGCGTGCAACACAGCCGGAGGAGGGACCGATGGAGCTGTCGCTGACGACTCGCACCGTGGGCGAGCACACGGTCCTGGAGGTCGGCGGCGAGGTGGACGTCTACACCGCCCCCAAGCTCCGGGAACGCCTCATCGAACTGATCGACGGCGGGAGCCGAAAGGTCGTCGTCGATCTCGGTCGGGTCGATTTCCTCGACTCCACCGGGCTCGGGGTCCTCGTCGGCGCGCTCAAACGACTGCGTCCGGCCGGCGGAACCTTCGGGCTGGTCTGCGAGAAGGAATCGCTACTCAAGATCTTCCGGATCACCGCGCTCGACCAGGTGTTCCCGATCTTCCCGACGGTAGCGGCGGCCACCGGTGCGGAGCCGGGCGGCCCGTCCGGCGCGGTTCCCACGGCGTGATGGCCACGGTCCGCCTGTCGTTTTCCCCGGCCCCGGTGCACGTGCGCACCGCCCGCCTGGTCGGCGTAGCCGTCGCCCGCCGGGCCGGCGTGGCCGAGGAACTCCTCGACGAGGTACGGCTCGCGATCGGTGAGGCATGCACCCGGGCGGTCGCCTTGCACCGCCAGTACGGTCTGGCGGACTTGGTCCAGGTCGAGATGTCCGACGAGGAGACCTACACCGTACGAGTGATCGACCGCGCGCCGATCGAGGCCGGTCTCGGGCTGAGCGCGCTGCCCCCCGACGAGCTGGCCAACGAGTCGCTCACCGACGAGGCGCTGACCGTCGGCGTGGGCTTCGCGTTGCTCGCCGGGTTCGTCGAGGACCTCCAGGTGCGCCCGGTCGACGAGGGGATCGGCACCGAGGTCCGGATGGTGTGGCCGGTCGGCCGCTGACCGCGTCGTTCAGCAAAGATCAACGTACGTCGTCGCAGGTTCCGTACCTGCCTGCGAGAATGATCCACCGATCCGTGGGTAGACCGTGTGACCTGGCTTACCCCGGGCCGCTAGAGTACGCGGGTCATCACCAACTGCGCTGACCGTACAACCTGTGCGGTCAGCAGATTCGTCGCTCCCCGCGTGGAGTCGTCCCGGCGGTTCGTCCACCGCTCGGGGCGAGCGTTCGGTACAGGAGGACACTGATGTCCGGGACCACCTTGGCCGCTGAAGGCGGCGGGCTGTCCCTTACCGGCTCACACCTGACGTACGTCATCATCGCAGCGGTCATCGCGCTGGTGGCACTGGGTTTCGCCGCCGCCCTGGTCAGGGCGGTACTGGCGACCGGTAGGGGCACCACGAACATGCAGGAGATCGCTGGCGCCGTACAGGAAGGAGCCTCGGCCTACCTGTTCCGCCAGTTCAAGACCCTCGGCGTATTCGTCGTACTTGCCGTCGTGCTGCTCTTCCTACTGCCCGTCCACGAGACGGCGGACAGCAGCGAGACGATGGTGAAGCTCGGTCGATCCGTCTTCTTCATCGTCGGCGCGGTGTTCAGCGCGTTCATCGGCGGTGCTGGGATGGCGCTGGCCACGCGGGCGAACCTGCGGGTCGCCGCAGCCGCCGGCGCTGGCGCCGGCGGCCGAGAGAACGCGATGAAGATCGCCTTCCGTACCGGTGGGGTGGTCGGCTTCCTGACCGTCGGCCTCGGCCTGTTCGGCGCCGCCCTGGTGGTCGTCATCTACCGGGTCGACGCGCCGACCGTACTCGAAGGCTTCGGCTTCGGGGCCGCGCTGCTCGCCATGTTCATGCGGGTCGGCGGCGGCATCTTCACCAAGGCCGCCGACGTCGGCGCCGACCTGGTCGGCAAGGTGGAGCAGGGCATCCCGGAAGACGACGCCCGCAACCCCGCCACCATCGCCGACAACGTGGGCGACAACGTCGGCGACTGCGCCGGCATGGCCGCCGACCTGTTCGAGTCGTACGCGGTGACCCTGGTCGCCGCACTGATCCTCGGCCGGGCCGCGTTCGGTGAGGAAGGCCTGGTCTTTCCCCTGATCGTCTCGACCATCGGTGCCGTGATCGCCCTCTTCGGCGTACTCATCACTCGGCTGCGCCCCAGCGACCGCAGCGGCATGACCGCGATCAACCGGGCCTTCTTCACCTCGGCGGTGCTGGCGGCGGTGCTGGTCGCCGTCGCGGCATTCCTCTACCTGCCGGGCAGCTGGTCCGACCTGCTCGGTGCCGACTGGCGGGCCGACCTCGACGTCGACGAAGGGGCCGACCTGCCGCTGTCCCCGGCCGGCCTGGCGATCGGTGCCGTGATCATCGGCATCGTGCTGGCCGCCGCGATCCAGGTCCTCACCGGATACTTCACCGAGGTGCACCGCCGTCCGGTGCAGGACATCGGCAAGAGCTCGCAGACCGGCGCGGCCACCGTCATCCTGGCCGGCATCAGCGTCGGCCTGGAGTCGGCGGTCTACTCGGCCCTGCTGGTCGGCGCGGCGGTGTTCGGCGCGTTCCTGCTCGGCGGCGGATCCATCACCCTGTCGCTGTTCGCGGTGGCGTTGGCCGGCACCGGCCTGCTCACCACGGTCGGCGTTATCGTCGCGATGGACACCTTCGGCCCGATCTCCGACAACGCGCAGGGCATCGCCGAGATGTCCGGCGACATCGACGAGGCCGGAGCGCGGACGCTCACCGAACTCGACGCGGTCGGCAACACCACCAAGGCGATCACCAAGGGCATCGCGATCGCGACGGCCGTACTCGCCGCGACGGCGCTGTTCGGGTCGTACACCGACACGGTCAGCATCGCGCTCGAAGACGCCGGAATCGACGACGTGTCGGCGTACCTGGCCGACTCGCTCAACGTTGCCAACCCGGGCAACCTGGTCGGGCTGATCATCGGTGCGGCGGTCGTCTTCCTCTTCTCCGGTCTGGCGATCAACGCGGTGTCCCGCTCCGCCGGTGCCGTGGTGATGGAGGTCCGCCGCCAGTTCCGTGAGTTCCCCGGGATCATGGAGCGCACCCAGCGGCCGGAGTACGGCAAGGTGGTCGACATCTGCACCCGCGACGCCCAGCGGGAGCTGCTCACGCCCGGTCTGCTCGCGGTGTTGGCACCGATCGCGGTCGGCTTCGGCCTCGGCGCGGGCGCACTCGCCGCCTACCTCGCCGGGGCCATCGCCACCGGTGTGCTGATGGCGGTCTTCCTGGCCAACTCCGGTGGCGCCTGGGACAACGCCAAGAAGCTGGTGGAGGACGGTGCGCACGGCGGCAAGGGTTCCGAGGCACACGCGGCCACCGTCATCGGTGACACCGTCGGCGACCCGTTCAAGGACACCGCCGGACCGGCGATCAACCCCCTGCTCAAGGTGATGAACCTGGTGGCACTGCTGATCGCCCCCGCGGTGATCATGTGGGGCGTCGGCACCGACCAGAACGACGCGCTGCGGATCATCATCGCGGTCGTCGCGACCCTGATCGTGGTGGCGGCGGTGGTCTTCACCAAGCGCAAGCCGATGGCGATGGGCGAGAACATCGGTGGCGGCTCGGCCGGTGGCGCCGGGTCCGAGCCGGAACGAGTGAGCGTCTGACCGACCGGCGATCCGGATACTCCCGCCCGAGTCGACCTGCCGACGGCCGGTCGGCTCGGGCGGTCCGGCCATCGTCGCGACCAGTCCGGCCGGTACTGTTGTCGCCGCTGGTGCGTACGCTGCACTGCATGGGAGCGCGCCGCGTGGTATCCACTGCCCGGACCACAGTGGTGCTCGCCATGGTCGCTCTCGCGATCGCCGGCTGCGGCGCCGGCCCGAGTCCTGTTGTCTGGGCCGCCGAGGTCTGCACCGCTTTGCGGCCCTGGCGGGCCGAGATCAGCACCCTGACCAGCAGCACCCAGCAGCAGATGACCGCCCAGACCACGCCGGCGCAGGCGCAGGAGAACCTGATCCGGTTGCTGGACGGGGCGGAGACGGCCACCGAGACCGCGCGTTCCCGGGTGGCGGCGGCCGGTGTTCCGGACGCCGACCAAGGGGAACAGGTGGCGAGCGGCTTCGTCGCGTCGCTCAGCGCGGTACGTGACGCGTACGGCAAAGCGGAAGCCGGCATCGCCGGGCTGGACCCCGGCGGGCCGGCGGACACCTTCTACGACGGGGTGGAGACGGTGCTGTCCACCCTGACCGAGGACTACCAGCGCAGCGCCCTGGACACCAGTTCGCTGGACTCGGCCGAGCTCAACCGGGCCTTCGACGAGGTCCCGGAGTGTCGCTGAGTTCGCCGGCGGATGTGCCGCGCGGGGTCGCCGGGGCACGGCAGCTGTCGCTGTTCGGGGTCGCGGCTGCGGATCCGACCCCCGGTGACCTCGCCGGCCTGCTCGCCGGCCCGGGCACGATCAGCCGGATGGGTGGCACCGTGCGGGTGTCGATCGACGTGGCCCATGCCTGGCGGGTGCACGTCCTGGTCGCTGAGCTCCGCCAGCGTGGGCTCACCCCGACCTGGCAGGAGCGCGCCGACGGCGGGCTGGTGGTGCGGACGGCTTACACTGCCGCGCTCGCCCGCCTCGGCGCAGCCTGGCTGCACCCCACCGCCACTCCCGAGGCGGCGGACCCGACTGCCGAACCCGGCGCCGACGCCGAACCCGCCGACGCCGAACCCGCCGACGCCGAACCCGACGACGACCGGCTGGTCAAGCGGCCGCCGGTCGGCTTTCACCTGGCCGGTCAGCGGTTGCGGTTGTGGGCGGCGGCGGCCGGGACTCGCGATCCGCTCGGCTACCGGCTACGGCTGGGTGAGTCGGACGCCGGGAACTGGTCCCAGACAGGGGCCGCGCTCGCCGCGATCGGACTGCCGGCGGTCCTGCTCGACAGCCGGTCCGGTGGCCCGGCGTACCGGATCGTCGGTCGTCGCCGGCTCACCCGGCTGGCAGAGCTGCTCGGTGACCGGCCTGCTGCCGCCCCGCCGGATGGCTGGGTCTGACCACCCGCCGTCCGTCGTCGGTCGGGCTCGCGCCGTCGTCGGTCGGGCTCGCGCCGTCGTCGGTCGCGCTCACGCCGTCGTCGGTCGCGCTCACGCCGTCGTCGGTCGCGTGGTGTCCGATCGGCGACACAACACCTCGGACATAGACGGTCGCCACCGGACCGGATCCGGTGCGGTGTGCCACGTCACCCTCTCGTTCGGTGTACGGTGTCGCCGTTGGTGCGGTGGACGTGAACTCGGTCGGCATCGGGTGGGCTGCTGACCGGCTCTCGAGGTCTAATCGGACGACTGGTGCGAATCAGGCCAAAGGCTTGGGCTCGCGCGCTCCGTCGCACCTTGAATCGCGTTACGTTGGACGTCGTGGCTGTCGTCCGCCCTCGTGGCGGACGCCAGTGCACGCGGGGCCGCCGACCACAACTGCGGCCCGGCAGTGGGTCGAGGTCAGGAGAGAAGTGCCGAGCAACACAAGGAGCAGCCGTCTGGTCATCGTCGAGTCGCCGGCGAAGGCCAAGACGATCTCGGGCTACCTCGGCCCGGGGTACGTCGTGGAGGCCAGTCTCGGCCACGTCCGGGACCTGCCGCGTAACGCGGCCGACGTGCCCGCCCGCTACAAGAAGGAGCCGTGGGCCCGGCTCGGTGTAGACGTGGACAACGGATTCTCCGCCCTCTACGTCGTCTCGGCGGACCGTAAGCAGCAGATCGCCAAGCTGACCAAGCTGGCCAAGGAAGTCGACGAGGTGTTCCTCGCCACGGACGAGGACCGCGAGGGCGAAGCGATCGCCTGGCACCTGGTCGAGACCCTCAAACCCAAGGTGCCGGTCCGCCGGATGGTCTTCCACGAGATCACCCGCGCGGCGATCCAGGCGGCGGTGGCCAACCCGCGCGAGATCGACCGGGACCTGGTCGACGCCCAGGAGGCCCGACGCATCCTGGACCGGCTGTACGGCTACGAAGTCTCGCCGGTGCTGTGGAAGAAGGTCATGCCCCGGCTGTCGGCCGGCCGCGTCCAGTCGGTCGCCACCCGGATCGTGGTGGAGCGGGAACGCCAGCGGATGGCGTTCCGTACCGCTGAATACTGGGACATCCAGGCGACGCTGGCCCTGACCGGGCGGGCGGCGGCCGACGCCGACGGGCCGCGGTCGTTCACCGCCACGCTGATCGCGCTCGGCGGCGACCGGATCGCCACCGGCAAGGACTTCGAACCCACCACCGGGCGGGTCCGCCCGGAAGCCTCGGTGGTGCACCTCGACGGCGACGGCGCCCGGGGTCTGGCGGCCCGCCTGGACGGCCGGCCGTTCACCGTCACCCGGGTCGAGGAGAAGCCGTACCGACGCCGCCCGTACGCCCCGTTCATCACGTCGACGCTGCAGCAGGAGGCGGCCCGCAAGATGCGGTTCTCGTCGCAGCAGACGATGCGGACCGCGCAGCGGCTGTACGAGAACGGCTACATCACCTATATGCGTACCGACTCGGTCAACCTCTCGGAGACGGCGATCGCCGCCGCCCGCAGCCAGGTCGCCGAGCTGTACGGCGACCGGTTCGTGCCGCCGGAGCCACGCCGCTACACCGGCAAGGTCAAGAACGCCCAGGAGGCGCACGAGGCGATCCGGCCCGCCGGTGACCACTTCCGCACCCCCGGTGAGCTGGCCAACGAGCTGTCTGCCGAAGAGTTCAAACTCTACGAACTGATCTGGCGGCGGACCATCGCCTCGCAGATGACCGACGCGGTCGGCTCCAGCGTCTCGGTGCGGATCCGGGCGGTCTCCACCGCCGGCGAGGAATGCGACTTCGGCGCCACCGGCAAGACGATCACCGACCCCGGCTTCCTGCGGGCCTACGTCGAATCGTCCGACGACGAGTCCGCCGAGGCGGAGGACGCCGAGCGCCGGCTGCCCAACCTGACCAAGGACCAGCCGCTGACCGCGCGGGACCTCGCCGCCGTCGGCCACAGCACCCAGCCGCCGGCCCGCTACACCGAGGCCTCGCTGGTCAAGGCCCTCGAAGAGCTGGGCATCGGCCGGCCCTCGACCTACGCGTCGATCATGCAGACGATTCAGGACCGGGGGTACGTCGCCAAACGGGGCCAGGCGCTGATCCCGTCGTTCCTCGCGTTCGCGGTGGTCGGCCTGCTGGAGCGGCACTATCCACGGCTGGTCGACTACAACTTCACCGCCAGCATGGAGAACGAGCTGGACGAGATCGCCGCCGGCGACCATCAGGCGGTCGATTTCCTCACCTCGTTCTACTTCGGCAGCGACACGGGCGGCGGCGAGTCGGCCGGCACCGACTCGATCGCCCGGTCCGGCGGACTGAAGCGGCTGGTCACCGAGAACCTCGGTGAGATCGACGCGCGTAGCGTCAACTCGATCCCGCTCTTCGTCGACGACGACGGGCGGCAGGTCGTCGTGCGGGTCGGCCGGTACGGCCCGTACCTGCAGCGGTTTGTGCCCGGTGCGGACGGCGCCGACCACCCGGCACGGTCCGGAACCGGCGGGTCGGCGGTCGCCGCAGGACCCGCGACCAGCGCCGCCGGCGAGCACGGTGCTGACGGACACGGTGCTGACGGACACGGTGCCGATGAGCACGGTGCCGACGGACAGGGTGCCGACGAGGCCGACGGCGCGTCCGCCGGCTCCAGTGGCGACCGGGTGTCCCTGCCCGAGGGCATCGCCCCGGACGAGCTGACCCCGGAAAAGGTCAACGAGCTGTTCCTCGGCGGTGGCGGCGAGCGCAAACTCGGCGAGCATCCGGATACCGGCGAGCCGATCGTGCTCAAGTCGGGCCGGTTCGGTCCGTACGTGTCCAGCGGTGAGCGTCGCTCGTCGCTGCTGCGGTCCCAGTCGCCCGAGTCCCTCTCCTTCGTCGACGCGCTGCAGCTGCTGTCGCTTCCCCGGGTCGTCGGTGTCGCCCCGGACGGCGCCGAGGTGTTGGCGGCGGCGGGGCGCTACGGGCCGTACGTGAAGAAGGGCGACGAGTTCCGGTCGTTGGACTCCGAGGACAAGCTCTTCACCGTGTCGCTTGACGAGGCGCTGGCGTTGCTCGCGGCACCGAAAACCCGGCAGCGCCGGGCCGCCGCGCCGCCGCTGCGGGAGATGGGCGTCGACCCGCTGACCGACAAACCGCTGGTCATCAAGGATGGGCGCTTCGGTCCGTACGTGACCGACGGGGAGAGCAACGCTTCGCTGCGACGTGGTCAGACCCCGGAATCGCTCACCATCGAGCAGGCGTCGGAGATGCTCGCGGAGAAGCGGGCCAAGGGGCCGGCACCGCGTAAGAAGGCGACGAAGGCCGCTACCGGCACGAAGTCAGCGGCCAAGGCGACCGCCGGCAAGGCTACCGGGAAGAAGGCGACGACGGCCAGGAAGACCGCCGCCAAGAAGACTGCGGCGTCCGCCTCCGACGACAGTGGCACGGGATCGGCGACGGCCGGGCCGGCCCCGCGTACGGCGCCGAGGAAGGCCGCGCCGAAGAAGGCCGCGCCGAAGAAGGCCGCGCCCCGGAAGGCGACCGCCCGCAACCCGGACGCGTCGTAGCGCGGACCGGGTGGGGCGGACCGGGCGGCCGGTCACGGACCGAGCACCCGTTCGGTGTAGTGGTTGGCGAAGGTGCGACAGGGATCCAGCCGGTCGCGCACCGCCAGGAAATCGTCGAACCGTGGGTACGCCGAGCGTAACGACTCGGCGTGCCGATAGTGCAGTTTGCCCCAGTGCGGTCGTCCGTCCAGCCCGACGGCAACCTGCTCGACCGCCCGGAAGTACGGCTCGTACGGCATGCCGACGTACTGGTGGACCGCCAGGTAGGCGGAGTCCCGCTGGTAGGCGTGGGACAGCCAACTGTCGTCGCCGGCGGCGAAACGGACCTCGACCGGTAGGGCGACCGGAGACGGCAACCGGTCGAGGATGCCCGGCAGGGCCGCCAGTGCCACTGGCAGGGCGGCACGTGGCAGCGCGTACTCCATCTCGATGAACCGGACCCGGCGCGGTGTGCAGAAGACCCGGTCCGACCGGGCGGTGTAGGTCCGTGAACCGACGACCCGGGCCGATAGCGCGCTGAGCGCCGGGACCAGGCGCGGCCTCGTCCGACCGAGCCGGCTCACCCCCTCCAACAGGGTGTTCTCGACGAATTCGTCGTCGAGCCACCGCCGCCACCGGGGCCGTGGTCGGTCGTCGACCGGCACCCGGTTGTTGGTCTTGAGCTGCACCCGGTCGGTGTACGGGAACCAGTAGAACTCGATGTGGTCGTTCCCGCCGACCAGTTCCGGGAGCGCGGCGACGACGTCGCGCAGGGACGCCGCCCGTTCCCGGGCCCGCAGCACGAAGGCGTCGACGCAACGCAGCGTCACCTCGGTGACGACTCCGAGCGCGCCGAGCCCGATCCGGGCGGCGGCGAAGACATCCTGGTGCTGCCGCGCCGAGCAGCGCAGGATCGTACCGTCGGCGGTGACCAGGGTCAGCGCCTCGACCACGCTGGCCAGGTTGCCGTGGGTGGCGCCGGTGCCGTGGGTGCCGGTGGCGATCGCCCCGGCGACGGTCTGTACGTCGACGTCACCGACGTTGGGCAGGGCCAGCCGGAAGCCTGCGAGCAACTCGTTGAGCTGGTGCAGCGACATCCCGGCCGGGATCGTCGCGAGTCGTGCGTCGGTGTCGACCGTCGTGGCTGTCCGCAGCCCGCTCAGCTCTACCCGATGATCGTCGGCACGGGAGATGTCGCTGAACGAGTGCCCGTTTCCGACCGCCTTGACCCGGGCCCCGGCATCGGTCGCGGTACGGATCATCGCCTGCAGGTCGGCCACGGTTTCCGGGCGCAGCACCCGCCGGCTGATCCCTTGTTGGTTGCCGGCCCAGTTGGACCAGTGGCGCTGATCGTCGTCCGGTGGCGCGGCCGCGCCGTGCATCCCGTCGTCCCGCATCCCGTCCCCCGTCCTCGCGTGCTCGCGTGCCCGCGTGCCCGCGTGCTCGCGTGCCCGTGCTGAACATGAGGAATTCTCGTATCAGTCTGATGCTAGCTGGCTAAATACCGATAACCGTTTGGATCGTTAATCCGAGTAACGTTTTCGATCTCGCTGCTGCTGACGATGATCCGACGCGCGGGAGATCTTCTCGGAAGGAGTGAGACGAGTGTCGACACCGGCCGTCACCAGTGGCCCACTGCGTCGGGTTCCGGTCCAGGGGCGCAGTCTCGCCCGGGTCCAGCGGATGCTCGACGCGTGCGCCGAGATCGTCGACGAGGTGGGATACGAGGGCCTGACCACCACTCTGCTCGCCGAGCGGGCCGAGGTGGCCATCGGTTCGGTGTACCAGTTCTTCCCGGACAAGCGGGCGATCGTCCAAGCGTTGACGCTGCGCAACATCGAAGCGTACCTGCAACGGCTCAACGAGCGCTTCGCCGGCGGCGAGTTCACCTATTGGTGGGACGGGGTCGACGCGGGTATCGACGAGTACATCTCCATGCACCGCAACGTGCGTGGCTTCCGGACACTGCACTTCGGCGACGTCGTCGACGTTCGGCTACTCGACGAAAGCCAGGACAACAACGCCGTGATCGCCAACGAGTTGACCAAGGTGCTGGTGGAACGATTCGGTATTCCCGACGAACCACGATTGAGGTTCGCCCTCCAGATCGCCGTGGAGGCCGCCGATTCTTTGATCAAGTTGGCGTTCCGTCGTGATCCGGACGGCGACGACGACGTCTTACGGGAAGCGAAGGCGCTGATCCGCGAATATCTGCACCGGCACGTCGATTCCACGCCGGCCGTCGGGGGGACGACCACGCCGACCGTCGGGGGGACGGCCACGCCGACCGCCGAACCGGCGCTCGCACCGAGCGGCGGAAACGCCTGACCGGCCGGGCGGCCCCGTGCGGTTCACCGGTGCGCTTCAGAGGAAAGCGCGGCCTTCGCCACGATAGGTCGGCACCGTACCGGCGACGCGATCTCCGTGCACGAGGTGCAGTTCGGTCACATGTTCGCAGAGCTCGCCGGCTTTGGCGTGGCGGAACCACACCCGGTCGCCGATCCGCAGCGCTGCCGCGTCGGGTCCGGTCAGCGGGGTCTGTACCTCCCCGGCACCCTCGGTGCCGAGCAGCTTCAGCCGGGCCGGTAACCACGGGCGGGGCAGCCGGTCCTGGTCGGCCGGCCCGGAGGCGATCCAGCCACCGCCGAGCACCGTCGCGATCCGCCGGGCGGGTCGGCGTACCACCGGCAGGGCGAAGAACGCTGACGGGGCCGGCCGCCACGCGCGGTATCCGTCGAACAGGGTCGGACCGAACAGCCCGGATCCGGCGGTCACCTCGGTGATCGCCGGATCCGCGCTGGTGATCGCCACGCTGCCGGTTCCGCCGCCGTTGACGAATTCCAGTCGCGCGTGTCGCGACACCTCGGCCACCGCTGCGGTCCGGCGCCGCACCACGTCCCGGTACGACTGGCGTTGCACCAGCCGGATCGCGGTGGCGCGCAGCGCCCGGCCGGCCGGGGCGTCGCCCAGACCGGCGATCTGCGCCTCGTACGCCATCAGCCCGACCAGCCGGAACCCGGCCCGACCGGCGATCACGGCGGCCAACTGGCCGGCCGCCGTCGCCGAGTGCACCGGGGAACGGCGTACTCCCAGGTGGGCCCGCGCGCTGCCGAACGGCCGCCAGGAGGCGTCCAGGTCGACGCAGACGCGCAGGTACGGCCGCTGCCGGGGTGGGCGTACCGCGTCGACCAGGTCGAGCTGTGCCGGGTCGTCGATCATCAGCGTGATCGCGGCGGCCAGCGTCTCGTCGGCGGCGATGGTCGCGATCGATCCGCGGTCGCTGGTCGGGTAGGCGACCAGGGCGTCGTCGGTGATGCCGCTGCGGACCAGCCAGATCGCCTCGGTCAGGGTGTACGCCATGACCCCGCGCCAGGCGCCGGAGTCGCGGCCGAGCACCCGGGACAGCAGTGCCGAGCAGCGGACCGATTTGCTGGCCACCCGGATCGGCTTGCCGGCTGCCTGCGCGGTGAGCGCGGCGGCGTTGCGGTCGAACGCGTCGAGGTCGACCACGGCGAACGGCGGATCGAGATGGGCTGTCGCCCGATCGAGCCGGTCGCGCAGGAACTGTCGGTCGGTGCTCACCCACGCACCGTAGCGCCACCGGGGTTTGCCGCCGGTAACCTGAAACACCGTCGCGGTCGTCCTCCGGATCCGGGGTCCCCGACCGGCCGGAGCCGGGGTCCCTGACCGGCCGGAGCCGGGGTCCCTGACCGGCCGGAGCCGGCGGTCGGGGCGGTCGGAGTTCAGGAGAATGTCGGGGTCGGGCGGCCAGCCTCCGCCATTAGAGTGTGACGGAGCCCAGCTCTGGGCCGACGGGGAGGGACGGTCATCGACATCAACGCCAGCGATCCGGAACGCGGTAGCGCTCCCGGCGCGCCACCAGGTGACGGGCCGACCCCTGCGGTCGATCTCTCCGGATTCCCGGCGCTGCGCTCGGTGTTGCGGATCCGGCCGTTCCGGCGGCTGTGGCTCGTGCTCGGGGTCGCGTCGTACGGTGACTGGCTCGGGCTCCTGGCCACCTCGATCTTCGCCGCCGCGCAGGTATCCGGCAGCGCGGCGCAGGGTGCGGCGTTCGGCGGTGTGATCGCCGTACGGTTGCTGCCTGCGCTCGTCCTCGGCCCGGTGGCCGGCGTCCTCGCCGACCGGTTCGACCGGCGCTACACGATGGTCATCTGCGATCTCCTCCGGTTTGTCCTGTTCGCGTCGATCCCGCTGCTGCCGATGTTCGGCGCGAGCGGTGCGGTGACCGTCGCCTGGGCGGCCATCGCGATTTTCCTCATCGAGACGATCACCCTGATCTGGATCCCGGCCAAGGAAGCCGCGGTACCCAACCTGATCCCCCGGGCACGGCTGGAGATCGCCAACCAGCTCACCTTGATAGCCACGTACGGCATCACCCCGGTCCTCGCCGCGATCAGCCTGGCCGTCCTCGACGCGGCGGTCCGTGCCGCCAGCGGGGCCGAACCACCATCCTGGGCCGAGCCGGCCCAGCTCGCGCTCTTCTTCAACGCCGCGTCCCGGCTGGCCACCGCGGTCGTGGTCTTCTACGGCATCAAGGAGATCAGCGGGCGCGACGGGGCGGCGGAGCGCACCGAACAGAGCCTGCTGCGGCAGTTCGTCGATGGCTGGCGGTTCATCGGCAAGACACCGCTGGTACGGGGCCTGGTGCTGGGCATCTTCGGGGCGTTCGCCGGCGGTGGCATCGTGATCGGCACCGCCCGGTTCTTCACCGCGTCGCTCAGCGCCGGTGACGCCGCCTTCTACCTGCTGTTCGCCGCCCTGTTCGTCGGCCTCGGGGTCGGGATCGGGCTCGGCCCGGCGGTGGTACGAGACCTGTCGCGCCGGCGCTGGTTCGGGCTGAGCATCGTGCTGGCCAGTGGTGCTGTGCTGATCCTGGCGCTCTCCATCCACTTGTCCATGGCGATCCTCGGCGCGGTGCTGGTCGGGGCGGCCGCCGGGATGGCCTTTCTGGCCGGGATCACTCTGCTCGGTGGCGAGATCGCCGACGACGTACGGGGACGGGTCTTCGCCGTGGTGCAGACCGGCACCCGGGTCGTGCTGATGTTGGCCATCTCGTTGAGCAGTGTGCTGGTCGGCGTCGGCGGGTCCCGTCAGGTCCAGTTCGCCAACCTCGGCATTTCCTTCTCCTCGACCCGCCTGCTGTTGCTGCTGGCCGGCTTGTTCGGCATCTTCGCCGGGCTCAGCGCGTTCCGCCAGATGGACGATAAACCGGGCGTACCGATCTTGGCTGATTTGTGGGGGTCGATCCGGGGCCGGCCGATCGGCCCGGCCGAACCGTTCACCGCCAGCGGCGTCTTCGTCGTCTTCGAAGGCGGCGAGGGAGCTGGCAAGTCGACCCAGGTGGCCGGGCTGGCGGAGGCGCTGCGAGGCCAGGGCCGCGAGGTGGTGGTGACCCGGGAGCCGGGCGCGACCGGACTGGGCACGAAGATCCGCCGGCTGGTGTTGGACAACGACGCCGAGAGTCCGTCGGCGCGGGCCGAGGCGTTGCTCTACGCGGCCGACCGGGCCCACCATGTCGCGACCCTGATCCGTCCGGCGCTGGCCCGGGGCGCGGTCGTGGTCAGCGACCGCTACATCGACTCGTCGTTGGCCTACCAGGGAGCGGGCCGGACCCTGCCGGTCGAGGAGATCTCCTGGCTGTCGGCCTGGGCGACCGGCGGGCTCAAGCCTGATCTCGTGGTCCTGCTCGACGTCGAACCGCAGGTCGGGTTGCGGCGGGCTCAGGGCCGAGGCGGTACGGCGGACCGGCTGGAGAGCGAATCGGTCGCTTTCCACGAGCGGGTCCGCTACGCCTTTCTCGACCTGGCGGCCGCCGACCCCAAGCGTTACCTGGTCCTGGACGCGACCCGACCGGTCGACGAGTTGCGGGCCGCCGTACTCACCCGGGTCGAGGGCCTGACCCGCAAACTGGATTCCCCCACCGCCGCGCCGGATTCCGCTCCAGAAGATCCGGATTCCGCTCCAGAAGCCGACTCCGCGCGGGATGACTCCGCGCGGGATGACTCCGCGCGGGATGACTCCGCGCGGGACGACTCCGCGCGGGACGGCGAGCGTCCGGCGGCGGACGGCATCGAGCTGGGACGGCGCTAGTGGGCACCGCGCTAGTGGGCGCCGCGCTCGGCCAGGACGTCTTCACCGAACTGGTGGGTCAGGACGAGGCGGCCGAGACGCTCCGACGGGCCGTAGCGGCCGCCGCCGCACTGCTCGCTGACGGCGGGCCTGCCCCTGCGGGCGGTGGCGGGTCTCCTGCTGACGGCGAGATCGTCGCCGACACCGGTACGGCTGCCGACGACGGCCCGCCAGCCGCGACCGGGGCGATGACCCACGCCTGGATCTTCACCGGCCCGCCGGGTTCCGGCCGCTCGGTCGCGGCCCGCGCGTTCGCCGCGGCACTGCAGTGCCATCATGGGTTCGGCTGCGGCCAGTGCCCCGGCTGCCACACCACCCGGGCCGGCACCCACGCCGACGTCCGGTTCGTCGTACCGGACGGGCTCTCCATCGGGGTGGGCGAAATGCGGGCCCTGGTGCTGCGCGCGGCCAGCACCCCGTCCGCCGGCCGCTGGCAGGTGCTGGTCATCGAAGACGCCGATCGGCTCACCGAAGCAGCCGGCAACGCACTGCTCAAGGCGATCGAGGAACCACCACCCAGGACTGTCTTCCTGCTCTGCACCCCGTCCACCCATCCGGACGACATCTCGGTCACCATCCGGTCCCGATGCCGGCTCGTCAGCCTGCGGCAACCTCCGGCGGAGGCGGTCGCCCGGGTGCTGACCCAACGGGACGGCGTACCGGAGAAGACCGCCACCTGGGCGGCGGCCGCAGCCCAAGGGCATGTCGGCCGGGCCCGCCGCCTTGCCCAGGACTCCGACGCCCGCAAACGCCGGGACGCGGTACTCGCGGTGCCCCGCCAGCTGACCGGCGTCGGTGCCTGCTTCGACGCGGCGTCCGCCCTGATCGCGGCGGCGGAGGCGGAAGCCGAGGCGGCGGTCGCCGACATCGACGCCGCCGAGCGGGCCGCCTTGCAGACCGCCCTCGGCGCCGGCGGGACCGGCCGGGGCGCGGCCGGTGCCGCTCGTGGCTCGGCCGGCCAGCTGAAGGAACTGGAACGACGGCAGAAGTCCCGGGCGACGCGGGCGCAGCGCGACGCCCTGGACCGGGCGCTGGTCGACCTGGCCGGCTTCTACCGTGACGTGCTGGTCTCGGCGTTGCGGGCCCCGGTGGCGCCGGTGCACACCGACGTCGCGGCGCTCGCCGAGGCCGCCGCCCAGAAGTGGTCGGCGGAGGCGACGCTGCGCCGGCTGGAAGCCGTGCTGACCTGCCGGGAAGCGATCGACAACAACGTCAAGCCCCGGATCGCCGTCGAAGCGATGATGCTCACTCTCTGGCGCGGCTAGCGCCCGCTGGCTTGTGGACCGTTCGTACCCTGGCGGCGTTGCGCAGACGACGGTGGCGCTGTCCAGACGACGGTGAGGAGCCCGGTGGTACGCGAGATCGACGAAGCGTGGATCGAGGAAGCGGTCGAGCGATACCGCCAGATCGAATCCCGTCAGGCCGAGTTCGACAGAGCGGTACAGGCCGTCGAGGTGACCGTCCGGTCCCCGGACGGCGTCGTGGAGATCGTGGTCAACGCCGCCGGCACCGTCACCGACGTCCGGATCCTCGGGGCACCGTACGCCCGCTCCAACGCCGATCTCGCCCGGTCGGTGCGGGCCGCCGTGACCGCTGCGGCCGACGCCGCGCGGTGGGCGCGAGAGAAGCTGTGGTCGGAGACGTTCGGTGCCCGCCAACCTTTCGCGGGGGTCTGAGTGAACGGCATGCGTGCGCAGGCCGACGAACTGGCCCGCTCGGCGGAGCGGTTGACCGGTACGGCGCGGGAACTGGCCGAGCTGCCGTCGTCCGACCTGCTGCCAGCCGAGCAGACCCCGGGTCGGCTCGGGGCGCTCGGTGCCGCGTTGCGCCGCCAGTGGCAGATCGCCGTCGTCGACCGGGCGACCGAAGCAGCCGACGCCGGTGCGCGTCTCGCCGACCTGGCCACCGGGTTGCGGGCGGCGAGTGGTGCGTATCAGGACACCGACGACGCGGTCCGTGATCACCACCCGGACGGTGTCTGATGGACGCCCTCGATCGGGTCGCCGGACCCGCCCTCGACCTGTTGACCAAAGTGGACGATGCGCTGGCCCACTGGGGTGCTCCGCCCCACCACCGGGTCTGGCCGCTGATGCGCCAGGTACGGGCCCTGCCGGGCGAGGCGGTGGCCGCGTTCGTCGAGACGCGGCCCGACCCGACCGGTGCCGCCGCGTCCGCGCTGCGGGCGCGGCTTCCCGGGTACGCCGACGCGGCCGAGGCGCTGACGGCCCGGCCCGACTGGACCGGTGCCGCCGCTGCGGCCTACGACGCGAAGCGGCTCGCGCTCGGCGCCGACCTGGTCGGCACCGACCGGTCCGCTGCCGGTGGTGCGGCCGTCGGCTGGTCGGGGTCTGGCGTCGGCTGGTCGGGGTCTGGCGTCGGCTGGTCGGGGTCTGGCGTCGGCTGGACGGCTGACGGTGGTGTGGGCGGCGGCGCCGATCCGCACAGCATCGCGGGCCGGCTTGCCGCCACCGCCGACTTCGGTGCGCAGATCGCCCGGTGGGTCGAGCTGAGCCGGGCCGCCCTGGCGACCACCCTCGCCGACGCGCTGGCCTCGCCGGAGGCTGTCACGTTGGTCACCGCGACCTCGTCGGCCGGTCCGACCAGTGTCGAGGTGCCCGGCGTCGACGGTGCCGGGTCGGGACCGACGTCGACCTCGGCCGGATCGACCTCGGCCGGACCGACCCCGGTCGCGGCCGCGACGATCGCGGCGTCGGTGCTCACCGTACTGCTGGAGATCGTCGAGCACGGCGAGGACCTGCTGTCGAGCTGGCAGCAGCGGCAGACGTCGCCGCCACGGCACGTCGTCGACCCGGACCCGGTCCGATTCGACGGAGTGACCCGACTGCGGTACTGAGACATGCCAACGGCGCCGCGCACGTGAGCCAGGCTTTTCGCCTATTGCTCCGGCCGCGACGCCGTGGCTTCCTGCACCCCCCGCAGGCTCTGGATACCGCTCTCAACGCGAACTGCGGTCACCCGTCGCGGCCCCGACGTCATCTTTCGTCCGTTCGGTCGACCTCGGCTGGCGTACCGGCTGCTGCCGGGTACCTACTCGGCGGGCGACGGGCGACGTAGGGTAGGTGCCATGGGCATGCTCTGCGCGGTCAGCTTCAACCGGTACGGGCGCCTGTTCTACCTCGACCCCGGTGATCTGCGACCGGCCGTCGGCGACAAGGTGCTGGTGCCGACTGACGACGGCACCGAGGTCGCCGAGTGCGTCTGGGCCGCTCAGTGGGTCGACGAGGACACCGACGGCTTTCCCCGGCTGGCCGGCCTCGCCACCGAGGACGACCTGCGACGCGACGACGTGCAGCGCAAACGCAAAGCCGAGGCCAAGGTCGCCGCCAAGCGGCTGATCCGCGAGCACGGCCTGCCGATGAAGGTCGTCGCCGTCGATCATGTGCTGGAACCCGGTACCCTCACCAGCTCCCGCGCCACCATCTACTTCACCGCCCCGCACCGGGTCGACTTCCGCTCGCTGGTCCGTGACCTGGGTGCCACCCTGCACTGTCGGGTGGAGCTGCGGCAGCTTTCCGCCCGAGATTCCGCGCGGGTCCAGGGCGGCATCGGGTCCTGCGGGCGGGACCTGTGCTGCGCCACCTTCCTCACCGACTTCGAGCCGGTCACCATCCGGATGGCCAAGGACCAGGACCTGCCGCTCAACCCGTTGCGGATCTCCGGTGCCTGTGGGCGGCTGATGTGCTGCCTGAAGTACGAACACCCGCTCTACCAGCAGTTCCAGGCGTCGGCACCGCCGGTCGGCAGCCGGGTCACCACCCCGCAGGGAGACGGCCGAGTGGTGGGGCACAGCGTCCCGCGCGACTCGGTCGTGGTCCGACTCGACGCCGACGGGTCGCGGTGCAGCTGCAGCCGGGCCTCGGTCTGCGGACCCCGCAAGGCACACGACGAGGCGTACGGCTAGGCAACTGCGGTTTCACCGGACGGTGATCGGCTCCTCGGCCAGTCTGGCGGTCAACGGCTGCTCCGGGACGATCCACGAACTGTCCGGCCGGCCGGCCGGATCCGTCCGCCAGCGCCGGCAGATCCGGTCGACCGCGATCGGGTGGATGGTCAGGGCGCCGTCGGCGTCGATCCGCATCCGCAGGAAACCCTTGGCGTCCTCGATGCCCTGCCCGGCGAAGAGCTCGTTGAGGTTGACGTCGAACGCGCCGGCCAGAACCAGGTAGCCGGCGGTGAGTTGGGTGGCCACCAGGCCGGCCAGCGGGCCGTAGACCACGGCGGCGGCGACCACCGGCAGCGGCCACGGCCAGTCGACGAACGGCAACTGCAGCCAGACCAGCGCGCCGACCCAGGCCAGCCCGATGTGCGCGACGCCGTGCCCGAGCCCGAGCAACCAGTGCCGGGAATGTCGGACACCACTGGCGCTCGGTGGCTTGGCGAAGACCACCGACGCGGCCAGGGTGAGCACCACCATGGCGACCAGCGGAATGCTGAACAGCCGCTGTCCGTCGGTGTCCGACCACGAGACGATCACCCCGGCGACGGCGAGCATGAGCAGCGTCTGCAGTGTGCCGAGCAGGGCGGCGAAGCCGGGGTTGCGGCGCGGCAGCCGGTGGAAGATGCCCCAGCTGTAGCGACGGGAACGGTCGGCCTGCGGGTAGCGTCCGGCCAGCACGTACTCGCGGCTCGGGCTGGCCTTGCGGGCGATCGTGTCGGCCGGCGGTACGGTGATCCGCTCCGGCAGCTTGTGGGTGGCCGACAGGTATGCGCCGCCCCCGCCGCAGGTGATCAACTGCCGGTCCGGGTGCGCGTAACGGGCATAGTGGTGCAGGTCGCCGGAGATCATCACCGGCACCCGGGCACCGGTCGGCTTGATCACCGTACGCAGGAAGTAATCCACCGCGTCGTAGGCCTGATGGTCGACCTCGGCCTTGACCCAGGTCGGCTCCGGCACCGCCAGGATCACCCGGTCGGCGGGTCCGAGCTGCGCGGCGGCCTGCTCGAAGTACATCAACTGCGGGTCGTCGAGGTAGGCGCCGAACTGCTCGTCGATGGCGAACAGCCACCAGTTGTGGGGCAGTCGGACGGCGAAGTACGAGCGTTTCTGCTCGGTGCGCCAGCCGCCGATGGAGGCGTCCCGGCGGCGGGCGAACAGCCGCAGGAACGCGGTCAGCCCGTCGTACCAGTCGTGGTTGCCGGGGATGGCGTAAAGCGTCGGCTGCGGCCGTCCGGTCGGCGCCTTCGGCGACGCCGCCTGGTACGGACCCTTGCACCGGTCCTCGTACGCCTCGCCGCTGGCGCTCGGATACACCTGGTCGCCGCCCATCACCAGCAGGTCGCCGCGCGGCAGCCGGACGGCGCCGTCGATAGCGAGGTCCGGCTGCGCCAGCAGGTACGCCAACGAGTAGGTGGCCGGGAACCCGTCACCGAGGTCGGCGACGTAGTCGATCCACAGCTCGCCGTCGACGGAGTCGTGGGAGTGCACGTCGTCCGGCAGCGCGCTCTGCAGCTCCCGTTTGTCGAGGTACGCACCGAACAGCGCGGCCAGCAGGGTCCGCAGCCCGGTGCTGAGCAGCAGCAGCGGGGCCAGCCAGGGCACCGGCGGACGAGGAGTGAAACCGAGTTCCTTGGGATCCAGGGACCGGGGCCGTGGCCGGGCCGGCCGGGTGTCGTCGTCGGAGCTGGCGGGCCGGCGGTCGGGAGGGTCGCCCGCGCTGGCCGACGCCGAGGGATCGCGGGCGGAAGGGCGCTCGGTCTGGTCGTCCGTCACACGTTCGGAGCCTACTGTCGGTCATCGACGGCTGTCACGTCTGCCGCCGGGGTCCGCCTACACCCACGTCACGTCGAGACGAGGCCGCCGTCGGAGCCGCCGTCGGAGCCGGGCGGCAGGCGGCGCTGTCCTCAGGTGCCGTACACTGGCTCATCGTTGCCGCCTTAGCTCAGTCGGCAGAGCGACGCACTCGTAATGCGTAGGTCGACGGTTCGATTCCGTCAGGCGGCTCAGTGAGCGGCCCTGACCAGCAGATCTGCTGGTCAGGGCCTTATGTTCATCGATGTGGTTTTGAACCGCCCCCCGATAACACGTGCGGACGATTCGGTTCGACATGTCGCAAGTCGTGGGCGCTCGCCGCCGGCGGCGCCGCCAGGGTGGCCCGATCCTTCATGATCGTTTGCGTTTCGGGCTACTCGAATCGGGCCTGGCACCACGCTGTCTGGTCCGTCGCAACTCTCCGGGCAGGGCTCTGGCGGCAGGGTGGGCGGCGGCGACCACGCCAGCTAGCAGCTAGTGCGTTGTCCATGAACGTTCACCGGGTCTGATCGGTCAGGCGGCCTTGGTCCGGGACGGCCCCAGCGTTGCTGGCGTTCGCTGCGGACACGAGCGCGTTCGCGGCGTTGCGTGGCCAGGACGTCGGGATGGCGGGCGTTGGCGTTGCGCCAACGCAGGTATTTCTGCAGCTTGCGGGCCAGGACGGTGTGGTTGGGATGGTTCGAGTTGGCCATGGTGAACATCCGCAGCGGCCCGAACTGCGCCTCGATCGGGTTGGCCCAGGACGCGTTGGTCGGCGTGAGGCACAGCTCGACCCCGTTGCGGGCAGCCCAGGCCCGGATCGCCGGGGTCTTGTTCGCCGACAGGTTGTCCAGGACCACGTAGATCGGTGCGCCGTCCGGCCGCGCCCTGCGGATCGACTTCAGCGCGGACAGGGTGTGATCCGCGCCCTTGCGGCGGCGGTTGACGCCCCAGAGCTGGTCGTCGCCGAGGCTGTAGCAGCCGTGGAAGTACCGGACGCCGTGCGTGCGACGGTAGGTCGCCGGCAGCCGGCCGGGATGCGACCGCGGGGCCCAGCCGCGCCCGTGGTGCGGACGGATCGACAGCGGCCCGAACTGGTCGAACGCGAAACACCGGTTCGGGAACCTGCTCGTCACCTCCTCGATCCGGTCGAGTTTGGCGTCGAAGTCCGGGTCGTTGGATTCCTTCCAGGTGCGGGTCCGCTGCCAGCTGACCTCGTTGCGGCGCAGGATCTGCCGCAGCCGTTCCCGGCCCACGTCCACCGTCCGGGCGGCGTCGGTGGCCAGGTAGTCGGCGAGTTTGCGCAGGCTCCAGCAGGTGAAAGGCCGCCCGAGCGTGCTCGGGCGGGCCTTGGCCGTCGCGACGATCAACGCCTCGTCGTCGTCACTGATCCGGCGGGGACGGCCTCCCGCCCACTGAGGGTCCAGCGCGCGGAGACCGATCTCGTTGAACGCGTGGATCACGTCGCAGGCGGTGTCCTCGTGACCCGCGGTCAGCCGGGCGATCGCCGGTGCCGGTGTCCCGGACGCCGACGCCATGATGATCAGCGCCCGCCGTACCCGGACCGAATCGTGCTTGCCTCTACGGACGAGTTGTTGCAGCTTCCGGCCTTCTTCTTGCGTCAACCGCCGTGCCCGTACCGGCTCGGCCACCCCACCACCCACCTCTCGACAGCCAATGTCACCGCCGTCGAGAGTGAGCGGTGACCAGCGACGACCAGCGGACGCCCCCCGGCGTGTCGCCGACCCCGTGAACGTTCATGGACAACGCACTAGGCCACGCCTGAGGCGCCGGCCGAATCCAGTAGATTGAAGCGCAGTGGAGCGTTGCGGTGCAGGTGCTCCAGGGCAGGGCGCCATGTCCGTGGGCTCACCATGGCAATGGCTGGTGCTCGTGGAAGAGGCCGCCAGTGGGCCCGTCATCGGGCAGCGTGGCCAGCCACACGGGGGTGTCGGCGGCAGCGTCCGCACGGGGTCAGAACGGCCCGCTTCGCGCCTGGTTGGCTCCGACGAGCACGGCCTGGTTCCAGCCCGTGCGGACGCAGCGGTCGATCATGTCCGCACAGGGTGTGCTGGTGGCAGTCGGGTCGATGCCATAACCGGATTGCCAGGCATCGACCGTGGCGGCAAGCGTTGCTGGGTTGGTCACCGCGGCGCTACGTCGCTCCGGTAGAGCCGCCGCCTGTGTCGCGATCAACGCCGGTGCCGCTTGCCCGCTGTGCTGGCTCATCGCGATGCCGATCGCTTCCCGCTGCCGTGCGTCCTCGACGAGCCAGCTGCCGGTGACAACGACACGGCCTGCTCCGGGAACGACCGAGCCTCCCCGGAACCGGGCCCCCACACGCTTGCCTACTTCGGCGAGTGGGCCTCGCTCGTGCAGCAGGATCTTGGCGGCGAGCTGTGCTGCCTCGGCTTTTCCCGGGGTGCCCGGGTGGAGTGGGATGCCGACGTATACGCGAGTGTCAGAGCCGGACAAGTCCGATCGAGGGGTGGTGGGTTCATCTGCGGGTGCGGTCGTAGTCGGATCGGGTGCGAAGCTGGGTGCCCTGAGGGCGTCCGCCACGGGCAGCCACTCTTCCGCCGGACGGGAACCGACGATCACCAGCCGCTCGGGGTAGGTCGCTTCGCGCCGGGCTGCGTGCGCTCGCAGATCCTTCGCTGTTATGGCGGAGCTACCGCCGATGCGGCACTCGTCGAACCGGGCCAGTTGGTGTCGCTGGGTTGCTAGTGCGGCGAGCTTGTGCCCGGTGACGAGCAGCGGGTTACCGAACCACTCGGACAGTTCGACATCGATTGCTCGGCACTCGCGTAGCCGGACGTCGTCATCGATTCTTCCTGCGGCGAGCAGCTGGGAGGCGGTAGTCAGCGCCGTGACCAGATCTGAGCTGGCCTCTGTCAGTACGGTGGCCGAGACCTTCATCGTGTCCGCATGGGTTTGGGCGTGCGCCACGATGGGCGCGGTCATGACCGAGCGCAGGGTCGCCAGGTACAGGTGTTCGTGCAGGTGGGCCACTCCTGGCGTGTCTGCGGGGTCGTGGCCGAAGCCGCGCGCGTAGGTGGCGACTAGGGAGGTAGTCGAGGATTCCGGTCGATGCGCCACGATCACCGCACCGGCCGGCCCTGGCAGCTGGAGGATCTCACCATCCATGAACGGCCTCGCGTAGCTGCGTCAGGGTGGATTCAGGCAGGTGGCCTACCACGGCGACGGCTGGAACGCCGCGGTCGGCGAGCACGACGGAATCGCCGGGCAGCGGCGGGAGCGGATCGGGTGAGGAATGGATCGCTGCGTGCAGCGCGACACTCTGCCGCAGGTAGGGCAACTGTGCCTCGGGGATCCCCGCATCATGGATGCCACGTATCACGTGTCGTACGGTGTCGACGAGCGCCACCACGTTTGCGGCCACCGTGCTGAGGCCGATGCTGAGACAGGCGACGCCGTGCTCCTGAAGAGGCATCGCCGCAGCGGCGTAGTACGGAATCTGACGCCCTGCGAGCGTCTGGACCAGAACGCCAGGCGTGCCGACTCTACCCAGATACGCGGCGGCGAGCGGGGCGGAGTCTGCGCCGTCTCGTCCGTCGGGCCAGGGGATTTGTACCCCTATGGCGAGTCGATGCTGGTTGCGGGCGCCGTAGTACAGCCCTCCGCGCCAGGGCAGCGGATCCGGGTGGCTGTTTTGACCTGCGTCGGTGCGGAGGAAGCCCATGACGTCGCGGGCGCAGTCGATGATCTGCTGGTCGGTGATCGCGGTCGCCGCGGCGGCGGTCGGAAGCGCAGCCACGCAGGCTTCGCCCCAGGCCGCTAGGTGAAGTGCCCGTTGGAGCAGTCGGCCGCGGTCACTCATCTGTTGGGCCCGCTGCGTGACGAGCGCCCGCCGGAGAGTGTCGAGGCGAGCGCTGCTCAGCCGCTGGTCGAGCAGGCGGGGGGTGGTGCCTGTCGGCAGGCTGACCGCAGTGCTGCGATGGCCGACCCGGTATGCGTCCCTCCCGAAGAGGGCGGCGCAGGTCAGGGCGGTCAGGCCGGGCGCGTCCGGCGGCTCGGTGGCTGTCCCCCACGGGATCCGCCGCACCGTACGGGGGGAGGGTGGCACGCCAGCCACTCGGCCCAGGGATACGAAGCTAGTCATCGCTGCCGTTCGGGGCTGGGGCTGTGCCGGGGCAGCAACAGTAACGTGGTGATCACCAGGTTCGCGGCTCCGGCGACGAGCAGGATCAGAGCAGGGCGGGCGGTTAGGTCTCCGACGAAGGGGATGGCCACGTATGACACGGTCATCAGGAGGTTCAGCACCGCGCGGCGGAACGCGAAGACACGGCCGATGACGTCGTTGGACGTCAATGACTGGTAGACCACGGTCGCTGCGCCGGCGATCATCACGTTGCCGGCGCCGCCGAGAAGGCCCACCACGACAACCGCGGCCCAGCTCCAGGATTGGCCGCTGAGGACGAGTGCGGCGGCTGCCACGGCGGACACCGCCGCCCCCGCCCACAGTACGAGTGGTTGGCGTGTGGATCGACGCACGATCAACGAGGAGGCGGCGATCCAGCCGATGCCGGCCAACGTCTGGTACACGGCGGCCGCCGCGATGCCGACCGATTGCTCGAACACCGCCAGGGCGATGACTACCTCCGAGCCGAGGAATAGGAAGTACGCCGCCTCGGCGAGCGCGACCCGGCGTAGTTTCGGGTCGATAGCCCTCCATCGCACGGGCTCCAGCCGTGTCGCCGGCCGGTCACCCGTGGGCGCCGCCGTGCGACGCGCGGTCTCGGTCGGTGACGGACGCAGCAAGGTCGCCAGGAGTCCCGCCACGACGAACGAGGCGAGGTTGACCCACAACGCTGCTCCGATGCCGACCCCGGCGGAGAGCGCGGCGCCGATCAGCGGGCCGAGGCTCATGGTCGCGCCGAAGACGACCTCGAACAAGGCGATCACCGGTCGGACGTCGTCGCCGGCCAACCGCTCCTTGAGCATTGCTTGCACGGCGGGAATGGATGCGCTGCCCACCGCCTTGAGGAGCGCCACGACGATGTAGACGACGGTGAGGTTCTCGGCGCGTACCGCCCAGATGAGGACCAATACCAGAAGCGCGCAGAGCAACTCGCAGGTGATGAAGACCAGCCGCCGGTTGAACCGGTCGACGATCCGGCCGGCGAGGGGCGCACAGACGACCACCGGCAGGGTGCCGACGGCGAAGGTGATGCCGGCTGCTGTGTATGACCCGGTCACTGCCAGCACCCACAGCGGAAGGGCGAGGTTTTGGACGTAGTTGCCGATCAGGGAGCATGCGTTCGCGAGCAGCAGGAGGCGCCATGCCTGCCATGGTCCGGGCGTGTGCGCGGGGGCTTCGGTAGTGACTGGGGGGCTGTCAGTTGTCACGTGACCCGCTCCATCCGAGGCTGGCAGCGGCGAGCTGCGGCTTCGTCGTCTGCGCGGGCGGACGACCGAAGTGAGCAGAGAACTTGTCGGCCACGCCGTCCAGCACGTCCAGGTCGATGCGGCTCGCCTGGTTCACCTCGACTTCCACGACCGCGAAGGTGTTCACGAGCTTTGATGTGGCGTCCCGCAGTTCGACGGCATCGCAGCTGAGGGCGAGCGTCGTCAGCTGATCGGTGAGCAGAGCGGCCTTGGTGCGCCGCTGGGCTAGGTATCCGAACACTCGGATGTCACTGAGGGTGTGGACCCTTCGCGACAGGTGCTGCCCCGGCCGTCCGGCGAGCACGTCGGCGCTGGACAGGGTCCTCATGTCCGCTACGTACTCGGTCATCTCCAGCACGTCGCGGCGACCGTCGACCCATTGGATGGTTTCCTTCGCCACCAGCCAGGAGGGGCCTTGGCCCCGGTTCACCAGCGCGGTGAGGGAGCAGTTGGCTGCCGACAGCGACCACTGCGCGTCGTCGAGGCACAGGGTGTGCTGCAGGATCGTTGTCTGGTCCGCCAGCCGCAGCCCGGAGAACTGGATCAGTCGGTGACGCAGTTCGTCGCGCGAGGCGGCGTCGGCCAGCGACGTCGCGGGCATCACCCACCGGTATTCGTGCTCTACACCGACCCGCGGGATTTGCAGGATGCGCTCCGGTGCCGTCATGAGCTCACTCCTGCGAGTCGATGAGTCGAGCCGGCGTATTCCTGGTCGGAGAGTCCACCTACGGTGAAGACGTCGACCCGGTCAGTCGTGATCGCGAACAATTGGGCACATGTCTCCCGCACTACGGCGCCCGTCGACGGTGGTGGCCGGAAGTGGCCGGACTTGGTGTTCGCCACCACCGCATGCACCCGTGGACCTCCGATCAGCACGATCTCGCCGGCTGTGCGAACGCGCAGCCGGTCGGGCACCAGCATGGGGTGGGCCACGGGAACACCCTCGACCTGCGACTTCGCTCGACCGAAGATGAGTTCACGGAAGCTGAACTTGCGTCGCCAGATGAGCAGCTCTCCTCGGTCGTCGATCACGAACATGTGCGGTGCGCCGCTGGCGAAGCCGTCCGGAACCTCGGCGGAGCGGACTCGCCAGGTCTGCTCGACTGCGGTGCGGGCTGCGACGGCATAGCGGTCTTCGAACACGGCGCGGTCGAACTCGATGACCCGTGGCTCTCGGTTCACCACCCGGGTGGGATGGTCATGGCGAACGGTCAGTTCCCGCGCGTAGGCGGCGCGGATGTCTTCCGCAGCCCGGGCCAGGCGGTCGCACAGTGGGGGAGTGGGGCCGGTGTGCGCGTGCGCGTGCCACAGCCGGATTAGTTCCTCGTACTTGAGGAAGACGACCGCCTGCGACGAGGGACCATATTTGACTGCAGCCTGTTCGGCCGCTGCGCGTAGCTTGGCGGCCTCGGCGAGGTAGTGGTCAGCGACCATTGTTTGAGCGCTCCCTTGACGGCAGAGGGGCGCCCGGCCCTGTGAAGGGCCGGGCGCCAAGGTAGGAACCTGATCGGTTACCGATCAGGCCCAGGTCTCGCCCGCCTGCACGGACGCCAGGGCGTCCAGCCCGTCCTCGGTCTCCTCGAGGGTCTCGATGACCTCGATGATCTCCGCAACCTGCTCCATTGTGGGTTCCTCCTTCCCGTTATCGTCGTGGCGTGCGCGTTCCCGGGTCTGACCGGTCAGACCCAGGTCTCTCCGGCCTGCACGGACGCCAGGGCGTCCAAGCCCTCGTCGGTCTCTTCGAGGGTCTCGATGACCTCGATGATCTCCGCGACCTGCTCCATGCTGGCTCTCCCTTCAGTTGCGCCGGTGATGAGCGGATCACGACCCCCGTACCCTGCGTACTGATCCCTTCGCTCCGGCTGCGATCAGCTTCCACGGAGCTTGCATCGCACCGTCATCCAACTTTCATCCACCGCCGTTGAGCTGGGGAAACAACGTTTATCCAGGAGGCAGCAACTGCGTCGGAGTCGCCCAGGTGCGAGATTCACGCCGTCTGAGGGCTGTCGGCCAGGTCGCCGATCAGTCGCGCCATGTCTGCCTCGCCTGTGGCGTCGTTGTTCTGGCGGTAGACCTTCTGCGCCTGCCGGAACCACGCGACAGCGTCGGTGCGGTTGCCGGAGCCCAGGACCGCATGACCAATACGGACTAGGGTGTCCGCCTCGGCGGTACGGAAGCCGGATCGCCGCATCAGGGCGAGTCCCTCATGCAGGTACTCCAACGCTTCGGCATAGGCGCGCTTGCGAACGAACAGCGCGCCGATGCTGCTCAGAATCGCGGCCTCGTGGTGCCGCAGGCCGCCTTGCCCAGCAAGCTCGCGCCCGGTCTTCAATCGCTCGAGCCCGGCGTCGATGTCGTCTAGGGCGACCAGCGCGTCGGCGGAGTTGTTGAGGGAGTGCACGACGAGAGTCGTGTTCTGCGCAGCCTGGGCAAGTTGCAGTGCCCGCTCGTACTCGGTCAGCGCGTCGCGGTATCGACCTTGTGTCTCGTAGACGAAGCCGAGGCCGAGCAGGGAGCCGGCCGCGCCGCCCGGGTGTCCTTCCCGCTCGTAGAACTCGGTGGCCAGACGCAGGTGCCCGGCCGCGGCGTCGAGGTCATGAGTGACGGCGAGCGCGCCGCCAAGGGCATGGTAGAGGTGGGCGCGCACGAGCGGCCGGTCGATTCGGTGGGCGTCGGCCCCACACCGCATCCAAGCGTCCACGTCGGCGGTTGAGAAGCCTGACCGCACGAAGTAGCTGTGCAGGTGGTAGATCAGCTCTACCGCCCGGTCGATGTCGTGGCGGACCGCGACAGTGGTGATCGGCGCCAGGTTCTCGCTCTCCTCCTCGAGGAAGCTGATGGCGTCGACGTCCTCGGCGAACGGCTCGATGAACGTCTCCACCCGCGCGGTCGAGTCGGCGAAGGCGTCACGGTCTGGCCGCAGCGTGCCGTTGGCCATAGCAGCCACGGACAGGTACCAGCCCAAGAGACGATCTACAGCCTGGTCCGGCCGGTCATCGCCGGCGCGCGCCTCGAGACACTCCGCGGCGAAGGACCGGACCAGGTCATGCATAGTCAGGTAACGATTGCCGGTCTCGGTGACCAGGTGCAGCGCGATCATGTTGTCGAGGCTTCGCTGCACGACAGACAGCGGGAGCGCCGCGAGCGCCGCTACCAGCTCCGGCCGCATCCGCCGGCCGGGGTGGACCGCGAGCAGGCGAAAGAGCCGGGCGTCGTCGGCTGACAGGGTCGCGTAGGCGTTCGCCAGCACTGAGCGGACACTGCGCGCGTCGCCGTCGATCGCGAACCCGTCGAGCGACGCACCTCCCCGGGAGAGATCGGCAGCCAGGCCCTCGACCGTCAGGGACGTCTCCGCCACCAACCGCGCGGCGAGGATCCGCAAGGCCAGCGGCATCCCACCGCACAGATCGAGCAGGCGTTCCAATGCCCGAACGGCGGCCGCCGACGCCGGCTCGGTGGCGCCGAGGAGAACCGACCGGCTCTCTTCGCGGCTCAGTCCTTCCAACGCGAGGCCCTTGACGGCCAAATGGGTGTGCAGTGCCGCCATGTTGTTACGGCTGGTCACGACCAGTTGCGAGCCGCCGCCGGGCGGGACGGCCGGCAACACCTGATCGATGGTGCCAGCGTTGTCGAGGACGATGAGTGCCTTCTTGTCGGCGATGGCCGAGCGGTACAGGGCGATCCGTCTCTCCAGCGTGGCGGGTATCTTCTGCGGCGGCAGGTTCAGGCTCTCCAGGATGTGCGCGAGCACGCCGCCCGGCGATCGGCTGGCATCCGTGCTGTGCCCGCGGAGGTCGAGGAATATGTGACCGTCCGGGAAGCGCTCCTGGGCCTGGTGGGCCCACCGCGCGACGAGTGAAGTCTTGCCCATGCCCGCCGCGCCGGCCACCACGAGCACCTGCGCCTGCCCGCAGTGCTGCTCGAGCAGTGTCAGCGCGTCGTGCCGGCCTGTGAAGGAGCCGTCTGGTGGAGGAATCTGCCTCGGTACCGGCGGCATGGCGGCGGAGAGGACCGGCGGCGGAACGGCCGCCACCGTCTCGTACGCCGCGGGGCCCAACAAGGCCGGGTCGTTCTGCAGAATGCGTCTGTGTAGTTCCTGCAGCTCTGGGCCAGGGTCGATGCCCAGCTCGTCATTCAGCAGGGTGCGCACTTTCTGGTAGGCATGCAGCGCGTCCGTCTGCCGGCCTGTGCGGTACAGCGCTGCCATGAACAGCCCGGTGAGCTGCTCGCGGAACGGGAACTCGGCGACGAGCGCGGCAAGCTCCGTCACCACCCGACCGTGTAGGCCGGCCTGCAGCTCCAAGCGCATGCAGTGTTCCCAGGCTGCGGGCCGCTCCTCGTTGATGAGCAGCGCGTTCCCCTGGATGACCCGGCTGTCGATGCCGGCGAAGGCAGGAGCACGCCACAGTCCCAGCGCTTGCCGTAATCTCGCGACGGCCGTTTGCAGATCACTGGCCTCGGCGAGCGCGCTGGCTTGGGCGACCATGTCGCGGAAGAGGTACAGGTCGATCTGGTCCAGGTCCACGTCGAGGGAGTAGCCGGCCCGGGCGGTACGAAGGACCTCTTTAGCCGCGGCCACCCCGGCGCCCAGCCACGCCTGCCGCAACTGTGACGCTGTGTTCTGCACCTGTCGTTCTGCGGAGGCGGGCGGTTCGCCGTCCCAGAGTGCCTCGGTAAGCGCACCGATCGACACGAGGGTGTTCGGGCTCAGCAGTAAGCGCGCAAGGAAACGCTCCTGCCGGGGCGGGAGCGCGGGGAGCCGGCGCGCGGACGCCCATACCTCCAGGTTGCCGAGCACTTTGAAGTTCATCTACCACGCCCCCGACAGATACAGTCCTACGCCCGCCGCGCGGAGGATCTGTCGAACGGTCCCCGTTCGTTCCCTTGCCGGCTACCCCCGCGTCGCCTCCGCCTTTGAAGCTCTCCAGCGTCTACCAGCCGCGCGACCGCCATTCGGGGAGCGACGGCCGCTCAGCGCCGAGCGTGGTGTCTGCACCGTGTCCCGGATAAACCCAGGTGTCGTCCGGCAACTTGTCGAAGATCTTGCCCTCGACGTCCTGGAACAGGGTGGTGAAGGCGTCGGGATCACCGAAGGTGTTTCCCACCCCGCCGGGGAACAGCGAGTCACCGGTGAACAGATGGGGATGGCCGTCCGGGTCGTCAAACAGCAATGCGACGCCGCCAGGAGTGTGACCGGTCAGCCGGATCACCCGCAACTCGAACGCGCCGCAGGTGATGACGTCGCCGTCATGCAGCAGAACGTCTGTGGGGACAGCGATAGCCGGTGCGTCGGGCTCTCCGGTGTAGGTCGTAGCGCCAGTGGCATCGACCACTGCGGCAAGCGCGTGCTCCCAGTGATCCCAATGTTGGTGCGTGGTTACGACTGCGTCGAGGCGACGGTCGCAGAAGTCGAGCAGAACTTCCGGCTCGTTGGCCGCGTCGATCATGAGCTGCTTGCCGGTCGATCGACAGCGCAGCAGGTAGCAGTTGTTGTCACCAGGCCCCACGGAGATCTTGCTGATGGTCAATGCGGAAAGCTCGCGAAACCCTGGAGCCGCACCGGAGTATCCCGTCATGTCCTAAGAGTACCGATGCCGATCTAGGTGAGCGCCCGTGGTCAACGATCTGCATCGATGACAGTGTGCCCTGGTTCGGCACCCGCAGTCAGACCCTCGCCTGCCGAAAGGCCCGCCCTGCTCTGGACGCGAGTACCTGCGGTGGTCATGATCCAGTTTTGTCGGATGTCTTTACGTGCGGCGGCGCGTCACCGCCCTGGGGAGGTAGGCGGACCATTGCCTGCGTACAGGTGCAGCAGGCCTGCTAACGGCGCAAAACGGCTACAGTCTCCGGATGACCGCTGGAATTATCGTCCCAGGACGCGGTTACGGCCCGCAGGCGCCGTTGCTCCACCTCGCAGGCGAAGCGCTCACCGATCTCGGCGCCACCATCGAGACCATCACGTGGACCGTGCCAGACGGGCTGCTGGACATCGGGCCTGAGCCTTTCGTCAGAGTGCACGTCTCGGCGGCACTGCACCGGCTCGCCGATGCGGAGCCCGGCATGCGACCTGTGATCATCGGCAAGTCGCTCGGAACATACGCCGCCGGTTTGGCGGCTGAGCGGCAACTGCCGGCGATCTGGCTGACGCCACTTCTGTACGACGATGCAGTGACCAAGGCGATCGCCCGTAACCCGGCGCCAGCCTTGCTCGTCGGAGGTACCCGAGATCGGACCTGGGTTTCTGACGCTGCGGCGCGGACGGGCAAGACGGTCCTGTCCATCGAAGGCGCCGACCATGACTTGCGGCCGCTTGGACCGCTGCGGGCTTACACCGAGGCCCTGGGCGCTGTCGGCACGGAAATGGAAAAGTTCCTGTCCCAACTGACCTGACCGCGCGGGCCAGGTCGCGGATGACGGCCAGATCAGGGCAGAGACCGCACAGACGCTCGAGTTCTGCTTGGTGTTCGTCGGTGAGCTTGTCCATCGGCGCATGATCCAGGCCGGTGATGTCCCGGGTCGACGGCGGCGCCGGTGGCACGGGCGCGCTGGCGTGTCGCGACCCCGGACGCTGATCAGCCAGCGGCGCAGTGTCCGCTCTGCACCCTTGTAGCCGCGATCCCGGATCTCGGCCAAGAGTTGGTTCGTGCCGACCGCACCTTCGGCGATGCGTTGGTGCAGGTAGGGCTTGAACGGGTCGAGGATGCTGTCCCGGGCGGTGCCGTTCGGACCGAGCAGGTCCTCGGGGCGGCGTCGGCGTAGCGGCGCACGGTCTTGGGGTCCAGGCCGAGCCTGCGGGCGATCGTGTAGACACCGACGCCCTGCTCGCGCAGGGCGTGGACGTCGGCGTGCCGGGTCCGGGTGCGTTGCTGGCTAGCCATTCCGGCGCCGGCTGGGTCGCCGGTGTCGGGTCGGCCGGGGCTGGCGGTTCGAGCGGCGGCTGCAGGCAGCGGCGGTGATGGCCGACCGCCTTGTTCACCGCATCGGACAGGTTGTGCAACAAGTGCCACCTGTCTGCGACCTGGACGGCGGCGGGTGCGCTGCGGGCGGCGCCTTCGGCGTAGCAGCCAGCCCGGTCCCGACAGATCACCCTCCACACCGGGATGCGCGTCGAGCCAGGCGGCCAGGATGCCGGCGGACCGGTCATCGAGCACCTTGATCACCCGGCGGCTGACCATGTCGACCAGCGCGGTCCCGTAGGTGTGGCCGCGCCGCCAGGCGAAGTCATCCACGCCCAACACTGTTAGCGCGGGAACAGGTGGCTCGGGCAGGGCGCGGACAAGCCGCAGCAACGTCATCCGGCCCACGTAGGGCCCGAGCCGGTCGGTCAGTCGGGCGCCGGCCTGCCCGCCCAATGCCAAAGCGACCGCCTCCATCCCTTGCCGCGCCAACGGGCTGAACCGGCCATGGCGCACGGTCACCCCGTCGATCTGCTCGGCGAAGATCCGGCGTGCGCAGTCGACCAGGGTGCAGAAGAACCGCCGCACCCGCAGGTGCAGTGCGGTCTCACGCCCGGCGACCGGAGCTCGAGCAGCCGTCGCTCGTACCGGCTGTGCACCCGCCGTGACACCGTCGAACAGTCCGGGCACCTCGCCGCGACGCGGCTGGCCCCGGCGTGCACCCGCACCGTCGGTCCTTTGGCCCGCAGCCCGGACAGGTGCGGGAACAGGACGCCGAGAAGCTCCACTATGGCACAAAGCATGGTCTACCATCGACCGCCCACGATCATCGAGACCGTGCCAGAGCCAGTATTCACTGGCCGCCGACACGTCGGTCGACGGTTCGATTCCGTCAGGCGGCTCAGTGAGCGGCCCTGACCAGCAGGTCTGCTGGTCAGGGCCTGATATTTGTCGATGTAGTTTGAATCCCCCGAAAAGCCGCACAAACGTGTGCCGGCTGCGCGCACCTTCGCGAGCCGCCCGGTGCGTACCCGTCGGACCTTGCGGGGGTGACTGCGGCCCACCCACGCTTGACATGGCGTCGACGCACCGGTTTTCTAGACGAGATCGATAGAAATCGATAACTGGTTGGTGTCAGTGGAGGGACAGCCGTGCGTACCCCATCTCACTGGCGCGGCGCCGCCGCGCTGACCAGCACCGCACTCATCGCCGTCACCGCGCTCGGCGCGTCCCCCGTCGCCGCACGGTACGGCGGACCGACTGGCCCAATGACCCCGACCGCGCTCTGGGCCAGCACCAACGGCACCGCGATCAGCCTGACCTGGCAGCAACCGCCCACCGGGCCACGGGTCCACTCCTTCCGGGTGTACGAGGGCGGAGACGTGGTCGCCCGCACCAGCACCACGTCGACGATGATGAACGTGCCCTTCGGCTCGTCGCACGCGTACACCGTCACCGCCGTCGACCGGCACGGGCGGGAGTCGGCGCCGACCGACCCGGTGACCGGCCGCTCCTGGCTCTCCGGGGTCAACCCGGAGTGCCTGCCGACCACGACCCTGCCGATCACCGTCACCGCCGTCACCGCGTCGGCGGTCTCGCTCTCCTGGCCCCGGCACCCGCTCGGCGGCGAACTGGAACTGCGGGTCGACGGCGTCAGTCTGGGCTGGACGTCCCTGACCAGCGCCCGGGTCGGCGGTCTGGCGCCCGCAACCGATCACCAGATCGGGCTCCACCGGTTCAACCAATGCGGTCCCGGATCTACCGAACCGGTCGGCTCGACCATCGCCACGACCGCCGCCGGCGATTCCGCGCGGCCCGCCCCGCCTGCCGGCCTCACTGTCACCGGCCGCACCGACACCACGATCAGTCTGGCCTGGACCGCGCCGGCCGGACCGCCGCCGGACCGGTACGCGGTTTACGACGGCGGCACCCGGGTCGCCGTCAGCGTCGGCACCACGGCCACCGTCCAGCGGCTCTTCCACGCCACCTGGCACCGCTTCACCATCGCCGCGCTCGATTCCGCCGGCAACGAGTCGACGCACAGCCCGGCGGTGTCGGCGGGGACCGAGACCTGCCTGAGCAGCCCGCCCCAGCCGGTCGGGCTGACGGCGACCGTGCTCTCCCCGTCGTCGGTGCGGCTCGGCTGGACCTTCGACGCCACCGCCACCTCGTACACCGTCTGGGACGGTGAGACGGCTGTCGCCACCTCGCGCTACCCGGATACGGTCGTCTCCGGGCTGCGGTCCGCGTCCCGGCATGTCTACCGGGTCAGCGCGACCCTCCCCCAGTCCTGCGGCGAGACCCCACGCTCCGCCCCGGTGCCGGTCACCACCGCACCCGGTCCCACCGCCCGGCCGGCGGCACCGGCGTCGCTCGAGGTGACCGGTAACGCCCCCGGCAACTGGCCCACCGACGCTCGGCTCACCCTGACGTGGTCCGCCTCCACCGGAGGCGAGCCTGCCATCGGCTACCGGGTGTACGAGGGCGCGACCGTTGTCGGCGCGACCGACGGGACCCAGCTGACGCTGGGGGTGGGCGGGGCGACCTGGCACACGTACACGGTGGTCGCTGTCGACGCCGCCGGCAACGAGTCGGCGGCCAGTCCGCCAGTGACCGCCCAAGGCATGTTCTTCCCACCGCCGTAGGGCATTGCCGACGTTCAAGGGGTTCCGGCCGCGCCGTCGTCAGCGCCGAGCCGGCACGACCGTAACGCTGACATCGTCGGCTGGTTGAGGAGATCCAGTCGCTGATGCCGGCCATGCGGTTTCTCGGCCGGATCGGCCGCGTTTGCCGAGGTGGTCTGCGGGTACGCGGCGGGATGCTGCCCAAGTGACCGGGTGGGTCGACCGTCCCGCCCGGCGCGGACCGTACGGGAGGTGCCCCGATGAGCCAACCTCGCGACCAGATGCAGGACCGTGGCTGGGATCCGATCGGTAACCTGCAGTCGCTGTGGTCGGAGCTGAGCCGGACCTTCGGCGGTGACGGAGGCCAGACCGACGTCGAGGTGGAGGACACCGACGACGGCTGGCGGGTGATCGCCCGGCTGCCCGGCGTGGCCCCCGAGGAGGTCGCGGTCGAGGTCGACGGGGCGGACCTGTGCATCCGGGCCCGATCCGAGCAGGAAGTCAACACCGATCACGGGATGCCGGATTCCGGATCGACCGAGCGGGGCTTCGAATACCGGTTGCGGCTGCCCAGCGGGGTGGACGTCCAGCGGATGGACGCGGTCATGGACCATGGGCTGCTCACCGTCGACATGCCGCGAGCCGAACCGGGTGGCCGCCGGTCGATCACCGTCGGCCGGCCGCAGTACCACCAGCCGGCGGCGGGTTCCGCCGCCGCTCGCCCGGACAGCGCCCGGCGTGCCCAGGTCACGACCGACGGGGCCGGGATCGGCGCCGAGGAGATCGACCCGGCGGTCGACCGGGAGCTGCACCATCCGTACGTCACCGAGGCCGACATACAGCGGCAGCAGGCCAGTACGGCGCGATGAGCCCGTACCGGCTCGACACCCAGGACGGCACCGAGAACGGCACCGGCAAGGCGGGTGAAGACCGGGTGCCCGACGTACGGCGGATCGCGGTGTTGCGTGCCAACGCCCTCGGCGACTTCATTTTCGCCCTGCCCGCCCTGACCGCGTTGCGGGCCGCGTACCCGCAGGCGGAGCTGGTGCTGCTCGGCGCGCCCTGGCATGCCCGCTGGCTGGCCGGACGGGCGGTCGCCGACCGACCGGGTTTGGTGGACCGGGTCTTGGTGGTGCCGGCCGCCGACGGGATCCGGGCCCCGGAAGCCGACGAGGCCGACGAGGCCGACGAAGCTGGCGCAGCCGATGATCGGAACGACGGTGGTTCGGCGATGACCAGCTTCCTGGCGGCGGCCCGGCGCGAGGAGTTCGACCTGGCGCTGCAACTGCACGGCGGTGGCCGCAACAGCAATCCGCTGGTCGCGGCGCTCGGTGCCCGGGTGACCGCCGGCCTGCGAGCGGTCGACGCGCCACCGCTGGACCGCTGGATCCGGTACGTCTTCTACCAGCCCGAAGTGTTCCGCTACCTGGAGGTCGCGGCGCTGGTCGGTGCCGATCCGGTGACGGTGATGCCGTCGGTGCCGGTCACCAACGCCGACCGTGCCGAAGCCGACCGGGTGCTCGGACCCGCCGACCGGCCCCGGGTGGTGCTGCATCCGGGAGCCAGCGATCCCCGGCGACGCTGGCCGGCCGACCGGTTCGCGGCCGTCGCCGACGTGTTGACCAGTCAGGGATTCGAGGTGCTGGTCACCGGGATCGGCGCGGAACGGGACGTGGTCGAACAGGTCAGCCGGGCGGCGGCGGGACCGGTGCGTACGGTGGTCGATCAGCTCAGCCTCGGCGGCCTGGCCGGACTGCTCGCCGGCTGCGCCGCCGTGGTGTCGAACGACACCGGCCCGCTGCACCTGGCGGCGGCGGTCGGGACCCCGACGGTCGGCATCTACTGGATCGGCAACCTGCTCAACGGTGCCCCGCCGCTACGTGGCCGGCACCGGCCGCTGGCCGCGTTCACCGTGTACTGCCCGGTGTGTGGGCTGGACTGCAGTCGGGTCGGGTTCCCGGCTCGCGGCGGCGGCACCGGTTGCGGGCACCGGGAGTCGTTCGTCACCGACGTACCGGTGGCCGAGGTGCTGGAGGCGGTCGCGGAGCTAACCGGTTCCGACGGCGCGCAACCGGACCGGCTGCGGAAACAGTTCGCGTACGTCGTCGCCGAGCGGTAGCTGCACCCGGTAGAGCACCCCGGCCGGGACGAGTCCGGTGATCCGCTCCAGGGTGGCGACGACATCGCGGCGCACCGTCTCGGCGTCCAACTCGTGCAGGCCGGTCCGCCGACGTACCTCGTGGATCAGCCGGGTCGCGCCGAGCGTCGACGATGTCGAGGTATCCGTCGTGGCGTCGGGGTCCGGGTTGATGGTCCGGTCGCGGGTCGCGTCCGGATCCGGTCGTACGGCCATGGTCAGCAGTGGCGGCAGTGCGTCGACCAGCAGCGCGGCCTCACCGGCCGGCAGGTGCTCCACCACCGTACGCAGCACCGCGACGTCGAGTTGCCAGGTGGTCGCTTGCCGTTGCAGCCATACCGTCGTCACGGTCTCATCTCCTTCTGCGGCAGCCGCAGTGGTAGCCGCCAGTCAAGGTGGCTGTCGTCCGCTGCGCAACCGGTCGCTCCGGCGTCGGTCGCTTCTTCGTCCGCTCCGGCGTCGGTCGCTGCTGCGGCGTCCTGCTCGTCGAGGAGCAGCTGCCAGCATTCGACCCGCCGGTGGGTGACGGTGGTCGGTGACTCCAGGTGGTAGGCGCCGCTGGGCACGATGCCGGCGCCGCCGTAGCGGCGGATCACCGCCAGCTGGGCGGCGACATCCTCGCCCTGATGGTCCGGCGGCATCCGCGGCCAGAAGTCGAATCCGCCGGCGGCGCTCAGCTTGGCCCGGTCGAACAGCACGCAGCCACCGATCCAGGAGATGCGGTACGCCCGCCATTCGCCGGCCGCGAGGCCGAGTCGGTCGGTGACGTGCAGCAGGTTGGCGGCGGAATGGACTCGGGCCCGCTGCCACTGTGTGGTGCCCGGCCGGATCTCCTCCGGTACCGGTCGGCCGGTCCACTCGACGTAGGCGGCCTGGTCGTCCGGCCGTACGTCGTCTAGATAGGACAACCCGTGTACGGCGTTGCCGACGAACCCGCAGCGCAACTCGTCGAGGGCGGTAACCAGCCGCTGGATCGTTCCCGGCTCCAGCCAGACGTCGTCGTCGAGCAGCAGCACCAGCCGCGCGGTGGAGAGGCTGAGCAGGTACGACCGGTGTTCGGCCAGACCGCGCCGGGGCAGCCGTCGGGTGAGCAGCACCGGGTGACCATGGTGGCGCAGCGCCCGGACCATGGTGGCGGCGGCCGGTTCGGCCCAGGCCGGTCCGGCGTCGGACTGGTCGCTGACGACGACGCCGAACCCGGCGGGTCCCGGCTGCGCGGCCAGCCCGGACAGGGTGGTGGCCAGCTCGGCCGGGCGGTTGCGGGTGGGGATGAGGACGTCGAGCAGACGGTGTTGGCGGAACTCGTCCGGGTCACCCGGCGACAAGGGTCGGCTCATCAAATGCCTTCCGTGGATCCTCAACCCGTGAGGGTCGAATTTCGCTGCTTCAGCAGGGGAGATGTCAAATGCTCCGCCGGGCGTAACGCGGGGTGGTTCGCACCGGCTGGGCCACCCCCGCCGGCTGGGCCACCTCCGCCGGATGGGCCACCTCCGCCGGCTCGGCAATCGGACCGGCCAGTTCGGAGCGGATCCGGTCGATGATCGCCGAGGTGGACCGGTCCGCCACGTACCCGAGGGTGCGGACTTCGCCACCGAGCCGGCGTACCAGCGGCGCCTCGGGCACCATGTCCGGCGGGTAGTCGCCGCCTTTGACGTACACGTCCGGGCGGATCCGCTCGATCAGCCGCGCCGGCGAGTTCTCCTCGAAGACCACGACGTGGTCGACGCAGGAGAGCGCGGCGAGTACGGCGACCCGGTCCTCGACCGGGTTGACCGGCCGGTCCGGGCCCTTCAGCCGCCGTACGCTGTCGTCGGAGTTGACCGCGACGATCAGCAGGTCGCCGAGGGCGGCGGCCTCCGCGAGATAGCCGACGTGGCCCCGGTGCAGCACGTCGAAGCAGCCGTTGGTGAACACGACCCGGGCTCCGGCGGCCCGCCGCCGACGGACCTGCTCGACCAGGTCGGTCTGGTCGATGCCGCCGGTCTGGTCGATGCCGCCGGTCTGGTCGATGCCGCCGGTCTGGTCGATACCGCCGGTCTGGCCGATACCGTCGGACGGGTCGGGGAGCGCGCTGAGCAGCGTTTCCCGGTGGCACACGCAGGTGCCGGTGCCGGTGACGGTCAGCGCGGCGGCGAGTTGCGCGGTGTCGGCGGCGACCGCGAGGTCGCCGCCGGCGACCACGGCCAGGGTGAGCGCGGCCAGGTAGGCGTCGCCGGCACCGACCGCGTGGCTGGCCGGGACCGGCTCGGTACGGCTGTGGTGGATGGTTCCGCTGTCGTCGCCGAGCAGGCTGCCGTCCACGTCGAGGGTCACCGCCACGAGCCGGGCATCGATGGCGGCACGGAGTAGGGGCATGATCCGCCGGGCGCTGGCGGTCCGCGCTCCGCCGCTGTCCGCCGCGCCGGACTGTTCTTCGTCGCTCGGATCACCCTGGCCTGGATCAGTACGGACCGGACCAGGATCGAGCTCACCGACGGCGTCGAGCGCCTCGGCGATGCTCGGTGTGATCAGCGTGGGCCGGAGTCCGATCCATCTGCGCAGGTCATGAGCGTCCAGCGCGACCGTGCCGTAGCGGTCGCGATGCACGATCAACCAGTCGCGGACCGGGTCCGGCAGCCCGCCCAGGCCGTAGTCGCAGATGACCAGCATCGGACGGCGATCCGGTGCTCGAACACCGCCGGCCTGTTCGATCTCGTCGGTGGCGGTGACGATCGCGGCCACGAGCCGCCGCGCCTGTTCCGGGTCGACCGGCCCGGTCGGTCCGCCTTCGTCTTCGCGTACCAGGATCTGCTGGGCCGCCAGTAGACGGCGCTTGACCGGGGTGCGGCCGCCGGGCTGGGCGACCATCCGGTCCTGTACGCCGGCGCGGTGCAGGCACCGGGCCATCTGGTCGCCGGTCGGATCGGTGCCGATCGGCGCGACCAGCAGCGGGCGGGCCCCCAGCGCGGCCAGGTTGACGGCGGTGTTGGCGGCGCCTCCGGCGGCGAGTTGCCGCCGGTCGAGGGCCAGCACCGGGGCGGGTGCCTCTCGGCAGAGCCGGGCCGAGGTGGCGAACCGCCACTCGTCGAGTATGGCGTCGCCGACGACGAGGGCGGGTTGTCCCGTCCACCGGTTGATGAGTCCGGCGACGTGCCGTTTGTCGATGACCGACTGCCGCATGTGCTGCGGGGTGCCCCGGCGGGCGCGGGTCAAACGTTGAGACTGCCTCGCTTTGGGTACTGGCCCGGTGACTACTCGCCCGGTCGGGCATGGTTCGCATCACACGTAATCCCGACCGGATCCCCGTCCGACCTGTTTAGAATGCTTGTAGCAAGCAAACAAATCGGTGGTACGAGTGGGAGTGACGGTGCAGCCAGCCCGGGAGCCGGACGCCGACGACGCCGAACTGATCGCGGTCGGCAAACAGTTCGGCACGTTCTACCGCTCGCTGCACCTGTTCTACCAGCGGATCCGCTTCGATCCTCCGCTGGAGCGGGCGGCGTACACCCTGCTCGTGCGGATCGCCGGCGACCGACCCGCCCGACTCAGCGTGCTCGCCGAGGACCTCGCGCTCGACATCTCCACGGTCAGCCGCCAAGTGGCCGCCCTGGAAGCCGCCGGCCTCGCCACCCGGACCCCGGATCCGACCGACCGGCGGGCCAGCGTCATCGCGCCCACCGAACTCGGTCAGCAGGTGTTCGCCCGCAACCGGGCCATCTGGTTGGCCGAGATCCGGGTGCTGATGGCCGGCTGGACGGCCGCCGAGCGGGCCGAACTCACTCGGCTCCTGACCCAGCTCAACGACTCGATCACCACCCGGTACGGGGGGACGGACCCAGCGGACCGCTGTCTGCGGGTGGAAGGGGAGACACGACAATGACGGTGACCGAGGAACGGGCCGCGCCGGCACTGAGCCGACGGCAGATCATGCTGCTGATGGCGAGCCTGATGACCGGCATGCTGCTCGCCGCGCTCGACCAGACGATCGTCGGGGTGGCGCTGCCCACGATCGTCGGCGAACTCGGCGGGATCAACCACTACTCCTGGGTGGTCACCGCGTACCTGCTGGCGTCCACCGCCTCCACCCCGCTGTACGGCAAGACCGCCGACCTGATCGGCCGCCGACCGGTGTTCCTCTTCGCCATCGGGGCGTTTCTGCTCGGCTCGCTGCTCGCCGGCATGTCGCAGAACATGACCCAGCTGATCGTCACCCGAGGTATCCAGGGCATCGGCGCCGGTGGCCTGATGACGCTGGCGTTCACCATCATCTCGGACGTCGTGTCGCCTCGCGAACGAGGCCGCTACCAGGGACTGTTCGGCGCGGTCTTCGGCTTGTCGTCGGTAACCGGGCCACTTGTCGGCGGCTACTTCGCCGAAACCAACTGGCGCTGGATCTTCTACATCAACGTCCCGCTGGCGATCGTCGCGATGGTCATCTGCTGGTACGTGATGCGGCTGATCCCGTTCCAGCGGCGCGAGCACGCCATCGACTGGCTGGGCGCGGCCCTGCTGGTGTCCGGGGTCAGCGCCATCCTGCTGGCGCTGAGCTGGGGCGGCGTCGAATACGCCTGGAGCTCGCCGGTGATCATCGGCCTCTTCGCCGGTGGTGCCGTGTTGGCCGCGCTCTTCCTGTGGCAGGAGTCGCGGGTCGCCGAGCCGATCCTGCCGTTGACGCTGTTCCGGCTGCCGACCTTCGCGCTGGCCAACGCCGCCGGGTTCGTGCTCGGCCTGGTCATGTTCGGCTCGATCATTTTTATCCCGCTCTATCTGCAGATCGTCAAGGGTGCCTCGCCGACCAGCAGTGGTCTGCTGATGTTGCCGATGATGGTCGGCATCATCGTCACCTCGGTGGTCGCCGGCCGGGCGATGACCCGCTACGGCCGCTACAAGTGGTTCCCGGTCGCCGGGGCGGTGTCCCTGGTCGTTGGCAGTCTTCTGTTCACCCAGCTGGAGGTGCGCAGTTCGCTGTGGATGGCCTTCGTCTGCATGCTGGTGATCGGCGTCGGACTCGGTCTGTCGATGCAGTCGCTGGTGCTGGCCGTACAGAACGCGGTCTCCATGCGGGACCTCGGAGCGGGCACCTCGGCGGTGACCTTCTTCCGTTCGCTCGGTGGGTCGTTCGGGGTGGCGATCCTCGGTGCCGTGCTCAACTCCCGGCTGACCGGCGAGCTGGCCGAGCGGATGCCGTCGGCGATCAGTGAACTGCCGCCGGATCAGGCCGCGCAGGTGGCGTCGGCCGGCGGGGCCGAGATCTCGATCAACGAGCCGTCGGCCATCCTCGCCCTGCCGGAGCCGGTCCGGGCGGCGATCCAGTACGCCTTCGTCGACTCGCTGCACACCGTCTTCCTGGTGTCCGGGATCGTCGCGATCGTCGCGGTCGTGATCACCCTGGTGCTTCCGGACGACGAACTGCGCGGCAATTTCGAACCGGCCGACGGCGGCCCGAAGTTGTCCGAGGAGTCCAAGGACCAGGCCGCCGCGCAGATGGAAGCCCGCTCACAGACGATGATCTGATGGTTCGGCGGGCGCCGACCAGGTAGCCGACCAGGTAGCAGGCCACCACCGGGTGGCCTGCTACGGAGGGGTCAGTCGAGCACGAGCTGGCCGCCTACTTGAGCACGAGTTGGCCGGAGTGTTCGAAGGCGGCAAGGTCGGCGAGCGTCTCCGACACCGTCGGCGCCAACGGCCGGGGCAACGCCTGCGGCGGGAAGAAACCGGCGTCGGTGGTCTCGTCGGTCACCCGCAGCAGGTCGCCGCTGAAGCCGTCGACCAGGAAGCAGGTGACGAACAGCTGGTAGGTGTCGGCGTACATGTTGGTGAAGGTGTAGTCCGGGTTGGTGTGCAGGGCGAACGGCGTGACGCCGGCCGCCCGTAGCCCGGTTTCCTCGAAGACCTCGCGGGCGGCGCAGTCGGCGATCGACTCGCCGAGTTCCATCGCGCCGGCCGGCAGCGCCCAGTGCCCGTTGTCGGAGCGCTGGATCAGCAGCACCTGGTCGGTCGCGTCGCGCAGCACGCAGCGGGCACCGACGAACATCAAGGTCCGGCTGCCGGCAAGGGACCGCAGCTGACCGAGGTAGGAATCCGCCCACGAGATGCTGGCCATGGGTCCACCTTAGGCGAACCGTATCCGGGACGGCCGCCGTCAGCGTGCCTGTGGATAAAGCTGTGGAAAACCCGTGGGCTGTGGAAAACCTGTGGAAGCTGGCGGACAACGGTTGCTTAGTTCTGCTAGTCTTTCACGTGTAAGAATAATCTGACACATGAAAGACAAGTCCTGAAGGAGAGCGATGGACCCGGCTGCGCCCTCCGGTGACGAGCTGGTCGACAAGCTGGCGGCGCTGGCCAACCCGTTGCGACTGCGGATCGTCGCCAGGCTCGCCGCCGGCCGGGACTACGTCAGTCACCTGTCCCGCGAGATCGGCATCAGCCGCCCACTGCTGCACATGCACCTGCAGCGACTGGAGGCCGCCGGCCTGATCACCGGCAGCCTGGAGCTGTCCGCCGACGGCAAGGCCATGAAGTACTACGAGGTCGTCGACTTCGACCTCCAGTTGAACCCGGCCGCGATCGCGCAGGCGACGGCCACCCTCACCGAACCGGATCCGGCCAACCCGGGTCCCGCCCGCAAGGAGAAGTCCTGATGTACGTCTTCGCCGCCGAGAGCGGCACCACCTGGCCGGACGTCGTGTTCGTCCTCGGCGTACTGGCCCTCGGCGTCTTTCTGATCGTGGTGGTCCTGGCCACCCTGCACGAGTTCCGTAAGACCAAGGTGCTGGCCAGTCAGGAGGAGGCGATGCGCCAACTCGTCCGCCGCTACGAGCAGCTCGCCGAGAACTCCCTCGATGCCCAGCAGCGGGTCGCCGCCGATCTGTCCGAGCTGCGGTCGCGGACCAACTCGATCGAGCAGATCCTGCGGACCGTCGAATGAGCGCCGATCCGATCACCCCGATCGCCCCGACCACCGGCCGGGGCGCCGCTGCCGGCACCATGCTCGCGGCGGTCCAGGACCGCTACGGCTCCGCCGACGTGCTGACCGTCCGGCCGGTGCCGCGTCCATCCATCAAGGACAAAGACCTGCTGGTACGGGTACGAGCCGCCTCGGTCAACTATGCCGACATGGTGCTGATGACCGGTCAGCCGTACGCCGCCCGACTCGCCTTCGGCCTGTCCCGCCCCAAGACCACGATCCGGGGCCGGGACGTCGCCGGCGACGTCGTCGCGGTCGGCGCGGCGGTGTCCGGGTTCGCCCCCGGTGACGAGGTCTACGCCGAGATCGAGACCGGCAGCTTCGCCGAGTACGCCGCCGTACCGGCCGCCCGCGCCTGGCACAAGCCGACCACCGTCAGCTTCACCCAGGCGGCGACCGTGCCGGTGGCCGGGGTCACCGCCTGGCAGGGGCTGCGCGACCACGGTCGGGTCCAGCCCGGCCAGCGGGTATTGATCAACGGCGCGTCCGGTGGGGTCGGCACCTTCGCGGTGCAGATCGCCAAGGCGCTCGGCGCGCAGGTGACGGCGGTCTGCAGTACCCGCAACGTCGAGTTAGTCCGCTCGCTCGGCGCCGACGACGTGATCGACTACACCCGCGCCGACTTCACCCGTACCGGCCGGCGGTGGAAACTGATCTTCGACGTGGCGGGCCGGCACCGGCTGGCCGACTGTCGGCGAGCGCTCGCCCCGCGCGGCACGCTGATGCTGTGCGGCGGCAAGGGCGGGCCGTGGCTCGGCCCGATGGGCCGGATCGCCGGGGCGACGCTCTGGTCGCCGTTCATCGGTCACCGGCTGGGTGGGTACCTGGCGAAGCCAGACCAGCGGTCGCTGCGTGAACTGACCGAGTTGATCGAGGCCGCCGTGGTCGTGCCGCAGGTCGAGCGGACCTTTCCGCTGGTCCGGGCGGCGGAGGCGATGCGGGTCTTCGTCGACGAGCATCCCCGGTCGAAGTTCGTCGTCGAGATGTGAAGCGCTATCCGGGTACTGGTGATCGACACGCGGTGACTCGGGCCGGGGCGCGGGGCAGGGCCGGCGATGGGTCAGACTTGTCGACGTGGCCGGGTCCGGCCAGGGGCGGCGGCGGCGGAGGTGGCGGCGTGCGGTGGAGTCGGGTGGCCTGGCTGCTGACGGCTGTCGCCGTGGTGGCCAGCGGTTGCGGGTCGACGCCGGAGCCGCCGGCTGAGCCGGCTGCCGCGCCGGCTGCCGAGCCGGCGCGGTCGACCGGGTCGGCGCCGTCGGTGGGTCCCGAGCGGGCTGACGTCGGCTCGGCCCAGCGGCTGCGGGTCGAGGTGCTGGACCGCTATCCGCACGACACCGGTGCCTTCACCCAGGGGCTGGAGATCGACGACGACGTGGTCTACGAGGGCACCGGCCAGTACGGCGAGTCCGAGCTGCGGATCGTGGACCTCGACACCGGGGCGGTACGCCAGCGGGTGAGCCTGCCGGACACCGTGTTCGGTGAGGGCATCACCGTGCTCGACGACCGGGTCTGGCAGATCAGCTGGCGGGACGGGATCGCCTACGAGCGGGATCCGGAGACCCTCGCTGAGCGTCGTCAGGTGCGCTACGAGGGTGAGGGATGGGGCATCTGCCACGACGACGCCGCCGACCGGCTGATCATGAGTGACGGCACCGACCAGCTCACCTTCCGGGATCCGGAGACGTTCGTGGCCACCGGTACGGTGTCGGTGACCCTCGATGGCGGGCCGCTACGTGACATCAACGAGTTGGAATGTGTCGGCGGCGCGGTCTGGGCCAACGTCTGGCGTACGGACCGGATCGTCCGGATCGATCCGTCGTCCGGGCAGGTGGCCGCGCAGGTCGACGCCGCTGGTCTGCTGACCGGTGCCGAGCGGGCCGGTACGGATGTGCTGAACGGGATCGCGGCGGTGTCCGGCACCGACGAGTTCCTGCTCACCGGCAAGTACTGGCCGACGCTGTTCCGGGTCCGTTTCGTCCCCGCTTCCTGAGGTTCCCGCCGGTCGTCGACTCGTCCTCGTGGCGCCGCTGGGTCGCCGTGGTCGCCCGGCGACAGGTCAGTGTGGTGGCCCGGCGACGGTCAGCGTGGTGGCCCGGCGACGGCGCGCAGCGCGATGTCGACGGAGGCCTGCAGTTGCTCGCGGCTGGCACCGGCCGCCGCTTGGACGGCGTGGCCCTCGCTGAGCGCCATCACGAACCGGGCCAGGGCCCGGGCGTCCACGTCCTCGGGCAGGTCGCCGTGCTCGGCCGCGCGGGACAGCCGTTCGGCGACGGCGGCTTCGGTGGCGGCCCGGCCGGCGGCCAGCATCTCGGAGATCCGGGTGTTCTCCGGCGAGCAGCTCAGGCCGCCCTGGATGGAGAAGCAGCCGGCGGGGTGGCTGTCGGCGGTGAGGCCGTCGGCGCTGGCGCGCAGGAACGCCTCTATCGCGGCGTAGGCGGTGGGCTGGTCGAGCGCGGTGTGCACGGCGGCCAGCTGGGTGTCCTGGTAGCGGGCGAGGGCGCGCTGGAACAACTGCTCCTTGCTGCCGAACGCGGCGTACAGGCTGGGTCGGTTGATGCCCATCGCGGTGGTGAGCGTGCTCAACGAGGCGCCTTCGTAGCCGTACCGCCAGAAGACCTCCGTGGCCCGGTCGAGGACGGCCTCCTCGTCGAAGGCGCGCGGTCGGCCGGCGGGGTGCGTCCCAGTGCCCATGGCTTCACTCTACCGCTCGGTACAGATCGTGACCGGGCTCACCAACCGATCGGTACAGAATATGCTACGGTTTCTCCGACCGATCGGTACAAAAGGTGGGCCGACCGGATCCGCCACCGCTGGGAGGAGACACGCATGTCAGTCGTACTGGTCACCGGTGCCAACAAGGGTCTGGGCTTCGAGACCGCCCGGCAGCTTCTCGCGTTGGGCCACACCGTCTACCTGGGTGCCCGCGACATCGAGCGCGGCGAGCGGGCCGCCGCGACGCTGGGCGCGCGGTTCGTGCGACTCGACGTCACCGACGACGCATCGGTACGCGAAGCCCTGACGGTGGTCGCCTCGGCCGAGGGCTGCCTCGACATCCTGGTGAACAACGCGGGCGTCCTCGGACTCGACGCCGCCGACGGGCCGGCGGCCCTGCGGGTGTTCGACACCAACGTGGTCGGAATCTACCGTGTCACCGAGGCGGCGTTGCCGCTGCTGCGCAAGTCCGCGAACGCCACGGTGGTCACGGTGTCGAGCAGCATGGGTTCCTTCTGGGCGGTGACCAATCCGCAGCGCCCGGAGTTCGGTATACCGGCGGCGCTGTACGCGGCGTCCAAGGCGGCGGCCACCATGCTCACCGTCCAGTACGCCAAGTCCGAGCCGGGCATCAGATTCAACGCGGTGGAACCCGGCTTCACCGCCACCGACATGACGGCCGCCATGGCCGGTGGACGGCCAGCGGCGGAGAGCGCCCGGATCATCGTTCGCTGGGCCACCCTCGACGCCGACGGTCCCACCGGGACCTTCCACGACGAGTCCGGTCCGTTGAGCTGGTAACGAGCAGGAGAGGGCTGGCGACGGGACAGGGGAGGACCGTGACTGACCGGCCGAAGGCACAGACGGCGAAGACGACTATCGGGATGCCTGGCTCCGGCACGCACATCAGAATCGTGACGAGTTGATCGTCAACCTAAGGAAAGGCATGCCGTGTGATCCAGCTCTGACCCCCGTACCCCCGCTTTGACCTGCGGATTGGTCATGCTAGCTTGCCGACATGAAAACCGTTACCGTTTCGGCTTGCCTCTCCCTGGTGCTGGCGGCCACCCTGGCCGGCTGTGCCAGCGACAGCCCCGGTGACGGGGACACCAGCAACGACGCGGCGTCACCCGGCACCGGCACCCAGATCACGAACTGCGGTGCCACCCTGACCATCACCGAGCCCCCGCAGCGCGCGCTCGCCATGGAACAGAACGCCACCGAGATCCTGCTCAGCCTCGGTCTGGCCGACCGCATGATCGGCACCAGCTATCAGACCGACCCGGTGCTGCCGGAACTCGCCGACGACTACGCTGACGTGCCGGTGCTCGCAGACCTCTACCCCAACCGTGAAGCGGTCCTCGACGCCGCACCCGACTTCGTCTACTCCACCTTCACCTCCGCGTACGGCCCGGACGCCGCCGGCGCGCGCGCCGACCTCGCCGCCCTCGACATCCCGGCCTACCTGTCCCGGTTCGCCTGCGAAGACCCGGCGACCGGCGAAGCGGAAGTCGACTTCGACGGCATCTTCGCCGAGATCACCGAAATCGCCACCATCTTCGGCGTCGCCGAACGAGGCGAGCAGCTCGTCGCCGAGCAGCGGGCCCGCCTCGACGCGGCCACCTCCTCGGCCGCCGGCCAGTCGTCGGCCGACACCGACCTGCTCTGGTACTACTCCGGCACCGCCACCCCGTACGTCGCCGGCTCCGGCGGCCTGCCCGCCGCGATCAGCGCCCGACTCGGCGTGACCAACGCCTACGGCGACGCCGACCAGACCTGGCCGGCCGGGAGCTGGGAAGATATCGCCGCCCGCAACCCCGACGTGATCGTCCTGGCCGACCTGACCAGGGGCGGTGACGGTGACAGCGCCCAATCGAAGATCGACTTCCTGCGCGGAAACCCGACCACGGCGCAACTCGACGCGGTCAAGGCGGGCCGGTTCATCACCGTCTCCGGATCGTCGATGGACCCGTCCGTTCGTAGCGTGACCGCCGTCGAGGCGGTCGCCGCCGGCCTGAAGGAGCTGACCGACTGATGACCGACCTGAAAACCGACCCCGCCGACCTCGCCGGCCTCGCCACGGACCCGGCCGACCTCGGTACGGACACGTTCACCACAGCCGACGCCCGTCGGCTGCTCGACCTGTGGGACACCCAGCAGAACGCGTACGTCGCCTACCGGGAGAACCGCTTCCAGGTGATGCTCGACGTGCTGCGGCTGCACTTCGGCGACGGCCCGATCACCGTACTCGACCTGGCCTGCGGACCCGGTGCCATCTCCGACCGGGTGCTCACCGCGCTCCCCGACGCCCGCTGCGTCGCGGTCGACTACGACCCGATCCTGCTGCGGATCGCCACCGCGGCCCTGGCCACCCACGGCGACCGGGCAGGCGTCCACGACCTCGACCTGGTCAGCGACGACTGGGCCAGCCGGCTCGGCGTCGACCACGTCGACGCGGTGCTCAGCTCCACCGCCCTGCACTGGTTCTCCCCGGCGCAACTGCTCGCCGTCTACACCGCCGCCGCCGGGCTGCTACGGCCCGGTGGCATCCTGCTCAACGCCGACCACCTGCGGTTCGGCCCGGACGCCCCGACCCGTCAGGCCGTCGCGCGGCGCCACGACGAACGGACCCAGCGGGACGGGTTCGCCGCCGGGGCGTTGCGCTACGACGCCTGGTACGCCGAAGCCGCCCGTACCTCGGCGCTCGCCGACCTCGTCGCCGAACGGCAGCGCCGCTTCGCCGACCGGCCGCAGCAGCCGGACTCCCCGCTGGAATACCACCTCGCGGCCCTGCGCACCGCCGGGTTCGCCGAGGTCGGCACCGTCTGGCAGTACCTCGACGACTACGTGGTCTTCGCCCGGCGATGACCGTCGCACCGTCGCGGCGACCAACGACACCGTTCCGGAACGGGACACGGGTGCGGGTGGCACGGGGCACCCGTACCCGGGGATCGATGTTGATCCTCGCCGTCGCGGCGCTGGCCCTCAGCGTCGCCGGCGCGACCACCATCGGCACCGCCGACCTGACCGTCGCCGACGTGTTCCGCACCCACGGCGTCCACCTCGGGCTGCCGCTGGAACCGCTGCCGCCACTGCCGGACAGCATCGTCTGGAACCTGCGTACCCCCCGGGTGTTGCTCGCCGGCCTGGTCGGCGGCGGCCTCGCGGTGTGCGGCGCGGTCCTGCAGGCGCTGACCCGAAACCCGCTCGCCGACCCCTACCTGCTGGGCATCTCCGCCGGGGCGTCGACCGGCGCGGTGTCGGTGCTGATCTTCGGCCTCGGCGCCGGTGCCGCCGCGCTGACCGGCGGGGCGTTCGTCGGCGCGGTCGCCGCGTTCGCCGCCGCGCTGGCCCTGGCCGGCCGACGCTGGACCGAACCGTCGCGGATCCTGCTCGCCGGAGTCGCCGTCGGCCAACTCTTCGCCGCGATCACCAGCCTGATCGTGGTCTCCGCCGCGTCGCCGCAGCAGACCCGGGGCGTCACCTTCTGGCTGCTGGGCTCGCTGACCATGGCGAGCTGGCCGTCGGTCGCGTTGGCCGCCGCCGTCGCCGCCGTGGCGGTGCTGATCTGCTGGGCGGCCACGCCCGCGTTGGACGCGTTCGCCTTCGGCACCGACGTCGCGCAGTCGCTCGGCTTCTCCCCGGTGCGGGTACGCGCGCTGCTGTTCACGGTGACCGCGCTGCTGGCCGCCGTGCTGGTCGCGGCGAGCGGGGCGATCGGCTTCGTCGGGCTGACCGTGCCGCACGCCGCCCGGCTGCTGGTCGGTTCCCGGCACCGGATCCTGCTGCCCGCCTGCGCGGTCATCGGCGCCACCTTCCTGATCTGGGCGGACACCGCCGCCCGGACCGTGTTCGCGCCGCAGGAAGTGCCGGTCGGGGTGGTGACCGCACTGCTCGGCGTGCCGGTGTTCGCGCTGCTCATCCGCCGTCGGCAGACGCCGGGATGAGACTGCGGGCCGACAAGATCAGCTGGGCGGTACGCGGGAAGCCGCTGCTCGCCGACGTCACCCTCGACGCGGCCCCCGGCAGCCTGGTCGGGCTGCTCGGGCCGAACGGATCCGGCAAGTCCAGCCTGCTGCGGGTGCTCGCCGGGCTGCAGCGGCCCGACTCGGGTCGGGTGCTGCTCGACGGGGTCGACGCCGTCACGATCTCGCGCCGTACGCTGGCCCGGACGTTGGCCCTGGTCACCCAGCAGTCGGCGACCGATGTGGACATGTCGGTACGGGACGTGCTGCTGCTGGCCCGGATCCCGCACCGGCCGTTGCTCGCCGGCACGTCCGCCGACGACCTGGCCCGCGCCGAGCAGGCCCTGGAGGCGGCCGGGCTGCCCGGATTCGCCGACCGCCAATGGTCGTCGCTGTCCGGCGGGGAACGGCAACGGGTCGACATCGCCCGCGCGCTGGCGCAGGAACCACGGCTGCTGCTGCTCGACGAGCCGACCAACCACCTGGACATCCGCCACCAGCTCGACCTGCTGGACCAGCTGTCCCGGTCGCCGGTCACGGTGGTGACGGCGCTGCACGACCTCAACCTGGCCGCCCGGTTCTGCACCGCGATCGTGCTGCTGCACGCCGGCCGGGTGGTGGCGGCCGGCCCCCCGGCGCAGGTGTTGACCCCGGACCGGATCGCCGAGGTCTATCAGGTGGCCGCCGAGGTCACCGCCGACCCGGACGGTTGCCCGTACGTCCATCTGCGACGCGCGGACAGCCGGCCCCAACTGGACGAACACCCGCGACCTGTGAAATAGGCAATCGCCCATATTGATTGACAGTAAAGTGTCCGCCCCGTAGCGTCACGATTCACTTGGCTCTGAGGTCTGGCACGGGGGAGGACCGGATGGCAGTGGGTCGCTGGCGTGCGCCCATTTTCACACCACGACGGACGGCGATGCTGTCCGCTACGGCGGTGCTGCTGGCTGTCGCAGCCGTCGTCACCGTCGACGATCCGCGTCGGTTCGACGCGACACTCGCCGCACCAACCACAGTAGAAGGCCGCGCGTTGCTGGCGGCCCAGGACAGCGGACGACCGGTGCGCGTCGACACCCTGACCTCCGGAACGACCGAGGTCTGGGCCCGGCCCGACGGCCAACTGGAGGCGCGAATCTCCGCCGACGTGGTCCGGGTACGCCGAGGTGCCGGCTGGGTGCCGGTCGACCTGCGACTGCAGCGGGCCGCCGACGGCTCGGTCAGCCCCGCCGCGCACCCGAACGACCTGCGGATCTCCGGTGCCCGGCCGGCCGGCACCCACGAACTGGCCGCCGTCGGGCACGGTGCCGCCCGGGTCGCGATGAGCTGGACCGGCGTGCTGCCCGAGCCGCAGCTGGACGGGCCGGTCGCCACCTACCCCGACGTGCTGCCCGATGTGGACCTGGTGGTACGGGCCACCCGGACCGGGTTCGAACAGCTGCTCACGGTGCGCAACCGGGCGGCGGCCGACCGGGTACGCGAGGTCGCCCTCGCCCTGACCGGGCCGGGTATCGCCGGCCACCGTCACGACAAGCAGGCCGGCGTCACCCTCACCGGCCCGGACGGCACCACCCTGGCCACCGTGCCCGCGCCGGCCATGTGGGACGCCCGGACCACCCCGGCCGGTTCGCCGGCCCGCACCGCCCCGATCGACACCACCGTCACCGCCCGCCCCGACGGGGTCGACCTGGTGCTGCGACCCGACGCCGGCTGGCTCGACTCACCCGACACGGTCTACCCGGTGACCCTCGACCCGACGGTCAACCCGCTGTCCACCACCTTCGACGCGTACGTGCGGGAGAGCGTCACCACCAACCAGAGCGGCACCAACGATCTGCAGATCGGCCTGCTCGCCACCACCCCGCCGACGATCGCCCGATCGTTCGTCACCTGGAACGCGGCGGTGCTGGCGGGCAAGCAGATCAACTCCGCGACGGTCTACTTCTGGAACTGGTGGTCACACACCTGCAGCCCGAAGGCGTGGGAGATCTGGAGCACCGGTGCGGCCAGCACCGCCACCCGGTGGACCAGCCAGCCGCAGTGGCTGCACCAGGAGGCGACCTCCACCATGACCAAGGGGTTCGACGCCAGCTGCGACGACGGCTGGTCCACGATCAGCGGCACCAGCTTCTTCCAGCGGGCGGCGACCGCCGGAAGCAGCCAGGCTCACATGGGGATCCGGGCCACCGACGAGACCGACACCGCCACGTTCAAGCAGTTCCGCTCCCGGGACCACACCACCACGGCCCACGTGCCGTACGCGGTGGTCACCTACAACTCGTGGCCGACGGTCACGGCCCGGTCCACCGTCCCGGCCACCGCCTGCGTCACCGGTCCCGGCCGGCCGCTGGTCGACACCCTCACCCCGCAGCTGCGAGCGAGTGTCGCCGACGGCGACGGTACCGCGATGTCGGTGGAGTTCGAGTGGTGGATGGTCGGTGCCTCGGCCCGCCTCGGCGGCCAGACCATCAGCAACGTCGCCTCCGGTACGACCGCGAGCGTCACCGTCCCCGCCGGCGCGTTCCTCGACGGCGGTCGCTACCAGTGGCGGGTACGCGCCAGCGACGGAGTCGCCGGCAGCGCCGTCTGGTCCGGCTTCTGCGAGATGACGACCTACGTGACCGCGCCGCCGGTGGAGGGCTGCGTCGGCGGGGTCGACAACGACTACGACGGCGACGGCGTACCCGACGTCGCCATCGCCGATCCGGAAGCCACCGTCGCCGGGCAGCCCAAGGCCGGCCAGGTGCACGTGCGCTCCGGCGGCACCGGCACCGTCGACACGCTGCACGAGAACAACGCGCAGGTGGCCGGCGCGGCCGAAGGCGGTGACCGGTTCGGCTTCGCGCTGGCCAGCTACGACGTCAACCACGACGGCTGCACCGACCTGGCGGTCGGCGTGCCGTACGAGGATCTCGACGGCAAGGCCGACGTCGGCGCCGTGTACGTGTTGCTCGGCTCGCCGGACGGACTGGCCCAGGGCCCGGCGTCGTTGGTCTACCACCAGGGCCAGGCGGCGTTCCCGGAGACGGCCGAAGCCGGCGACTGGTTCGGGTTCTCGCTCGCCGCCGGACACACTGCCACCGGTGAGGCGTTCCTGCTCATCGGCGCACCCGGCGAGGACATCGGCACCGCCGTCGACACCGGCGTCGCGCACTACCTGCGCGGCACCGCCAACATCCTGCTCAGCCAGGGCGGCGGCGGGATCGTCGGGGATCTGGAGAACGACGACCTGACCGGCTATGCGCTGGCCGCGTCGAGTCACCACCTCGCGATCGGCGCACCCGGCGAGGCGATCGGCAGCGAGGTCTTCGCCGGTGGCGTCAACGTCTTCAGCCACCAGTACACCTCCGGCCGCCCGACGCTGGTCGCCGTCCTCGACCAGAACCGGGCCGACGTGTGGGGCACCTCCACCGCCAACGACACGTTCGGCAAGTCACTGTCCGTGGTCGACTACCGGGCGGCTGGCGCGCCGGCCGGCGGCACCGATTCGTTCCTGGCCGTCGGCGTACCCGGCAAGGAGTACGGCACAGCCGGCATCGCCGACACCGGCGTCGTGCAGCGGTTCCACATCACCGACAGCGGCTTCACCGAGCTGCCGGTGATCGCCCAGCACATCGTCGGCATCGGCGGCGGCGACGAGGAAGGCGACTACTTCGGCGAGCGGGTGCACCTGGTGAACCTCGCCCCCGGCTCGGCGGCGACAGCGGGCAACCTGCTGCTCGCCGTCGCCGCGCCCGGTGAGGACACCGGGTCGGCCGCCGACGCCGGGGTGGTCCGGGTGTTCGGTGCGGCGGCGAGTCCGATCAGCGGGTACGCCACGGTCGAGCGCGACGCGGCGGGCCTGCCGGGCACCCCGGTCGCCCAGGAACTCGTCGGTGTCTCCATCGGCGGCAACCAGACCCACCTGCACGTCGCCAGCCCGTACCAGGACCGGGCGGTCTACGCCCTGCCGTGGTCGGCGCTGGCTGCCGGCTCGGCCACCCCGCAGCACGTGTGGCGGGCCGGCGAGGACGGCTTCCCGGCCGCGGTCGCCTTCGGCGCGGCGGTCAGCTGATGGCCAGCAACGGCAAGTGGAACGGCACCACGGGGGAGGGCAGTGACGTGATCGGCGGCAGGCGGAAGAAGACTCACTGGCAGCGCGGGCTGGGACTCAGTCTCGGGCTGGCCGGGCTGCTCGCGGCGTACGCGGTCGTGGACCGCCCGGCGATGGGCGAACCGGCGACGGACGACCCGGCTGCGGCGGCTCCTGCGGCGGCCCCGGCGCTGCTGCCGGCCGCTGGCGACGGCCCGATCCGGCAGACCGAAGCCGAGGCGGTCGCCCACGCGGTCGACATCGGTGAACGGGTGGAGATCGGCGCGTTCCGGGGCGAGACCCGCGAAACCTATGCGAACCCGGACGGCACGTTGACGTCGGTGGAGCACGCCCAACCGGTACGGGTGGTACGCGACGGCCGCTGGGTGCCGGTCGACGCGACCCTGGTCACCGCCGCCGACGGCAGCATCGGCCCCCGGGCCGCCGTGCTCGGGCTGCGGCTCTCCGGCGGCGGCGACACCCCACTCGTACGGGTGGAACGCGCCGGTCGCAGCCTGACTCTCGACTGGCCGGGCACCCTGCCCGCACCGACGATCGACGGCGACCAGGTCACCTACCCGGAGGTGCTCCCCGGAGTCGACCTGGTGGTCAACGTCGCGGTGACCGGCTTCTCCCACGTCCTCGTGGTCAAGACGCCCGAGGCGGCGCAGCAGCCGGAGCTGGCCGAGTTGGAGTTCGGCCTGGACACGGCCGGTCTGGCGGTGCAGGACAGCCCGGACGGTGGGCTGGCCGCAGTCGACGAGGCGACCGGCGCGCCGGTGCTGGAGGCCGCCGCCCCGACGATGTGGGACTCGGGCGACGAGGGCTCGGCACCGCCGGGCCGGGCCGCCACCGACGACGTCACGGACTCTGACGCCACGGGTGCCGACGCCATGGATGCCGACCCGGCCGAGTCCGCGCCGCAGGGGGCCAGCGTCGCCCCGGTCAGTTGGCGGATCGACGGCGACGCCCTCACCCTGCTGCCGGACCAGGCGATGCTCGCCGACCCGGAGACCCGGTGGCCGGTCTACATCGACCCGATCTGGCAGGACACCCGCAACAGCGCCTGGGCGATGGTCGCCAGCGGATATCCCAACCAGGAGTACTGGAAGTTCTCCGGCACCGAGGGCGTCGGCGACTGCCCGGTGAGCTCCGGGCAGTGCAACAACGTCGGGGTCAAGCGGATCTACTACGCGTTGCCGACGCCGTACTCGGGGCGGACGATCCTGAGCGCCGAGTTCCGGGTCACGATGACCCACACGTACAACTCGACCGCCAAGAACGTCTCGCTGTACCGTGCCGGGTCCGGGATCAGCTCCGGCACGAACTGGAACAACAAGCCGGCGCTGAGCGTGTTGCAGCAGACGAAGGCACCGACCGCGAAGCAGAGTTCGTGCACGTCAACGAACCAGAACGTCGGGTTCACCGCCACGGCGGCGGTGCGGGAAGCCGTGACGAGGGGCTGGTCGACGACCACGTTCGGACTCGCCGCCACCAACGAGAGCGACCAGACGGCGTTCAAACGGTTCTGCGGCAACGCCATCCTGTCGGTCAACTACAACCGGACCCCGACCCAGCCGAAACGGGCGGACCTGACGATGTCGCCGGGCGGGGTGTGCGTCACCGGCACCAACCGCCCGTACGTGGACACGCCGCCGACCCTGTTCATGGTGCTGCGCGATCCGGACCACAGCTCGGCCCACACCGAGCAGGTCCGTGGCGAGATCCTCTACTACTGGTACGACTCGGCCGGCACCCGGGTGAACCGCTACGTGACCACCGGCTGGAAGGCCAGCGGGTCCCGATTCCAGTACACCCTGCCGTCGAACATCCCGCAGAACACCCCGATCACCTGGGAGGTGCGAGCCGGCGACTCGCACGCCTGGAGCAAATGGAGCTGGGAGGCCGACGCCAACGCGAACTGCCAGTTCGTCTACGACGCGACCGCCCCGGCCGCACCGGACATCGACTCACCGGAATACCTGCCGCTTGACGCCGGGGAGAACACCAGTGCCTGCGTCGAGGACGACCAGCACCGGGGCGGGGTCGGCATCTACGGCAGCTTCACCTTCGACTCGGCCTCCACCGACGCGGTCCGTTACCTGTACGGGTTCAACACCAACCCGTCGACGAGCAACGAGTTGGTCCCCACCAGCGGCGGCGGCCCGGTGTCGCTGCGCTGGATGCCGGTCGACGACGGCCCGAACTTCGTCACGGTGCAGGCGGTCGACCAGTCCGGCCTGCGGTCGGCGATCGCCACCTGCGTCTTCTCCGTGCCGACCCGGCTGGCGGCCGGCGAATGGGGGCTCGGCGAAACAGCCGGTGCGGCGTCGGCTGAGGACGCCCGCGGCAACCATCCGGCGACCGCCGGTGCGTCGGTGACGTTCGGGGTGGCCGGGCCGGGCTGCGGTGACTCCGGCCCTCAGTGCCAGTTCGACCGGGCCATCCGGTTCACCGGCTCCGCCGCCGACAGCTACCTGGCCACCACCAGCTCGGCGCTGGTCGACACGTCGACCGGGTTCGGGGCCAGCGCCTGGGTGCGGCTCACCGACGACTCCACCGACCGGGTCGCGATCAGCCAGGACGGCAGCGGCGAGCCCGGCTTCACCCTCGGCTTCGACGCCGCCACCGGCAAGTGGGAGTTCGCGATCCCGTCGACGGACGTGCTGTCGCTGAGCGGCTGGTCGGTGACCAGCACCGCGCCGGCCGTACGCGACGAGTGGACCCACCTGGCGGCGGCGTACGACCCGGAATTGAAGACGATGACGCTGTACGTCAACGGGGACGTCCAGCCCACAGTGCAGCGCCGGTCGGCCTGGAAGTCGCGCGGCGCGGTGCAGATCGGTCGGGCGTACGCCCGCAGCGGCCACACCGCCGGCTGGGCCGGTGAGCTGGCCGACATCGCCGTCTTCGACCGGGTGCTGGTGCCCCGGGAGGTGAGCGAGCTGTCCACCCTGCGGCCGGTACGGCTGGGCTACTGGCCGCTGGACGATGTGTCCGACGACCGCAGCCCCGCCTACGACGAGAACGGGCAGGAGGTGCTGCTGGAAGGTGGCGCCCACCTGTACGCACCGGACGTCGACGCGGATCCGTTCGCTGAGCCGGCGATGGTCGGTGGCGGCCATCTGGTGCTCGACGGGGTCGACGACCGGGCCCGCACCGAAGCGCCGGTGGCGGTGACCGACGGCAGCTTCACCGTCGCTGCCCGGGTCCGGCTGCCCAGCCCGACCTGCGGCGACCGGGACCAGGCGGTGCTGTCCCAGGCCGGTGTCACGGCGAGCGGATTCGTGATCCGCTGTGGCAGTGCCGACCGGTGGGAGCTGGTGCTGCCGCACAGCGACACCAACAATCCGCAGACCACCGTGGTATTCGATGGTGAGCAGCTGCCCCGCGCCGATCAGTCCGGCCAGCACCTGGCAGTGGTCTACGACGCGTTCCGCAACGAGGTGCGGCTCTATGTCGACGGGGTGGCCACCGCCACCGGTACCGCCTCGTATTCTGCCGGCTGGCGGGCGGACGGGCCGCTGCAGATCGGTCGGGCCCTGCACGACGGCAGCTTCGGCCAGTACCTCGGCGGCGTCGTCGACGAGGTACGGGTCTACACCGGGGTCGCCGACGACCAAACGATCCAGCGGCTGGTCCTCCCTCAGCCGAACCCAAACCTGTGATGCGCCGATTTCCCGCCTGCTTCGCCTCTTTCCCTCTGGAGTGGTGATGAGTTCCCGGATTCTGGTTGCGACCCCGACCCGCCGCCGCCGGCTGACCGCCGGCGTCACCTGGGCGACGGCGGTCGTTGTCGCCGCCGGCCTGCTGCAGGGGGTGGAGAGCCCGGCCCGAGCCGAGCCTGCGTCCAAAGCGCCGGCCGTGCAGCAGCAGGACGAGCCGGCCCCGGACCGCCCGGCGGCGCCGGTGCCGCCCCGCGAGCCCAACCCGGTGGTGCAGGCGGCGCTGCGTACCGCACCGGAGGTGGCCTGGCCGGCGGCCGGGACGGTGGAGGTGCCGGTGACGCCGGTGGCCCGCCCGGCTGGTGAGGCCGGCACGGCGGGCCGAGCGGCCGGCACCGCACCGCCGAGCAAGGTGCGGGTGCAGACCCTCGACCGCGCGGTGTCGACGAAAGCGAAGGTCGACGGGCCGGTCACCCGGATCGGCCGGGCCGCTGGCGAGACCGGCACCGGCACCGTACGGCTGTCGTTGAGCTACGCCGGGATCGCCGACGCGTACGGTGGGGACTTCGGGGCCCGGCTGCGGCTGGTCCGGTTGCCGGAATGCGCGTTGACCACGCCGGACGCGTCGGCGTGTGCGCCGCGGCCGGTGCCGGCGGTCAACAACGCCGGCACCGACACCCTGACCGCGACGATCGACGTCGGTGCCGGCACCGCGTTGTTCGCCATGGTCGCTTCGGAAAGCTCCGCGCAGGGCAGCTTCGGCGCGACCGAGTTCGCGCCGTCGTCGAAGTGGAACGTGTCGCCGTCGTCGGGTGCGTTCAACTGGTCGTACCCGATGCGGGTGCCGCCGGTGCCGGGCGGGCTGGCCCCGTCGGTGGTGCTCGGCTACAACTCGCAGGCCACCGACGGACGGACCGCGACCACCAACAACCAGGGCTCCTGGCTGGGTGAGGGCTTCAGCTACGAGCCCGGGTACGTCGAGCGTCGCTACAACACCTGCCTCGACGACGGCCGCGACGGCATGGGCGACCTGTGCTGGGCGCACGACAACGCCGTCCTGATGCTCAACGGCCGGTCCAGCACCCTCGTTCGCACCGGAGACACCTGGCGGTTCGCCAACGACGACGGGTCGAAGATCGAGCGGTACAGCGGAACGGTCGACGGCGCGGTCAACGGCGACAACGACCGCGAGTTCTGGAAGGTCACCACAGTCGACGGCACCGAGCACTACTTCGGGCTCAACCGGCTGCCCGGCTGGGCGTCCGGCAACGCCGAAACCAATTCGGTGTGGACGGTGCCGGTCTTCGGCGACGACAGCGGCGAACCCTGCTACAACGCCACCCTGGCGAACGCCTGGTGCCAGCAGGCGTGGCGATGGAACCTCGACTACGTCAAGGACCGGCACGGCAACGTCACCTCGTACTTCTACGAGCGGGAAACCAACCACTACGCGCTACGGGCGCAGACCTCCGTCAACGGCACCGCGTACCACCGGGGCGGTTGGCTCAAGCGGATCGACTACGGCCAGCGGCACAACGCCGTCTACTCCACCCCGGCGGCGGCCCGGGTGGTCTTCACCGACGCGGAACGGTGCATCCCGAGCGGCAGCATCACCTGCGCACCGGGCCAGCTCAACAACGGCACCGCCAACTCCTGGCCGGACGTGCCGTGGGACCGCAACTGCGCCGCCGGCACACACTGCACGGTGAGCCAGTCGTCGCCCAGCTTCTGGACCCGCAAGCGGGTCAGCCAGATCACCACCGAGATCCGCTCCGGCAGCGGCTGGACCCCGGTCGACTCGTGGAACCTGACCCACCTGTTCACCAACAACGCCGACGGCAGCCGGTCGCTGTGGCTGCACAAGATCGACCACCAGGGCCGGTACGGCGGCGGCGACCCGCTGACCGTACCGTCGGTCGAGCTGGGCGCACTCCAACTGCCCAACCGGATCGACATCCCCGGCGACAACATCGCCCCGCTGATCCGGCCCCGGTTGACCACCGTCTACACCGACTCCGGCGGCCAGGTCGACGTCACCTACAAGGCGCCCGACTGCGCGGCCAACACGCTGCCAACCGCCGGCAACAGCACCCGCCGCTGCTATCCGGTCAAGTGGTCGCCCGGCGGCGAGCCGAACCCGATCACCGACTGGTTCCACAAGTACGTCGTCGAGTCGGTCACCGAATCGGACCGGACGAACGTCGAGCCCGGCACCGCCCTGGCCCCGGACATGGTGACCAGCTACGAATACCTCGGCGACGCCGCTTGGCGGCACGCCGACCCGGACGGCATCGGGGACACCAAGTACCTGACCTGGAACCAGTGGCGCGGCTACGAGAAGGTGCGGGTCCGGCGCGGCAGCGCCGAGACGAAGACCACCCGGACCGAGCACACCTACCTGCGGGGCATGCACGGCGACAAGCACCCGGCCGGCGGCACCCGCACGGTCACCCGTACCGATTCGGTCGGCACCTCCTACACCGACCACGACGAACTCGCCGGCTTCGAGATCGAGACCGTCGTCTACAACGGCCCAGACGTCAGCAGCAAGTCGTTGACCAGCCCGTGGCGCTACGAGACGGCCAGTTACAGCCGGCCGTGGGGCACCGAGCGGGCGTTCTTCGTCAAGCCACAGATCAGCCGGGGCTTCACCGCGTTGGCCGCCGGCGGCTGGCGGGAAACCAAGTCGATCACGACGTACGACCCGGCGACCAGCGGCTACACCGATCCGGTCGGCCGGGTGACCCAGGTCGAGGACCTCGGTGACGTCAGCACGGCCGCCGACGACCGGTGCACCCGTACGACCTACGCCGACAACCACGGCCTGCGGCTGCGCACCTTGGTCACCCGGGAGGAAACCGTCTCGGTCGCCTGCTCGGTCGCCAACCCCAACCGGGCCACGCAGCTGCTGATCGACAACCGGACCTCGTACGACGGCCAGGCGTTCGGCGCGACACCGACCAAGGGCAACGCCACCCGGATCGAGAAGCTCGGCACGCACAACGGCGTCAGCGCCAGCTACGTCACCGTCGGCGAAGCCACCTTCGACCCGTACGGCCGGCCGTTGACGGCGCAGGACGGCTCCGGCGCGGTCACCGACATCGCCTACACCGAGACCAACGGGTTGACCACCCGCAAGATGGAGACCGGGCCGCAGATCCGGGTCGGCACCGCGGACACCCGGTTCATCGCGACCACCGACTACCACCCGGCCTGGGGTGTCCCGGTCACCCAGATCGACTGGAACGGCAAGCGGACCGATGTCGAGTACGACAAGCTGGGCCGCGCTACCCGGGTCTGGCTTCCGCACCGACCGAAGCCAACCTACGCGGATCGGCCGAGTCTCCAGTACACCTACCGGAATCAGGACAACGCTCCGGTCTCGGTGAAGACCGAGCGGCGTGACAACGCCGGCGAATGGGTCACTCCTGAGTACACGATCTACGACGGCTTTCTACGCCCCCGGCAGATCCAGGTGCCCGGCCCGGACGGCGGACGACTCGTCTCGGAGACGTTCTACACCCCTACCGGGCAGGTGGCGAAGTTCAACGACAAGTTCTATGCATCGGGCGCACCGTCGGGCACGCTGTTGAAGACGGTCAACGGCGACGTCGACCTGCAGACGGTGTACGAGTACGACGGCCTCGACCGGGTCAAGCAAACCATCACCCAGGTGGCTGGCCAGGAGAAGTGGCGCACGGTCACCACGTACGGCGGCGACCGGGTCAACATCGACCCGCCGACCGGCGGCACCCCGACCACCACCGTCACCGATGCCCGTGGTCAGGTCGTCGAGTTGAAGCAGTACCACGGTGCCGGGCCGAGCGGCGGTCACGACAGCACCACCTACACGTACACCCCGGCCGGTCAGCAGGCCAGCGTCACCGACCCGGCCGGCAACGTGTGGACCTACGAGTACGACCAGCGGGGCCGCAGGATCGAGGCGGTCGACCCGGACAGCGGGACCAGCACCTTCACCTACAACGACTACGACCAGCTGACCTCGACCACGGACGGCCGTGGCGTCATGCTGAGCCACACCTACGATGTGCTCGGCCGCATGACCGGCACCTACCAGGGCTCGGTCGCGACCGGGACCAAGCTGGCCGAGTGGGGCTACGACACCATCGCCAAGGGGCAGCTCTACTTCGCCACCCGCATCGTCGACGGCGGCCACAAGTATCACACCATCTACCAGTACCGGGACGATTTCTACCGGGCGACGCGAGTCAGCTATTCGATTCCCGCTGCCGACACCCATGCCGAGCTCGGCGGGACGTACCAGTTCAACACGCAGTACAACCGGGACGGCACGGTGCAGAGCACGAGCTTCCCGGCGAGCGGCGGGCTCCCGGGCGAGGGCATCGTGTACACGTACGACGACCTGCAGCGGGTTACGAAGATCGGCAGCTCGTCGTCCACATACCTCAGTCGGGCCGAGTATGCGCAGACCGGCGAGCTGCTGCAGGCAGAGTCGAGCGCGGGCAGCCGCAAGGTCTATGGCACCTACTTCTACGAGGAGGGCACCAAGCGGCTGACCCGGTCGATGCTGAGCCGGCAGGCGTTCGCGGGCGAGAACCCGATGGTGCCGACCAGCGACGTCGATCAACATTACGAGTACGACGCCGCCGGTAACGTGCTGTCGATCGCTGATCGGCCGGGCTCCGGCGTACGGGACATCCAGTGCTTCCAGTACGACTACCTGCGGCGGATGACGCGGGCGTGGAGCACGGCGACCACCGCGAGTGACCCGTGTGCGGGTGGTCCGGGCACCAGCGGGGTGGGCGGTCCGGCGCCGTACCACCACTCCTACAGCTACGACCTGGCCGGCAACCGGCAGACCGAGACGATCCACGCCGCCGGTGGGGCCGACGAGGTGGAGCGGACGTATTCGTATCCGCAGCCGGGTCAGGCGCAGCCGCACACGTTGTCGCAGGTGGTGGAGGAGACGTCGGCGGGGGACAGGTTGTACTCGTACGAGTACGACGCCGCCGGTAACACGACGAAGCGGGTCCGGGTCGGCGAGGAACAGGACCTGGTCTGGAACGCCGAGGGCCGGCTTGAGTCGGTCACCGAGGGCGGGCAGGTCACCAGCTTCGTCTACGACGCCGATGGTGGTCGGCTGGTCCGGAAGGATCCGGATTCGATCACGGTGTATCTGCCGAACATGGAGTTGAGGCTGGACCGTTCTGACTCGGTGGTGGACGGGACGCGGTACTACCCGGTCGGTGGTCAGTTGACGGTGGTGCGGACGGTCGCTGGTGTGCAGGTGCAGGCGGCGGATCATCACGGGTCCGGGCAGGCCGCGGTGGATGGGACGACCGGGCAGATCACGCATCGACGGATGGCGCCGTTCGGGACTGAGCGGGGTGGCCAGCCGGGGGTTGGGCAGTGGCTGGGTGAGAAGGGTTTCGTCGGGGGTACGCGGGACGCGTCGACGGGGTTGACGCATTTGGGTGCGCGGGAGTACGACCCGCGGACGGGTCGGTTCATCTCGGTGGATCCGATCATCGACGTGGGTGATCCACAGCAGATGCACGGGTATGCGTATGCGAACAATTCGCCGGTGTCGTTTACGGATCCGGATGGGTTGAAGCCGCTGGCGACGGGTGGTGGCGCGGAGGAGGACGCGTACTGGAAGTCGCGTGGTGAGAAGTTGGTGCAGGATCCGTCGAGTGGCCGGTGGTCGGTGGTGCCGGATCCGCCGAGGAAGCCTCGGTTGGCGGAGCCGCCGGAGGTGACGCAGGCGCGTCGGGATGTGGAGCGGGCGAAGCAGATCGTTGTGGCGGTGGCGAAGGAGCTCGGCCAGATCCTGATGGACGAGCTGGGGATCACCGACGCGGTGGACTGCTTCATCAACGGCGACATGGGCGCTTGCGCGGCGACGGCGTTGAACGTGGTGCTGACGGCGGTGGGTGGCGCTGCCGGCAAGCTGATTGCCCGCTACGGGTTGAAGCCGTGGAAGCTGAAGGAGCTCGGAGACCGGTTGTGGAACCTGGGCGGCAAGCTCAAGGACGCTGTCGGTACCTTCTTCAGCAGCCGTAAGCGGCTCGACGATCTGGGTAGTTGTCCGGTGCCGAACAGCTTCGTGCCGGGCACGCTGGTGCTGCTCGCTGACGGTTCGACGAAGCCGATCGAGCAGCTTGACGTCGGTGACCTGGTGCTCGCCACTGATCCGGAAACGGGTGAGACCGCTGTCAAGATGGTCGTCGCTACTATCACCGGTGACGGTACCAAAGACCTTGTCGAGATCACGGTCGACACCGACGGCAACCAAGGCAACGCCGAGGGGGTGCTAGTCGCGACCGACGGCCATCCGTTCTGGGTGCCGGAGTTGGGCGAGTGGCGCGACGCGGACGAGCTGGTGGCCGGGCAGTGGCTGCAGACCTCCGCCGGCACCTGGGTCCAGATCACCGCTGTCCGTCAGTGGACCGAGACTCGTACCGTCCACAACCTCACCATCGACGACATCCACACTTACCACGTACTCGCCAGCGACACGCCCGTCCTCGTCCACAACTGCGGAATCGGTCGCGAACTACTCGGTGACGAGGCATCGGATCACATCCTTGACGGACACAGGTTTCCTGGGAAGCAGGGCAAGGACTATTTTCCGGAGGGCTGGTCGGATGACCAGATTCTGGATGCTGTTGCTGATGTGGTGACGAGTCCAGCCAGTCAAGGGAGCTGGTACAAGGGGTCTGCTGTGCATGCTGAGAGGACAGGGAGAACCAGGAAGGGAGAACCCGCAGTCCAGAATGTGGTCGGAACAGTGAGAGGGGTGAAAATCCTAGTGCGTTACGAGCCTCTTACTGGTAAAGTGCTCACGGCGTTCCCGCAGTGAAGGATGAAATCAGTCTATCTGAGTTATTGCAAATTGTGATGGGAAAATCGTGGAGAGAAGCAAGATCATAGAATTTCTGCGCCGGCTAGACGACCCTGAATGGCCGGAGTCTCCGGCTGGCTATAGGGAAACTGAGGCAGAGGCTTCTTTCGCCTCTCTAGTGGCACGGATTAGCTCTCGCTTCTCGGCACGTCTTGACGTCGACCGGGCAATCCAAGACTCAGCCCAGTATGGACGGATTGAGGTACCGAGAGGGGCTGCTGCCTGCGGGACGAGGATTGTTGTTCTGGTAAGTAAATTCAAGCCTTTGGCTATGGTGGCGGCCGACAACCCTGGTGCATTTTTGGGTACGAATGAAGCCATTGAGGAGGGAGAACTTGATGCGAGTGATCTTGAGAAGCTAGAGCAGTCGCTTGTTGAGTCGGGATACGTTCCGATTCCGGAAGAAGTTCTGTCTAATCGCTACGACGGAGCCACTCGCCTCCTTTTCCATGGTTCCGGCGAACCTAGTTGGTGGGATCGGTATTTCGGTACCTTCTGAGTCGAAGCCGGCCGAGTGTTGCTAGGGGGTTATAGCCTAAAGGTCAGCTATCCTTCGCCACGCGTGATCGGCCAGTTGAAGGACGCTGTCGGGAGCCCGTGATCAGAAGCTTGCTCGGACAAGCTCAGTGGTTGGGTGAGAAGGGTTTCGTCGGGGGTACGCGGGACGCGTCGACGGGGTTGACGCATTTGGGTGCGCGGGAGTACGACCCGCGGACGGGTCGGTTCATCTCGGTGGATCCGATCATCGACGTGGGTGATCCACAGCAGATGCACGGGTATGCGTATGCGAACAATTCGCCGGTGTCGTTTACGGATCCGGATGGGTTGAAGCCGCTGGCGACGGGTGGTGGCGCGGAGGAGGACGCGTACTGGAAGTCGCGTGGTGAGAAGTTGGTGCAGGATCCGTCGAGTGGCCGGTGGTCGGTGGTGCCGGATCCGCCGAGGAAGCCTCGGTTGGCGGAGCCGCCGGAGGTGACGCAGGCGCGTCGGGATGTGGAGCGGGCGAAGCAGATCGTTGTGGCGGTGGCGAAGGAGCTCGGCCAGATCCTGATGGACGAGCTGGGGATCACCGACGCGGTGGACTGCTTCATCAACGGCGACATGGGCGCTTGCGCGGCGACGGCGTTGAACGTGGTGCTGACGGCGGTGGGTGGCGCTGCCGGCAAGCTGATTGCCCGCTACGGGTTGAAGCCGTGGAAGCTGAAGGAGCTCGGAGACCGGTTGTGGAACCTCGGCGGCAAGCTCAAGGACGCTGTCGGCACCTTCTTCAGCAGCCGCAGGAAGCTCGACGATCTGGGTAGTTGTCCGGTGCCGAACAGCTTCGTGCCAGGCACGCTGGTACTGCTCGCTGACGGTTCGACGAAGCCGATCGAGCAGCTTGACGTCGGTGACCTGGTGCTCGCGACCGATCCGGAAACGGGTGAGACCGCTGTCAAGATGGTCGTCGCTACTATCACCGGTGACGGTACCAAAGGCCTTGTCGAGATCACGGTCGACACCGACCGCGACCGTGGTGACGCCGAGGGCGTTGTGGTCGCGACCGACGGACACCCGTTCTGGGTGCCGGAGTCAGGCGAGTGGCGCGACGCCGCCGAGCTTGAGGCCGGTCAGTGGTTGCAAACCTCCGCCGGTACGTGGGTCCAGATCACCGCTGTCCGCCAGTGGACCCAGACCCAACGGGTCCACAACCTCACCATCGACGACATCCACACCTACTACGTCGTAGCCAGCGGTCAGCCAGTCCTCGTCCACAACTGTAGGGTCCTTGGTGACGTTGGCAGGATCGGTGGTTGGATACCTGACACTGTGCCCTCCGAGACTCAGGCTGTAATTCGGGATCTTGATGAGTACGGACTTGAAGCGCAGGGTGCTGGACCGCAGTTCGCCGGTCCAGATGGTTGGGAACCATTTGAGAATTCGGGACGAAACGGCGCATTCCGCCTTCCTTCGACAGACGGGAGCGGAAGAAAAATCGAATACCAAGAACATGGAACCGTTCAGTCGGCAGCCAATCCACGACCGGGTGGTGAGCGGATAGTGAGGGGGTCGGACGGGTCGATGTACTATTCGCCGACCCACTACCAAACGTACATCGTTGTGAGAGCAGGGAGATAGTATGAAGCAGGTCTGGACACAAGATCCTCCATGGATACATCCAGTCGGCCCAAAAATTGCTGATGGCGTGTCGGTGACTTTTCCTCCGACTGGATTGACTGCGGTTGTACGTATTGATGGAGCAGCGACTAGTGACGAATATCGGTTGTTGGAAGCCGTCTCCGAGGGATTTCGTTTTCCCGCATACTTTGGCTGGAATTTTGACGCCCTAATCGATTGTTTACGCGACTTATCGTGGTATGAAGCAGATCGCTACTTAGTGGTTATCGAAAGATCCGACTCGCTTCTTGGAGGCGATACTGCTAGTCTAACTCTTCTCGCGAGTGCCTTCGTGCGCTCCGGTGCTCACTGGGCGAGTCCGAGCATGAGTGGGCGAACTGTCCCAGTAGCTTTCAATGTCGTGCTTTTTGATTGCGTTTCTAGTCTAGAATTTTGGCGAGAGAAGGCAAATCTTAGAAGTCGATAATCGCGATAAGATCGAGATGATCGGTGGTCGACGTGTGGTCAGTTGACGGTGGTGCGGACGGTCGCTGGTGTGCAGGTGCAGGCGGCGGATCATCACGGGTCCGGGCAGGCCGCGGTGGACGGGTCGTCGGGGCAGATCACCCATCGACGGATGGCGCCGTTCGGGACTGAGCGGGGTAGCCAGCCTGGGGTCGGGCAGTGGCTGGGTGAGAAGGGCTTCGTCGGGGGCACGCGGGACGCGTCGACGGGGTTGACGCATCTGGGTGCGCGGGAGTATTACCCGCAGACGGGTCGGTTCATCTCGGTGGATCCGATCATCGATGTGGGTGATCCGCAGCAGATGCACGGGTACGCGTATGCGAACAATTCGCCGGTGTCGTTTACGGATCCGGATGGGTTGAAGCCGCTGGCGACGGGTGGTGGTGCGGAGGAGGACGCGTACTGGAAGTCGCGTGGTGAGAAGTTGGTGCAGGATCCGTCGAGTGGTCGGTGGTCGGTGGCGCGACGCCGCCGAGCTCGCGGCCGGGCAGTGGCTGCAGACCTCCGCCGGTACGTGGGTCCAGATCACCGCCGTCCGTCAGTGGACCCAAACCCAGTGGGTCCACAACCTCAGTTTAACAAGGAAAATTCAGCCCGATTTGTCGTTGCTATTCAGGACTTCGTCAAAGGGCCGAGGCAATCACGATTCGTGGAACTTTTAGGGGTCAAAAGGCGAATCATTAGGTTAACCCCCGCACGGGTGTGCATGCTTCGTTCGCCATAGATGGCCCGGATGGTGGAAAGTATATCGGAGGCTGGAAATCTGACCCCATCGCCGACAGGGATCAGTATGAATATTTGATAAGAGACGGTGTGTTGTAGATGTTGAGAGGGTGTCGATGTGAGCGAAGAGTCTAGCGTTGAGATTAGGCTTACCCCAGACGAGGCTCTCGTGCTGTCTGACTGGATCTATCGCCTTGAGGAACAGGATGATGCATTGAATGACGAGGCGGTTTGGGTGCCGCTGCGCAGGATTGCTGGCGTGCTTGATAAGGCATTGGTTGCAGTATTTGCTCCGGATTACAGGAAGCGAATTGAGGCTGCGCGAATGCGGCTACTTGCCGAACGTGGGCTAGACGAAAATAGCGAATAACTTGAAAGGCGCCTGGCGGTGGTCTACGACTCGGTACGCTAGGAGGTACGGCTCTACGTCGATGGTCAGCTCTCGTCCACCGGTACTGCCCGTACACGGCTGGCTGGCGCCCGGACGGCGGCCTGCAGGTCGGCCGGGCGCTGCACAACGGAAGCTTCGGCCAGAACCTCACCGGCGTCGTTGACGAGGTACAGGTGGCGCCGGAGCTGCCGACGCGACGATGATTGCCGAGATGGCTGGAATGGCGGGTGGGCCGATCGGGTGACCGTTCGCTGCGCGCGGCCCGTGTCACCGTCAGGCGGCGCGGGCCGCGCTCAGCGGAGGCAGGAGTCGTCGGGGTCGATGGTGGTGGTGATGCGTCGGCCGATGTCGCGCAGCTGGCGGCACTGGGCCTTGGTCATCGGGTCGAAGACGAGCCGGCGTACCTCTTCGACGTGTCCGGGCGCCGTCTCGACCAGCTTGTCCCACCCGGTGTCGGTGAGAGTGGCGAGGGTGTAGCGCCCGTCGGTCGGGTCGGGTGCCCGGCGGACCCAGCCGCGTTTTTCCAGCCGGGTGACCACCTGTGACAGACGCGACAGCGAGCCGTCGGCGATCAGGGCGAGCCGGCTCATCCGCATGGTCCGCTCGGGGGTCTCGGACAGCGCGGCCATCACCTGGTATTCGAAGTGGCTGATCCCGGCGTCGCGCTGCAACTGCCGGTCGAGCGCCGCCGGCAGCCTGGTCAGCACGCTGACGAGGGCGAACCAGGTCTCCAGTTCGTCCTCGTCGAGCCAGCGCGGCTCCTCGGCGGGGGTGGCCATGTGAGCAAGTCTAGCTTCAAGCGTCAAGTGATCACGAGAGCTGCGTCACTTGACGCTTGAAGTAATACAGGGCTAGCCTTCGCTTCAACCTTAAAGAGAAACCTGGGCTGGAGACAGATATGAACGTCGTTCTGTGGGTGCTCGCCGGCGTGCTCGCCGCAGCGTTCCTCGGTGCGGGGCTGATGAAGGTCAGCCAGCCGAGGGAGAAGCTCGTCGAGCGGGGGATGGGCTTCGCCGCCGACTTCCCCATGGGCCTGGTACGGACCATCGGCGCGCTGGAGATCCTCGCCGCGATCGGCCTGATCCTGCCGGCCGTCACCGGCATCGCCCCGATCTTCGTGCCGCTGGCCGCCCTCGGCCTGGTCGTCATGATGATCGGCGCCGCGATCGTGCACGCCCGGCGCAAGGAATACCCGGGCATCGTGCCCAACATCGTGCTGCTGGCGATGGCCGCCGTCGTCGCCTGGGGCCGGTTCGGCCCGTACGCCTTCTGATTTGGCCGTACGCCCGCCCACCCGTACGCCCGCTGACCACCCGTACCAAAAGTTCGACCCCGACCGGGGTCACGACCGGAAGAGACCCGAGATGCCTGAGCTGTTCGAGCCCGTGACCATCGGCAAGTGGAACCTGCCCAACCGGATCGTCATGGCGCCGATGACCCGTACCCGGGCGCAGGTGGGCGGGGTGCCGAGTGAGCACGCCGCCACCTACTACCGACAGCGGGCCAGCGCCGGCCTGATCATCAGCGAAGGGGTGCAGCCCAGCGCAGTCGGGCAGGGCTACCCCAACACGCCCGGCCTGCACACGCCGGAGCAGGTCGCCGGCTGGCGGCAGGTCGCCGACGCCGTCCACGAGGCGGGCGGGCGGATCGTCGCCCAGCTGATGCACGCCGGGCGGATCGCACACCCGGACAACAAGAACGGGCTGGAGACGGTCGCGCCGAGCGCCGTCGCTGCCGAGGGCACGATGGGTACCGCCAGCGGTCAGCAGCCGTACCCGGTCCCGCGTGCGTTGACCACCGACGAGCTGCCGGCGGTGATCGACGAGTTCCGGCGGGCGGCGCAGGGGGCGGTCGACGCCGGCCTCGACGGGGTCGAGCTGCACGGCGCCAACGGCTACCTGCTGCACCAGTTCCTGGCCCCGCCGACCAACCAGCGCACCGACGGCTACGGCGGTTCGCCGGCCGCGCGCGCCCGGTTCGTCGCCGAGGCGGTCGCCGCGGTCGCGCAGGAGATCGGCCCGGAGCGGGTCGGTCTGCGGATCTCCCCGGCGAACGGCGCGAACGGGCTGGTCGAGGACGACCCGGCCGAGACCGCCGCGACCTATCGTACGCTGGTCGACGCGATCGCCCCGCTCGGCCTGGCGTACCTGCACATTTTGATCGACCCGGCGGCCCCGTTGCTGGCCGACTTGTCGGCCCGGTTCGGCGGGCCGGTCATCGTCAACACCGGGTCCGCGCAGGTCACCGACCGGGAAACCGCGCAAACCCTGGTACGCGGCGGTCAGGCGACGGCGGTCGCGGTCGGTCGGCCGTTCATCGCCAACCCCGATCTGGTACGCCGTTGGCGCGAGTCGGCACCACTGAACACGGTGGACCCGTCGACGATCTACGGCGGCGGCGCACGCGGCTACACCGACTACCCGACCCTGGACGACACCGCGCAGCGAGGCTGAGCCCAGCGCCTTCGAGCCTGAGCCTCGCGCCCTCCCCGATGCTGGCCCGGCCCGGTCGTCACGACCCGGCCGGGCCAGCATCATGGGCAGGCATCGCCAGGTCAGGCCGCCGGGACGACGGTGACTTGGGCGGTCGCCGGCATACACGAGCTGTTGTCTGGTCGTGCGGTGACCTGGGCGACGGCTCCGGCGCTGCCGGGTGCGGCGGTGATGGTGATCGGGTGTTCCCGGCTGCCGGGGCGGGTGACGGTCGGCGTGACGGTGACGCCGGGCTCACCGGTGACGGTCAGGTGCAGCGCCGGGGTGGCGGCGCAGGCCGTCACGACGAACGTCACGGTGGCCGTACCGCCTTCGGGCACGTTGACCCGCGACGGGCAGGCGACCACCATCAGGGCGGGTGGCATCGGGGCGGGGGTGAACCCGACCGGGGCCGAGTCGGCGGTGGCGGCCGGGGAGACGGTGACGACCCGGGCGAAGGCGGTGTGGCGCGGGATGGTGGTGTTGCCGTCGCGCAGCGCCGGGTGGTCCTGCGGGACACTGATGCCGTACGGGGCGGTGGTGTCGCTGCCGACCAGGTGGTTGTTGATGTAGAACTCGACGCGGGCGATCGTCCCGGTGGTGGTGCTGGCCTCGGCGGTCATCTGGATCGCGCAGACCGCCGGGACATAGCTGCCGTCGAGTGGGCTGGTCAGCGTCACCTCGGGGGCTGGACCTGGGCCGGGGTCCGTCCCGTCGCACGGTTGACCGTTGATCGTGCAGTCCGGCTCCTGGTAGCTGCCGGTCCAGGTGGCGACGTACCCGATAGAAATCGAGCGCCCGGCACCGATGGTCTTGTTCCAGGTGCCCGGCGTGGCGGTGGCGGTGTTGCCGTCGAGCGTCCAGGTGGCGTTCCAACCTTGCTGGAAGGTGTGGCCGGCCGGCAGGGTGAGGGCCAGGGTCCAGCCGGTGACCGCCGTGTCGCAGGTGTTGGTCAGGACGATGTTGTTGGCGACGCCGCCGCTGTCGGGTCCGGTGTTCCAGGTGGTGGGCTGGAACTCGATGGTCAGGCAGTTGTCCTGGCTGGCGACGCCGGTGGTCGGATTGGCCTGGGCGGGTGCGCCGGTCACGGTGGCGGCGGCGCTGGCGGCCAGGGCCAGGGCGGCTGCCGCGCTGGCCGCCGTCCGCCACCAGCGGTGGTGGTGGGCCGGTCTGCGACGATCATCGGTACGGTGTGCCGATCGGATTGACAGAAGCGACATTGGTGATGTTCTCCTTCGATCCCGTGGTGCCCGCCGGCCCGCGCACACTACGTCCCCTGTTCCCACATCATTACATTTATGTAAACCAATGTGTAGTGGGTCGCTGACGAGGAGTCGCCGGTCGGCGACCCGGTCTCGGACATGCCGGCAACCCGACCCGCATGCTGGCCGGACATGCCGTACGTCGTGTCGAGCCGTGGTCGCCGTGGTGATCTATGGCGCGCGTGTCATGCTGTGGCCGCCGGTCGCGGTGGCGACGGCTGTGTTGGGCCTGGTGAGGTGATCATGAAAAGCCGTGTCGCGCCCTGCGAGCCCCTGAACTGCGAAAACGCGCGAAAGGGCGATCGGCGCCCCTCCGCCTACGGTGGAGCTGCGAAGGAGGTAGGTCAGAAGCCACGTCGCCCAAGGGCGCATTGAGACGCGTTCGTGACGTCCATTTGGATGTAGTCCTTATCCTGCCCAAGTCGGCGATACTCTGGAGGGCTTGGGAGAATGATCGGATGCGCGCTATCTGACGGGCGCTCGGCGTGTCGAGTCGATCCGGCGCAGTGGATCATGGGGCTAGACTGGGCGTGACGGGCTGCGCGATCCGCGTCACGGGGCAGCTCGTGTTCACCAGCTGCGTGAGCGGGTGGTGCTGCCTTCTGGTGAGGTGAAGGCTACCGGTTGCGATCAACAGCGCTGCTACCTGCCCCGGCCACAGTGGAGGTGCGGACAAGCGGACCGGCCGCCGTGGTGGTTGCTGATCACCGGCGGCCGATCCGCCCGTTCAGGCGTGCGTCAGTTGAACATCCACAGGTGGTAGTAGCCCTGCTGGTCTTCGATGTCCCACTCGTAGCGGCAGCTGTAGTAACGCCAGGTGCCGGCGGCGGTGAGGCTCTCGCCGAAGTACCGGCAGGCGTCTAGGGTGTAGTAGGTGCCGAAGTGGTAGTTGTTGGGGGTGTTGTACGCCGTCGTCTGAGCGGCGGACTGCGCGGTGCTCGGCGCGGCCTGGGTCGGGGCGGCGAAGGCGGCCAGCAGTGCCCCGCTGGCGCAGGCGATCGCGAGGGCAGTACGGACGGTACGCATGGATTTCGTCCGTGGTGGGGAGCACTTCTCCTTCAAAATAGGTGATCTTCGATCAGCCTAGGGCGGGTTCCAACGAGGTTTCCGGCATCCGCGTAACCCCTCCAACCCGTCGATCGCGCGCCAACTCGCCGTGATTGACACGGATCACTGCGTGTTGGTATCCGCGAGCATCTTCGGGTCGACGCCTGATCCGAGAAGGACGCCAGCGCTATTTCCATGATCGTCCGCGCCGAGGTGAGGCTCATCCACGCTACGAGTCGCTTGAGACGTAGATGAGCCTCACCTCGGTGAGCGTGGCAAGGTCCCAGCCGGCGATCGCCGTCAGGTGAGGTGTGTGGTGGTGGTCAGTCGGACGATCGGTCGGCGACGTAGGTGCCCCGGCCTGGCTGGCCGATGATCAAATCGCGCTCGTGGAGCAGTGACAACGCGCGGTACGCGGTGGCCAGAGCGCCATGAACGGATGCGCCTGAGCTGACACCCGCTCGGCGCGTCGAGTCGATCAGCCGCAGTGGATCATGAAACCCCGCCGAGCCCTACGGCTTGCGCATCCACGTCGCCGGATCGGTGACGTAGACGCCTTTGCCCTGGTGGCGGTCGATCACCTCAAGTGCTTCGAGTCGTACGAAGACGAGGCGGATCGTCGACGGGCTGACGTCGTGCTGCTTGCACAACTCCGCAATCGACGGAAGCTTGTCGCCCGGCTTGAGCTTGCCGCGCTTCACGTCCTCTTGGATCTTATTCGAAATCTTGAAATAGTCGGGCAAAACCGGCATAGCGCTCCCTCGCGTGGCACCTGCGATTTGATCACGCCTCCTATGTGTGAAGCAAGATGTAGGCAACGATCACGCGAAAGTTGACAACCGCACCTTCTGTACCTAAGTTCGAAGCACGATCGCTTCCTCGCGTGGCAACGATGGAGCGCTCGTGCCCTGGTCGGGGCGGGCTTGACCTGCGGCTTCCCGCCCCGACCTCGAAATCGACCTTTGTCCAGGCAGCACCTGACGAGAACCCCGCAGACGACCAGCAAAACCCGCGACAAGCTGCGAAACCAGGAGCACCGACCACCCCACCAGGGCGGCTCCGTGGCCGTACTCGCCGAATGAGGCTGCGGTTGCGGGGCAGGGGCGGCCCGTCCGCGACGAGTGAGCTCCCGCTCAGCAGTCCTTCCCGGGCGGGCGGGCCGCCCCATCCAGCAACGCCCCATCCAGCAGACCCCGCTCGGCGTACCCCCGAACTTGGAAGAGGTGAACCCCCACGATGCGCAACCTTCTCCACCGGATCTTCAACCGACCCAGCCGGCGACTCGCCCGGATCAGTCCACCGCACGTGAGCACCGAGGCGCGCCGGATCCGCAACGTCGGCGCGTTCCGCCGGCCGCCGCTGCGGCCCCGGATCACCGCCGGCCAGGTCCGGGACCGGCAGTTCAACCAGGTACGGCGTGGGCTGGATCCGACCGAGGTGTACGCCTTCCTGCACCGGGTCGCCGAAGACGTCGCCGACCTGCGCGACGAGGTGCAACGTACCCGCGACGAGAACATGCGGATCAAGCATGCGCTGCGCGACTGGCAGACCCGGCACACCGTGCAGCCGTACGCCTCATGACCGTCGTCGACTGCACCACCTGCGCCGGCCGGCGGTTCGTCGAGAACGACCGTACCGCCGAGCTTGACACCTGCCCCAAGTGTGGCCAGGCCGGACAGCTGCGTACCCAGGTGGTGTTGACCGTCGCCAACCTGGACACCGGCGTCGTCGCCTCGGCCGACGTCACGCCCGGCATGATCGGACCCGAGCCGGCCCCTGGCGGCGGCTGGCGGATCCCGCTCGCGCCGCTCGTCGCCGACCTCGCCACCCAGGCCGGGGTCGCCCCGGCGACGCTGCGCGGCCTCGAACTCGCCGACCGTCGACCCGGCTCCGACTCCGGCTCCGACTCCGGCTCCGGCTCCGACCGCGCCCTGGCGTTGTCGCTGCCGCCCGACTGGCACCCGGACCTGCCGCAACCGGAGCGGGCCGCCGGGGAAGCGCAGGCGTCCGCCGCCACCTGGTTCCATGCTTGGCGGGTGTTCCTCGGCCGGACCGAGGCACCCGCCCCGACCAGCCACGACGAACTGTTGCGCCGGCTGCGCGTCACCGCCGACCAGCTCTGTCTCGACCTGGTGGTGGAAGCCCGCTGGCACGCCGACGCGCCGATCCTCAACTGGGACATCCGCTTCGAGACGCCGGGTGCCGGGGTGCCGCACCGCCAACGCGGGTACGCCGACGACCTGCCCACCGCCGTCGACCGTACCTCCATCATGGATGCGCTCGGCGGCCTGGCCGACCGGTCGCTGACCGCCCCGGCGCACTACCTGCAGCCCGACCGCCGCTCCCCGCTGCCGCCCGACGACATTGATGTCGACCAGCTCGAACGGCGCATCCTGGCAGACTGCGGCGACGGGCCGACAGCGACCGACTCGGGTCGGGGCGACAGCGGCGACGATGAGGCGGCGCCGGCCGGCGCGCAGGCGATTTGGCGCGACGGTCGCTGGCGGCACACCACGCTGCGGCGCATCCCCGACCCGTGGGCGGCCAGCCTGAAGCGTGCGCCGACGTTGTGCCGAACCTGGCAGCCGCCGATGCCACCCTGGATCGGCGAACCGATCCCGGGTGTGCCCTGCCACGACTGCTCGGCCACCGGCTGGCGGCATCCGGTGCTCACCTGCCGGCGCTGCGGCGGCCACGGCCGGCTCTACCGGGGGGCGGTCGTCACCGTCACCGACCTGCGCGGCCGGGTCGTCCACGCCGACTGGCGACCGACCGACGACAGCGATGACGACGACACCGCCGTCACGATCGACAAGACGGCGGTACGGCTACCCGAGCGGTTCCGGCTCGCCGCACTGGCCGGCGGATTCGGCGTACGGCCGGTGGACCTGCTCGACCTCACCGAGGAACAGGTGGTGTCGCGGTATCTGCGCGACGGCGTCGTGCCGATCGTCGCCGGCGGCGAGTCGGCGTCCGTCCCGGCGTCCGTCCCAGCGTCCGTCCCGGCTACGGCCACGGACCCGATTCGGCGGTACGTGACAGCAGCCGCCGCCGGTCGGCCCGGTGCCCGACTGTTGGTGCACGCCACCGACTGGTCCGACGTGCCCGACTTTGACGCCTTCGCCAAGCTGGTGCTCGGGCTCGGGCTGGCGGTCCGGGTCACCGCGCGGGACCTGCGGCACCATGCCGACGATCCGACGATGACCGACGATGTCTGCTGGGAGATCGGCGCGGTGCCGCCGGTGCACCGTGGCGTGCCGCACGCGATCGCCGCCTGCCTGCGCTACCTGGAGTTGGCGGTGACCGACGCGTTGCCGGTCGAGGCGCACCACCCGGTGCCGGTGCCGCAGCAGCCGGTGCCGCCCGAGCTGCCCGACCTGGTCGGCCGGCTCGGCGAGCTGGCCGCCACGTACCCGGGGGAGGTGGTCGCCGCCCACCTCGACCACGCCGGCTGCCAACTCTGGGTCGACCCCGTCCGCCGCTGACCATGTCCCCGACTGGGACGCAGGCTGGCGGCGAACGGCGGTGGATCTAGAAGGATCTGGCCGGTATACCGACCAGAATCCTTCTAGATCACGATGTCTGAGTGCCCGGACCGGATGGACGTCTCCGGCCCAGGACGCATCGCCCTGGGCCGGAGTGGTACGGGTGTGTCCGTGCTGACTGATCAGACTTCCATCAGGCGTCGATCGAACGTCGATCAGACGAAGTTCACGTCACTGCACCACATGTACGCCTGGTCGAGGTGCGAGGCCTGCCAGATGACGAAAAGGACGTGGTGTCCCCGGTAGTTGCCGGAGGTCGAGACGTTGAAACTGATGTTCTGCGACGGTGCGTACCGCCCGGTCGTCGCGACAAGATCGAGGTTTCCCCATCCAAGGGTCTGGGTAGCAGGGTTGAACCCGTTCTTGCTCACATAGACCCGGAAGTAGTCCGCACCGTGGCTGGCCTGGTCGTACAGGTGGACGGTGAAGTTGCGGTTGACGTTGGTCGTCTTCCACGCGCCCGGCCGGTTCAGGCTGTTGTTGCGGGATAGCCCGTTGCTGCAGAGCTGTCCGTCGGGCGTACGGGCCTGGAACTGTCCACCGAGACCGTCCCGAAGGGCGCTCATCCAGTTCCACATGGTGTCCGGGTTGGCCTGGAAGGCCTGGTAGCACATGGGGTCCTGCTGCTGCATGGCCGGGTTCATGTGCTGGTGACCCCAGGCCTGCCAGCACTGGTAGGCGCGGCTGGCCGGGTTGATGATCGTCCCGTGGGCCTGGGCCGCGCCGGTGAACGGCAGCATGCCGGCGACCAGGGCGAACAGCAGGACGAGTGCCCGCAGGGATTGCCGACGGGCCGCTGGCCGGGATCGCCGGCCAGTCTGATCGAGCGTGGGTGATGGCACTGTGCGTCTCCGTTCTTCGGCACAAGATCGGTACGGGAGCGCTCCCATTCGAGCATCGCACATATCCGTCAATCCATCAACAGTCGTCAATTGATATCGCGTGCGGTGAGTTGATCAATGAGTCAGGTTTGAGCGCTTCTCATGATCAGTCGTAGGTAGACGTCGTGCGAATGCGCCACTCAGTGATCACGTTCACGATGCCGTACCTGCGGCAGGTGCGACCGCTACCGCGTTGGGCACCCAACAGTGCGGGCCGGGGTCGACCCACGCCCACAAGGGCCTGGCGCGCTGCTCGCCCCGCGTTGCTGGCCGAGCCTGCCGTCACTCTCCGTGGTTGAAATCTGGGTAGCCAATTTGAAGTCTTCGCCCGCGAACTTCAACTGTCGGCGACCTGAGGTGGGCTAGGCTTGCGATCGACCCGGAACTTTTGAAGTATCGAGCGATCGGCATGAAAACGGTGGACCCTGCGGTGTTCGCATCGTCGCCGGTCGGGCGGTTGGTCCCGATCAGCGGCCACGACACGCGGTATGGCGAGCCGTACCAACACGTCGCGTTCCTGCCGGATCCCCTGCCGACCCGACTGGAGTTGACCCAGGAGACCGTGTGGGACGTGACCGCGGCGACCGCGGCCGTCGCCCGGCTCGATCAAGCTGCGATCGGGCTGCCCAACCCGATGCTCCTGGCTCGACCGGCGATTCGCCGCGAGGCGGTCAGCACGTCGGCGATCGAAGGCACCTACGCCACCCTCGACGAAGTCCTCGAAGCCGACCTGGTCGACACGCGGGAGATCTCACCGGCGGTCGCGGAGGTGACCAACTACGTCCGGGCGGCCGAGCTGGCGTACGAGTGGATCAAGGACCGGCCGATCACCATCGGTATGCTCCGCCACCTGCAGAAGGTGCTCGTCACAGGGACCCCAGGTGAGACGGCCGATGCCGGAGACGTACGCACCATCCAGGTCTTTATCGGTCTGCGCGGCGGTCGGGTGCAGGACGCCCGCTTCGTGCCGCCGCCGCCCGGCGATCAACTCACCGCAGGCTTCGAAGCCTGGCAGTCTTGGATCAACACCACCGGCGACTTTCCACTCGTCGTCAAGATGGCACTCGGCCACTACCAGTTCGAGACGCTCCATCCGTTCAACGACGGCAACGGGCGGCTCGGTCGACTGGTCTGTGTCCTTCAACTCGCCAGGCAAGGTGAACTGCGCGTACCGGTCCTGAACCTCTCGCCGTGGCTGGAAGCACGCCGACGGGAATACCAGGATCATCTGCTCCGGGTCAGCATGACCGGCGACTTCGATCCCTGGATCCGCTTCTTCGCCGAGGCGGTACGCGCGCAGGCCGTCGCGGCCAACGAGCGCATCGACGCGCTGCTCCACTGGCGAGACTCGGCGCTGCGGCGGCTCGACGACGCCAACGTACGCGGCGTCGCCGTCCAGATCGTCGAGAACCTGATCGGCTACCCGATGATCACGCCGACCGCCGCCGCCCGGATGTACGGCCTGTCGTACCAGGCGGTCAACGCCGCCATCCGACGCCTCGCCGTGTTGGACATCCTGCAGGAGTGGACCGGTCGCCGGTACGCCCGGCTGTTCGCCGCCCGCGACGTCCTCCGCATCCTCGCCACCTGACCGCCGCCAGCGGCCCGCGCACCTCGGGATAGAGCCGGCGGCGTCCCGCCGCTACCGACGTTCGAGCGCCCGCCGGAACTCGGTCCGATCCACCTGGGGCAGTGCGCCGAACCGACCATGTAGGTAGGCGCTCTCCAGGTTCTGGGACGTGCGGACACGTTCGCCGGCGAACTCGGCGAGCGCGCTGAGTCTGGTCGATCCGTCCGGCCGTTTCTCGGTCAGCCAGACCTCGTCGCGATTGAGGTGGTTGAGGAGGCTGGTGTCATGTGAGGTGAAGATCAATTGAGCGCCGTACGGGTTGATTGTCCGACTACGAAAGACTCGCAGCAGCTCGGCTGACAGTGTCGGGTGCAGCCTGGCGCTCACCTGGTCGAGGACGACGATCGAACCGCTTTGCAGGGCGGTCAGCACCGGCCCGATCAGAGCGGACCAGACCTTGATCTCCGAGCCAAGCATCTGGATGCGCAGGATGTCGCTGACGAAAGTTGTCACCAGTGGCTCGTCGAAACGACGTGCGACAGACAGGGCCAAGGTCCGTGCCGTCAGCAGCTTGCGGATGCCAGACAGCCCACCCAGTCCACGCTGCAGCTTCAGCTCGGATCCTTCTCGCTCGAAGATGCGGCGGCGCTTCTTCTGCGGGTAGTGGAAGAGGCCTTCGTACAACACGCTGCGCCGGTCGAGCTCGACGATGTATTCGAAACGGACGTCGTCGACCGTGGTTTCAATGACGAATTCGCTGGACCCGGACGATCCTGTAGCGAAAGCGAACGGCTCCACCGGGATGTCGTCTTCCCAGAGGCGCACTGAGTCGGCGACGGCATCGCGCAGCCAGGCGAGTGCGCCGACCACGTTGGACTTGCCGGCGGCGTTCGGCCCGTAGACCGCCGCCAGCGTCAACAGCTCCTCGCCGAGATTAGGGGCAGGCCGAGCTGCTTCCCGATCGTGGTCCACCGCCACCATCGACAGCTCGACGCCCTCGGCGATCGAGCGGTGGTTGCTGGCTTCGAACCTGATCAGCACGTGACCACGCTACCGCTGACTTCGTGGCCGAGGTGGGTAGCGTACGGCGTCAGGTTCGCCGGTGGGTCGGGCGTACGGCCGGGGTCAGGCGGTCTTGCGTTCGGTGGTCTTCTTCGCGGCGGTCTTGCGGGCGGTGGTCTTCTTCGCGGCGGTCTTGCGGGCGGTGGTCTTCTTCTGCGCGTCGGTCGACTTCCGCGCCTGCCCGGTCTTCTTGGCCGCCGGTTGCTTGCCGTCGTCGGACGCGGTCTTCTTGGCCGGCGCGTCTTGCTTCGCCGGCGCGGCCTTCTTCGCGGTGGTCTTCTTCTGCGCCGGCTGCCCGGTCTTCTTGGCCGGGGCAGCCTTCTTCTCGGTTGGAGCCGGGGCGGCGGCCTTGGCGGACTTCGCTGACTTGGCCGAGGTGATCGGGGTCGGCTCGGCCGGCTCCCGGTCGGCGTCGGCTGCCCGGTGGTCGCCGTCGCCGTCGGCCGACTCGCCACGCGCCACCCGGGCCCGTTCGACCGAGGCGCGCAGCGCGGCCATCAGGTCGACGGCGGCGGCCGGGGCTTCCTCTTCCTCCTCCGGGGCGACGATTTCCCGGCCTTCGACCTTGGCGTCGATGACCTCCTGCAACGCGGTCCGGTAGTCGTCGGTGTACTCGTCCGGGGCGAACTCGCCGGCCATCGAGTCGATCAGCGAGGCGGCCATCGCCAACTCGGGCGGGCGGACCTGGATGTCGTCGTCCAGGAAGCCGAACGACGCCTGCCGGATCTCGTCCGGCCAGAGCATCGTGTTGAGGACCAGCACGTTGTCGCGTACCCGCAGGGTGGCCAGCTGCTCGCGTTGCCGGATGGCGACCTTGACGATCGCCACCCGGTCCGAGTCGGCCAGGGCGTCGCGCAGCAACACGTACGGCTTGGTGGCCGTGCCTTCCGGCTCCAGGTAGTAGGCCTTGTTGTAGAGCATCGGGTCGACCTGGTCGGCCGGCACGAACTGCAGCACGTCGATCGCGCGGGAGGTGCTCAGCGGCAGGTCCGCGAAGTCCTCGTCGGTCAGGATCACCATCTCGCCGCCGCCGAGGTCGTAGCCCTTGGCGATGTCGTCGTAGCTGACCTCTTCGCCGTCGACCGAGCAGACCCGCTTGTAGCGGATCCGTCCGCCGTCTTCGCGGTGCACCTGGTGGAACCGGATGTCCTTCTCCTCGGTCGCGGAGTACAGGCGTACCCCGATCGAGACGAGGCCGAACGACACCGCGCCTTTCCAGATCGCGCGCATGGCTGATCCCCTTCACCGCCACCGTCGGCCGCTGACCTGCCCCGCCCTTCCCCAAGGCCAAGATCACCAGATCAGCCGGTGTTGATCCAGGATCGCATCCGATGGAACTGAGCGCGACCGGTTCGTTGCGGGTTTTAGAGTGGGCGGTGTGCCGGGTGGACCGCTGCGGCCGATGCTCGCGACGACCGGGGAGCTGCCCACAGGCCCCGGCTGGCGGTACGAGTTCAAATGGGACGGCGTGCGTGCTTTGGCCGATATCTCCGGTGGCGGTCAGCGGCTCTACGCCCGCTCCGGATCCGAGATCACCCTCGCCTACCCGGAGCTGGTCGGGCTGCCCCGGACCCTGGACGACGCGCTGCTCGACGGGGAGATGGTGCTGCTCGACGCAGCCGGCCGGCCGTCGTTCACCGCGCTCGCCGAACGGATGCACGTCCGCGACCCGGTCCGCGCCGCGGCGTTGGCGGCCACCGCCCCCGCCACCTACATGATCTTCGACCTGCTGCGGCTGCGCGGTGCCGACCTGACCGGCTGGCCGTACCGGGACCGGCGGCACGCCCTCGAATCCCTCGGCCTGGCCGGCCCGGCGTGGGCCGTACCGCCGAGTTTCGCCGACGGCCCGGCCACCCGCGACGCCGCCGCCGAACACGGCCTGGAAGGCGTGGTCGCCAAACGGTACGACGCGATCTATCGGCCCGGCGCCCGCAGCCTCGACTGGGTCAAGGTCAAAATCGAGCTGACCAGGGATTTCGTGGTCGGTGGTTGGCGGCCCGGTGCCCGCCGGATCGGTGGCCTGCTGGTCGGGGTGCCGCGCCGCGACCCCGCCACCGGAGCGCCGACCGGCGGCCTGCGATTCACCGGCCGGGTCGGCGGCGGCATCGGGGCCGCCGCCGAACGCGCCCTGCTGTCGGCGCTGGAACCGCTGCGAACCGACACGTCACCGTTTGGCCCGGCGCTGCCACGCGAGGATGCCCGAGGCGCGATCTGGGTACGACCCGAGGTGGTGATCGAGGTCAAGTACGGCCAGCAGACCCCGGACGGTCGACTCCGGTTCCCGCGATTCCTGCGGATCCGTCCCGACGTGCTGGCCACCGACGTCAGCGAGGAGGACGCCGATGCCGGCTGACAGCGGTCGGAGTGCGGGTGGACGCAAGGCTGGCGGTCCCGGCGGTACGGGCGGGCGGATCAAGGTCGAGGTGGCCGGCCGTGCCCTTGAGCTATCCAACCTGGACAAGGTGCTCTATCCGGGCGCGGGGTTCACCAAGGGTGAGGTGATCGACTACTACACCCGGGTCTCCGCCGCCCTGCTGCCGCACCTGGCCGGCCGGGCGCTCACCCGGATCCGCTACCCCAACGGCGTCGACGGGCAGTTCTTCTTCGAGAAGAACGCCCCGGCCAGCACACCGGACTGGGTCCGTACCGAACGGCTGCCCACTCCCGGCTCGTCCCGAGGCCGCGAGGAGATCGACTTCGTGGTCGCCGACGATCTGCCCACCCTGGTCTGGCTGGCCAACCTGGCCGCCCTCGAACTGCACACCCCGCAATGGCGGGTCGGCGCCGACCCGGACCTGCTCGTCGTCGACCTCGACCCGGGCGCACCCGCCGGCATCGACGAATGCTGCGCCGTGGCGATCATGATCCGTGACCGGTTCGCCGACGACGGCATAGCCTGCTACCCCAAGACCTCCGGCCGTAAAGGTATGCAGCTCAGCGCCCCGGTAGCGGCCGAACAATCCGCCGACGAGATCTCCGGGTACGTCAAACGGGTCGCCGAGGAGCTGGAACGCCGCTCGCCGAAGACGATCACCTCGAAGATGGCCAAACGGCTGCGCCCCGGTCGGATCTTCATCGACTGGAGTCAGAACAACGCGGCCAAGACGACGGTCGCGCCGTACTCGCTGCGGGCCGGCCCGGTGCCCGCCGCCTCGACCCCACTGACCTGGACCGAGGTGGAGGCCGCCGCCGCCGGCGAGCCGGGCGTCGTCCGCCAGTTCACCGCCGCCGAGGTCCTGGACCGGCTCGACGAGTACGGCGACCTGCTCGCCGACCTGCTGGCGGCCGGTCCCCGGGTGCCCGCCGCAGACCGCTGACCTGATCAGGGCAGGGCCGGACCGAGGACGTCGTCGGCGTCGACGATCGTGTACGCGTACCCCTGCTCGGCGAGGAACCGCTGCCGGTGCGCGGCGTACTCGGTGTCGATGGTGTCCCGCGACACCACCGTGTAGAAGTGCGCCTGCCGGCCGTCGGCCTTGGGCCGCAGCACCCGACCCAGCCGCTGCGCCTCCTCCTGCCGGGAGCCGAACGTGCCGGACACCTGGATCGCGACCGCCGCCTCCGGCAGGTCGATCGAGAAGTTCCCCACCTTCGAGATGATCAACGTCGGGATCTCGCCCTGCCGGAACGCGTCGAACAGCCGTTCCCGCTCCTTGTTTGTGGTCGACCCCTGCACGATCGGCGCGTCCAGATATTCGCCGAGCTGATGCAACTGGTCGATGTACGCGCCGATCACCAGCGTCTGGTCGCCCCGGTGCCGGTCGACCAGCGCCTTCACCACCGGCAACTTGGTGCGGGCCGTCGCGGCCACCCGGTAGCGCTCGTCCGCCTCGGTCACCGCGTACCCCATCCGCTCCGCGTCGGTGAGGGTGACCCGGACCTCGACGCACTCGGCCGGCGCGATCCAGCCCTGTGCCTCGATGTCCTTCCACGGCGCGTCGTAGCGTTTCGGCCCGATCAGCGAGAAGACATCCCCTTCCCGGCCGTCCTCGCGGACCAGGGTGGCGGTCAACCCGAGCCGGCGGCGGGCCTGCAGATCGGCGGTGAACCGGAAGATCGGCGCCGGCAGCAGATGCACCTCGTCGTAGATGACCAGGCCCCAGTCGCGGGCGCCGAACAGGTCCAGGTGGGTGAAGGCGCCGCCGCGCCGCGAGGTCAGCACCTGGTACGTGGCGATGGTGACCGGCCGGATCTCCTTGCGTTCGCCGGAGTATTCGCCGATCTCGTCCTCGGTCAGCGACGTGCGCGCGACCAGCTCCCGCTTCCACTGCCGGCCGGCGACCGTGTTGGTCACCAGGATCAGCGTGGTCGCCTTGGCCTGCGCCATCGCCGCCGCGCCGACCAGGGTCTTGCCGGCACCGCAGGGCAGCACCACCACGCCGGAGCCGCCGGCCCAGAACTGCTCGACCGCCTCCCGCTGGTAGGACCGCAGCGTCCAGCCGGGTCGGCCGTCGTCGCCGGCGGTGTCCAGCTCGATCGGGTGCGCCTCACCGTCGACGTAGCCGGCCAGGTCCTCGGCCGGCCAACCCAGCTTGAGCAGGCCCTGCTTGAGCCGGCCCCGCTCCGACGGGTGCACCGCCACCGTGTCGGCGTCGATCTTCGCGCCGAACATGCCGGCCAGCTTCTTGCTCTTGGTCACCTCGACGAGTACGGCGCGGTCGCTGGCGCGCAGCACCAACCCGTGCACGGGATCGTTGGCCAGCTGCAGCCGGCCGTACCGGTCCATGGTTTCGGCGACGTCGACCAGCAGCGCGTGCGGCACCGGGTAGCGGGAGAACTTGAGCAGCGCGTCGACGACGCCTTCGGCGTCGTGCCCGGCCGCCCGGGCGTTCCACAGACCGAGCGGGGTCAGTCGGTAGGTGTGGATGTGTTCGGGGGAGCGTTCCAACTCGGCGAACGGCGCGATCGCCATCCGACAGGCGGTGGCGTCCGGATGATCGACCTCCAGGAGCAGAGTCTTGTCCGACTGGACGATCAGCGGTCCATTGCTCACTGTCAGTGTCCCCCTTCAGGTCGACCTACCAGTCTGACACGTTCCACCAGCGGTGCGAGGGGATGTCGTGACCTACGCCACTGTCCGGGTAACGATCCAGAGAATCGCTCGTTTCCCGCAACCGGTCGGGCCGCCCAGGCGTCGTTATCCATGGTGACTGTCTCGGTGGACAGCGCCACGCTGGTCGGCACGACAGTGAACGCGTTCGATCCGCAGTGCCATCCGGTACGGGCAGGAGAGGCAGCCCGTACGGCAGGTGGCGGCGGGCGGAGCAACGGGGGCGAGCGGTTCACGCCAGCCGTGCCGTACCAGGTGGTGGCCGCCGTCCGCCAGCGACTCTCCGGCTGGCGGACGGCGACCACCACGTGATGACCCCGCGCTGTCCGCCATGACCCCGCGCTGTCCGCGCCGTCTGTCGCGTGGTGGGGGTGCGGGCCGCCGTCAGCGGCCGGTGGCGTCCTCGGCGTCGGTCAGCTTCCCGGCGTCGGTCAGCTTCCCGGCGTCGGTCAGCTCCTCGGGGCGGCGATCGACTTGCGGCGGTGCAGCGGCATCGGCACCATGACCGGCTCGGTCGGCTGGCCGTCGAGCAGGATCTCCACCGCGTGGCGGCCCATCTGTTCGTGCGGCAGGGCGGCGGTGAACAGGCCGGGGCGCAGCCAACTGGCGATCGGGTCGTCGTCGAACGACACGATCGAGATGTCGTCGGGGATGGTGTGACCGGCGTCGGCGATCGCCTGGTACGCGCCGAAGGCGAGCCGGTCGTTCATGCAGATCACGGCGGTGGGCCGATCGGGTTCGCCGAGCAGGCTCCGCATGGCGGTGTAGCCGTGCTCGGGCAGCCATTCCCGGCAGAACGGTTCGGCGTACAGGGTCGTGTCGGCGGCGGCCAGCGCGTGCCGGATGCCCCGGAGCCGGGCCTCGGCGGCCAGGGAGACCTCCGGGTCGCGTTCCTTGAGCCGGTTGCGTCCGAGGAGGGCGATCCGTTCCCGGTGACCGTGTCGCAGCAGCGCCTCGGTCACCGCCCGACCGGCCAGCTCGTCGTCGGGCAGTACGCACGGCAGCTCGTCGGGGCTGGTGGCGTTGAGTAGCACGACCGGGCCGCCGAGGATGGTCGGTGGCACGGTCAGCCGTCGGGTGGCCATGGCGGCGTAGATCACTCCATCGACCTGACGGTCCAGCATCGCCTCGATGGCGTACCGCTCGAACGTGGCGTCACCTTGGGTTTCGGTGATCAGCAGCACGTGGTCGCGCTCCCGGGCGGCGTCCAGCGCGCCTCGGATCAGCCCACCCGCAAAACGGGTAGTTGCCACAATGTCGGATACGAAGGCAATCGTGGCGGTTTTCCTGGTACGAAGACTTCGTGCCGCAACATTCGGCCGGTAGCCGAGTTCTTCGGCGGCGGCAAAGACCCGCTGATGCGCCTCGACGGAGAGACGCGTTCCCTCACGCCCGTTGAGCACCATCGACGCTGCGGTCTTGGACAGGCCGGCGCGCCGGGCGACGTCCGCCAACGTTGCCCGGTTCCGTCCCGTTGATCCGCTGGATGGGGGTGCTTTGTCCACAGGATTTGCCTCCGCCGGTCTTGCTCATCCTCCATGATGCGCCAGCGGATGAGGGGTGGCCGGTCGGCGGATCGCTGCCAGGCTGCTCAGTGGCGGTGGCCGGCCGATCGCTCCCACGTGGGCGGTCGGCCGAGGCGTGAACGAGCCGTTTTCGGACTGTTGCCAACTGGTCCTTGACACCGGCGAGCTTCGCGGACCATGCTCTGATAAATCAGTTTAGCTAAGCATCCCGGCGTCAGTTGCTGTCCTCCGCCGTCGCGACCTGCCAGTCTGGATTGAGGGCGGACGCTCGAGACGGGAGGCGGTCATGACGGTCAGCGGCGAGACCGGTCAGTCGCACCGGCCGACCGGTTTGTCGGTCGCACCGGTGGTCTCCCGGGCCACGATGTTCTGGTACACGTTCGCGGCGACCCTGCTCGCCGGCTGGTTCCTGTTCGGGTGGCTCGTGCTGCGGCAGGGCTTCGTCGACTCGGTCGGCGAGGCGCTCGGCACCGCCTCGGCGCTCTTGCTGACCATTTCGGTCGTCGAAGCCGCCCGCCGTCACCGGGCACGCGGCGCCGCGTCCGAACGGTGACGCACTCACGGCGGTGACGATGTCGGTCGTCGTGCGATCGCCGCCAGAGTCCCGGGACGTCTCGACGTCAGTCGTGGACCACGGCGGCGGTCACCCGCTGCAACGCGAACGTATGCAGGGTCTCGGTCCGTTCGTCCTCCGCCCGTAGGTAGCCCCCACCGATCGACACCGGACGGACCAGTCGGGACGCGGCGGCACCATGGGCGTCGACGTACCCCACCCAGACCATCGAACGGTCCCGGATCGCCTGCTGCAGCACCGCCAACGCCTGAGAGTGGGCCTGCACCGGGGTCAACCCGTCGACCGGCCGGCCGTTCGCGGCGCGTACCGGATCAGGGGCCCGGCGCGCCGCCCGCGCCGCCGCCTCCCCGTCGCGCAACTGCTCGACCAGGCCGGCGAGCCGTGGCCTGGTCAACGTCGGCGCGGCCAGCGGATCCGTGGCCCACAACGTCACCGGGTGCCGGTGCGGTGCCCGCCGTACCCGAGGTCGCCGCCGCACCGTCGCCCCCGAGCCGTCCTCCGCCATCGGGGCGTACCCCGCCTCCCGCAACGACTCCAGCAGACGAGCGACCGGCGCCGCCGCGACCAGGACCGTCGGCGCCAGCCGGCGCAACGACAGGGCGGCCAACCGCCGATCGGCCAGCACCTCGGCCACCAGCGCCTCGTCGTCGCTGCGCAGATAGCCGCCGGCCGACCCGATCCGCAAGCCGCCGTGGGTCCGCGCGGCGTCGTCGATCAGATAGGTCAGTGCCTGCGGGATCGGCGTACGGGACCGCCGGGCGAACATCTCATGCAGATCGTCGGCCTGGTAGCCGGCGTCGAGCGCCCGCCGCACGCTGGCCGGCGTGACCCGGTAGACGCTCGCCGCCCCGGTCGACTCCGGCTCGGCCACCGACTCCAGCTCGGTGGTCAGCGCCGGCTCCGGCGGCCCCGGCACCACCACCGTCAGATCGGCCTGCACCAGAACGTGGTCGACCGGTGCCGGCAGCAGGGCGTCCAGCGCCCGCTCGACCGGCGACGCCTCGCCCCGATGTTCGCGTTCGGTCGCCCGTACGCCGAGTGGGTCGTCGTCGGCTGGGCCACCCGCCGCCCGGCTGTCACCGGCGAGCAGCAACCGGCCGTACGTGGTCAAGGCTCCCAACCCGGTCAGACCGAGCTGCGCGGCTTCGGTGAGCACCTCCCGATGCACCTCGTCCCCACGTCCCCGGCTGCGCCGGGGGGACTGCCAGGTCAGCCGGGTCAGCACCTCGTCGGTGTCCGGTGCCGCGCCGGGCTCCAGCCCGGCCAGCACCGCCAGCACGGTCCGGCGTACGGCCGGCACCCCGGCCCGCTCGACCTCGACCGATCGTGGCGTGATCGGCCGGCCCCGGTCGTCACGCTGGCCGATCAGACTCGCCCGCCGGGTCATCGCCAGCCATGCCTCGGCGAGTTGCTCCCACCGTCGGGCCGGCGGTCCGGCCAGCCAGCGGTCGTAGCCTGACGTCGGCAGCACCTGCTGATCGACCGAGGACCGGGCGGCCGTCCCAGGGGCCTCGGCCTCACCGAGCAGACCCGCCGCGTAGCTGATCTCGATCAGCAGGCCGGTGAGGCTCTCGCTGATCCCGCCGGACCGGGCCAGCCGGCGTACGTCCCGGACCCCGATTCCGCCGGTACGCAGCAGCAGAGCCGGCTCGCCGGCCAGCGACTCCAGCAGCCCGGCGGTGTGTCGGACCAGCTCCGTGGCCTGCCCGGCGCCGGTCAGGTCGACGGTCTTCGGATCCCGGCCGGCCGGTTCGATCGGCGGCGGCTCGGGCCGCAGCGGGCCGAGCGGGCCGGTGTCCCGGCGCAGCAGCACCCCCACCTCCCGGGGCAGCTCGACCGCCTGACCACCACCGGCGGTCGCCGGCCCGTCGGTGACCACGGCGAGCAGACCGGCTTCGACCAGCCAACGTACCGGGCTCACCCCGTCCGCCGGTGTGCCGACGCCAGCGGCGGTGCCGGTGCCCGTCGTGGCGCCGGCGCGGGCGCTCGTCGCCGCGTCCGCGCTGACCGTGCCGGCGCTGACTGTGCCGGCGCTGACCGTGCCGGCGCTGACCGTGCCGATCGGCGGACCTGCCGCCAGCCGGTCCAGCACGGCGCGCGCCGACGGCGGCGCGCTGAGCACCGTGCGGCGCAACTGAGCCGGGTCGGCACAGCATCGCGCCACCTGCGGATCCAACTCGGCCGCCGGTCGGCCCAGCCCGGCCAGGTACGGCGAACACGCGTCGTCGACCCCGCCGGCCACCCGCAGCCGCTGCGCCGTTCCGTACACCAGGCAGCGGGCCGACAGCCGGTCCAACGCCGCCCTGACCTGCGCGGCGCTCGCCCCGGCACCCGGTACGGCCGCCAACGCCAGCACCGCGTCGACCGAGGTGAGTCCGTCCGCCGGATCCCGGGTCAGCCGCGCCCCGTCCAGGATTCGCAGGGTGAACTCGTCCAGGTCGTCGAGGGCGCGAGCGGTCGACACCCGGGACTGCGCCCGGGCGGCGAGAGTGGTCAGGTCGGTCGGGACCGGCACGACCAGATCGGGTCGCAGCCGCAGCAGTTCGCCCAGCTCGGCGTCGGAGCGGGCGCGCAGGTGGTCGACGAGTGTGGTGGCCATGGTTCTTCCACGCTAGCCTCCCGAACGGCTCAGCCGGCCTCAGCCGTCACGTCCGGATGGCATCGGCCGTGCGGAACGGGCCGCCATGCGAGGATGGCCGCTCGGTACCGCGCCGAGGGGGAGGAAGACGCGGATGATGCCGTCGGTCGGATTCGACCTGGACATGACGTTGATCGACTCGCGGCCCGGGATCGCCGCGACCTATCGGGAGCTGACCGCCCGCACCGGCGTTCACGTGGACGCCGAGGTGGCCGTCGGGCGGCTCGGGCCGCCGCTGCGCCACGAGATCAGCCAGTGGTTCCCCGCCGACCAGGTGGATGCCGCCGTCGAGCAGTTCCGGGCGCTCTACCCCGCCTACGCGGTCTCGCCGTCCCGGCCGCTGCCCGGCGCGGTCGACGCGATCGACCTGGTCCGGGCCCGGGGCGGCCGGGTCGTCGTGGTCACCTCCAAGCTCGGCCGGCTGGCCCGGCTGCACCTGGACCATCTGAACCTGCCGGTCGACGACCTCGCCGGTGACCTGTTCGCCGAGGGCAAGGCGACGGCACTGCGGGAGTACGGCGTCGGGATCTACGTCGGCGACCACACGGCCGACATGGTGGCCGCCCGGACCGCCGGCATCCCCGGAATCGGTGTCGCCTCCGGGCCCTGCGCGGCGGCTGACCTGCGGATGGCCGGCGCTGACGTCGTCATCGACGACCTGACCCGATTCCCAGCGGCGCTCGATGGCCTGCTGCGGCTAGCCTTGTGACGGTCAATCCTGCACGTGGGGTGACGGTCAATCCGCCAAGTGAAGTCGAGGTCAGTGGTGCCGACGGGTCGAGTGAAGTGGTACGACGCAGGGAAGGGATACGGCTTTGTCACCAGCGACGAAGGTGGCGACGTGTTCCTGCCGAAGGGAGCGCTGCCAGCTGGCGTCACCGACCTGAAATCCGGACAGCGGATCGAGTTCGGGGTGGTGGACAGCCGGCGTGGCGCACAGGCGCTCGGCGTACAGCTGCTGGAGGCGCCACCGTCCGTCGCCGAACTGCGTCGCCGCCCACCGGAGGAGCTCCACGGCCTCGTCGAGGACATGATCAAGGTGCTGGAGGCCAAGGTGCAGCCGGACCTGCGCCGAGGCCGGTTCCCGGACCGCAAGACGGCGCAGACGGTGGCGCAGCTGGTGCACGCCGTCGCGCGTGAGCTGGAGGGCAGCTGAGGCCGAAGCCGAGGCGGATCTCAGTCGACACCGACCGGGTACGGCGGCGCCGGGGTCAACCCCTGTGCCGCCGCCCGGTCGAGTAGCGCCCGTACCGCCGCGAATCCGTCCGGCCCCAGGTCGGCGGTGAACTCGTTGACGTACAGACCGATGTGCCGGTCCACCACGTCTGGTTCCATCTCCTGGGCGTGGCGCAGCACGTAGTCGCGGGAACCCGCCGGGTCGGCCCAGGCACGACGTACCGACTCCCGGATCCAGCCGGCCGCCTCGGTCGGGTCGACGACGCCGCGCCGGGCCAGGACCGCGCCGAGCGGGATCGGCAGGCCGGTGTCCGTCTCCCACCAGGCGCCGAGGTCGACCAGTTCGGTCAGGCCGTACCGGGGGTAGGTGAAGCGGGCCTCGTGGATCACGAGCCCGGCGTCGTATCGGCCGGCGGCTACCCCCGGCATGATCTCGTGAAACGGGACCACCTCGATCCGGGCCGGCGGTCGACCCGCCGACCAGAGCCGGAACAGCAGGTACGCGGTGGTCCGCTCGCCCGGCACCGCCACCGTCGCGCCGGTCAGGTCGCGCCGGGCGTCGCCGTCCTTGGCGAGCAGCAGCGGCCCGCAGCCCCGGCCGAGCGCCCCGCCGCAGGGCAGCAGGTGATAGCTGTCCAGCAGCCACGGCAGCGCCGCGTAGCTCACCTTCACCAGGTCGTACTCGCCTCGCTGCGCGGCGGTGTTGGTGACGTCCACGTCGGCGTAGGTCACGGTGACCGGAGGTGCCGTCGGGACCAGCCCGTGCACCAGGGCGTGGAAGACGAAGGTGTCGTTGGGGCAGGGCGAGAACGCCAGCTTCAGGGCCACCCGACCACGGTAGCCAGCTGATCCGCCGTCCGGTCCAGGGCGGTGCCGGCCGCCGTCAACGCGGCCAGCGCGGCGGGGATCCGCCACCGGGAACGGTCGCGGGGTCCGACCGGGTTGGAGATGGTACGGAGTTCGGCGAACGGTAGGCGGGCCAGCGCCGCCGCGCAGGCCACCCCGTACCCCTCCATCGCTTCGGCCAGTGCGTCCGGATGCCGTACGGCGAGGGCGGTCGCGGTCGCTTCGGTGCCGGTGACGGTGTTCACCGTCAAGACCTGACCGGCTACGGCGTGCGGTAACGCGCCACGGAGCCAGTTGGTCAGCGTGGCGTCGGTGGCCGCCACGGCCGAGCCGAAGCCCAGTTCGTCGATGCCGATGAACCCGGTCGGTGACTCCGCGCCGAGGTCGGCGGCGATGCTGCTGGTCGCCAGGACCGTCGCCGCGACGTCGACTCGGTCCGGGAACCCGCCGCCGATTCCGGCGCTGACCACCGCCTGGTACGGCCGGCCGGCACCCGCCGCGACGGCCAGCTGCCGGGCGGTCGCGGCGGCCGCCACGGCGGAGCCCACTCCGGCCGCGACGACCTCGATTCCGGTGGACCGTGGCCCCAGCCCGGCTCGCAGGGCGGCTGCCTCGGCTTCGACGGCGGTCATGATCAGTATCCGCACCGAGGGTGCCTCTGCCGGCTCAACCGCTCGGCTCGGGTTCGGTACGGGTGTCCGTCGCGTCCCGGCCGCCGACCGCCGACGATGGTCGGTAGATGTGGAATCCGGGCGGTGCCAACTCGTCGTCACCGGTGTCATCCTGCCTGCCGCCGCCGGTGTCGCCGCTGTCGGTCACCGCCGGTTCAGGTCCGGTCCCGGCTGGTCCGGTGCCGGTCGGTCCGGTCTCGGTGGATACGGCTGGTCCGGTAGCCGGCTGCCCGGTTCCGGTCGTCGGGGACCGGCGCGGTCGGGGCCGGGCCGGGAAGATCGACCGGCCGCGGGGCGTCGCGCCGCCCGGCGTCCCGCCGGTGGTCGGCCCAGGGGCGGCCGGGGGGTCGGTCTCGCCGGGTGGTACCGGACGATCCGCCGCCCGGTCGACGTCCGGCGGGGCTTCCGCCGCGGGCTCGTCGGTCTCGGCGGACGGCCGGCCGTTGAGCCGCTCCTTGCGCTGCCGGCCGGACACGACGACCGCTCGGGTCGCCGCCAGGACCGCGAAGCCGGCGGCGGCCGCGACCCCGATCCGACCGTCGAGCGGGATCAGACCGACCGCGCCGCCCGCGACGAAGGCCAGCATCAGGATGGTCTCCGAGTGGGCGAAGGCGCTGGCCCGCAGCCGTTCCCGGATCCGCTCCTGGATGGTCGCGTCCACCGCGAGTTTGGCGATCCCGCTGATGATCGCGGTGACGAAACAGAACAGCACGACCAGCGGCAGCGAGAACCGCACCGTGGCCAGTACCCCGACGCCGGCCACGATCACCAGCCCACTGGACTGCAACGCGAGCGGGCGGTGGATCCGCATCCGGGCACCGATCGCGGTCGCGGTGAAGCTACCCGCCGCCAGGGCCGCCCCGACCAGACCCAACGCCCCTTCGTCGCCGAGGTCCCGGCCGAACACGACAGTGGTCAGATCACCGGCCTTGATCGCGAAGGCGAGGTAGAGCAGCAGGAACCCGTACAGGCAGCGCAGGGTGCAGCTGCCGACCAGGGTGGCGATCACCAGCCGGCCGGAGAGGATCCGCTGCCGGTCCGGGCGGCGACCGAAGCGGAACCACGCGAACGCGCGTGGCACCCGCTCCGGCGGCTCCGAGTCGGCCCGGGGCGGCAGCCGTAGCGCGATCACCATCCCGATCAGGAAGATGACCGAGGCGACGCGCAGCGGCCACTGCGGACCGAACCAGAACGCGGCCAGGCCGAGTGGGGCGACGACCGCGCCGGCGATCGTGCCGTAGACGCTGGCCCGTGCGCCGGCCTGGGACAGGCCCAGCCCGGCCGGCAGCAGCCGGGGTACGGCGGCCGACCGGCCGACCCCGTACGCGCGGGACAGGGCGAGCACGCCGAACGCGGCCGGGTAGAGCCCGAATCCGTTCAGGTGGTCGGCGATCAGCCAGGCCAGGAACGCCCGGCCGAGCATCGTCGTCGCCAGCGCGTACCGCCGGCCGTGCCGGAAATGGTCGAGGACCGGACCGACCACCGGTGCCAGCAGCGCGAACGGCACCATCGTCACGAGCAGGTACAGCGCGACGCTGCTGCGTGCCTCGCCGAGCGGGGCGCTGAAGAAGATCGTGCCGGCCAGGCCGATCGTTATCAGCGTGTCACCGGCGCACGACGCAGCGTGTAGATCGAACAGTCGGGTCATGCCCGGTTCGCCGCCGGCCCCGCGTTGCCGCACCTTCAGCACTGTGCGCCCGGCCCAGCGACCGCTGTACGTGGTGCCGCGCAGCACCGCCCGGGACCCGCGAAGGGCGGCCCCCGTGGTGCGGCCGAGGGTGCGAAGCAGCGGCATGCCCCCATACTCACCCATCCGGTGCGGTCTCGTCTCGAGCTGTCGTGGAAATGCTGTCGGGGAGTGCCTGTCGCCGGCCGGGACCGATAGGCAACAATGGGACGGTGACCAGGAGCACGGCTCGCGCTTTCCGCCTCGACATGGTGTGTGCCAAGGCCGTCGAGGTGGCTCATGCGGCACTTGTCGAGGTGGTGGAACCGGCTGAGGTCGGCGACCACCTGCAGGCCGTCGCCGAAGGCGAGCGGCTGGTCACCCACCTTTTCGACTGCCAGCTCGCGGGCTACCGGGGGTGGCGCTGGGCGGTGACCGTCACCCGGGTCGCGCGCAGCCGGCAGGTCACCGTCTGCGAAACGGTGCTGCTGCCCGGCCCGGACGCGCTGCTCGCTCCGGGGTGGCTGCCCTGGCAGGACCGGCTGCAGCCGGGCGACCTGGGCGTCGGTGACCTGCTGCCCACGTCCTTCGACGACGACCGGCTCGCACCTGGTTACCTGCAGTCCGACGATCCGGCGGTCGAGGAGGTCTCCTGGGAGCTGGGCCTGGGACGTAGCCGGGTGATGTCCCGGGACGGCCGGGCCGAGACCGCGCAGCGGTGGTACGACGGCGAACACGGACCGGAAGCCCCGATTTCGATCGCCGCGCCCACGTCGGCGCGCTGCGGATCCTGCGGCTTCTATCTGTTGCTCGCCGGATCGCTGCGTCAGGTGTTCGGCGTCTGCGGCAACGTCTACGCCCCGGACGACGGCCGGGTGGTGAGCGTGGACCACGGGTGCGGGGCGCATTCCGAGACGTTGATCGGCGCGCCGGACACCCCGGTCGACGAACTCCCGACGATCTACGACGACGGTGAGGTGGAGACCGTCGCGGTCGGGCCGCCCCCGGTTTCACCGGAGAGCTGACCGGCCTGCTCAGCTCCGTTCCGCGCGCCGCCGACGGCGGCGGCGCGCGTCATGGTGGAGCATCACCGCCAGGCCGGGTAGGCCGAGCAGCAGCCCGGCCAGGCAGGTCCACAGCCAGTCGGTCCGGTCGTGGACGGCGAGCCAGTCGCGGGCGAGCAGGCAGACCACGCCAGCGAGCGCCCAGGCGATCATCCCGCCGACGGCGAACGGCACCATCGGGGGATCGAGTGGTGCCGGACGGGGTGCCTTCAAGGGCCGCAGCGAGCCGGCCGAGGTGTCCGGAGCGATGATCGGCGGCGAGTCGGGCACCTGACCAGCGTACGTCCTCGCCGATCGCGGCGGACCGCTGGCTGGCCGCCGCCCGGCCGCTGGTCGGTCGCTGGCTGGTCGGCCGTGCTGCCCCAGCATTGATGTCGTGGGTCGTAACCCTGAAGTACTTTTCTGGTAACAGTTGATCTGAGACGATGGCGCATCCATCCTTGTGATCACCTGTGAGGAACCTTATGGCGACAGTGTCGGCGGAGACGGCGGGTACCGCCCCGGACCGTGGTCCACGGAACGCGTTCGACCGGTTCTTCGAGATCACCGCCCGCGGATCGACTCCGGGCCGCGAGGTACGGGGTGGACTGGCCACCTTCTTCACGATGGCCTACATCGTCGTACTCAACCCGCTGATCCTGGGCAGCGCGGTCGACGGCGACGGAGCCAGCCTGGCAATCCCGGCGATCGCGGCGGCCACCGCCCTGGTCGCCGGGATCATGACCGTGTTGATGGGCGTGGTCGCCCGGTTCCCGCTGGCGCTGGCCGCCGGACTGGGTGTCAACGCGCTCGTCGCCTTCGAGATCGCGCCCCAGATGACCTGGGCCGACGCGATGGGGCTGGTGGTCATCGAAGGTGTGATCATCCTGGTGTTGGTGTTGACCGGCCTGCGTACGGCGGTCTTCCGGGCCGTACCGACGCAGTTGAAGACGGCGATCGGGGTCGGCATCGGGCTGTTCCTGGCTCTGATCGGTTTCGTCAACGCCGGATTCGTCACCGGCGGCACCGCGTCTCCACCGCTCGGTCTCGGCGTCAACGGTCAGATCGCCACCTGGCCGGCCCTGGTTTTCGTGCTCGGCCTGCTGCTGACCCTGGTGCTGGTCGTCCGCAAGGTGCGCGGCGCGATCCTGATCGGCATCCTCGGCTCGACCGTACTGGCGATCGTGGTCGAGGCGATCGGCGGACTCGGCCCGGCCGGAGGACCCGACGGCCAGCCCGGTGGCTGGTCGCTGACCGTGCCGAGCATGCCCGATCGGGTGGTCGGCATGCCGGACCTGTCGCTGCTGGGCAACTTCAGTGTGCTGGGCGCCTGGGATTCGGCGACCTGGCTGATCGCCCTGATGTTCGTCTTCACCCTGCTGCTCACCGACTTCTTCGACACGATGGGCACGATGGTCGCCGTCGGTCAGGAAGGGAACCTGCTCGACGCCGAGGGGATGCCGCCGCGTACCAAGGAGATCTTGATCGTCGATTCGATCGCCGCCGCGGCGGGCGGTGCGGCCAGCACGTCGAGCAACACGTCGTACATCGAAAGCGCCGCCGGTGTCGCGGAGGGTGCCCGGACCGGAGTGGCCAACCTGGTCACCGGCGCGCTGTTCCTGCTCGCCGTCTTTCTGTCTCCGCTGGTCGAGGTGGTGCCGTTCGAGGCGGCGTCGACCGCGCTGGTGGTCGTCGGCTTCCTGATGCTGACCGCCGTCCGGACCATCGACTGGACCGACTACGAGATCGCCATTCCGGCGTTCCTGACGATCGTGTTGATGCCGTTCACCTACTCGATCTCCAACGGGATCGGTGCCGGGGTGATCACCTTCGTGCTGATCAAGCTGGTCAAGGGCAAGGCGGCGCAGGTGCACCCGCTGCTGTACGGCGTGGCCGCGCTCTTCACCCTCTACTTCCTGCGGCATCCGCTGGAGTTGCTGATCGGTTGACCGGCGCGGCGTCCGGCAGTCGCCACCGGCGGTACCCTCGTGGTGCCGCCGGTGACCGTGGTCATATCGGCTGGGCGATCGAGTGGTTCGTTAGTTAGGCTAACGAACGTGACGGAGTGGGCGGTGATGGGCGAGCAGGTCACGGCGGCGCAACTGGCGACGTCCCTGCGCGATGCCATCACCCGGCTCAACCGACGGGTCAGACAGGCTCGCCCGGTCGGCGATCTCACGGTTACCCAGCTCTCCGCGCTCACCAGTCTCGAGCTGGCCGGCGCGATGAGCCCCCGGGAGCTGTCCGACGTCGAGCGGGTGCAGCCACCGACGATGACCAAGATCGTCGCCAAGCTTGAGGAGCGCGGACTGGTGCGGCGTACCCCGCACCCGACCGACGGCCGCCAGGTCATCCTGTCAGCCACCGCATCAGGCCGCGAGGTGATCGCCGGATTCGAGCGGATACGCGATGAATGGCTGGCCACCCGGCTCGGTGAGCTGAGTCCCGACGATCGCGACACGCTACGGCGGGCCGCCGAGATCCTCTCGGAGGTCGCCCGCGGCTGACCGAGACGGTCGTCGCGTCCGGGTCCGCTTCGTCCCACGTGGATGACGCGTACGACCCGAGGAGGCGCACCCCGAGTGCGGGCGACACTGAACACCACCTTCCAGTCCCTACAGGTCCGCAACTACCGGATCTTCGCCACCGGCCAGCTGATCAAGTTGATCGGCGTGTGGATGATGTTCATCGCACAGGACTGGCTGGTCCTGCAGCTTTCGGACGACTCCGCCACCGCCCTCGGCGTGGTGGTCGCCCTGCAGTTCACGCCGGTCCTGCTCTTCACGCTGTTCTTCGGCCGGCTCGCGGACCGCTACGACAAGCGGCTGCTGCTCTTCGTCGCCAACGCGATCTGGTGCGTGCTGGCCCTGGTGATGAGCGGGCTGGTACTGACCGGTGTGGTGCAGCTCTGGCACGTGTTCGTCTTCGCCGGACTACTCGGCGTCGGCAACGCCTTGGAGACACCGGTACGTCAGGCGTTCGTCTCCGAGCTCGTCGGCACCCCGCTGCTACCGAACGCCCTCGCGCTCTCCTCGGCGACCTTCAACACCGCCCGGATCGTCGGTCCGGCCGTCGCCGGCCTGGCGATCGCCGCCTTCGACGTGGGCCCGGTTTTCCTGATCAGCGCCGTCTCGTCGGCCGCGCCACTGGTGGGTCTGGTCCGGATGCGCGCCGGCGAACTGCATCGGGCCGGGCTGCCGCCCCGTGCCGAACGCGACGCCGCACGGGTGGTCGACGGGTTGCGGTACGTCGCCCGCCGTCCCGACCTGCTGCTGCCGATGGGGCTGATGGCCGTACTCGGGCTGCTGCTGTTCAACTTCCAGCTCACCCTCGCCGCGCTGGCCAAGACGGTGTTCAACACCGGCGCGGCCACCTTCGGGCTGTTCACCACGGCACTGGCCGTGGGCGCGCTCGCCGGGGCGCTGGCCGCGAGCGGGCGGCGAGATCGTCCCTCGGTGTACGTGGTGATCGGCAGCGCCCTGGTGTTCGCGGGTCTCGGCACGCTGGTCGGCCTGGCGCCGACGTACTGGCTGGTCGTGGTCCTGCTGGTACCCACCGGCTTCTTCATGGTCTACTTCGCGCAGGCATCCAACCAGCGGGTGCAGCTCGGCGTGGACGCCGCTTTCCGGGGCCGGGTGATGTCGCTGTGGGTGTTGGTCTTCCTGGGTACCAACCCGGTCGGGGCACCGATGATCGGCTGGGTGGCCGAACATCTCGGCGCCGGCACCAGCATCTGGCTGGGCGGCCTGGTCTCCTTCCTCACCGCTGCGGGCGCGCTGATGTGGCAGTTGCGGCGTACCCGTAGCCGGGTCCGGCTGTGCTGGTCTCCGCTGCCCCGGCTCTCCGTCCGTCCGGCCGAGCCGTCGCCGGCCCGCCCCTGAGGCCGAGGGCCTGCGTCAGCTGGACGGGTCTGCGTCAGCTGGACGAGGACCTCTCGGTACGTGCAGCGGCGAGCTCGGCTGTGTGCCGAGCCCGCCGTGTCAGATGTCGCGTTCTTGTTGCCTGTTGGTCAGCGTTGCAGGGTCAGGACTCCCGGCCGGTAGGGCAGGAGGCCGTAGTCACCGCCGGAGTTGGGCGACCGCCCTTGGTAGAGCATCTGCAGGTTGCAGGGGTCGATGGTCATGGTCTGGTCGGCGTTGGTGCGGATCAACTCGCCGTGGCTGATGTCGTTGGTCCAGGTGGCGCCGCTGTTGGCCCGGCCGGCGAAGGGGTTGGATTCGCTGGTGGCGTTCGGGGTCCACGATCCGCCGAGGTTGGTGGCGGTGAAGGAGCGGAAGTAGCGGCCCTGGGAGCCGATCGCCTCGACGATCATCAGGTACCGCTGCTGACCCTGCAGCTTGTAGACCTGGACGCCTTCGAACAGGTTGTTCGTGGTGTCGGTCATGATAGTGGTGTAGTTGGAGCCGAAGCTGCCGGGGAAGTTGCCGATGGGCATGCTGGCCCGGTAGATGCGGCCGTTGTCGCCGGCGAAGAACAGGTACATGTTCTGGTCGTCGCCGATCAACGCCTGGTCGATCGGTCCGGTGCCGGAGTTGGAGATGCTGCCGGTGAACAGGGTCTGGTGTGCCGACCAGCTGTTCACGTTCGTCGGGTTGGTCGACGTCCGGTAGGAGAACGCCGGTCCGCCCCACTGGTAGGCCAGGACCCACACGTTACGCGGCGCGAAGTAGAACAGCGACGGTGCGACGGCGGAGAACGGCATGCGGTTCTGGCTGGCCGAGCCCATCTGGTTCCAGTTGGAGAACAGGCCGAAGTTCATCGATCCCCACGACGTACCGAAGTCGTGGGTGGTGGCGTAGACGAGGTGCTGGCCGTTGTAGGGGGCGTGGGTGAAGTCCTTGAGTGACACCCAGCCGGAGGCCGGCTGCGCGAGGGCGCCGGTCGAGGACCACCGGTACGTCGACGGCAGGTTGCACGTACCACCCGGCGGCGGCGTGGTCGGGTCGGGGTTCGGGTTGCCGCCGCCGTCGACCCGGACGAGTTGCCATTGCTGGTTGGTGCCGTTCCAGTCGTCGTACTGGACGATGTTGCCGCCGTCGGCGGTCGAGGCGCCTTGGACTTCGAGGGCCTTGTTGCTGTGTCGGCTGATCAGTCGGATGTGTCCGCCGTCGGAGTCGGCGAGGCGCCACTGTTGGTTGGTGCCGTTGTGGTCGGCCCATTGGACGATGGCGGCGCCGTTGGCGGTAGACCAGTTGTAGACGTCGAGGACTTTGCCGGAGAGTCGGGACTTGAGTCGGTAGTAGCCGCCGCCGGAGTCGACGAACTGCCACTGCTGCTGGTTGCCGTTGTTGCGGGCCCACTGGGTGATGCGGGCCCCGTCGTTGGTGGCGAGGTTGTAGACGTCCAGGGCTTTGCCGCTGTTGCGGTTGATCAGCACGTACCACGCGGTCGTGTCGACCGTCGCGGCGGCGGCGGGTGTCGACACCGCCGCCGCGCCGACGCCGGCGAGTACCGCCGTCACGCCAGCGGCGACGACCCGCGGCAACCATCCACGGCGCCGGGACGGCGGCGCCACAGATAGAGATCTACCAAAGGCAAACATGAACTTCCTCCAATGGCCGGAGCCAGACGGTCTACCCGGAGAGGAGGCACCACGACGCGTGGCCGGGGCCGGTGTCGTGGTCGCCGGTGGTGAGGAGGCGTCCGCTTGCCCTGGCGCACGCCAATACCAGATCCGACGAAGCGGGCTTGCCCGGTGAACCACTGACGCTCGTCGTCCTTGACCATCGACTGTGAGCGATAACACGCCGTTCGTCAAGTCGTAACAGTGCAGCTTCGTCGGCAACCTGCGTGCCGTGGTGCTGCTGCCTGATACCAGCGCTGACTCTCCGCAAGTGCCGCAGTACCTACCGGGGCGGGCTGCGATGTGGTCCCAGCGAAAGGGTCGATGTTGTCGATAACATCGACTGATGTTTATCATTGTGGGCCTTCGGTTCCACGCACGGTGGTCGAGCGGGCGCGGGCTCGTGGTCAGCTCGGTTTCCCGGCCAGCTCGACCACCGCGTGCGGGACTCGGCCGTCAGCCTTGCGGGACCGCCCCGCCAGCCGGCCCGCTGTCGTCGATTACCAGGCCCAGGCTTCCGGGCCAGGTCCGCCCTGGCCGACCGGCGGGAACAGCTCGTCCAGCCGCTGGAGGGTGGCTTCGTCCAGGGTCACGTCGAGCGCGCCGAGCGCGCCGTCCAGCTGGGCGATCGTCCGTGGGCCGATGATCGGGGCGGTCACCCCGGGACGGGACAACAGCCAGGCCAGCGCCACGTCGGCTGGCTCATGACCCAGCTCGGCACAGAACTTCTCGTACGCCTCGATGGTGCCGCGATGTTCGGCGAGCGCGTCGGCGGACCGACCGCTGGCAGAGCGGGCCTGCTCGCCGGCGGCCTGCTTGCGGATCGCGCCGCTGAGCAACCCGCCGTGCAGCGGAGACCAGGGGATGACGCCGAGGCCGAAGTGCTGCGCCGCCGGGATCACCTCCAGCTCGACATGGCGGGTCAGCAGGTTGTAGATGCACTGCTCGGCGACCAGGCCGAGGAAGTTGCGCTTACCGGCCGCCTCCTGCGCGGCCGCGATGTGCCAGCCCGCGAAGTTGGACGAGCCGACGTAGAGCACCTTGCCGTGCGCGACCAGTGTCTCCATCGCCTGCCAGATCTCCTCCCATGGAGTCTGCCGCGAGACGTGATGCATCTGGTACAGGTCGATCCACTCGGTCTGTAGGCGGCGTAGCGAATCCTCACAGGCGCGAACGATGTGCCGGGCCGACAAACCCTGCTCATTGGGCCATTCGCCCATCTTTCCGTACACTTTAGTAGCCAGGACGACCTTCTCGCGTCGACCGCCGCCCTGCGCGTACCACCGGCCGATGATCTGCTCGGTGATTCCTTCGCCGAGCTGCCAGCCGTAGACGTTGGCGGTGTCGTGGAAGTTGATCCCGTGTTCCAGCGCCCGATCCATGATCGCGAAGCTGTCGGTTTCGGTGGTCTGCGGTCCGAAGTTCATGGTGCCGAGGCAGAGCCGGCTCACGGACAGTCCCGTACGCCCGAGGTTGGTGTACTCCATGGGCACAACCCTGCCACGCGGGTCCGGCATGTGCCGGCAACGGACCGATCAGGAGCTCTCGCGGGCCGCCGGGCCGCTGCCGAAAAGGACGTCGTCCCAGCTGGGCAGCCGCTTGCGGGGCTTGCCGGAACTGTCGGCCGGGGTCTCGCCAGCAGCGGCGGCGGCCCCGGACCGGCGAGGACGGAGCACCGCCAGCGAGGGCACGGCAGGAACCTCTTTCGGCGCGTCGGCGTCGTCGTCGAAGGCGGAACCGCCACCGAGCAACGCGGCGGCGCCTCCGGCGACCGACCGCTGCCGGGCCGGGTCGTTGCCGGCGGATGCCGCCGGGTCCAAGCCACGACCAGCGGCGGAGCCGAGCGGACGATCCAGCGAGGCGAGCAGCGCGTCGCGACCGGCCCGGATCGGATCCCGGCCGGGCCGTGGCGCGTCGCCCGCCGCCGCCGCTGGCAGTGCGTGCCCACCGCGACCGAGCTCACCCCGGGACGGGCCGGGTAGGGCGTGGCCGCCCCGCTCCGGTGCCGGCTCCTGGCCGAGGATCTGGGTGGGACGCTCGGTGCAGAGATATTGCGCCATGTCGTCGTGTGGCGAGATGACCTGGCGGCTCTTGTCAAGCTCCCAGATCGCCTGAGCGGTGGCCTTGCCCGACGGCCAGGTGGCGATGATCCGCCACGTGCCGTCGTCGCGACGGTACGCGTCCCAGGAGATCTTTTCGGCGTCGATGCCGTGCTGAGCCAGCCGTCCGTCGACGACCTCGGCGAGCGGGGCGCCCTTCTCCGAGTTCTTCAGCCGGGTCCGCCGCGCGTGCTGGGCGAGCATCGCCCGTTCCTGCAGCACCGGTCCGGCGTACCGCAGCACCCGGTCGACGGGAACGCCGGCGATCCGGGCGACGTCGTCGGCGGACTCACCGGCCCGGATCCGGGCCTGGATGTCGCGTGGAGACAGCGACGGCTTGCTGTCGCCGGTCGAGGCGGCGACGGTCAACGTGGCTGGGTGGCTCCCGGGATCGGCCTGCACCGCCGTGGAGATCCGGTCGTCGATGGGCAGCGCGAGCAGCCGACCCACCTCATCGGCGAGGACCAGGGCCTGCCCGTCCTCGGAGAGGGCGACGAAGCGTACTGGGCGCATCGCGTTGCCTCCGTCCCGCTGAGCTGCCCGCGCCGCAGGTCGACCTGTCCACGGCGTCCTCCGCAACACGGTACGCCGATAAGTCACCCGATGGGAGTAGGCCACGCCGCATGTGTCAGGTGAGCTGCCTGGATCTGCCCGGTCGGTGGGCTCGACGGGCCGGGACGGCGATCGAGGCCGAGCTATCGGCAGCGGTTACGACAAGTCGGCAATCAACCGACATAATAGCTAAAAGCGGCTGATCCAGCCACAAGGAGTGACTAAATTCGCCGTGTCGCGCGGCTACCGCCGGTGTCGCTTGGCCGGTGTCGGTGTCGCGTTGCCGCCGGGCCCGATCAGAGTCGCTCGGTCAGAGCCGCTCGATCACGAAGTCGACGCAGGCGGTGAGCGCCTCCACGTCGGCCGGGTCGACCGCCGGGAACAGCGCCACCCGCAGCTGGTTGCGGCCGAGCTTGCGGTACGGCTCGGTGTCCACGATGCCGTTGGCGCGCAGCGTCTTGGCGACCGCCGTGGCGTCCACCTCGTCGGCGAAGTCGATCGTCGCCACGACGTTGGACCGCAGCGTCGGGTCGGTGACGAACGGGGTCGCCACCGACGAGCGCTCCGCCCAGCCGTAGATCGCCGCCGCGCTCTCCGCGGTCCGCTTCGCCGCCCAGGAGAGCCCGCCCTGGGCGTTCATCCAGTCGGTCTGTTCGGCGGCGAGGAAGATCGTCGCCAACGCCGGGGTGTTGTAGGTCTGCTCCAGCCGCGAGTTGTCGATCGCGGTGACCAGGTCCAGGAACGCCGGAATGTACCGGCCCGACGCCTTGACCTGCGCGGCCCGATCCAGCGCGGCCGGGGACATCAACGCCAACCAGATCCCGCCGTCGGAGCCGAAGCACTTCTGCGGGGCGAAGTAGTAGACGTCGGTCTCGGCCGGGTCGACCTCGAGCCCGCCGGCACCGGAGGTGGCGTCGATCAGCATCAGAGCGCCGTCGTCGGCGCCGGCCACCCGCCGGATCGGCACCGCGACCCCGGTCGAGGTCTCGTTGTGCGGGGTGGCGTAGACGTCCACCCCCGCCTCGGCGACCAGCGTGGGCGCCGAACCCGGGTCGGCCTTGCGGACCGTCGGTTCACCGAGGAACGGCGCGTCGCGTACCGCCTTGGCGAACTTGGCCCCGAACTCACCGAAACTGGCGAACTGGGCCCGGTCGCGGACCAGACCGAAGGTGGCGACCTCCCAGAACGCGGTGGTGCCGCCGTTGCCGAGGATCACCTCGTACCCGTCGGGCAGGGCGAAGAACTCGGCGATGCCCCGGCGCAGCCGGGCCACCTCGTCGCGGACCGTCTTCTGCCGGTGCGAGGTGCCCAGATAGCTGGTCGCGACCTCGGACAGCGCCGAGACGGCCGCCGGGCGGACCTTGGACGGGCCGCAGCCGAACCTGCCGTCGGCGGGCTTGATCTCGTCTGGGATGCGGATGGTCGCAACGTCAGCCACGGTTACCAGCAGTCCTTCCAGGTGCGCTATGGGTCTCCCATCCTCGCACCCACGGCACCGGGCCCGGGGCGTGGTCCCACGCCTGTGACTGAGGCGTGCCCCACACCCCCGGGCCCGATCTGGTCCAGCGGCGGCGGTGCCCGCCAGCGGACGTCGTGCGGTACGGCCAGCTCAGACGTCGTGCGGTACGGCGTCCCAGCCGGCGACCTGCTGCGGCTTGCGCGGGGCCGGGCCGACGTAGCGCGCCGACGGGCGGACCAGCCGCTTGAGCCGCTTCTGCTCCAGGATGTGCGCGCTCCACCCGCCCATCCGGGCGCAGGTGAACATCGAGGTGAACATGTGCGCCGGCACCTCGGCGAAGTCGAGCACCACGGCCGACCAGAACTCGACGTTGGTGGCCAGCACCCGGTCCGGCTTGCGGTTGTGCAGCTCCTCCAGGGCGGCCTTCTCCAGGGCCTCGGCGACCTCGTAGCGGGGGGCACCCAGTTCCTTGGCGGTACGGCGCAGCACCCGCGCCCGGGGGTCCTCGGCCCGGTACACCCGGTGTCCGAAGCCCATCAGCCGTTCGCCCCGGTCGAGCACGCCCTTGACGTACGACTCGGCGTCACCGCTGCGCTCGACGCCCTCGATCATGTGCAACACCCGGGACGGGGCTCCGCCGTGCAGCGGGCCGGAGAGCGCGCCGATGCCGGAGGAGATGCAGGCGGCGGCGTCGGCGCCGGTGGAGGCGACCACCCGGGCGGTGAAGGTGGAGGCGTTCATGCCGTGCTCGGCGGCGGAGATGAAGTAGGCGTCGACCGCCTTGACGTGCCGGGGGTCGGGCTCGCCGCGCCACCGACGCATGAAGCGTTCGACGATGGTCTGCGCCTTGTCGATCTCCTTCTGCGGCACGGCCGGCAGACCGAGGCCACGGGCGGACTGGGCGACGAAGGAGAGCGCGGTGACCGACACCCGGGCCAGGTCGGCGCGGGCTTGTTCGTTGGAGATGTCGAGCAGCTGTGACAGCCCCCAGTACGGGGCGAGCATGGCGACGGCGGACTGGACGTCCACCCGGATGTCGCCGGAGTGCACCGGCACCGGGAACGGTTCGGCCGGCGGCAGCCCGGGGCCGAAGCGTCCGTCGACCAGTAGGGCCCACACGTTTCCGAAGGAGACCTGCCCGATCAGATCTTCGATATCGACTCCGCGATATCTGAGGGCACCGCCTTCTTTGTCAGGCTCGGCGATCTCGGTCTCGAAGGCGATCACACCTTCGAGCCCCGGCTTGAAGTCGGACATATGGCTCTCCTGGGTGGGGATTTGGTGGTCCTGCCCGAGCGCCCGGTAGAACTGCTTCAGGCGGCCCGCAACGGCATTTGTCGTGCACTTGCCTGGTGGGTAACCAGCGTAGGTTCGACCACAGGGGTAGCCCTAGTCGAGGAGAGCGACGTGACGGGAGACACACCACGACCGGGTCCGATGCGTCGCGACTATCGGGGTGCCCCCGAGCTGCGTCGGGTCGATCTCGCGGTCGACTGGCACGCCCAGTTCGCGCGGTGGTTCGCCGACGCGGTCGCGGCCGGGCTGCCGGAGCCGAACGCGATGGTCCTGGCCACCGCGGACGCCGACGGCCGCCCGAGTGCGCGGACGGTGCTGATGAAGGGGTACGACGAGCTCGGCTTCGTCTTCTTCACCAACTACGAGTCCCGCAAGGGGCGTCAGATGGCGGCCAACCCCAACGCCAGCCTGCTGTTTCCGTGGTTCGCGATGTTCCGGCAGGTGGAGGTGCGCGGGGCGGTGGTCGGCGTGTCCCGCGCCGAGACCGAGGCGTACTTCGCGACCCGGCCCCGGTCCTCGGCGCTCGGTGCCTGGGCCAGCGCCCAGTCGCGGGTGGTGGCGGATCGGGCGGAGGTGGACGCGGGCCTGGCCACCGCCGCTCGGCGTTTTCCGGAACCGACGCCGGTCCCGCCGCCACCGCACTGGGGCGGGCTGCGGGTGGTGCCGGAGACGGTCGAGTTCTGGCAGGGTCGGGCCAGTCGGTTGCACGACAGGTTTCGTTATCGTCGTGCCGACGACGGTGAGTGGCTGATCGAGCGGCTCGCGCCATGATCGGCCACACGCCACACGCCACACGCCGCCCGTACGCGCGTAGAGCGACCTTTAATTTACGCTTAGCTATTGTTGATCACGGCTTCCGGGTGCGGCGGCTCGCGGATCGAACCGTTATCGTCGCGGCATGGACAACGTCGATGCACGTCCCGGCCCACCCTCCGGGGCGCAGTGGACGATCGTGGCGGACGGGCACGAGGCCGTCGTGGTCGAGGTGGGTGGCGGGCTGCGGACCTATCGCGCCGACGGGTTCGACTACATCGACGGGTACGGCGAGAACGAGCTCGCCGTGGGCGGTGCCGGCCAGGTGCTGGCACCCTGGCCCAACCGGATCCGCGACGGCCGTTACACCTTTGGTGGCGCCACCCGGCAACTGCATCTGTCCGAACCGGCCCGGCACAACGCCATCCATGGTCTGACCTGCTGGTTGCCCTGGCAGTTGATCGCCAAGGCGGCCGACGAGGTGGTGGTCGGCGTCACCCTGGCCGCGCATCCCGGATACCCGTGGTCGCTGGTGCTGCGGACCCGGTGGCAGGTCAGCGCGGACGGTCTGCGGGTGACCCACCAGGTGACGAACGCCAGCGCCGAGCCGGCCCCGTTCGGCCTGGGCGTCCACCCGTACCTGCGGTTGCCGGCGACCAGCGTCGACGACATGACGGTGCACCTACCGGCGCGCAGCCGGTTGCTGGTGGACAGCCGGCTGCTGCCGATCGGAGCGGCCAAGGTGGCTGGTGGCGAGTACGACTTCGGTAAACCCCGGCGGCTCGGTCCGATGGTGCTGGACACCGCCTTCGGGGATCTGGACCGGGACTCGGGCGGCGGCTCGGCGGTGACGCTGTCCAACCCCGAGCAGGGGTCGAGCGTCGCGGTGTGGGCCGATTCCGCGTTCGGCTGGTGGCAGATGTTCACCGGTGACGCCCTGCCGGAGGACCGTCGTCGTCGGTCGGTGGCGGTCGAGCCGATGACCTGTCCGCCCGACGCGTTCCGCTCCGGGCGCGACCTGCTCGTGCTGGAGCCGGCCGAGACGTGGCAGGCGAGTTGGGGCATCCGGCCGGGGGTCGCGACGCCGACCCGATCCGGGAACGGGTGATGGAGTTCCGGGAGCTGATTGGTCGGCGGCGGATGGTCCGCAACTACGATCCGGATCGGCCGGTGCCGGCCGAGGTGGTCGACCGCCTGTTGGACAGCGCGATCCGGGCACCGTCGGCGGGTTTCTCCCAGGGGTGGGGCTTTCTGGTACTGGAGCGGCCGGCCGACCGGGACCGGTTCTGGTCGGCGACGACGCCGGTGGCGGCCGATCCGGACACCGAGCGCCGTAGCCGATGGTTGACCGGGATGCGGCGGGCGCCGCTGATCATCGTGCCGCACGCCAACCGGTCGGCCTACCTGGACCGCTACGCCCAGCCGGACAAGGGCTGGACGGATCGGGACGAAGCGCGGTGGCCGGTGCCGTACTGGTACGTCGACACCGGCTTCGCGGCGTTGTTGATGCTGCTGACGGTGGTCGACGAGGGATTGGGCGCCTGCTTCTTCGGCATTCCACCCGAACGCGTCGAGCCCTACCGCGCCGCTTTCGACGTGCCGGACGAGTTCACTCCGATCGGTGCGATCACCGTCGGCTACCGGGCCGCTGATTTTCGCTCGCCGTCGTTGCGGCGGGGCCGGCGGCCGGTCGACGAGGTGGTACACCGCGGCCGGTGGAGTCCTTAGTGCGGTGAAGGCGACAGTCGGGATCGACCCGGTCGGTCGCCGGAACTCGCTAGGCTGGCATGCACTGCCGGTGCACCGCCGCACCGCCGGTGCGTGAGCCGATCGGCAGATTGGTGACATTTCGGTAGGCGACATGGGAGGAGCGCGCCGTCGTGATCTTCAAAGCGGTGCGGGACGGTCGTCCTTACCCTGAGCACGGGTTGACTCTCAAGCAGTGGGCGGAGATCCCGCCCCGGCCGTTGCGGCTCGACCAGCTGATCACGACCAAGCGGGAACTCGCGCTGGACAAGCTGCTCGCCGAGGATTCGACCTTCTACGGTGACCTCTTTCCGCACGTCGTGCAGTGGAACGGGGCGCTCTACCTGGAAGACGGCCTGCATCGGGCGTTGCGGGCCGCGTTGCAGCAGCGCAACCAGATCCACGCCCGGGTCTATCTGCTGGTTCAGGAGCGGGTTCCCAGCTGATCGGCGGGGGTCGCGCCGTCGCGCGCCGTCGCGCGCCGTACGCGTGGGTCAGGTCGCCGGGATGCGGTTGTCGCACCAGGGTCGTACCGTGTGCACAGGCGGGCCCCTTTGGTGGACCGACGTCTGGTGAGGACGGTGATCGAGATGTCCCGCGGCGATGTCAACGAGCCCACCCGGGAGTATCCGGAATATGCAAAAGGTCGGGCCGGGCCGGTCGATCCCGGTAACCGGGACGAGGGGTCCGATGACGCCGACGGCCGGTTCGGCGAGATCGGCCAGCCGCCCGGCACCACCCGCTACGCCGACGTCCCCGGAGCGCAGCTGACGAACGGCGGCTCCGGTGGTTGGCGTCGTGGCCTGTTCTGGCTGGCCGGCCTGATCGGCCTCGTCGTGATCCTGGGGTTGACCACCCAGGCCGCCGGGTTCTGGCCGGCGTGGCGCAACCCGTTCGCCGCGCAGCAGACCGATCGGACCGAGCCGCCCCTGCTGCAGTCGATCCAGGATCTGAGTCGGTTCGTGGCCGCGGAGGGCAACTTCCAGGTCATCGTCGATTTGGAACAGGATCGACAGTACGTTCCGGACTTTTTGCTCAACGAGCGTACGCTTTTCGTCGGAGTGGGATCTGTCGAGGCGTATGTCGATTTTGCTGAAATTACCGACGAATCGATAATTATTTCCGAAGACCGGCAATCTGTGCAAATCAGTCTGCCGGCCCCGCGACTCACCGAGGCCGATCTCGACCTGGAGGCGAGCTACGTCTTCGCCGAACAGCGGGGACTGCTCAACCGCCTCGGCGAGGTCTTCGGTGGCGACCCCAACCGGCAGCGGCAGGTGTACCAGTTGGCCGAGGAGCGGATCACCGCCGCCGCCCGGGACAGCGAGCTCGCCCAGCGGGCCGAAGAGAACACCCGCAAGATGCTCGCGGGACTGCTGCGCTCACTGGGCTACGAGACGGTATTGGTGACGTTCGTGACCCCCTAGCTCCGCCGATACCACCGGGCTGCGACAACGCCCGAGTTGCCGTTGAGAAGAAAACAACGTGAAGTGCTTCGCCGGACCGGAATCACCCTCCGGTCCGGCGTTTCTTTGTCGTGTCCAGTGCCGTTTCCTGCTCGACCGACGTTAGAGTGCACGAAAGGGTCACGCGACATTAAGTGAAGATCGCTCAAATGAGCCATATTCACGAGTCGTGGGTCGGCCCGACCGTATCTCAATTTCCGGGGGTATCGCCGGTGGCGCGGTCCGTGCGCAACGACGAGGTCGAGGTAACTGTGCTCCTGCCCTGCCTGAACGAGGCGGAAACGTTGGAGGTGTGCATCCGCAAGGCCCGTGGTGCCCTCGCCGACCTGGGCGTGGTCGGCGAGGTCCTGGTCAGCGACAACGGGTCGACCGACGGATCGCAGGAGATCGCCGTCCGGGCCGGGGCGCGGGTGTCCCACGCACCGGTACGCGGATACGGCGGGGCGCTCATCAACGGAATCGAACAGGCACGCGGCAAGTTCGTCATCATGGCCGACGCGGACGACTCGTACGATCTGTCGAAGCTGGAATCGTTCATCTACGAACTGCGCCGGGGCCACGACGTCGTGATGGGCAACCGGTTCCAGGGCGGGATCGCTCCCGGTGCCATGCCGTTCCTGCACCGCTACCTCGGAAACCCGGTGCTGTCCTGGCTCGGGCGGCGCCTGTTCGGACTGAAGGTCGGCGACTTCCACTGCGGCATCCGGGGATTCAACCGCGACCGCGTTCGCGAACTGCAGCTCTGCATGCCCGGCATGGAGTTCGCCTCCGAACTGGTGGTCCGGGCCGCCCTCAACGGATACGACATCATCGAGGTCCCCACCACCCTGAGCCCGGACGGGCGTAGCCGGCCACCGCACCTGCGTACCTGGCGGGACGGTTGGCGACACCTGCGATTCCTGCTGGTGCTCGCCCCGCGCAAGCTGCTCATCTGGCCCGGCGCGACCGTGTTCCTGGCCGGCCTGGTCGGCACCGTCGTGCTGGTCGTCGGCCCACTCATCGTCGGTGGGATCGGATTCGACGTGAGCACCCTCGTCTACACCTGCCTGGCGATGCTGGTCGGAGCCCAGTTGCTGCTGTTCGGGGCTTTCGCGGTCATCTACGGCAGGTACGAAGGCATCACCAACCTGCGGCAGGCGGACCGGTGGAGCCGGTTCCTCCGGTTGGAGACCTGCACGGGCGCCGGGGTGGCACTCGTTCTCGTCGGACTGGCGGGCACCGTGCTCGCCGTCGGTGCCTGGGGCGCAGCCGGATTCGGTGCCCAGAACCTCAGCGCGACGTTGCGGGTGGTGCTACCGGCCTCCACCGCGATCGGCCTCGGTGCCACCCTGATCTTCGCCGGGCTCTTCTCCAGCCTGCTCAGCCTGCGCCGCGTTTCCGCAGCGGTGGTCGACCGGGATGTGCCGTCGCCGAGCGCGGTGGCGGCCAGCCCCAGCCACACCGGGTGACACTGGGTCCGGAGTATCCACAGAAGGAAAGCTGATGCCTGTCGAGACCCCCACGGCCCGACTCGACGACGTTCCCAAGCAGGCCGGCCCGGCCGGCGCGGCCGGACCGGGGGCACCGCCCCCGCCCGCCCGCCGGTTCGCCCACCGCCGGTCGTACCCCGGCCGGATCCGGTCCTGGCTCGGTAACCCCGGTCAGCTCGCGGTCACGACCTGGCTGGTCGCCACGGCGATCGCCTACCCGTTGCCCGCACTGGTCGGCCACGACCCGTTCACCATCGGCGGACAGGCCCTGCCGATCGCCGGTGGCCTCCTGCTGGTCTGCCTGGTGCTGCTCGTCGCGGTCACCATCCGACACCGGGCCGGTCGGGCCGAGGCGGACCTGGTGGCCGGTCGGGCCGACGCGGACCTGGCGGCCAGGGTCCAGGCCCAGCGGGCGCTGGCCGGAATCTCCGCCGGGTTGGCCGCCGGCTGGCTGGTGCTGGCCCTGCGGACCGCGCTGCACGGGACCCCGTACGGCTTCGGCGGGCTGCGCGGCGACATGCTCCGGATGTCCGCCGCCGTCACCCGCTACACGACCACCACCGCCAGCGTGGACACGACCGTGCCCGGTCTGCCCTCCGAGTATCCGCCGCTGTACGCCTGGCTGGTCGGCCGAGCCTCGGTGCTGCTCGACCAACCGGCCTGGCGGTTGTTGGCCGACGCCGAAATCCTGGTCGTCTCGGCCTGCGTGGTGGCCGCCTACCTGCTCTGGCGGCGTCAGGTCGGCGAGTGGACCGCCCTGGCGATCGCCTGTATCGGCGTCGTCGCCTGGTCCGATCCGCGCAAGGCGTACGAGGTGCTCGCCCTGGTGATCTTCGTTCCCTGGGTGGTGGAGACCTTCACCCGGCCACCCCGGCCCCGGCTGCACTGGCTGCCCGCCGGGCTGCTCGGCGGCGTACTCGTGCTGCTCTACCAGGCCTGGCTGGTCTACGCGGCGATCGGGCTGGTCGCGATCGTCGTGCTGGCCTGGCGGTCGGCCCCGGACCGACGGGCCTACCTGCGGCGACTGTCGCTGGTCACCGTCGTCGCCGTGGCGGTCTCCTCCTGGTACGTGTGGCCGTACCTGTGGGGGCTGCTCACCACCGGCGGCGGGCAGTTCGTCTCCGATCGCTACGTCTCGCCGTACTATTTGCGGCAGATGCTGCCGATGCTGGACGTCCAGCCCGGCGAGCTGAGCAATCTGCCGCTGCGGGCGATGCAGATCGTCGGCCTGGCCGGTCTGGTCTGGCTGCTGCGTTCCACCTGGTGGGCGCGGCCGCTGTTGCTGATCGCGGCCGGGGCCTTCGGCTACCGGCTGCTGTGCCTGGCGCGGTTCATGGTCACCGGGCACACCGGGTTCGGGCACTACACCTCCCGGCTGTACGGGGTCGTGCTGGCCGTGGCGGGCGTGCTGACCGTGGCACACGCGGTGCCGATCCTGCTGCGCCGACTGCGCCTGGCGCCGCCGGTCGGGCTGGTCGGCGGGCCGCTCGCGGTCCTGCTCGCCTGGTCGGTCGTCTGGTACGCCAACGCCTGGCTACCCGGTACCGGCGGACCGGGTTCCGGCTACACCGTCGCGGCACACGCCGAACCGTTGCCCGGCGGCGGCTATCCCCGATACGCCCCGGCCGACGGTCGGCCGGGCTGGTTCCCGGTCGGTCCGGTCCAACGGGCGGTCGAGCGCACCGCCGGCCCTGACCCCGATCTGGTCACGCTCAGTGTCGACGAACGGCTGTTCGCGTACCTGCCGTGGCCGGGGTATCTGAGCAACGACCGGACCGCCGCCGCCACCCTGTCCCGGTGGGACGACCGGAAGGCGCAGGTACGCGAGCTGACCGAGCTGCGCGACCCGGTCGACTTCGCCGTCGCGTCGGCGTGGACGGCGTACGGTCCGATCGACGTTTTCGTGTTGCGGCGCGACGCGGACGAGCTGGTCTGGGCCGATCTACGGTTCCACCCCGACCAGTTCGACGAGCGGTACTGGGTGGTCCACGACGACCTGCCGGAACAGCTCGCCGTCTACGTCCGTCGCTGACTTCGGGCCCTGGCGGCGCGGCCGGGGTCAGTGTGACGTGGCGAGGTAGCGGTCCTCGTTGGGCATCACGATCCAGAGCGCCAGGTAGACGATCACCTGGGTGCCGGGCAGCAGCAGGGACAGCAGGAAGATCAACCGGACCATGCCGGCGGAGATCCCGAACCGTCGGGCGAGTCCCGCGCAGACTCCGGCGAGCATCCGGCCGTCCCGGGGGCGTACCAGCTTGCGGCTCATGATTCGCTCCTTCACTGTCGTCTCGACATCGTCGCCGGCGGCGGCCGGCGCTTTCCGGGCCGGGCTCCGGTCGACACCTTCCACGGTAGGAACGCCTACCGGTGGCGCCCTCGGTCGCAGGACCGATCCGGACCTGGCGGCCCGTACGGGACATACCCCGAAAGCCTCAAGATCATCGCTAAGGGTCGGTGGTGGCCCGCGACCGGCGACGCCGGGAGTCCCCCGGCAGACGCGTGAGCTATCCCTGTTGTTCACCGACTGCTAACCTTGCCGGCGTTGTCCGCCCGAGCGGTGAGCGCCGACGGGCCGTACGGGCAGCGCCACCTCTCGGAGTGTCCCAGCCGAACCTGTCCGTTGAGCACCGCGCGACGCCGACCCTGTCCGCCGAGCGCGCCGCGCGACGCCTGGCGGGCCGACCGGGCCGGGCGATCGATGGGGGCGACCCGGCGATCGACACCCGAGACGGAAGCGCGCGAACGTGACACTGGCGATCATCATCTCCACCGCCGCGGCGACTGACGCGCCCGTCGTCGGCGTCGCGCCCGACGGTGCCCGGCGTCGCGCCGTCGACCGGATCCGGGCCCAGCTCGCCGAGGCCGGATCGCCGGCGGTGCACGTCGTCGACCTGACCGCCGACGCCGACGTCACCGCCCTGGCCCATGTCGTCGAAGGGGCCGCCGAGCCGGTCCTGCTCTGCGCCGGGGACCTGGTCGCGCACACCGAAGTGTTCCGCCAGCTCGACGCGGGTCCGCCGGCGACCAGCCGGGCGCTGTTGATCCCCGGTGACGCCGCCGACCGTACCGGTGATCCTCCGCCCGCCGTCCGCGAACAGCGCGGCCGGATCGTCGGCGTCACCGCCGGCGTCGGGGGTTCGGCCGTCACCGCCGGCGTCAGGGGTTCGGCCGTCGGCGTCGGGGCGTCCGCCGTCGACCCTGCCGGGCCGCTGTTCGGCGGGGTGCTGCGGGTCGGCGTACCCGACCTCGCCGCGCTGGCCGCCGCCGTCCGCGCCCTGCCCGGCGCGGCCGGGCCGTCGCCGTCACCGGCCGGGCCGTCCACGTCGCCGGCACCGACGCTGGACGGTCTGCTGACGGCACTGGTCGACGCCGACGTCCAGGTCGGCGCGTACCGGATCCGGGGACTGGTCGCGCGCCGGGTCACCGACCAGGCCGCCCGGGCCGAGGCCGAGGCTCAGGTCCGCGCCGTCGACCCCGACCGGGTCCGGCTCAGACTCGCGGTCAAGGAACACGACGACCTCTTCGCCACGTACGCGGTCAGTAGCTGGTCGCCGTGGGTGACCAAGCTGGCCGCCCGGCTCGGCTTCAGCCCGACCGGGGTCACCGTCGTCTCGATCGGGTTCGCCGCCGCCGCCGCGACGTTCTTCGCGATCGGCGGCCGGCCGTCGCTGGTGTTCGGCGCGGTCCTGCTCTACCTCGGGTTCGTGCTCGACTGCGTCGACGGACAACTGGCCCGCTACACCGGGCGGTTCAGTGCCTTCGGCGGCTGGTTGGACACCATCGCCGACCGGGGCAAGGAATACCTCGTCTACGCCGGTCTCGGCATCGGCGTGCAACAGTCGGGACTGGGCAACGGCTGGGCGCTGGCCATCGCCGCCATCGTCCTGCAGACCGTCCGGCACATGACCGACAGCTGGTACGGGGCGCTGCACGACGAAGCGGCCCGCCGGGAACAGGCCACCCCGGCCGCCCCCGTCGACACCGCACGTGGTGTCGGCGACCGGCTCAGCCAGGTGTCGAACCGGGTGCTCGCCGACCCCGGATCAGTGGTCTACTGGGCCAAGCGCACCGTGGTGTTTCCGATCGGTGAGCGCTGGGCGTTGATCGCGATCACCGCCGCGCTGTTCGACCCGCTGGTCAGCTTGGTGGCGGTGCTGATCTGGGGGACCCTCGCCGCCGGCTACACCCTCGCCCTGCGGACCCTGCGGGCGTACGCGATGCGGGTGCCGGTGCTGGCGGCGGTTGACACCGCCCGCTACCGCGACGACGGCTTCGTGGCGCGTCGATGGAGTGCAGTCGATGATCCACAGCGGCTCAGCGACGCGACACACCGAGCGGCGGTTCGGTCAGCCGTTGTGGATCTCGGTGCCGGGCAGTTGCCGATCGCGCTGGTCGGGACGCTGGTCAGTGTCACGCTGCTGCTGGTCGCGGTCGGCCCACTCGCCGCGTCCGGCGGGCTCGGCACCGCCGTCGGCGGTGCCGTGTTCGTCGTCGCCGCCGGGCTGCTGGTGGCCACCGCCGCCGGTGCGGCCCGGCCGGCCGCCGGGGCACTCGACTGGCTGGTGCCGGCCGCACTGCGGGCGGCCGAACTTCTCTTCGTCGTCGCGGCCGGCGCGCTCGCCGCAGTGCCGCCGCCGGTCACCTACGCCCTGCTGCTGGTCCTCGCGCTGCACCACTACGACCTGACCGCGCGGCTGGAGAAGCGACTCGGCGCGCCGCCGCTGCACCGCTGGAGCCTCGGGTGGGACGGTCGGGTGCTGCTGCTCACCGCCGCCGCGATCGTTCCCGCGTCGCTCGCGGCCGCCGTACCGGCGTCGGTCGGGTCGGTGCCGGCCACCGCTGTGACGGCGACGGCGACCGCCGTGCTCGCCGGCTATCTGCTCGTCGTGTTCGTCGCCGACGCGGTGATCGACCGCCGTCGACCGGCGGCGACGACTGCGGCGACTGCGACTGCGGTGACCGCGACGACGGTGACCGCGACGTCTCCGGCGGCGACGACTGCGACTGCGACGGCGATCCCGGTCCCCCGTAGACCCGCCGACCCACCGGCCGACGCATCCGCCGACCCGGCCAGCCGGCCGGCACCCACCCCGCACCCCGCCGGCCACCGGGCCGGCACGATCACAGGTGAATCGTGATGACGCTGATCAGCATCGTTGTACCGGTCTACAAGGTGCAAGGCTACCTGCGGGAATGCCTCGACTCGATCCTCGGACAGTCGTTCACCGACATCGAGGTCGTCGCCGTCGACGACTGCTCACCGGACAGTTCCGGGCAGATCCTCGCCGAGTACGCCGCCCGCGACCCGCGGCTGACCGTACTGTCACTGCCGGCCAACGTCGGTCTCGGCGCGGCCCGCAACGCCGGCCTGGACGCGGCGACCGGCGAGTACGTCTGGTTCCTCGACAGCGACGACTGGCTGACCGACGGCGCGCTGCGGGCGGTCGCCAACCGGCTCCGGGCCAGCACGCCGGACGTACTGATCGTCGACCACGTCCGGGTGTTCTGGGACTACACCCAGGCGACCAGCGCCCTGCGGCAGGCGTTCCCCACCGCACCCGGCGCCGAGGTGTTCGACGTGCGGACCCGGCCGGAGACGCTGCGGGTGCTGCACACCGCCTGGAACAAGGTGACCCGGCGGCAGTTCTTGGTCGACCTCGGGTTGCGCTTCGCCGACGGCTGGTACGAGGACGTCTCGTTCACCTTCCCGCTGCTGGTCGCCGCCCGGCGGGTCACCGTACTCGACCGGGTCTGCGTCAACTACCGGCAGCGACGTACCGGCGCGATCACCCGTACCCGCAGCGCCCGGCACTTCGAGATGTTCGACCACTGGGGACACACCTTCGACTGGCTCGACGCCCACGACGAGCAGGCCGACGAGGTCCGCCCGCAGCTGTTCGCGCTGATGATCGCGCACTACCTGATGGTGCTCGGGCACGGCAGCCGGCTGCCCCGCGAGCTGCACCGCGACTTCTTCACCCGCGCACACGCCGACTACCGGCGGCGCCTGCCGGCCGGCGGGTACGCCGTACCCGGTGGGGTCGAAGGGCTCAAGCGCCGGCTGCTCGCCGCCGGCCGCTGGCGGACCTTCGCCGCGCTGCGGGTGGTGCAGCGGGCTCGCAAGATGGTGCGGGCAGCCGTACTCGCCGCTGGTCGGCCGGTCAAACGGGGGCTGCGTGAGCTGGCCCGGACCAGCCGGCGGGTGCTGCTGCGTGGCTACTACCGGCTGCGGCTGCGGTTGCCGATGGACCCGAACCTGGCGCTCTACGCCGCCTACTGGTATCGCGGCTACAGCTGCAACCCGGCGGCGATCCACGCCAAGGCGGCCGAGATGGCCCCGCAGATCGAAAGCGTGTGGGTGGTGCGCCGGGACCGGGCGGCCACCATGCCGCCCGGCGTGCCGTACGTCGTCGCCGGCACCTGGCGGTACTACCGGGCGCTGGCCCGGGCCACATGGTTGATCAACAACGTGAACTTCCCGGACTACGTGCGCAAGCGTCCCGGCTCGGTGCACGTGCAGACCCACCACGGCACCCCGGTCAAGGTGATGGGGCTGGACCAGCAGCGGCACCCGATCGGCGCGACCTCGATGAACTTCCCCAACCTGCTGCGTCGGGTGGACCGGTGGGACTTCAGCATCAGCGCCAACACCTTCTCCACCCAGATGTGGGAACGGGCGTACCCGGGTGGGTTTGTCTCGATCGACAGCGGCTACCCGCGTAACGACCGGCTGGCCCTGGCCACCGCCGACGACGTCGCGGCGGCCCGGACCTCGCTCGGGATCGCTCCCGGTGAGCGGGTGGTGCTCTACCTGCCGACCCACCGCGAGCACCAGCCGGGCTGGCGGCCGGAGTTCGACGCCGACGAGTTCGCCGAGGTCATCGGCCCGGACGGCTGGCTGCTGGTCCGCAGCCACTACTTCCACGACCGGGACCGCACCGGCCGGGCGCCCGACGCGCCGGCCACCGGACGCGTTCGGGACATGTCGGCCCACCCGGTGGTGGAGGACCTGTACCTGGCCGCCGACGTGCTGATCACGGACTATTCTTCGGCGATGTTCGACTACGCGGTCCTGGACCGGCCGATCGTGATCTACGCGCCGGACGCCGCCGCGTACGCCATGGCCAGAGGCGTCTACTTCGACATCACTGCCGAGGCACCGGGCGCGGTGGCCACCACCTTCGGTCACCTGCTGGATGTGTTCCGGACCGGCGCGGTCGACGACGACGCCGCGATCAAGGCCCGGACCCAGTTCCGGGCCCGGTTCTGCCACCTCGACGACGGACACGCCGCCGAGCGGGTGGTCCGTCGGGCGCTGCTCGGCGAGCGGGACTGAACCATCCGATGGGTGCTCCGCTCAGCGCCGTGGTCCCGATCTACAACGTGGCGCGCTACCTGACCGACTGTCTCGACTCGTTGGCCGGGCAGACCTGTTCCGACGTGGAGTTCATCCTGGTCGACGACGGCTCGACCGACGGCAGCGGGGACATCGCCGCCGCCCGGGCCGCCGCCGACCCCCGGTTCCGGCTGATCCGGCAGCCCAACCGCGGGTTGGGCGCGGCCCGCAACGCCGGCATCCGGGCCGCCGTCGGCGACTACCTCACCTTCGTCGACAGCGACGACATCGTGCCGCCGTACGCGTTCGAGCTGCTGGTCGGCGCGTTGGAGACGACCGGCTCCCAGATCGCCTCCGGCAACGTGATGCTGTTCAACTCACGGGGGTCGTGGCAGTCGCCGCTGCACCGGGGTACCCATCGTCAGACCTGGCTCGGCACCCGGCTGAGTAGCCGTCGCAACCTGATCTACGACCGGCTGGCCTGCAACAAGGTGTTCCGCCGGGACTTCTGGACCGGGCACGACCTGTGGTTCCCCGAAGGGGTGCGCTACGAGGACATCCCGGTGACGATCCCGGCGTACGCGTTGGCCGAGACGATCGATGTGCTGTCCACGCCGGTCTACTACTGGCGGCAGCGGGAAGCCGGCGCCGACGAGTCGATCAGTCAACGGCAGGCCGAGGTCGCCAACCTGGTGGACCGGTTCGCGGCGGTGCGCAACGCCAGCCGGTCGCTGGCGGCGCTCGGCGACCGGACGCTGAAGAACCGGTACGACGAGATCGCCCTCCGCAGCGATCTGCGGATGTTCCTGTATCTGCTTCCGGAGGTGACCGACGAGGCCTATCGGCGGCGGTTCGTCGAGCTGGCCGGCGAGTTCCTGGCCGAGGTCGATCCGGCGGTGCCCGGCCGGCTCGATCCCGGGCTACGGGTGGCCTGGCATCTGGCTCGGACGGGCCGGCTGGCGGAGTTGCTGGTCGTGGTGGCCGCGACCCGGTCGGGTGCCGAACCACCGGCGGTGTCCGGCGTGCCGGCCGCGTGGTATCGCCCGTCGCGACGGCTTCGTGCCACGGCGCGGTCGCTGCGGTGGCACGACGGACGGTTGCGGATCTCCGGGTACGCCTACCGGGCACCAGCGGCGACGGTGCCAGCGTCAGGCGGTCCGGCACCGCGTCCGCTGGTCCGGGGTGCGCTGTCGCTGCGTGGACTGTGGCTGCGTGAGCGCGGTCGGCCGCGACGCGGGTTGCCGCGCGTGGTGCCGCTGCGTCGCCGGCCGGTTTTGGACGTGGCCGACGATGGTGCGCCGACGTGGTCCGGCTTCGACGTGGCGCTACGTCCGTCGGCGTTGCGGACGGACGCCGGCTGGCGTCCCGGCACCTGGTCGGTGATGACCGGCCTGGCCGACACCGAGGGGAAACCGACGAGCGTCCCGCTCAAGGTGGGGGAGATCGCGCCGGCGTTGCCGGCGGCGTGGGTCGAGCCCGGGGTACGGGTGGTGCCGACGCTGCACGACGGGGCGGTGCGGCTGCGGGTGGAGCGGCCGACGGTGTGGGCGACCATGGCCCGGATCGATGGCGACGAGCTGCTGATCAGCGGGGTGTCGGTGGATGCCGGGGCGGTCCCGGACACGCTGACGCTGTCCTGGACGCAGGGCCTGGTGTGGCGACGGTATCCGGTCGGTGGTGACGGCGCGGCCGGCTTCGTCTGCCGGATCCCGCTGGCCGACCTGTGCGCCGGTGCCGGTGACGGGCCGTCGCCGATGGTCGGTGACCCGGTGCGGGGTTGGCTGGTCGGGTACACCGTCGGTGCTGACCGGCGGATCGAGTCCGGTGACCGGGAACTGCCGGTCGGTGCCGACTTCAGCGCCGGTGTCGGCGCGGCCGGAGACACCGTCGTTACCGGGACCGGCCGCAGGGCCCGGTCGCTGCTGGTCGAACCGGGCGACGGCGGCCAGCTGTGGATCCGGATCCTGCCGCCCGGCCCGCTGCTCACCTGGGTGGCCGGTGATCCGGACGGCATCGTGTTGGGCGGTGTTCGCCCGGCCGGTCAGGAGCTGACCCGGATCGTGTTGCGCCATGCCGACGACCTGCGGGATCCGCACGCGCCGGCCGACCGCGAGGTGCCCGTCGACGTCACGGGCGACGGCTGGTTGGTGCGGATCTCCGGGTCCGGACCGGACCTGCCCGAGCCGGGCCGGTGGTGGTTGGGCCATCGGCCGGCCAGCGACGACCGGGCCGACGACCCGGTCCACGACCTGCCGGCCGCGCTTCGGGTACGGGAGGGCCTCGACGTCGAGTGGGCCGCTGGCCGACTGCGATGGGAACCGGATCGGCTGCACCGGGTCGCTCTGGTGGTGCGCTGACCGTCCCGCCCGCTCACTCCCTGCAGGAAGGTAACGTCGTTTCGGGCGTGATCCCGTAGCGGGATCACGATCCCGCTACGGGATCACGCCCGAAAACACATCGCCTCCCCCAGCGGTCACGGCGCGTGATCATCAAGGAGGCGAGAGTAGATCGGCCGATCGTCGCGCGGCCCGTCGCGCGGCCCGTCGCGCGCCCGCCCGTGCCAGGCGCAGCGCGGTGCGGCCGTACCGTACGCCCAGTAGGAACAGCCACTGAGGACTCCGTACGAGGGCTGCGGTGGCCCCGGCGACCAAGACCAACCGGGGTCCGTCCGGGCCGGGGGCGAGCCAGCCGATCCGGCGGCCGAGGCGGACCGGCCGACTGCCGCTGGTGCCGCTGCCGCGTCCCGGTCGGGGCGGGACGACGTACTCCCGGCCCCGGTCCCGGATGATCACCCGCACCTCGTACCGGCCCGAAGCGAGCGTGTCGATCGGCAACCGGCAGCGCCACCGCAGGCGGTTGCCGATCCGGTCCTGCACCCGCAACGGCCCGCGGACCAGCCCGTCGCCGATCTCCACCAGCAGATCGTCGCGGACCTGGCCCGGTACGCCGTCCAGCCCGGCACAGCACAGTTCACCGTCGATCAGGATCGCCGAGCCAGATGCGCCAGATGCGCCAGATGCGCCAGATGCGCCAGATGCGCCGGGTTGCGGATCGGCGCGAGCCACCGCCCGCATGCGCGCCGTCACCTCGTCGATCCGCAGGAGTTGCCGGTAGGTGTCGAAGTCGGCGTGGCCGAGGTAGGGCTGTCCGCCGTACACCCGAAGTGACCGGCTGCTGCGGGGTTCCCGGACCAGGGCGGGGTCGTGCTCGTAGAGGCCGACCGCCCGCAGCCCGGCACCGGCGTTGCCGACGAATTCGCTGACCGTGTCCACCGGAATGTGGGTGAACAGCGCGTGCATGCGGGCGGCGAACTGGACGAGCTGCTCGTCGTCGAGCACGCGTGCCGCCCGCCACGAATAGTGGACCTGCATGTACGCGATCCACCGGTGGACCGTGTCCCGGTCGCCGGCCGGGAGATCGCGGCACTCGTCGGCGAGCCGTTCGACGACGGTGAGATGCTGCATGATCCGGGCGGGTTGGTGTCGGGTGGCCATTAACGACGAACCGTCGCCGCGTTGCCGGTAGAGGTAGGCCAGCCGGGGGGTGAGCACCGTCCGGGGGGAACGCACCAGCAGCGGTACGGTGAACAGCACGTCCTCGTAGGCGATGTTCTCGGTGAACCGGGCGCCGGAGGATTCGACCACGTCCCGGCGGAAGATCTTGTTGCAGGCCGACGGATTGCCGACCAGGTCGGGGGCCTGGGTGATCCGCTCGACGACCCGTTCGCCGCCGAGCAGTTCGCGTCGCCACGGCGGGTTAGGTCTGGGCGGCAAGCCCTGCATGTCGCCGACGGCGATCGCGGCGTGATGTCGTTCGGCGAGGCTCACCAGGTGAGTCAGCGCGCCGTCCGGGTAGACGTCGTCGGAGTCGAGGAAGGCCAGGTAGCGGCCGGTCGCCAGCCGTACTCCGTGGTTGCGGGCGACTCCCAGACCGGCGTTGCGCTGCCGGACGTAGCGCACCCCGGTGGCGGTGGCGGCGTACCGCTGGGCGATCTCGGCCGATCCGTCCGTCGAGCCGTCGTCGATCACGATCACCTCGATCCGCTCGCGGCCGGCCTGGCGTTCGATCGAGTCCAGCGCTTCCGGCAGCCACCTTTCGGTGTCGTAGACCGGGACGACGACGCTGACCGTCGGGCCTGCCACACGCACTCCTCACGTCACGAGTGGATAGTGTGTGCCGGTGACCGTCATGCGCAGCGCACGCCGCGTGCTACGCCCGGCACGGCGGGTCGTCCGCCGCTGGCAGGCGCGGCTCGGGCAACCGGCAGTGCTACTGTACACACCTTCTGTAACCGCCCTGGATCTGCGCGTAATTGCGGATATTGGTCGCAAAAAGGGCGACGGTGAACTGGTGTCCGCCACGCTGCTGCGGATGGTCCAGCTCGGCGTCGCCGCCGAGGCCGAGCAGCGGCAGGTCCGCCGTACCGCCGCCGGGCCACCGGTCGCGGCCGCGCCCGCGACCGCCGCCGGTGCGGCGGCCGACGGCTCGGATGCCACCGGCACGGCGATCGACGGCGGGACCCAGCTCGTCCTCCGTCGATCCGACCCGCACGCCCCTGTACGCGCCAGCGTCGGTGCACCCGGCACCAGCGACGACGGCACGGCCCTGGACTACTGGCGGCCGGCCTGGAACGGCCTGCCGCCACTGCTCGCCGACCAGCTGGCGGCCAGCGTCCTCACCCGACTCGCCGTGATCCACCAGGTCACCGCGATCCACGCCGTCGACCCGGCCAGCGTGGCGTTGGCCATCGCCATCGCCGACGGCATGGCTGCCGACACCCGGTACGGTGAGCAGCCGTGATTATCCCGTGGCGGCGGGGCACCGTCGCCGGACACCTGACCGACGACGCGCTGTCCGCACTCACCGCGGCGAACTGGGCCGATGCCACCCGGCCACCGGTCGCCTGGCTGCACTGGCCGGTCGACCTGGCCAACCCGTACCAGTCGCTGATCTACAGTCGGTTTCCGGCACACAACCTGGTGCCGATCCGGGTACGCCGCCTCGACCAGCTCGACACCCTGCTGCCGGCACTGCCGGACGGCGTCGCCCGGGTGCTGCACGTGCACTGGCTCTACGCCGTCACCGCCGGCAGCCGCACCGCGCGGGCCGCCGAGGCCGCCGTCGACCGCTTCGCCGCCGCCCTCGACGACCTCCGTGACCAGGGCGTACGCCTGGTCTGGACGGTGCACAACGTGTTGCCGCACGAGACCGTGCACCGGGCGGCGGAGACCCGGCTGCGACAGGTGATGCTCGCCGCCGCCGACGTGGTGCACCTGATGCACGACAGCCACCTCGACCGGCTGCGCGAGGCGTTCGGAGCGGCGCCCCGACAGGTGGTGGTCGCCCCGCACCCGACCTTCGTCGGCGCGTACCCGGACTGGGTGGACCGCGTGTCCGCCCGCAGCCACCTCGGCATCCCGCTCGGTGCCCGGGTCCTGGTCACCTTCGGGCAGGTGCGCCCGTACAAGGGGCACGGCGACTTCCTCGACGTCCTCGACGCGGCCGTGCGGCTCGACCCGCGCCTGCGCTGGCTGGTCGCCGGCAAGGTACGCGAGGAGGCCGGCGGTCCGGAGTTCATGCGCCGCGCCGCCGACCATCCGGCGGTGATCTTCCACCCGGGATTCGTGCCCGACTCCGACGTGCAGTACTACCTGCGCGCCGCCGACGCCGCCGTCTACCCGTACCGTTCCTCGCTGAACTCCGGGGCGTTGGCGCTGACCGCCGGGTTCGAGCTGCCGGCGTACGTCTCGACCGGCACCACGGTCGGCGGGCTGATGCCGGACGCCGCGCTGCACCGCTTCGACCTGACCGACCCGGATTCCACGGCCAAGACGATCGCCGACACGATCGGTGGTGGCTGGACCGACGCCCGGCCGGTCCGGGACGCGATCCGGGACCACGTCGGAGCCTTGGCTCCGGCGCGGGTCAGTGACCGGTTCGCCGCCGACCTGCGCCGCCACCTCGATCCGCTGGCCGGAGCCTGATCCGTGCCACCTGCTACCGGGTGACGGGTCGGGGTTCGCGCCACATCGGCCAGATCGGCGGCCCGTCGGGCAGCCGGATCGGACCGTGCGCGCGGTAACCGTGCCGCAGGTAGAGGTCCCGGTTGCGCGGGGTCGTCGCCTCCAGGTAGCCCGGCGTGCCGTGTCCGTCCAGATGGCGGTGGTGATGGTGCAGCAGCGCGGTGCCGATCCCGCTGCCCTGCCGCCAGGGCGTCACCGCCAGATACGCCAGGTGCCAGTGCGGCTGCCAGGGATGGTGCGCGGCCAGCAGCCGGCCCAGCGACGCGAAGCGCGGCTGCCACGGTCCGGCGGCGGTGATCAACCGGATCTGGTGTTCACTGACCGTGTCCGGGTCGGCGGCCGTGCGGCGACCCCGTGGATGCCAGATCGCCACTCCGCTGAAATGGCCGGCGACCGGGCTCACGACCGGGCCGGCGACGTAGACCGTGCCGCCGTTGCGGATCGCTTCGACGAGTTCGATCGTGAACAGGGTGCGGAAGACGCGCGAGCGAGCGGAAAGGTCGGCGATCAGCCACTGGGAGACCGGGGCGATCAGGAACGCCTCGGTGAGCAACGTGGCGGCCTGCGGGATGTCGTCCAGGCCAGCGGTACGGATCATGACGGCCGTCGGTTGGGTCGCGGTCATCGGCGGACTCCCTCCGGTCGGGCGGCCCGCGCGCCTGCCGGTCGGGCGGCGCACGGTGCGGTCTGCTGGACGGCCACGGCGGATGAGCCGGGCGTGTGGTGGACGCGTCGCCACCGCCGCCGGATGACAGGACCAATGGTCAAATTACCGACAGTGGAGATCCCAGGCTCCGCCCGAGAACTAGCGTCCGGGCGCTGTCCCTGGTCCACCTCGATAGGTCAGGATGATTGTCCTGCCGCTTACCCCTGCTGTAACGTCCAAAGGAGACATATATGGACAGCAAGCGCTACCGGTATCTCATCGTCGGTGCCGGCCCCGCCGGTCTGCAGTTGAGCTACTACCTCAAGCGCGCCGGAGCGGACTATCTGACGGTGGAGCGGGAAGCCGCCCCGGGCCAGTTCTTTCACCGGTTCCCCCGGCACCGCCGGTTGATCTCCATCAACAAGGTGCACACGGTGAGTGACGATCCCGAGATCAAGCTGCGGTGGGACTGGCATTCGTTGCTCAACGACCACCCTGATCTGCAATTTCCGCGCTACAGCACGGAATACCTGCCGGCCGCCGACGACCTGGTCCGCTACCTCGACGATTTTCAACGCGTGCATGAGCTCAACGTCCGGTACGGGACGACCGTCGAACGGATCGAACGCGTCGCCGACGGTTTCCTGGTGCACGCCGGTGACCAGGTGTGGCAGGCCGAGTGCCTGATCGTGGCGAGTGGCTGGGGCAAGCCGTACGTGCCGGCTATCCCGGGGATCGAACACGCGGTCGGCTACGAGGACATGGCCGTGGACCCGGAGCAATACCGGGGGCAGCGGGTACTGGTGATCGGCAAGGGAAACTCGGCCTTCGAGACCGCGGCGTCGATCTTCGGACACGCCGCGATGGTGCACCTGGCCAGTCGCTATCCGCTGCGCCTGGCCTGGAACACCAAACATCCCGGTGACGTACGGGGGCAGTACGGCGCGTTCCTGGACAGCTACCAGTTCAAGACGCTGCACTCGGTGCTCGACTGCACCATCGACGAGATCACCCCGGTCGACGGGCGGTTCGACGTCCGCATCACGTACACCCACGCCGACGGCGAGACGGACGTGATCGAGTACGACTCGGTGCTGCGCTGCACCGGTTTCCGGATGGACACGTCGATGTTCGATCCGACCTGCCAGCCGGAGATGGTCCGCGACGGCCGGATCCCGGCGCTGCGGCCGGACTGGCAGTCAACCACCGTCGACGACCTCTACTTCGCCGGCACGATCGCCCAGGCCCGCGACGTCCGGCACGCGTCGTCGCCGTTCATCGACGGATTCCGGTACAACCTGCGGACCTTCACCGCGCTACTGCGGGAACGCTACGACGGTGTCCCGCTGCCGTACGACATGGTGTCGGCCGACCCGGCCGCCCTGACGTCGTTGATCCTCGACCGGCTTAACTGGAGCTCGGCGTTGTGGACCCAGTTCGAATACCTCTGCGACGTGCTGGTGTTCGACGAGGCCACCGGGCGGTTCCACCACTACGTCGACCTGCCGGAGGACTACGCGGTGACCCGCTTCCGGGACGAGGCGCACTACTACACCGTCGGACTGCGCTGGGGGCGGGACGACTACCGGGACGTGTTCGCCGTCGAACGGCACCCGAGCCCTGACCGGGCCGCCGAAAGCGCGTTCATCCATCCCGTCATCCGCCGCTACCAGGGTGACCGGTTGATCGCCGAGCAGCATCTGTTGGAGGATCTGCTGGCCGAGTGGCGTCGCCCGGACCGGCACGTCGAACCCCTGCTCGCGTTCCTGGAAAAGGACCTGAGCGGCTGACCCGGATCACCGCCGGACCATCACCTCGTCCAGCGGTTTACGGGTCAGCCTCGGCACCCGCGCACCGGGTGCCGGGTAGCCGACCGGCATCACCACGCAGGCGCGCTCCTCCGGCGGCCGTTGGCACACCTCGTTGAGGAAACGCATCGGGCTCGGCGTGTGGGTCAGGGTGGCGAGCCCGGCCTGGTGCAGCGTCGCGATCAGCAGGCCGATCGCGATCCCCACCGACTCCTTCACGTAGTACGGCTTCGGCGTGCTCGGACCCTGATGCACCTCGAACACGACGATCACCACCGGAGCCGTCTCCAGGAAGGGCTTCCGCCAGTCGGTGCCGAGTGGCGCGAGCGCGTCCAGCCACTCGCCGGATGCCCGGCGTTGGTAGAACTCGCGCTCCTCGGCTTCGGCGGCCAGCCGCAGCCGGCGCTTGCGCTCCGGGTCGCGGATCGTGACGAACCGCCAGGGCTGCAGGTTGGCGCCGCTGGGGGCGCTGGCCGCCGCCCGTACCGCCGCCTCGATCACCGCCTCGGGGACCGGGTCGGCGGAGAAATCCCGCACCGACCGTCGGGTCGCCATCCGTTCGGCGAACCGGTGCGCGGTCCGAACCATCGCCGGTTCGGGCATCCGATCGTCCGGTACGGGGACAGTCGGCAGAGCTGTCGGCTTCGCGGCGACCTGCTCCATGGGGGACCATCCTCTCCCGGCCCGCACGGGCGCCCCTCCAGAGTCGCCCGCCGCCCCCCGGAACCTCTTACGCGTACGTGCTCATTGGCTGCTGTCGCTGCGTCTGCTCGACCAGATGGTCGACGATCCCGGCCAACCCGTCCGGCCCGGTGGCGGCCCGGCGTTGCCGGCTGGCACCGTCAGCGTCGACCGCCAGCCGCCGCAGCCAGCTCTCCACCCGTACCAGGTCATCGAGCTCGACCAGGGCGGGCCGGGCGATCCGCAGGAGTCGGTCGGCGAGGGTCGCCGCCGGCACGAGCCGACCGGTGGTGACGTCGATCCCGCTGCCGGCGAACCCGTCGCGGGCGGCCCGCCAGTAGGCGGCCCGCATCAGCTCCGCTGAGATCTCCGGCCCGGGGTCGCCCCGGTCGACCGCCCGGTCGGCGACGATCACCAGCGCGCGGACCAGTGCGGCGAAGGCGGCCGACTCGTCGGCTGTCATCGGCACGTCGGCCACCCGGACCTCCAGGGTCGGTTGGTGGGCGCAGAGCCGGATGTCCCAGAACAGGGTGCCCACGTCGACCAGTGTCCCGGCGTCGAGCAGCGTGGCGACGAGCTGGTCGTAGTGCGCCGCGTCGCGCATTCGCGGCGGAGGCCCGGCCACCGGCCACTGTCCCCAGGTGACCGTCCGCCAACTGGCGTAACCGGTGTCCCGTCCGTCCCAGTAGGGCGAGTTGGCGGTGAGTGCGATGAGGACCGGAAGGTGCGGTCGCAGGTGATTGCTGACCAGCACCGCGCGGTCCCGATCCGGAAGTTCGACATGTACGTGGACGGCGCAGATGCCCAGATCATCGTGCAGGCCGCGAAACGTCGCGGTGCCTTGGTCCTGGCGGGGACCGGTGGTGATCGGTGGGGGAAAGACCTGACCGAGCACCGGGGAGCCGGTGGCGACGATCCGCAGCCTTTCGGCCGTCGCCGCCGTGGCGAGCGCCGATCGACCCTGAACGAGCTGGGTGTGCAGCGCGGCCGTGGTGTGACAGGGGAGAGTCCTGGCTTCGACCTGCAGCTTGGTGATCTCACCGCCGACGCGGGCACCGAGTTCGTCGACGGCCCGGCTGATCACCGGCGCGGCGAGGGGGACAACCGCCCGGGTCACCGGATCGACGACGAGGAACTCCTCTTCGACGCCGAACCGTACGTCAGAACTGTCGTCCGCCATGCCGGCACCGTCCCGCAGTCGCGTTACGACGGCCGCCAACGCGCGGCGTCACCCCATGCTAGGCGATCGACCGGATGCTCGGCGATCGACTGACGCCGGAAGGTGCCGTCGATGGGGCCGCCGCCAGGATCCGGTCGACGAGCCTCGCCAGCAACGCCGCCCGATCCGGCATCTGACTGATGTCGACGTACTCGCTGCGGGCGTGCGACCCGCCACCGACACCGCCGAGGCCGTCGAGAGTAGGCACGCCGAGCGCGGCGGTGAGGTTGGCGTCCGACACGCCGGCGGCGCGGGCGCCGCCGGGCGGCGGCAGGCCGAGGTCACGCGCGGCGGCCCGGGCCTGCTGGAACAGGCCCATCGCCCGCTGCGGCGCCATCGGGTATCGGCCGACTTCCTGACGCACGCTGAGCGTGGCATCCGACAAGTGCGGTTGCAGAGTACGGATCGCCCGGTCGATCCGGTCCAGTTCGGCGTCGGTCCAGGCCCGTACGTCGACGGCCAGGCTGGCCGCCGCCGGCACCGTGTTGGTGGTGGTGCCGGCGCTGATCACCGTCGGTGTGACCGTGGTGCCGGCGGCCGGATCGTTCATCGCGCGCAGGACCAGCACCTGGTGTGCCGCCTCGACGGTGGCGTTCACGCCAAGGTGTGGCTCGACCCCGGCATGGGCGGCGCGGCCGTCGACGGTCAGCCGGTACAACGCGCCGCCCTTGCGGGCGATCTTGAGCCGGCCGTCGGGGGTGCTCGGCTCGCCGACCAGGACCGTGCCGGAACGCCGCGCCTGGTCGACGATCAGATCCCGCGACGTCGCCGAACCGGTCTCCTCGTCGCAGGTGAGCAGCATTCCGACTCGCGCCGTGCTGGCCATCAGCTTCAGCGCGGTGAACATCTGGACGATGCCTGCCTTCATGTCGCAGACCCCGGGCCCGGTGGCGATGGTGCCGTTGACGCTGAACGGCCAGTCCGCCGTCGTGCCCGCCGGCCACACCGTGTCGAAATGGCCGAGCAGCAGGATCTGCTGGTCGTCTGCCTCCCACAACAGGTGCGGCGATCCGTCGCGGACCACTCGACGGGCCGGCCGCCCGAGCACCTCTTCGCCCCAGCGGGACAGCAGGTCCGCGCAGCGGGTGAGATGACGCAGCGAGCCGGGCGGTGATTCGTGCCCGACCAGCTCGCCGAGCATCTCCACCATCCTGGTGGACTGGTCCCGCGCTGCGCGCATCGGCGGTGTGGGTCGTGGCATCGGTGCCTCCCGGGCTCGGCCGGCAGGGGCTTCCGGCGCGGACGCTTCCCTCACGGTCGCATCGCGTCAGGCCGATGTCTTCCGTCATCCTGCCGTCGCGTTCCGTACCGGCGACGGGGCCGGGCGTCGGGCTGGCCATCGACAGCTATCCTCGACGACATGTCGAGCCCGACGCCAGCTACGACGAGCCCGACGCCGGGAACGAGTTTGGACCGCCGACTGGAGTGGGCCTCGCCCGAGGTGAGAGCCGACATCGTCCGACAGGTCCGGCCGCTGCGGACCCGGCAACGCAGCCGGTCCGTCGCCGTACGGGCGGTGGTGCTGGCCTACGCCTTCACCTGGCTGCCGGCCTTCCTCGTGTTCGCGGTCGCGACCGTCGTCGCGCCGTCCCTGACCGACGGGGCCAGCGTCGCGGCGACCGCCTTGTGGGCCCTGCAGTTCGCCACCCTGATCGCGATCTCCGCGATCGTCACGGCGTTGCGCAGCCTCCGCGCGGCCGAGCCCGACGAGGTCGACGCGGACACGTCGACTCGCCGGACTCTGCTGCGCCTCGTGGGCGGCCTGGCGCTCAGCGGCCTGTTCGCCGGACTGGTGCTGGCGGTTCAGGGGCTGTCGGTCGGCCAGATCGCGGTGCTGGCGGGGGTGCTCGCCGCCGTACTGCATCTGCTGCCGTTGATCGCGGCCCGGCTGCTGGCCAGGGCCGCGTCACGCCGGCTCGACCGGTAGCCACAGCTCGCAGGTGGCGGTGCTGAAGTCGGCGGCGCGGTCGAGCACGGCGACCATCGACGGACCGGGCCGCAGCCGCCACGGATTGGACGGGAACCACTCGGTCGCGGTCGCGGCCCAGGCGGCCTGCAGCGTCTGCGGGTGCGGTCCGGCGGTGCGGAAGACCGCCCACCGGCCGGCCGCCACCTCGATGACGTCCAAGTCGGCGGGGACCGGGGTGTCCGCGCTGATCGCCACCCCGTGCAGGTAGGTCAGCTCGCTGCCCTCGGCGCTGTCGGGGTCGACGTCGTCGCTGACCTGGAGCAGACCGGCCGGTTCGGTGTCGGCGAGAGCCTTGAGCCGGTCGTGCTCCTGGGCCGGCAGCGCGGCGACGTGCTGCTGGATGTGCGGGTTGACACCGTGGTGGATCAGCGGAACCCGGGCCGCGTGTCCGATGAGCCGGAACGCGGGGCGGTCGACGATACGGGTGTCCATGGAAATGCTCCCTTCGACGGTCAGGCGGAACCTGAGCTGCGGTTGACTGCGAAGGGGGCCACCGTCTCGCCGTACGTCGCTCGGACCGGCGCCGTGGACCGAGCGGAAGGCGCGACCGAACGCCTCCGTCGAGCCGTACCCGTGCCGGACCGCGATGCTGAGCAGGTCGTCCTCGCCGCGCACCACGGCGGCGGCGGCGATGGTCATCCGGCGGCGGCGGACGTACTCCGACAGCGGCATCCCGGCCAAGGACGAGAACATCCGGCGCAGGTGGTACGCGGTCGTGCCGACCGTGGCGGCCAACGTCTCGACGTCGAGTTCCGCCGTGAGGCGCTCCTCGACGAGGTCGACCAGCTGATTGAGTGCCGAGATCATGTGGCTTCCCTTCTGCTGTCGACCAGCCTGGCAGGAAGCGGTCTGCTCGCACCCGACCTCAGCGGTCCGATCCGATCATCCTGATCGCGGCGGTGGGGCGAAGAATGGCGGGAGTCAGCACCGCCATTCTTAATGTATAGCCGACCCGGGGCCTTGTGGCAAGACCCGGTCCGCCCCGCAGAATGTCCCAGTCGAAATCGGCGTCACACTCGACTGGGGGATTTCTGTGTACGACGTGATCATTGTCGGTGCCGGGCCGACCGGCGTCATGCTCGCCGGTGAACTGCGGCTGCACGGCGTACGCGTGCTGGTGCTGGAGAAGGAGACCGAGCCGACCCGGCAGGTCCGGTCGCTGGGACTGCACGTCCGCAGCATCGAGATAATGGACCAACGTGGGCTGCTGGAACGATTCCTCGCGCACGGCCAGCGATATCCGTACAGCGGTTTCGCCGGAATCGACACACCCGCGCCCGCCAACCTCGACACCGCCCACGGATACGTACTCGGCATTCCGCAGCCCGTCACCGAGCGCCTGTTGACCGAGCACGCCGTACAGGTGGGTGCCGAGATCCGGCGCGGCAGCCGACTGGTCGGGCTGACCCAGGACGCCGACCATGTGACCGCCGAACTCGCCGACGGGACCCGGATACGGGCGCGCTATCTCGTCGGCTGTGACGGCGGGCGCAGCACCGTACGCACGCTGCTCGGGGTCGAGTTTCCCGGCGAGCCCAGCAGGGTCGAGACGCTGCTCGGCGAGATGGAGATCGGCGTACCGCCGGAGAGCGTCGCCGCCGTGGTGGCCGAGGTCCGGGTGACGGAAAAACGGTTCGGGGTCGGACCCGTCGGCGGCGGGGTGTACCGGGTCGTGGTGCCCGCCGCCGGCGTGGCCACCGACCGTAGCGTCGCCCCGACCATCGAGGAGTTCGCCCGGCAGCTGCGGGCGATCGCCGGTACGGACTTCGGCGTGCACTCACCGCGTTGGCTGTCCCGCTTCGGCGACGCCACCCGGCTGGCGCGACGCTACCGGGTCGGTCGAGTGCTGCTGGCCGGCGACGCCGCGCACGTCCACCCGCCGCTCGGCGGCCAGGGCCTCAACCTCGGCATCCAGGACGCGGTCAACCTCGGCTGGAAGCTGGCCGCCGAGCTCGCCGGCTGGGCACCGGACGGCCTGCTGGACAGCTACCACTCCGAACGGCATCCGGTCGCCGCCGACGTGCTGGACAACACCCGCGCGCAACAGGAACTGCTGTCCACCGAGCCCGGGCCACAGGCGGTACGCCGGCTGCTCGCCGAACTGATGGACATCGAGGAGGTCAACCGTCGCCTGCTCGAGAAGGTCACCGCTATCGGGGTCCGCTACGACCTCGGCGCCGGCCACGACCTGCTGGGCCGGCGGCTGCGGGACGTGCGGCTGACCCGGGGCCGCCTGTACGAGACGATGCGCGGCGGCCGTGGTCTGCTGCTCGACCAGACCGGTCGGCTGTCGGTGGCCGGCTGGGCGGACCGGGTGGACCACCTCGTCGACGTCAGCGGGGAGCTGGATGTGCCCGCCGTACTGCTGCGGCCGGACGGCCACATGGCGTGGGTCGGGGACGACCAGCGGGAGTTGTTGCGGCACCTGCCCCGATGGTTCGGCACCGCGGTCAGCCCGCCCGCCCGGTAGCGGCGCCGGCTCCGGCGTCGTCAGCTTGGCCTGCGTCGCCAGCCTGGCCGGCGGCGGCCGCGTAGCGGCGGGCCAGCAGCGCGAAAGCGGCGGCGAGCTCGGGCGGCCCGACGACCTCGACGTCGGCGTCGAACAGGCCGACGGCCGCCGCCAGACCCGGCCACGACCACGAGCCGAGGGTCAGCCGGCAGCGGTCCGGGCCGAGCTCCTCCACGATCCCGTCGCGGGCGAACGGCGACACCTGGGCGGCGGGAAGGTGGAGGATCACCTCGCCCCGGCACGGCCACTCACGGCCGCCACGGAATCGGTCGGTGATGAACGCGGTGACGCTTCGGCCAGGCAGCTCACGTGGGGCGAAGCGCGGCCCGGTCGGGGTGCGTGGACGGATCCGGTCGATGCGGAAGGTACGCCAGTCGGCGCGGTCGAGATCCCAGGCGACCAGGTACCACCGTCCCGCCCAGGTGACCAGATGGTGCGGCTCGACCCGGCGGGGCGCGGCCGGCGTACCGCTGTGGGGTGCCGGCGTACCGCTGTCGGGTGCCGGCGGCGACTCGGACCGGTAGTCGAACCGGACGATCTCCCGGGCGTGCGTGGCCGCGCTCAACGCCAGTAACACGTCCCGGTCGACCTGCGCCGCCGCCGGCCGCTCGACGGCGGTGACCGCCACGGTGTCGATCCGGTGCCGCAGCCGGGCCGGCATCACCTGCCGTACGGTGTGCAGCGCCCGAGCCGCCGCCTCGTCGAAGCCGGCACCGGCACCTCCCGTGGCAGCGATCCGCAACGCGACGGCGAGCGCGACCGCCTGATCGTCGTCGAACAGCAACGGCGGCAGGTGCGCGCCGGCACCGAGCCGGTACCCGCCGTCCGGGCCTTTGACAGCGGTGATCGGGTAGCCGAGTTCGCGCAGGCGGTCGACGTCGCGGCGCACCGTACGCGGGCTGACCCGTAGGCGTTGCGCCAGCAGCGAGCCCGGCCAGTCCCGGCGGCTCTGCAGCAGTGACAGCAGCGCCAGCAGCCGTCCTGACGTCGTCGACATGTCGCCATCCTGTCTGCCGTACGGAAATCCCATCCTGCCGTAGTAGCGGACAGATCCTGTCCGCTTGCCTTGCGAGGGTTGCCAGCGCGTCCGACGACCGCGTCGCGACGACCCGTACAAGCGCAAGGAGCGATCATGTCCGTGACCACCACCACCCACCTGAACTTCCGTGGCGACGCCGGTGCCGCGCTGGAGTTCTACCACTCGGTCTTCGGCGGTCACCGCGCCGTGATCACCTACGCCGACGCCGGCAACGTCCAGGACGAGGCCGAGGCCGACCAGGTGATGTGGGGCCAGGTGCTGGCCGACGGCGGCTTTCACGTCATGGCGTACGACGTGCCGGCGCGGCTGCCGTACGACCGGGGTGTCAACTCCTTCTTCGTCTCGTTGCGGGGCGAGACGGTCGAGGAGGTGACCGGCTACTGGGACAAGCTCGCCGAGGGAGCGACCGTCGTGGTCCCGATCGGCCCGGCCGGCTGGGCACCCGCGTACGGGATGCTGCGGGACCGCTTCGGCGTCGTCTGGGTCGTCGACGCCGCCGAGCCAGCGGCGGCCTGACCGGTGACGGTGCTGGACACCCGGGCGCTCAACCGGGCGACGCTGGCCCGGCAGTTGCTGCTCGACCGCGCGGACCTGCCGGTACGGGACGCCGTGGCGCAGCTGTGCGGGCTGCAGGCGCAGGAGCCGCAGGAGCCGTTCGTCGGGCTCTGGTCCCGGCTACGCGCCTTTCGTCCGGTGACGCTGTCGGAGCTGCTGACCGGGCGGCAGGTGGTACGGACCCACCTGATGCGCCGTACCGTCCACCTGCTCACCACCGACGACGTGCTGGCCTGGCGGGCGCGCCACGACGCGATGTTGCGTCAACGGGTGCTCGGCGTCTACCGCCGCGAACTCGCCGGAGTGGACCTCGACGAGCTCGCGGCGGCCGGTCAGGCGGTGCTGGCCGATGGCGAAGCTCGCTCGATGGGTGAGCTCGCGCGGGCGGTCGCCGCCCGCTGGCCGCGTTCCGAGCCCCGCGCGCTGGGCGAGATGCTGATAGGTGCGCTGATCCCGGTGGTGCAAGTGCCGCCGCGTGGCCTGTGGCGGACCGGAGGGGGCGCACGCTACCTGCCGCTGGCCGCCTGGGCCGGCCGGGACATCGCCCCGCCGGCACCGGCTCGCGGCGAACCGGGCGGCGGCGATCCGGGCGGGGCCGATCCGGCCGGGGCCGATCCGGGCGGGGCCGATCCGGGCGGCGCTGATCCGGTCGGCCAGGTGCTGCTCCGCCGATACCTGGCCGCGTTCGGCCCGGCGGCCACCGCCGACCTGCGCGCCTGGTGCGGCCTGGCCGGACTGCCCACAGCGGTGGCCGCCAGCCGGGAACAGCTCGTCGCCTTCCGCGACGAGCGTGGCCGCGAGCTGCTGGACCTGCCCGACGCGCCGCGCCCCGACCCCGACACCCCGGCCCCGGTGCGGTTCCTGCCCGCGTTCGACAACGCGGTTCTCGGATACCACGACCGCGGTCGGATCATCGACGACGCCCATCGTGGACTGTCGGTCACCGGGGCGCGGTTCGTCCTGGTCGACGGCCGGGTCGCCGCGACCTGGGCGGCCAAGGACAGCGTGGTGACCGTCACCCCGCTGCGTCCACTGTCTGCCACGGACCGGTCCGCCGTCGTCGAGGAGGGACGCGACGTCGCGGCCTTCCTCTCCGACGGCGAGCATCGACGGGTACGGCTGACCGAGGTCGCCGCCGGGTAGCCGCCGGTCGCCGCGTCGACACCGCGTTCCGCTCGTGGCGCGGTGTCACGCTGCACCCTGTATGGCGAAACGCTGTCCTGCGCGGCCGCGCGGCCTGCTCGCGGTAACCCCGGCCGTGGCCTGTACCGATGGACTGGAGACGTCGCCCCGGGCCAGGTAGCTGAGACAGCGGCAGGCGAGGATGTCAGGCGTCACCGAGGGACCGCCTCGATGACGCTGTGCCCTCGGGTCGTCGCCATCCCTGGATCGTCCCGCACCCGCCGGATCTTGAATCCCGCCGCAACGAGGAGCTCCGTCCACTCGTCCTCCGTCCGTTCCTTGCCACCGAGGACGACCAGCATGAGGAGATCTGCCAGCACACTGCGTATGTCGCCCTCGGCAGGCCGCAGAACGCTCTCGACCAGCACGAGCCGTGCGTGTGCAGACATGGCTGCCCGGACCGTTTCGAGGATCTTCAGCGCATTCTCGTCGTTCCAGTCGTGCAGGACCCGAGAGAGGATGTAAACGTCACCCCCGGAGGGAACCGAGTCGAAAAAGCTCTCTCCGATCAACGTGCAGCGGTCGGCTACGCCGGCCCGCGCCAGGTTATCTTTTGCCTGCTGTACGGTCTCAGGTAGATCCTGGAGCACCCCAGACATCCTCGGATATCGCGCGAGAATCGAGGCAATGAGTCTACCGTCACCACCGCCAACGTCGATGACAGCTGCTTCTTCCTCAAACTGGTAGCGCTGAATGGCGGCGATCGCTGCGGGCATGGTGGCGCCCATCGCCCGGTTGAAGAGGTGCGCTTCTTCAGGGTGACTTTCCAGGAATTCGAAATAATTCAACCCGTACGCTTTGTCGAATGCCGGACGTCCGGACTTCACTGTGTGTATCACGTCCGCCCATGCGCGGAAAACCGCACCGCTCTGTAGGAGCACTCCGTCGCGGAACCCGTCTCCGGAGTCGGTTGCGAGCGCCTTTCCGGCTTGGCCAAGGGTGAAGGATTTCCCGGAGTGCTCGGCTAGCACGCCGAGCGCGGTGAGGGCTCGGCAGAATCGGTACAACGCGTCTTCGTCGCTGTCGGTTGCTCTGGCGATGTCCTTGATCGCCATGGGCACATCCCCGAGCAGATCAGCAAGTCCCAGGTAAGCGGCTACGTAGATCGTCTGGCCGATCCATGGACCGGAGGAATGGTATATCTCGTGGAGGTTCTTTGCTGCTTCAGACTCGGTGGACATGCTCCTCCATCGGGTTTCAAGATCTGTGCCGGGTACTGGCGTTCTCGTCCTGGACCGGCCGGCCGGTCGTTCGTGAACCCGGGTCAGGTGCCGTCCGCCGGCAGTTCAGCCACGACGAGAAGGTAGCCGAGCTCCCATACCTCGATCAGGTCCGAAAGGCTAAGATCGTCGGCCATGTCAGAGCCCAGCGAGGCATCGATGGTCTTCCGGTCGTTGGCGATCCGTTGGGCGATTCCTTCGAGAGTCCGCCGCATTACCTGACCGCTGATATCCGAAAGTTCAACCAGCCGTAGTCCGGCCTCGCGAACCAGGCGCGGATAATCATCTATTGTTACCATCGGGCCGATCACCCAGTTACTGCGGAACTTGTTGACCACAGCGCGTTTTTGCTCCGGGATCGGGGCGCGTTCGAAGAAGTCGGTGAGTACGACGCGGCCACCCGGCCGGATCACTCGCGCGATTTCCCGTAGCACTTGGAGGCGGTCTGGCATGTGAATGATCGACTCGAGTGCCCAAACTGCGTCGAACGATGCCGGCTCGAAAGGTAGATCGGCCGCGTCCGCGTACCGGAAGGAGACCCGACCCGACAGTCCTTCAGCGTCGGCTCGGGCGGTGGCGCGTTTTACCTGTTCGTGGCTTACTGTGATTCCGACGACCTCACCGCCGACGGAGTTGGCGATGCGGATAGCCGGAGTGCCCATTCCGCAGCCGATGTCGAGCACGCGATCGTTCGGCCTGGCCTGGAGCTTTTCGAGCATCAGTTCGGTAAGTCGCTCCTCGGCGCGTTCCAGTGGCCAGGTATCGTTCGCGGTGTCCCAGTAGCCGAAGTGCATGTTGTGGTCGCCGCTGAAGTTGTCGGACTCGAATCCTGCCATCTGGTCATAGAGTTGGCCTACTCGACTGGTGGTGGTTTCCTCTGCCTGAGACATGGGTTCCTCCGTTTTGTCCGAGCTAGCCGAAGTGCATTTTCGTGACTATTCCGAAACCAAACGGGCGGCTGAGACGGCTGTGGCAGCTTTCGTTGGTTACCGGAGTGTGTCACACGATGCAATGTGTACCGCCGCGAACGTTAGCAACTCGTTCGTGGCTGGGGCAAGAAAATCTCGCGCGGCGACATTGTTCGGAGTTTGTATCGGTAGCCCACTGACGACAGTTTTCCAGCATGACTTACTGGTGTTTCAGGGGTCGGGAGGGGCGGGGTCGGGTTGTTCCGCGCATCACCGTGCCTAGGGGGTCGTTCGTTGGGTCTGATGCTGTGGCTGCTACTAGCTGTACCTTCCGGATGCCACCTGACCTGCTGTTAGTTGTAGTCCGTTGGTGGCGCGACCGAACGGGTGCGGGTGAGGTTGCGGCTAGGTCGACTCAAGTGGTCGCGCCGTCGGCTGCTCGTACAGGCTTGACGATATGAGGAGCTTTCGATATCGTCTGGGTTCAGACCTAAGTGGTTCAGGTCGTAAGTCCTTCGGGGGTTGACGGTCCGGACCTGGCGCGGTTGGTGATCAAGAGGTCCTGGGGCTGAGCTTGAGGTCGCAGACCAGGTCGAAGGCTTCCTCGGTGGTGCCGGTGAACCAGACCTGGTTCTCGTAGTCGTTCGTGCTGGCGGTGTGGATGGCGGTACCCCACCGGTGGGCGGAACCGCCGTAACGCAGTCGCATCAGGGGGAGCCGTTCACCGTCGGTCAGCTCGACGGTGACGTAGGCGAACTGGCCGTGGTACCGCACGTGCACGCCCGCCACCTGTGGCCAGTTCCGGCGGGCGTGCCCGCTCAGCCGCTGGATCAAGGACGCCTTGGTCGACGCGGGGATCGTGGGCATGGCCTCATCCTCCCCGTTCGCGGCGTGTCACGTGCCGCTGTCGAGCCGTCATCCGGCAAGGATCGTGATCCGCCACGGGGGCCGTCGATCGACCGTGGAGTCCTCCAGTGCCCGCCTGCCACGCCCGCCAGATCACCGTGTCCGCCGCCGACCGGCACCGGCTCGAAACCCTGGCCCGCTCACATGCCGCCGGCTACCAGCAGGTCATCCGCGCCCGGATCGTCCGCGACGCCGCCCGTGGCCACTCCAACGCGGCGATCGCCCGCCGGCATCAGGTCACCGTCGACACGGTACGACGCTGGCGCGGTCGGTACGCCGACGAGGGCATGGCCGGGCTGACAGACCGACCCCGCAGCGGACGACCGCCCCGTCTCACCCCGGTCCAGATCGCCGAGGTCAAAGCCCTGGCCTGTCAACTACCGGCCGAGACCGGCACACCGCTGTCGAAGTGGAACTGCCCCGACCTCGCCAGAGAGGTCGCCGCCCGGGGAATCGCCGAGACGATCTCACCGGCCACGATCCGCAGAATCCTGGCCGCCGACACGATCAAACCCTGGCGACACCAGTCGTGGATCTTCATCCGGGACCCGGACTTCGCCACCCGCGCCACCCGCGTCCTGAACCTCTACCAGCGCGTCTTCGACGGTCGGCCACTGGGCGACGACGAGTACGTCATCAGCGCCGACGAGAAGACCTCCATCCAGGCCCGCTGCCGCTGCCACCCCACACTGCCCCCCGGCACCGGCCGCGCCATGCGGGTCAACCACGAGTACGACCGCGGCGGCGCCCTCGCCTACCTCGCCGCCTACGACGTGCACCGCGCCCACGTCATCGGACTCTGCCACGACACCACCGGCATCACCCCGTTCACCGACCTCGTCGACGAGGTCATGACCCGGGAACCGTACGCCTCCGCCCGCCGCGTGTTCTGGATCGTCGACAACGGCTCCTCCCACCGGGGCCAGACCGCGATCGACCGCCTGCGCAGGCGCTACCCCAACGCCGTCATGATCCACACCCCGGTCCACGCCTCCTGGCTCAACCAAATCGAGATCTACTTCTCCATCGTGCAACGCAAAGTCGTCACCCCCAACGACTTCACCAGCCTCGACCAGGTGCAATACCGCCTCGCCGCCTTCGAACAGCGCTACAACGCGACCGCCCGGCCCTTCAGATGGAAGTTCACCCCGACCGACCTCACCGACCTACTGGCCCGGATCGAACGACACGAACGGAAAGACCCACACCCCGAGCAACACGCCGACTGCCAACACCAGCCCGCCGCACACGCCCAGGCCGCGTAACCCCGAAGGACTTACGACCTGAACCACTAAGGGGACAGATGATCATGTCCGATGCGTACGCGGCGATTCAATTTTGATCTTGTTTTCAGGGATTGGATCTCGGAAGAGAGTCGCTCCGGAGGTACCGGGCATCGGTCCTGACTCCGGTTCGCCAATACCGGCTTACCTCCAGGATGCCCGGTGTAGCTGGCATATTTCAATGCGGGCGTTCTCTGCCCGCATCTCGGCTGCCCGTCATGAGGTCCTGTCAAAAATCGGAGTCCCGCCCTGAATCCTGCCCAAAGGAGGAGACCGTGCCCGCCCCATCTCCATCTGCGACCCGCGACCTGATGCAGCTCTATCACATGGGGGGACCCTGGATCGGGCAGACGTTCTATGTCGCTGCCGAACTCGGCCTCGCCGACTACCTGGGTTCAGACCCTGTTTCGGTTGCGGAACTCGCTACCCGTACCGAGGCGAACGAAGAGGCCTTGTACCGATTCTGCCGAGTCCTCGCCGCTCTGGGCGTGCTGGAGGCCCACCCCGACCGGCACTTTTCGCTCACCGAGGCAGGATACGCCCTGCGCAGTGATGCTCCCGGAGGGTTCCGTTACGGCGTCATGCTGCAGAGCGGAGCCTGCTTCCGCGCGTGGACCGAAGTGATGCACACCGTGCGCACGGGCAAGCCCGCCTTCGACAAGGTGCACGGGGCCGCGTACTACGACTACCTCGACGCCAACCCGGCGGAGAACGAGCTGTTCAACCGGGCGATGGGCGTCACCTCCCTGGCACCGGCCATCGCCGCACTCGAACGCTACGACTTCACAGGCATCAAACGCGTCGTCGACGTGGGTGGTGGCGTCGGGACCCTGCTCGCGGCCGTGCTGCGGATGAACCCGGGGATGTCGGGCGTCGTCCAAGACCTTGCGACCGTCGCTGCCGAAGCTCCGGCTCATCTCGCGGAGCAGGGTGTCCAGGATCGGGTGGACGTCGTCACCGGTAGCTTCTTCGACTCGGTGGTGCCCGGTGCGGACGCGTACGTACTCTCCCGGGTGCTGCACAACTGGAACGACGACGACTGCCTGAAGATCCTGCGGCGTGTGCACCAGGCGATGCCGCCGCACGGCAAGCTCATCGTGATCGACAGCGTCGTGCCCGAGTCCGGCGGCTTGCACCCCAGCATGCTCGCGGACCTTTTCATGATGGTCATTCTCGGCGGCAAGGAACGTACCGAAGCTGACTGGCAGCGGTTGCTCTTCGAAGCAGGCTTCCGCATGACACGCGCGGTCCAGGCCGACAACGTCGGTGACACGCTCGTCCACGCCCTCGTCGAAGCTGTGCCTCGCTGACCACGGTGTTCTTCCGACGTGGCGATACGGCCGATGTCGCTGCGGTTCAGACACCACGCTCACATGTCCGTACTAACACATCGAAGCGAGGCACAGCTCATGCTTTCCCGAAGAGCGTTCATCCGGGCGGGAGCTACCGCAACCCTGGCATTGGCTGGCGCGACCAGCGCGCTACCCGCAGTGTTCGCCGCGACTGCCAACCAGCCGGACTGGGCGCAGCTCCAGCAGCGTATGAAGGGCACTCTCGTGCTGCCCTCGGACGCGATATACGCCACCGCCAAACAAATCTCATGGAAAGAGTTCGACGGTATGCAGCCGGCGGCTGTCGCCTACTGCGAATCGGTCCTGGACGTCCGAGCCTGCCTGAAGTTCGCCCAAGCCAACGGGATCGCCGCGACAGCTCGTAGCGGCGGACACAGCTTCATGGGCTTCTCCCTGACCAGCGGTCTGGTGATCGACGTATCCCGGCTCAACAGCGTCAGGACCGTCGGCACAACCGCCATCGTGGGCGGTGGAGCGCTGCAGATCGACATACTCAGCCGGCTGGCCGGCACCGGACTGGCATTGCCCGGCGGGCTCTTCCCGACCGTCGGATCGGGCGGTTTCGTTCAGGGCGGCGGACTGGGCTGGCAGACGCGGTTCCTCGGCATGGCGTCGGACACGCTCGAATCGGCGGTCGTGGTGCTCGCGGATGGCTCGGTGGTGGTTGCCTCCGAGAACTGGAACTCCGATCTCTACTGGGCGCTGCGCGGCGGGGGCGGCGGCAACTTCGGCATCGTCACTTCCTATCGGATGCAAGCTACCGCGGTGCCGACCATCTCGCGCTTCAACCTCGCATGGAGCTGGGAGCAGGCCGCCGATGTCCTGACCGCCTGGCAACAGTGGGCCATCGCGTCGCCGCGGCGGCTCAGTTCGGGACCGGTCATCGCCCTCTTCGACGCAGCTGCGGGCAATGTGCCCACGGTCGCGGTGGCCGGCGTCTGGATGGGCGATCCGGCCGAGCTCCCGCCGTTGCTGGACTCCCTGGTCTCCGAGTCCGGCCACCAGCCGGCCACCCGCGTCGTCAGCGACGACACCTACACCGACGGGATGTTGGCCTGGTACAACTGCGGCAACCGGACGGTGCCGCAATGTCACCTCGAGGGCACCACCGACGAGGGCCAGATCCCCCGCTTCGGATGGTCGTTCGACCGCAGCCGCCTTTTCAGTCAGGCCATTCCAGCCACAGGCGTCGACGCCCTGCTCGCGGCCTTCGACGCGAACCGGGTCGCCGGCCACTCTCGATTCATCCGGGCCATCGTTCTCGGCGGCCAGGCCAACGACTTCAGCCGTACAGAAACGGCCTATGTGCATCGCGACTCCGAGTTCATCATGAGTATTGCCACCGGTTTGCCCACCGGTACGCCAAGCTCCTCCGACATGGCCGCCGCCCAGAGCTGGTCTAGCAACGTGTTCGATGTCGTCAATCCCTATTCTAACGGTGAGAGTTACGTCAACTATCTGGACCGAGTGCTGCCCGACTGGGCCGACGCGTATTACAAGGAGAATCTAAGTCGACTGAGGATCGTAAAGAATCACTACGACCCGGAGAACTTCTTTAGCTTTTCGCAGAGTATCGCCTGATGTCAGTTGGTGGCCGGCCGACCTGGGCCGGCCACCAACTAAGCTTGAGGCAATGATTAGCGAGCGGGGGAGCTGTGCGCCAGATCTTGATCGAACGCTGGGCTGAATCACTGGTTCTCAACCGTACCGTTGAGAACCTGTGCCAGGGGATCGGCGATCTTGTCGTGATCGAGGGGGGGTGCGGAATCGGCCGTACGGCTCTGCTGCTTGAGTTGCAGCGGATGGCCGAAGCGCGCCAGTTGGTGGTATGCGTCGCGCACTGTAGCTCTTCGGAGGCCGAATTTCCGTATGGCGTGATTCATCAACTCCTGGAACCACATCTGTCCCGCCTGGCCGCCGGGCGTACCGAGGATTCCCCGACCGCCGCCGAACTGCTCCAGGTGATGGATCCGGTCGCGCCGCCCAGCAGTGATGTGAGTGATATTCACGTGCTGAACGGCATGCTCTGGGCCATTCGCGGTCTTGCCGCTCAGGCGCCGGTCGTTCTGGCCGTCGATGACCTGAATTTTGGCGACGCGCACTCCCTGCATGTCCTTGCCTACGTGGCCCGGCGCCTGAAGGGGCAGCCGGTCGCGATCGTGGTGACCCGTAGGCTCGGCGAGCCGGTGACCTCCCCACCCATGCTGGCCGCACTGCACGCGGCTGGCGAGTGGACAGTGTTGCGTCCCGCCTTGCTGACCGCCGCCGGCACCGGGGAACTGGCCGACGGCTTCCTCGGCCCGACGCCCGCCCCGGTCGTCGACGAACTGCACCAGCTCACCGCGGGTAACCCGATGCTGCTGAGTGCGATGCTGATGGCCGCCGGCCCTTACAACGAACCGACCGGGCCGGTCTTGCCCATGAGCGTGGTCGAAAGGTTCGTGGGTAGCACCATGCGGACCAGGCTGGCCCACCTGCCCGCAGGTGTGCCCGGGGTCGCCGAGACGATCGCCATCCTGGAAGGAGAGGCGGACGCGGCGCTCATCGCCGAGGCAGCTGGCATGACAGAGGCAGAGGCGGCCACCGGGCTGGCCGTTCTCGGCGGTATGGGCTTGCTGACAGACCAGCCGCTTTCGACCTATGTCCACCCAGTGGTCGGCAAGGCACTGCGGCGGCTGCCGGAGGTCATCGTTCCAGACACGGTGCACCGGCTGATGTCCGAGGCGTTGCACCGACGGCAGGCCGCCCCGGCCGATATCGCCCGACACTTGCTGCGGGCCGGACCAGTCGGTGCCGAGTGGGTTCCCGATGTACTCAGAGCGGCGGCCAACAAGGCGCTGGCGGAGCGCCGGATGGCGGACGCCAGCGCACTTCTGCGAAGGGCGTTCGACGAACCGTTGGCGGCTGAGTTGCGCGACGAGGTTCAGGCGGCGCTGGACTGCATCGAGTTGATCACGGATCCGCAGGCGATCCTCGTCAGGCTGCGCACGCGTCTGGCGGCGGCGCGGACACCGCAGGCTCATGTGAGCACTGTCCTCGGCTATGCACAGGCGCTCATCCGTACCAACCGGGTGGACGAGGTAGGCGAAGCGTTGCAGGGGTGCCGCGTCAGCCTCGCCGCAGTGCCGCCATCACGCCAGCGGGACAACCTCATCCGCCAGATCAACGACGCGGAGGCAATGTCGGCTCTGCTCGGCTGTAGCGCGGCGGCGGACATCGCTGATCTGCTCGCCAAGCTCACCGATCTCGGCGCCGACGACGTGCTCCACGAGCGATCACTATGGGCCCTGCAAGCGGCTGTCGAGGGGCGGACCTCGGCCGCAGAGGTGGTAGGCGGAATCCGCCGGGCCGTCGCGACGCAGGTGCCCAGGGCCAGGGAGCCGCAACTGATGCCGTACGTGGTCTTCACCTTGCTGTGGGCAGACGAACTGGAACTGGTCTATCAGTGGTGCGATGCGGTACTGACCGGTCAGTCGGGCGCGGGTCGGTTGTCGACTATCGTTGTCGCACTTGCCCTGCGAGCGAGCGCACAGCTGGAGGCAGGGCGTCTGCACTCGGCCGAACATGACGCGCGGCAGGCGCTTGATCTGCTCGGTGAGCAGGAGATCATTGATCCGGTCGTGTCGCTGGTGCTCACTCCGTTGGTGCACACTCTCATCGAGCTGGACCGGACCGACGAGGCCTTCGCCTTGCTGAATAGGTGTGGCGGTGCCGGGACACTGCCGAAACTCTGGCCGCAGACGATGCTCCTCGCGGCCCGTGGTCGGCTCAGAGGAGCGTGCGGTGACACCAAAGGAGCCTTGGACGACCTGTCGGAGAGTGGCAGGCGGATGGAGCGCTGGGGTACGACCAACCCGGCCATCTCGCGCTGGCGTTCGGAGGCCGCGTTCATGCGCAATCAGCTGGGGGACGTCACGGGTGCCCTTCGGCTGGTGGAGGAGGAGCTACACGCGGCGCGTCGGTGGGGTTCCACACGGGCGGTCGGGGTAGCCCTGCGGGCCAAGGGATTGATCCATGGCAGTGAGGAAGGGCTTGCGGCCTTGACTGAGGCGGTACGAGTTCTACGGTCCGGTCCTGCCTGTCTCGAGACCGCCTACGCCGAGGCAAGTCTCGGCATCGTCCAACGGCGGGAAAACAACAGACGCGCGGCCCGCGAGACGCTTAGGCGAGCGCTGGCACTCGCTCAGCAGCTCGGTGCGGTGCGGCTGGCCGGGCGGGTGCACGCTGAGCTCCTCACCGCCGGTGGGCTACCGCGACGCTGTGAGCATTTCGGTACGAAGGCTCTCACCGCAAGTGAGTACCGGGTAGCGCTGCTGGCTGCTGTCGGCCGGACGAACGGGGCGATCGCCCGGGAGTTGTTCGTCACCCAGCGGACTGTCGAAACCCATCTGACCCGGGCCTACCGCAAACTTGGTATCCAGGGACGATCCGAACTCGGACGCGTCTTGCAGGTGTGAGTCCGGACGTCGCACCGCTACGGCCGTCAGTGCCGAGGCGGCGCGCAAGCGTTGTCTGCCTGCCGCCCGTCCTCGATCCGCGCCACGGGGGCACCGACAAGCTGGCGGAGCAGTACGCGCAGGTTCTCCTTCGTGTCGGCGTCCAGATCGGCGAGTAGGCGATCTTCGATCGCTTCGACGTCAGCGCGAGCGGCGTCGAGAGCGAGTCGGCCGTCGGTGGTCGCCTCGACGATGCGGGCCCTGCGGTCGGCCGGATCGGGACGACGCCGGACAAGTCCGGCGGACTCCAACTCGTCGAGAACCAGGACGAGTTTGCTTTTGTCGACCGAGACGGCCTGGGCCAATGAGAGCTGGCTCCGTCTGGGAGCTTCAACGACGGCCATCAGCACTGTGTAGCCCCACAGGCTCATGCGGTGCTTACCCACGACCGCGGCCTCCGCCGTGGCGAGCCCTTGCTTGAGCCGGGCGAACAGCCAGTGCAGGTCGCTGTTGAGCCGGCCGGCCGGCACATGGTCGCTGGCAGGAGTGGTGAGGGACATGTCAGAAGGATAGCAACGACAGCCGAGATAGTCTTGACTTGAAACTATCTTAGTCTAGTCTTGTCTCAAGTCTGGATCATCTTGTCTGGAAGGGAACCCCTGTGGCGCATCTGCTGCATCTAGACGCCAGTGCCCGGAGTGACTCGTTCTCCAGGGAACTCGGCGCAGCCTTCGTCGAACATTGGAAGGCGGCCCATCCAGGAAGTGCGTACACCTATCGGGACCTGGTCGCGGAGCCGGTGGCACCGATCGACGAGGCCCGGGTGAAACTGGCCACCCAGTCCTCGCGCAACGGCGTGCGGGACATCGCCGCGATGGACGAGATCGCCGCCGCACCAGAATTGGCCGATGCCTGGGCGCAGACCCGCCCATTGATCGAGCAGCTCCTCGCGGCGGACGTCCTGCTCCTCGGCACACCCATGTACAACTTTTCCATTCCCGCAGCCCTGAAGGCCTGGATCGACCGGGTGACCCTTCCCTGGTTGCCGCTGGAGGGCAAGTCCGCCGTGATCCTCAGCGCCCGAGGCGGCGCCTACGGCCCCGGCAGCCCTCGGCAGCCCTTCGACTTCCAGGAGCCCTACCTGCGTGCCTACTTCTCGGCACTTCGCCTGGAGGACGTGGAGTTCGTACACACCGAGCTGACCCATGCTCCGGTGATGCCGTTCCTTGAGCAGTTCCGTGACGCCCACCAGACGTCCCGGGCTGCCGCTCTGGAAGCAGTTCGGGCCCTCGCCGTTCGGGTGCCGGCCACCGTCCCGGCGAGCTGACCGGTTTCGGAACGCGGCGGATCCGCCGCACAAAGTACCTGTACGCCATGAGAGAGGAAATCCCCACACAATGGATACTGTGCTCAAGGACCGCGTGGTCCTGGTCACCGGCGCTTCCACTGGTATCGGTGCCGCGACCGCCCGCGCCTTCGGACAGGAAGGCGCCCGGGTCGCCCTCACCTATCGCAACAACCCCGAACGGGCCGAGAAGGTCGTTTCTGAGATCGAAGCCGTCGGCGGCCAGGCGTTCGCCGTCCGGCTGGACCTGGAGGATCTGTCGACCGTCGAGGTGGCTGTCAACACGGTCGTCGAGCGCTGGGGCGGGGTGGACGTGCTCGTCGCCAACGCCGTTCGCTGGGGCGGAGACGGCCCGCCGGACCCGAGCATCCGTTTCGAACACGTTCCGCTCGACGAGTGGCAGGCCATGATCAGCGCCAATCTGATCGGTGCCGCCGCTCAGGTTCGCGCGGTGCTGCCGGGTATGCGCTCTCGCGGGTGGGGGAGGATCGTGCTCATCTCCTCGAGCGTCGCCGAGGAGGGGGTTCCTGGCCCTGGGCCGTACGGAACGGCCAAATCCGGACTGTACGGTCTCGCCCGTAGTCTTGCCTGGGAGGCCGGCCGCGACGGGATCCTTGTCAACGTGGTGGCCCCGGGATTCACCCTGACGGACAGTCGTCCACCCATCCCCAAGGTCATCACCGACGCGCTCGCTGCCGGCACCCCGACCCGCCGTCTGTCCGACGCTGACGACGTCGCCAAGCTCATCGTCTTCCTCGGCTCGGGAGCCAATTGCAACCTTACCGGGGAAGTCGTCCGGGACGGTTCGTCCGCCGCCCGCGCCCCGCACGTAGGACCCTGACGCGGTCCGTCCCGGCCACGGCCCTGTCCGAATCGATCGGACGGGGCCGTGGTTTTTTGTGTCCAGACCCTGCGCTTTGCTTCTGCGTGGCGACCGTACGTGACGGAGATTGTCGGGGTGCTGCACTGACGCCCCGGAAGGGTGCCGCGCCGGACGATTACTCGTGTCATCGGCGGCAGAGGTGTCCCGACAGGGAAGCGCTGAGCTGTCCCGGCGGGGGAGAGAGGACAGCGGAACATGCCACCCCGAATCGCCATCGTCTACTACAGCTCGAGCGGAGTGATCTCCCAGGTTGCTGAGCACCTGGCCGAAGGGGCGGCGGCGCAACTGGCGGAGGTTCGCATACGAGCACTGAGCGGTACAGGCGGGACCATCACTCCAGGTGCCGACGAACCGATCGAGCCGACGCTCGACGATCTCGACTGGGCCGAAGGCATGCTGATCGGGACACCCAGTTGGTTCGGCAACATCGCGGCCCCGCTCAAGGCGTTCCTGGACACCTCCAGCCCGCTGGCGCTGCACGGGCAGCTGGCGGACAAGCCGGTCACCGGATTCACCAGCGCCTCGCTGCCCAACGGAGGGCAGGAAGCCACACTGCTGGCGCTCTACCACACCATGTTCCATTGGGGTTCGTTGATCGTCCCCACCGGATACACCCATCCGGTGCTGCGCAGGATCGGTGGCAACCCCTACGGCCTGTCGCTGACCGCTCCCACCTCGGGGGTGTTGACGGCCGAACAGATCGAGGCGGCACGCTTCGTCGGCGGTCGGCTGACGCGGATCACCCGGCAGCAGGGCTTCGCCGGCATCCGGCAGCTACGCGACTTCTGGCCAGCCGATGCGCCTCCCCGACCGCAGAAACACTCGCCGCCGCGGATTCCCGGCTGACGCGAGCAAGGCTTTGCTTCCCTCACCAGGCGAAAGGCTCCGATGAACGCGAGAACACGAGTTGCCGTAGTCGGCGCGGGCTGGGCCGGCGGCCTGCACCTGGAAGGCTTCCGGCGAGCGGGTGCCGAGCTGGTCGGCATCTACAGTCGCACCCGGAGTCGGGCCGAGACCCTGGCCGCCCGGTTCGGGGTCCCCGCCGTCGCAGACAGCCTCGACGAACTCCTGAGCCGGACACGGCCCGACGTGGTGTCCATCGCGTCACCGCCGCCGGCTCATCGAGCACAGGTTCTGGAGGTGGTAGACGCCGGCTGCCACGTCCTGTGTGACAAGCCATTGGCCATGACGGCCGCTGAGGCCGAGGAAATGCTCACAGCGGTGGTGAAGAAGGGAGTTCAGCACGCCACGGGCTTCATCTGGCGCGGTGATCCAGGGCTGGCCCGGATGCGCGACCTTCTGCGGGACGGATGCGTCGGCCGGATCCGGGAGGTCCACAGCACCTGCGCTCTCGGCGGGCCGCTGATGGCGATGAACTGGATCTACGACGAGTCGGCAGGCGGTGGCGGGCTCATGCAGCACGGCACCCACGTCATCGACCGGGTGCGGTGGCTCCTCGGCACCGAGTTCACCGCGCTGTGTGGGCGGCTGTCCCGCGACGTGCACACCGCGCCGATCGGCCCCGAGTTCCACAACACCCTCGATGCCTTCGCCTGGGCCCGCGACAACCGTGGTGGAGACCTGAGCTCCCTGCCCCAGGCCGAGGTCACCGCCGATGTCGGCTACGACATCCTCGCCGAACTCGGCAGCGGTGTACGGGCCCGGCTCTGGGAGTCCACCCACCTCACCGGCCCGGCAGAGGAGGAAGTCACCGTCCTCGGCGACGAGGGTGCCCTGACCTGGAGCGGATCGGAAGGGCTGACGTTGCGCAGGCCCGGCGGTCCCGCGCAATCCCTGACGGTGGACGGCCAAGCCGGCTCCGGAGCCAACACCCGCCGCGAAGTGGGGCTTCAACGGTGGGAACGGCTGACCGCCGCATTCCTCGCTGCCGTCCGTACCGGCGCCACCGGAGACCATCCGACTCTCGAGGACGGCTGGCACCTGGCGCGCATCGTCGACGCCGTCAAGCGTAGTCACCTGAGCCGACGCTGGGAGGAAGTGTGAAGGAGACCGCCGCCACGGTCGCCAGCGACCACCTGCGAGTGATGTTTTTCCTGACCGTTGAAGCGGAGGCACAGGCCCGCTTTCTCGCCGCCTACGACCGAATCTGCGCCGATGTGGCGGATGTGCCGGGCCACCTCATGGACCAGGTGTGCCAGTCGGTCGACGATCCCCGTGAATGGGTGATCACGAGCGAGTGGCGCAGCGCCGAGGACTTTGCCGCCTGGGAGTCCGGCGAGGGGCACCGCGAACTGGCGATGCCGCTCGTCGCGGAGACCACGAACCGTCGCTCGGTTCGTTTCCTGGTGCGGAGGGAAACCCGTCAGAAGGCCGAAACCCGATGAAGAGTCGAAACCGCGTCCTCATCGCCGGTGCCGGCATCGCGGGCCTCGCTACCGCCATCGCCCTGCGCGCCGCCGGATTCGAGGTGATCGTTTATGAACGGACCGACGACGCCGACACCGGGGGATCGGCACTGGGGCTGCACCCGGTTGCCGTACGCGCTCTGCGCTTGTTGGGGCTTGACGCCGAGGTGATCGCCGGCGGCATCGAGGTGCAGCGCTGGGAGCTGCTCAGCTGGAGCGGCGAACACATCGGAGGCTGGCCACAGACCAAGGTCTCGGAGGCGTTCGGGGCGCCGAGCATCACTGTGCCACGCGCCTGCCTCCACGAAGCTCTGCGCAGAGCCTTGCCGGACGGCGTGGTGCGTCATGGGTCTGCCGTGGCTGGATTTCACGAGACCGACGCCGGGGTCGAGGTCCTACTCGCAGACGGCACCCGCGAGCCCGGTCACCTCCTTGTCGGCGCGGACGGACTGCGCTCGGCCGTCCGGCGTCAGATGCGTGGCGATACCCCGCCGCGCTCGGCCCACTTCACGGCGTGGCGGGCGGTCAGCGATGAGCGACTCGAAACTCCCGGCATTGCGACCGCGCGGCAGGTCATCGGTGCCGGGGCTACGTTCGGGTGGTGGCCGCTGCCTGGAGGGCGGACCTACTGGGTCGCGACGCTCAGTGACGAGCAGCAGGAAACCGCCGGACTGCTTCGCCGGACCGGCTCCCATGTCCACAGTTCGTGGGACCACGCCAGGCTCGCGGACTCGTTCCGCAAGGCACCGATGCGGGCCGCCGAGCTGATCGAGGCGACCACTTCCGCGCAGGTCATCCGTACCCCGATTTTCGACCGTCCTCCTGACGCCGGCTGGTCGACCGCTCGCACCCTGCTCATCGGCGACGCCGCCCACCCGATGGTCCCCACCACCGGACAGGGCGGCGGACAGGCACTCCTGGACGCGGTGGCGGTGGCCGACGTGTTGCGCAGCGCTCAGCTGGGCGATCCGCACGACCTGGCCGCACGCCTACGGAACTTCGAAGAGCAGCGATTTCCGGTGACCAGCAGAGTCGCGCAGGCCGCATGGCACCTGGGACGGCTGCACCACGAGCGGGATCCCGATCAGGTCGCCAGCCGCGACCGTCGCTTCCAGGACACCACCGAGGCCGAATGGCTCAGCCGTATGGGCCTTCCGGTGCCCACCGCCCCACCCAGGAGCTTCTGATGAACCGGTACGCGCTCACCTTCACCATCAAACCAGGATGTGAGCCCGAGGTCTCCCGTGTCCTGTCCAGTTACGGACGTCCCGACGCGGGACGTGGCCCAGGCGGTCCCCCACTGCTTCGCCGCACATCGGTGTTCATGACCGGCAACAGAGTGATCCGAGTAATGGACATCGACGGCACGATTGGCGAAGCAATGCTGCATATCGCGAAGCAGCCCCAGGTCAAAGCGGTCGAAGAAGCCCTTGATCGCTACCTCGACGGTGACTGGATAGGTTCCTGATCCCGGTGGTGCTGTCTGCTGTGGAGGCTGGTAGGTTGACCAGCCATGCCCGCCGATCCGCCGCCGTCGTATGACGAGCTGCTGGCGTTGAACGCCGGGCTGGCAGCACGGCTGGAGCAGGCGCTGACGCGGATCGCTGAGCTTGAGGCCCGGTTGAAGCAGTCGTCTGCCAACTCGTCGAAACCGCCGTCGAGCGACGGGCTGGCCAAACCGGCGCCGAAGTCGCTGCGGGGCCGTTCGGGTCGCCGGCCGGGCCGTCCCACCGGCGGCGAGGGCACCACCCTGTCCCAGGTGGCGGATCCGGACGTGATCGTCCGGCATGTGCCGGACACCTGTGGCGGCTGCGGAGGCGGCCTGACCGACCCGGCCGAGGTGACGGTCACCCGCCGGCAGGTGTTCGACATCCCCCAGCCTCGGGTCGTGGTGACCGAGCACCAGATCGTCACCGTCGCCTGCCGGTGCGGGCACCACACCACCGCCGCGACACCCGTCGGGGCCACCGCGCCCGCCGTCTACGGACCACGGATCGCCGCGATCGGCGTCTACCTGCTCCACGGACAGTTCCTGTCCATCGGCCGCACCGCCGACGCGATCCGTGACCTGTTCGGCCTGCCCGTCGCGGCGGCCACCATCACCGCCTGGGTCACCCGCACCGCCCTCGGCGTCATCGACACGGTGCTCCCCGTCATCCGTGACCGCGTCCGACACGCCCCGGTCGCGCACTTCGACGAGACCGGCATGCGCGTCGACGGCCGCCTCGCCTGGCTGCACTCCGCCTCCACACCCACCGACGTGCTCCTCACCGTGCACCGCCGGCGCGGCACCGCCGGAATGGACGACGCCGGCGTGCTGCCCGCCTTCACCGGCACCGCCGTGCACGACGCGTGGGCCCCGTACGACACCTACACCGACGCGGTCCACGCCCTGTGCAACGCCCACGTGCTGCGGGAACTGGTCTACGTGGTCGACACCGCCACCGGACAGGTCGCCGACCTCGCCGGCCAGGCCGCCGCGGCCCTGCGGCAACTGAACCACCTGACGGTCACGGCCCGCGCCGACGGCGGTGAACCCGACCCGGCCGACCTCGCCGAACAGACCCACCTGCTGCGCTCGGCCGTCGTACTCGGCGCCGAGGCCACCGCCGACCGCACCGACAAGCTGCACCGCAAGTACCACGCCCTGTTCGTGCGGCTACGGGACCGACGCGCCGACTACCTGCGGTTCCTCACCGACCCGGCCGTCCCGTTCGACAACAACCCGGCCGAGCGGACCATCCGCATGCCGAAACTCCGGATCAAGGTCTCCGGCAGTATGCGCACCATGACCGGAGCCGAACACTTCGCCGCGATCCGCAGCTACACCGCCACCGCCACCCGACACGGCATCAACATGCTCGACGCACTCACCCGAGCCGCCGCCGGCAGCCCCTGGATTCCCACAACCACCTGACCCACCTCGCGCGCTTGCGGTATTCCAAGGTCCCACGCACCTATCCAGTCACCCTCGACGAGCCCCGCGACCTGTCCTGTCCAGACGGTATCAGCGCCTTCTTGGACCGAGCGCTGCTTCCGATCGTCGATGACCGGCACACCCCCGACCAGTTGCTACCTGCGGATCCCGCCGCCCGGCAGGGCAACCGGGTCGCCCTGCTCTATCCGGCGCGGGTGGGAAGCGGAGGTGAACTCGCCAATTCCTGGCGGCCACCCGGGTGCTGAGCCCGGACCGCCCGACCACGCTCGCCCGCACCACGGTCTTCCGGCGCGGTGATTTGGTCCTGCGATTGGCTGAAGTGCACGGTGATCCGGACGAGGCGTTGGACCGGGTGGCTGCGGCAGCCGTACGCGGGGGCGGTGCGGACACGTTGGCCGAGCTGGTCACGGCCGACGAAAACCTTCGGGACGCCGGCGGTTTTCGGGCCTTTCTCGAGCGGATTTCGGTGCCGGTGCTGACGGACCGGCGGATCGGAGGACCGCGATGATCAGCGTGTCGGTTCTCGGCTTGGGCGTGATGGGTGGCGGTATCGCCCGCCGTCTTCTCGATCGGGATGTACCGCTGACGGTCTGGAACCGATCCGCCGGGCCCGCCCGGGCACTCGCCGAACTGGGTGCGACGGTGGCGCGGACGCCGGCGCAGGCCGCCCGCCATGCCGACGTCATCCTCGTTTCCCTCGCCGATGGTGCTGCCACCGAGCAGGTGTTGCTCGGTCCCGACGGAGTCCTTGCCGACGGCCCTGCCGACGGTGTCCTCGCCTCGGCGAGCACGATCTCGCCCGACCTGTTGCGCGTTCTGCGTCGGCGTACGCCCAGCGTCATCGATCTGGGCCTACTCGGCAACGGCACCCACGCGAGGAACGGCGAACTGCGCGTCTACGTCGGTGGCGGGCGAGAGGACCTGGCACGGGCCCGGCCCGTCGTCGACATCATCGCCAAGCAGGTCCTGTACGTCGGCGGCCTTGGCGACGGTATGCGCCTCAAGCTGCTGATGAATTCACTGATGGGGATTCAGGTGCAGGCCATGGCCGAGGCCGCGGCACTCGGTGAGTCAGTCGGGCTCGATCGTCGTGTCGTCCTCGATGCCATCACCGCCAGCGGGTTCGCGACCCCTGTCATGGGCTTCAAGGCACGCAGACTGGCCGTCGATCACTACGAGCAGCCGGACTTTCGGCTCCGGCTCATGGCCAAGGATCTCGGCCTCGCCGCCGCCGAGGCCGACCGGAGCGGCCTGCGGCTGCCCCTCGTCCGGACCGCACTGGCGACACATCAGGAGTCCGTGCGACACGGCGACGGTGATCTCGACTGCGCCGCCGTCGCGCGTGTCGCTTCCTCGCGAGGTGCGAAAGGTGGGCGGCCATGACCATCGACGTGCACGGGCACCTTAGCCCGCCGGAGTCGATGCGGCGGTTTCCCATGCCGCGGTCGCTCGGCGACGCCGAGACGATGATCGAGACGAAACTCGCCGCCGGAGTCGACCTCACCATCATCGGCAGCCCGGTCGGAGCCGGAGCCATGGTGCCGCTACCCGGTGTGGACAACTACGCGCAGACGGAGGAGGAACTGGCCCGATTCCACGACTGGCTCGGCGAGCTCGTCGCCCGCTATCCGCGCCACCTGCGGGCGTACGTCTACGCCAACCCGTTCGGCGGGGACTCCCACCTCGAGGCTGTCCGGGAGCGGCTGGCGCAAGACGAGTTTGTCGGGCTCATCGCCAACTCCAGCGTCGCGGACCGGTATCTCGACCAGCCTGAAGCTGCCGACTTCTTCGCCCTCGCGGCCGAGATCGACGTACCGGTCCTGCTGCACGCCCCTGCCGCACCGGCGGCCGGCACCGGGCTCGCCGACCTGATGACCGTCGAACAGCTTGGCCGGTTCGCTGATGTCACGATCGGCCTCGCCTGCTGCATTCTCGGCGGTTGGCTGGAGCGCTACCCGGGCCTGCGGCTCATCGGCCAGGGCGCGGGCGGCGCGCTCGCCCTACTCACCGAGAAACTCGACCGGGCGTGGTCGCCAGAGCATTGGCAGGTCGGTGCCGACCGCCGGCCCTTGTCGACAAATCCCTCGCTGCCCAGACCACCCAGCAGCTACCTCAATGGCATCTGGGTGGATACCGCAACGCCGAGTACCGCTGCCGTGGAGCTCGCGGTACGCGTTTTCGGCCCGGACAAGATCCTCTATGGCAGTGATTCCCCGCCCCTGCCTGGCTCATCGGTCGACGAAGGGCTCCGGCTCGTCGAGCACCTCGACATTTCAGACACCGACCGGCAGGCCATACGTGAGACGAACGCTCGCGTTTTGTTCAAGTCCGCCCTACCGGACGCCGTTCCGACTGGCGCGTGACTGCCGACCGTACGCCAGCCCTCAGCCAGCTTGGAGCATTCTGTGACCACTAGCAAGCCGGTAATCAGGATCGTCGGTATCGACGATGTTCCCGCCAACCGTAAGCGTGGAGGTGACCTGCGCACCGTACTCAGTCCTGGCACGGTCGGTGCTACATCGGGTTTCATGGGGTTGGCGATTTTGCAACCTGGCGAGTACGTGGTGGAGCATTACCATCCGTACTCGGAGGAGTTTCTATATGTGATCGCCGGTACGGTAAACGTTGACCTGGACGGTAATCCGCATACCGCGCAGAGCGGGCAAGGGCTCCTCGTACCCATAGGTGTTCGCCATCGGGTGTGCAACACGGGAACTGAGGAAGCGCGCATCGTGTTCCATCTCAGCCCGCTCGCGCCTCGGCCCGAACTGGGCCATGTCGACACAGAGGTGCTGTCGTGACTCGACGTGCGGTCGTCACCGGGGTGGGCGTGATCGCCCCGGGTGGCGTGGGCACCAAAGCGTTCTGGGACCTGCTTTCCGCCGGCCGTACCGCGACCCGTGGTATCACGCTGTTCGATCCTGCCGGATTCCGCTCCCGGATCGCCGCCGAATGTGACTTCGAGGCGGAATCCATGCTGGCTCCGGAACAGATCGCGCGGATGGACCGCTACGTTCAGTTCGGTGTGGCGGCCGCCCGTGAGGCGCTCGTCGATGCCGGTCTGGCGGTCAACGAGGAGCAGTCCTGGCGTACCGCAGTGTCGATGGGCAGCGCGGTCGGTGGCACCACCCAACTGGAGGCCGAGTACGTCGTTGCCAGTGGGCGAGGCGCCTCGTGGACGATCGATCACCGCAAGGTGAGCCGTGACCTGTTCCGGGTGTTCTCCCCGGCGCCGCTCGCCGGGGAGGTCGCCGAGGTGGTGGGTGCCCGAGGCCCCGTCCACACCGTGTCCACCGGCTGCACCTCCGGGCTCGACGCGATTGGCTACGGGCTGCGACTCATCGAGGAAGGTACGTCTGATGTCGTGATTGCCGGTGCTGCGGACTCTCCTATCTCACCCATCACCGTTGCCTGCTTCGACGCTATCCGGGCCACCTCCACTCGCAACGACGACCCTGCCCGGGCGGCACGCCCGTTCGACCGCACTCGAGACGGGTTCGTACTGGGCGAAGGCGCGGCGGTGCTGGTCATCGAGGAGGCCGGCCACGCGGCGCGGCGCGGGGCGCGGGCCCGCTGCCAGGTCAGTGGCTTCGCCACCCGAGGCAACGCGTACCACATGACCGGCTTGACCCGAGAAGGACTTGAGATGGCCGAAGCCATCAGCCAGGCGATCGATCAGGCCCGCATCGACCCCTCCGACGTCGACTACGTCAACGCCCACGGCTCCGGAACCCAGCAGAACGACCGCCACGAGACCGCAGCGGTCAAACGAGCTCTCGGCGCGCACGCCTACGAGACACTCGTCAGCTCCATCAAATCCATGGTCGGACACTCGCTCGGTGCCATCGGCTCCATCGAACTCGCCGCCTGCGTGCTGGCCATGGACCATCAGACCGTTCCACCGACCGCCAACCTTGAAGTGCCAGACCCTGACTGCGATCTCGACTACGTACCGATCCAGGCACGCGCGGCACGCCTGCGACACGTCCTGTCGGTCGGCAGCGGGTTTGGTGGCTTTCAGTCCGCGGTCGTCCTCACCACGGCGAGGGATAGATGACACTGCGGCAATCCGTCATCACGGGTATGGGGGTGATCGCCCCCTCCGGTGTGGGGGTCGACGACTTCTGGCGCTCGGCACTGGAGAACAGGGGGGTTCTTGGTCGGCTCACCCGGTATCCCACCCAGGGGTACCCGCTGTCGGTCGCGGGCGAAGTACGTGACTACGACCCGGCCGAGGCGGTCGATTCCCGTATCAGAGTACAGACCGATCGATTCACCCAGTTCGCGCTGGCAGCCGCCGGTCTTGCCTTGGATCAGGCACAACTTCGGCCCGAGACCCTCCCGCCCTACTCCTTCGGCGCGGTCACCGCGAGTGCCGCAGGTGGAGTGGAGTTCGGTCAACGGGAAATCGAACGACTTTGGAGCAGAGGGCCTGGGCATGTCGGCCCGTACCAGTCCATTGCCTGGTTCTATGCCGCGAGCACGGGACAACTGTCGATCCGCTACGGCCTCAAAGGGCCCTGTGGGGTGCTGGTGGCGGACGAATCCGGCGGGCTGGACGCGATCGCTCACGCGGCCCGCGACATCCGCTACGGTGCCACCGCCATGCTCGCCGGTGGGGCCGAGGCACCGTTCGCTCCCTTCTCCATGGCCTGCCAGTACGGCCATGGCATGCTCAGCGAGGCGCACCATCCGGATGCCGCCTACCTGCCCTTCAGCCCACATGCCTGCGGGTTTGTCCCCGCAGAGGGCGGTGCCATGCTTGTCTTGGAGGAGGAGCGAGCAGCTCGGGCCCGGGCGGCCGAGCCACTGGTCCGCGTCGCCGGCCACGGTACGACGTACAGCGGGGTACTGCGCCACGGGCGGAGCGCCGACGGACTTGCCAGGGCCATCCTTGGCGCACTAGACGACGCAGAATGTTCGCCGCGTGACATTAGCGCGATCTTCGCTGACGGACTCGCTGTCCCTGCGGCAGACCGCGCTGAAGTGGCAGCCTTGCGGCAGGTATTCGGAGCTGCTCTCGACTCAACACCGGTGACCGTTCCCAAGACCGGTTTCGGCCGGGCTTACGCGGGTGCCGCCGCTCTGGATGTCGTGCTTGCGGCACTCGCGCTGCGCGACGGCGTTGTTCCGCCAACCCCTTACGTCACCGCAACCGTTCTGGACATCGACCTCGTGACCGGTTCCCCCCGCCCTATCGAAAAGGGTGCCGTACTCGTGCTCGCCCGCGGTATCTCGGGCGGAAACTCGGCGTTGATTCTGCGTACCGTACCGAGGTCCTGAACGGCTTTGGTTCGTGGCCGCCAAGCGGGTCGGCGGCCTCGCTGACTATTCACCACGCTACCGTTGTCGACTCTGCGTCGGTGGACGGTCCGGATCGGTGATTGTCCGATCAACAGAGGTGTGATCTCTCTCGGGTGGAGGGATCTCAGAAAGGAGAGAAAGGAATGTCCATCCCGACAGTCCTCAGCCATGAGGAACTGGCCGACGTGATCACTCGATGTGCTGGAGCCCGCACTGACGCGGCTGCGTTGCGGGACAGCCGGATCACCTTTGCTGATATCGAGGTTGACTCGCTCGGCGTGCTCGGCATTCTATCGGAACTGGAGCAAACGTTCGGTATCCGGTTCGGCTCGGAGGCCGAGAAGTGCGCGTCTCCGGCTGAACTCCTCGGGATCGCCAACTCCCTACTCCGATCGGCGGACCAGTCATGAGCGGAAGTACCAGCAATTCAGTTTTCATCGCAGCACCCCTCGATCTCGTGTGGGAAATGACTAACGACGTGGCGAACTGGCCTCAGTTGTTCAGTGAGTACGCGTCCGTCGAGATCTTGGAACGAGAGGGCGACCGTGTGGTATTCCGGCTGACCATGCATCCGGACGAGCAAGGTCAGGTGTGGAGCTGGGTGTCGGAACGTGTTGCCGATCCTGAGAAGCGGACCGTCAAGGCGCACCGCATCGAAACCGGTCCTTTCTCCTACATGAATATCAGCTGGGCCTACTCGGAAGTTCCTGGCGGCGTCCAGATGATCTGGAAGCAGGATTTCGCAATGAAGCCCGAAGCGCCGGTAGATGACGCATGGATGACCGACAACATCAATCGCAACAGCGTCGTGCAGATGGATCTGATTCGCCGTCGCGTCGAGGAACGCGTCCAGGAGCGCCTCACCGAATCGAAGGAGACACGATCATGACGCGCGGGACCGCGACCACGCCGGCCGCAGTAGTGACGGACCGGACGCTGCTGGAGTCGGCGCGCCGGATATCAGTTGGGCTGCCGCATCGTTCGCTCGACATCGAGCGATCCGGCACCCTTCCCGCCGACCTGGTGGAGGACTTTACCAGGCACGATCTGTTTCGACTGGCGATGCCAAAGGCGTTGGGCGGCACGGGAGCCGCGCCCCGCACCATCGTCGAAATCGTCGAGGAGGTGTCCCGAGGCGATGGCGCGACCGGCTGGTCACTGCTGATCGGAAACATCGGCAACGCCTTCCTCGCCTGGCTCGAACCCGAGGTAGCCCAGCGGATCCTGGCCGAGAATCCGCGGATGATCGTCGCGGGCGGCCAAGCACCGCTTGGTCAGGCCGAGCCAAAGCCCGACGGCGGGGGGTACACCCTCACCGGACGGTGGCCCTTCGGTAGCGGCAGCCTGCATGCGCACTGGTTCATGGGCGGCTTCATCGTCATGGAGAACGGCAGGCCCAAGACGAACGAGTGGGGGGCCCCGGTCATGGGCGTCGCCTACTTTCCGGCCGAGCAGGCCAGGATCGATGACACCTGGCACGTCGCCGGGCTCCAGGGCACTGGAAGCCATGACATTGTCGCCGAAGGCATCGACCTGCCGCTGGCCCATACGTCTGTGCCCTATTTCACCCGGGCTACGTATGACGATCCGCTGTACCGCCTCACCGCCTACAACCTCCTGCTCACGGTGATGGCCGGGTTTCCGCTCGGCGTTGCCCGTCGTGCCCTCGACGAGGCTCGGGTCCAGTTCGCTGGGCGCCGGCTGACGAGCGACGGTACGGCGTACCTGGCCGACCCGGCCGTCCAGGTGACGATGCTCAAGCACGAAACAGCCCTGGACGCCGCTCGTCGGCACCTGCTGGGCACGTTGGACGAGCTCCTCGACACGCTTGCTCGCGAACAGGTCGACTACGCGGGACGGGCCCGGCTGGCCGCCGCCATCATCCATGTCTACGACGTCGGCCGGGAGCTGGTGCAGGCGCTGTTCCGGCTTGCCGGAACGGCCGCCGTCCACGACACCAACCCGTTGCAGCGCTGCCTGCGCGACCTGGTCGCCGGATCCCAGCACGTGGCCTTTTCCTTCGACTCCCGCAAGCGCATCGCCAACGCTCGTCTCGGACTGCAGACCGCGCCCGCCTTCTTCGGTGTGTGACAGGCCACCCGTCGAGTGCGCCAACGAGAACAGTGAGGTAGAGAGCATGTCCGTCCCCACACTGGAAAGCTCCCCGATCGAAGAGGCAGCCCGCGTGGCCGCGACCCTGCCGAACCGGGCGTTGGAGGTTGAGGCCGGTCGGACCGTCCCGGCCGATCTGGTCGCCGAGCTGCGCGCCGCCGGGCTGTTCGGCCTGATGATGCCGGCATCGCTCGGCGGCTTGGAAGCCGATCCACTGACGATCGTCAAAGTCGTGGAGGTGCTGAGCCACGGAGACGCCGCCACCGGGTGGACCGTCCTGATCGGCCAGGGTGCCGGCTACCTGGCCTGGCTGGACCCGAACGCGGCCGCAGAGATCCTTCATAATGCCCCGGTGCCGTTGGTCACCGGCTCGATGGCACCGCTGGGCACCGCGGTCGACGCCGGGGCGGGGGCGGTACGGTTGACCGGCCGTTGGCCGTACGCCAGCGGCTGCCAACTCGCCGATTATCTGGTGGTCGGGTACCGCAGCGGTGAGGGCCCACCCCGTTTCGCATTGCTGCCCCGAGCTGCAGTGACGGTCGACGACACCTGGCAGGTGGCCGGAATGCGGGGCACGGGCAGCCACGATATCGAGTTCAGCGGGGTGCGCGTTCCGCACCGGTTCACCTTCGACCCGTACGGCCCGGCCCGGGTGGACGCGCCCTTGTATCGGTTGCCGTACATGAGCTACCTGCTCGTCGCCATGGCCGGCTTTCCACTTGGTGCCGCCCAGCGCATCGTGGACGAGTATCGCCAGATCGTCCTCGTCAAGCGAAACACCGAGCGGACCCTGCTCGCCGAGACCCCCATCGTTCAAGCCGAGATCGCCCGTTGCGAGACGGCGGTTGGCGCCGCCCGCGCCTTCGTGTACGAAGCGGTCAGCCAGGTGTGGGCGGAGACCCAGCACCGTGTCGCCAGCCGGCAGGCCCGGGCCCGGCTGACCGGTTCGGTCCAGCACGCCATGCGAGTCGCCCTCGATGTGGCCGACTCGGCGATGCGGGCATGCGGTGCGAGTCAGCTCTACAACCGGGCACCGCTTCAGCGCTATTTCCGGGACGTTCAGACCGCCGCGCAGCACATTGCCTTCGGTCTCGAGACGCAACGTCGAGTCGGATCAGTCCTGCTCGGCCAGGACGTCGCCGATTTCCTCGTCTGACCCCGCCGGGCCGACCGCTACCGCCCCCAGCCAGGAGAAACACATGTATCGAAGCCTGATCGTCGCCCGCATGCTGCCCGACGTAGCACCCCAGATCGCGGACATCTTCGGGCGATCGGACCAGACATCCAACCTTCCCCAGACCATCGGCGTCCGCGCCCGCAGTCTCTTCCAGTTCGGTGAGGTCTACCTGCACTTGGTGGAGGGCGACGAGCCGGTGGAGGCGGCTGTCACCCGATCCCGCAAGCACCCGGAGTTCCGGCGAATCAGTGACGAACTGAGGCCGTTCGTTTCGGCGTACGACCCGACCACATGGCGAGAGCCCAAAGACGCCATGGCCCGTGAATTCTACCGCTGGGAACGTGATGCTTGAGCGCACTCGTCCGGAGGCCGGAGGGCTGGAAAGGTACTCGCGGTGGGCCCCGTTCGACTACGGATACCGTGTGCCTCTGGATGCTTCTAAGTCGTACCGGATTTGGTGCGCCGTCGCGCAGGGCCTGAGACATCTGGGTTGGTGGTACGACGTGTCCCAGCTGTACTTCTGGTCCCTGCCAGCCGCGCACAGGAAGGCGAGAAATGAGCAACCCGACACGGCACGTCGATCTGTCGGCGTCGGCCGCACCGGACTTGGTCCCAGACGTGACCGCACTCAACAATCTGGTCGTCACCACCGCACCTTGGGCCTTCCAGAGCCTGTACGTAGCCGCGAAACTCGGGCTTGCGGACGCCCTCCGGCTGGGTTCCCGGTCCAGCGACGACCTCGCTGAGGAGGTGGGGGCACATCCGGGTGCGCTCTACCGGTTCTGCCGGGCACTCGCGGCGCTTGGCATCCTGTATGAGCATCCTGACCGGATCTTCAGTACGACCGCGATGGGCGCTGCCCTGCGTTCTGATGCCCCCCGAGGACTGCGGCACTTCATCATCGTCAATGGCGAGGAGAGCTTCCGTGCGTGGGCCGAAGTGATGCACTCGGTCCGGACGGGAAAGGCGGCCTTCGACCACGTCTACGGGATGTCTCACTTCGCTTATCTGGCACTGGAGGCGGAGGCCAGCACCGCCTTCAATGCCATGGCAAAATCTGGTGCACCTACCGAAGCGGTCGATAGCTGCGACTTCTCCGAGGACCGGGTTGTGGTGGATGTCGGGGGAGGTTCCGGTGGCCTATTAGCCCATATTCTTCAGCGGAATCCGGAACTGATCGGGATTTTGTCGGATACGCCTGCGGGTGTGGAGCAGGCGGCGGAATTGTTCGCAGCCCACCACGTGCTCGACCGCGCGGTGATCATGGGAGGGAGTTTCTTCGAATCCGTCCCCAATGGTGGGGACAGCTATATTCTCTCCCGTGTCATCCACGACTGGAACGACGAGGATGCTCTGCGAATCCTACGTACGGTGCATCGGGCGATGTCGCCCGGTTCTCGACTCATTCTCATCGACAAAGTGATTCCCGATACAGCCGGTTTCCATCCGGGCAAGTTCTCCGACCTGCAGATGCTGGTCGTGCTGGGCGGGCAGGAACGAACCCTGAGTGAGTTGACGGTATTGCTGGACCACGCCGGTTTTCGACTGACCGACGTGCGGATGCCCGAGTTCGGCCCGGATTCGCCGTGGGCAGAGGCCCTGATCCAGGCGATGCCGGTCGATTCCGGGGAGAGGAAGATGTCATGATACGAGCACAGGGAAGCGGTGGGCTCCGGCTCTTCACCTCGGAATCGGTGACCGAGGGCCATCCAGACAAGATTGCCGATCAGATCAGCGACACTATCCTGGATGCATTACTGGATCAAGATCCAACGTCCCGTGTAGCCATCGAGACACTCATCACGACCGGAATGGTCCAGGTGGCTGGCGAGGTTTCGGCGAAGGCGAACATACCGATCGCGCAACTCGTGCGGAACAAAGTGGTCGACATCGGATATGATTCGTCTCACAAGGGTTTCGATGGCGCGTCGTGCGGCGTCACAGTGACAATCAGCTCTCAGTCGCCGGACATCGCCCAGGGCGTCGACGCGGCGTACGAGGCACGGGTCGACCGCGCGGTCGCCGGCGGCGAGACCGACGAGCTGGGCCGCCAAGGCGCCGGGGACCAGGGACTGATGTTCGGGTACGCGTGCGATGAGACGCCCGAGTTCATGCCGCTGCCGATCCACCTCGCACACCGCCTCTCTCGACGGCTGGCAGATGTGCGCCGGAACGGGACAGTCCCGTATCTGCGACCTGATGGCAAGACCCAAGTCACCATCGAGTACGACGGAGATAGACCGATTCGCCTGGACACCGTCGTGGTTTCCACGCAACACGCCGCAGGAATCGATCTGGAATCGCTTCTTGTCCCTGACATACGCGAGTTCGTCGTCGGACCTGAACTGGAGGCGCTCAGAACCGACGGCCTCAAGGTGGAAACCGACGGATACCGTCTGTTCGTGAATCCCACCGGCCGTTTTGAGATCGGAGGCCCGATGGGTGACACCGGATTGACCGGACGAAAAATCATCATGGACACCTATGGTGGCTATGCCCGGCACGGCGGTGGTGCGTTCTCTGGCAAAGACCCGTCGAAGGTGGATCGGTCCGCAGCATACGCGGTACGCTGGGTCGCCAAGAACGTTGTCGCCGCCGGCCTTGCCGCCCGCTGCGAAATCCAAGTTGCCTATGCGATCGGAAAGGCTGAGCCCGTCGGTCTCTTTGTCGAAACCTTCGGCACTCACCACGTTGATGTGCACAGGATCGAAAAGGCAATCCGCGAGGTCTTCGATCTGCGTCCTGCTGCGATCATCCGTGATCTCGACCTGCTACGGCCCATCTACACGCAGACTGCCGCGTACGGCCATTTCGGGCGGCAACTTCCGGGTTTCACCTGGGAGCAGACCGATCGGGTGGCAGCCCTGCGAGATGCCGCTGGAGCCTGACATGTGCATGGCGTCACTGGTTCCATCGCGCCAACGAATACGAGTCGGTACCGCTCCAGGAACGTGGGGGCTGGACCGAGCGGCAGGTCCTCGGCCGAGTCGGCAGATGGATCTAGACTCAGGGCGGCTCCGGCGTGGTCATCGAGACGGACCGTGCTCGCGACCAGCCTGTTTCCGCCTGAGGTGGGCCGCGCGCCTCGCGGACAGCCGGGTCATCGGCCCTTTCCCCTGCCTGATCGGATCGAGCGGAAATTGAGGCCGCTGATGGCGACCAGACCCGACATCTCCCCAGGAGTTCGAAGGATCATTCTGGATCTCGCAGGTCTGCCGTTGTCCGGGCTGCTCGCCGAACCCGAGAACAAGCCAGTGCGCGCCGCCGTGGTGGCACTGCACGGGGTCGGAATGAATGCCGGCTATTTCGACGCCCAGTCCAGCCCTGATCTGTCACTATTGAGGCTTGGGCCGAGCCTCGGCTATACCGTACTCTCCCTCGATCGCCCCGGCTACGGTCGGTCGGCGAAACAACTGCCGCAGGGGCAGCGCCTGGTCGACCAGATCGCCGCCGTGGGCCAGGCGCTGGAGGCATTTTCCTCGCGGTTCGCAATCGGTACGGGGGTGCTGCTCCTGGCACACTCCTTCGGGGGGAAAGTGGCGATCGGCGCAGCCGCCTCCGACGCCACTGGAATCCTGGCAGGCCTAGACCTGTCTGGAATTGGGCATAGGCAGGAGATGGCGCGATGTGGCGGAGCAGCCGAACAGCGCGGCGGATGGGAATGTAACTGGGGACCCTTGCGCCTCTATCCGTCAAGCACATTCTGCCCGGCCGGGGCTCCAGTAGAACCAACGCCCCCACTCGACATCGTGGACGCCAGCCGTTGGCCGGCTCACTTTGATGAGCTGGCACCAGACGTCCGTGTGCCCGTACGGTTGACCTTCGCTGAGCACGAGTCCTGGTGGCGCCACGATCCGGATACAGTGGCCGAGCTGATCGCGGTGTTCCGGGCGGCTCCACGCGTTGCTGTCGAGCACCTGCGCGACGCAGGCCACAACATCAGCTTGGGTTGGGCAGCCCGCTCCTATCATCTGCGGGCTCTGGCCTTTCTGGAGGAATGCCTGACACTGCGAAAGCTCACGTGACCCGCGCCTGTCGTCGGACCCGCCGCGAAAGCGGGGCCGGGGGTGCGCGTGGTTCGCGACACCCCCGGCCACAGCGGGAGATGGTTACGTTCCCACCGGGGTCTCCACCACCCCGACGAGGGACGAGCTACAGATCCAGCGTCCAGGTGTTGATGTAGCCGGTGTCTCCGCTGAAGACGTCCCGGACCCGCAGCTGCCAGGTGCCGTTGGCCGTCTCCGAGGAGAGGTTCACCGTGTACGTCTCGATCACGTTGTCCGCCCCGTCGAAGAACGCCCAGCTCTTCAACCGGTAGGACGACCCGTCGGGGGCGATCAGGTCGACGATCAGGTCACCCCGGTAGGTGTGCTGGATGTTGACGTCCACCGTCGACGACGTCGACGGGGTGCTGGCACAGCCGCTGATCACGATGCTGCTGCTCACCCAGGCGCCGGTGTCGGGGATGGCGACGTCGGAGCCGTTGGTGCCGGTGCAGCCGCCGCCCGGTCCGGTCACGGTCAGGGTGAAGCTCGCCGTACGGGTGGCCGACGTGCCGGTGCCGGTGATCGTGATCGGGTAGGTCCCCGGTGAGGTGCCCGCCGAGGTGGCGATGGTCAGCGCCGAGCTGCCGCCGGAGGTGACGGTGGCCGGGCTGAAGCTGGCGGTCGCCCCGCTGGGCAGCCCGCTCGCGGTCAGCGCGACCGACTGGGCCGAACCGGAGGTGGTGCTGGTCGCGACCGTGGCCGAGACCGAGCCGCCCGGCGCCGTCGAGCCCGACGTCGGGGAGACCGACACCGAGAAGTCGTTCGTCGGCGGAGTGCCGTCGTTGACCACGTACAGCAGACGGTTGGGCGAGCCGGAGCCCGGGTTGCCGACCGCGCCCACCGTGGCGTTGTCGTACAGGTAGTCGCGGACCTGCTGCGGCGACCAGCTCGGGTTGACCGAGGCGACCAGAGCCGCGGCGCCGGCGACGTGCGGGGCGGCCATCGAGGTGCCGCTGATGGTGTTGGTCGCGCTGTCGCCGGTGTGCCAGGCCGAGGTGATCGACGACCCGGGCGCGAAGACGTCCAGGCAGGTGCCGAAGTTGGAGAAGCTGGACCGGGCGTCGGTGTTGGTGGTCGAGCCGACGGTGATGGCTTCGGTGACCCGCGCCGGGGAGGTGTTGCAGGCGTTCGCGGAGCTGTTGCCCGCCGCCAGGCTGTAGGTGACGCCAGCGGCGATCGAGTTGCGGACCGCGGTGTCCAGCGAGGTGTTGGCGCCGCCGCCGAGGCTCATGTTGGCCACGGCCGGCAGTACGGCGTTGGCGGTCACCCAGTCGACGCCGGCGATGACGCCGGCGGTGGTGCCGCTGCCGGAGCAGTTGAGCACCCGTACGCCGACCAGGGTCGTGCCCTTGGCGACGCCGTACGCGGTGCCGCCGACGGTGCCGGCGACGTGCGTACCGTGGCCGTTGCAGTCGTCGGCCGATCCGCCGTCGACGGCGTCGAAGCCGCTGACCGCCCTGCCGCCGAAGTCGCTGTGGCTGAACCGGATGCCGGTGTCGATGATGTACGAGTGCACGTTCGACGCCGTGTTCGGGTAGGTGTACGAGTTGTCCAGCGGCAGGTTGCGCTGGTCGATCCGGTCCAGCCCCCACGACGGCGGGTTCGGCTGGGTGTCGGCGATGTGCACCGTGTGGTTCTGCTCGACGTATTCGACGGCGGGGTGGGCAGCGATCCGGGCCGCCTGTCGTGCGGTGGCCGTGATCTCGAAGCCACGTAGCGCTGCGGTGTAGGTGCGGGCAACCGTACGTCCCTGCCGGCTGGCCAGGGTGCGGGCCGTGGCGGCGACCTGGTCCCGGCTGACCGTGTTCTTGTTGAACACCACGATGTAGCTGTCCGGTATGGCGGTGGCTCCACCGGCGTGCAGGATCGTACCTTCCGGCTCGGCCGCGATGGCCGGTACGGCGGCTGCCGCCACCATGGCCAGCGCGGTGGCGCCGACGATGATGACCTTACGAGGGAGATTCATCTCCCGTCCTCCCATCCCATCGGCAGATGGCCGTCCACTGACGGTGACAGTGGATCAGTAAGTGCCGATCTAGCTGAGAGTAGTCTGAGTTGATACTGAAAGAGACATGTCGTCTTTCCCATACCACCGGTGCGATGGAACCGGCGGATGCGACAAGCGGCCGAGCCGGCAGAGGTAGCCGTGGTCAGCGGTAGACGTACACCCGGATGGTGGTCCGACCGGGTCGAGTGTAGATCCTGACCAGATCGGACAGGTCGTTGACCAGCAGCAGACCTCGGCCACCCGGCTGATCCGGACCGGGCGGGATCCGCCCGGCCAGTGGGTCGGCGAGGTGACCGGTGTCCTCGACCTGGCAGATCATCGCGTCCGGTTCGGACCAGACGTACACCTGACCGTCCGAACCGGAATGCCGCACGCTGTTGGTCGCCAGTTCGTTGACCGCCAACGCCAGATCGTCGGTCCGGTCCTGGTCCAGGCCGGCCGCGGCTGCGGCGACCGAGACGAACCGGCGGATCTCGGCCAGTGCGAGAACGTCGCCGAACGGCATCCGGCCGGCGTCGGGCGGGGGCGGTGGCAGCGGCTGGTTCAGCGCCGCCAGCGCGCTCTCGGGCCGGCGGTAGTCCCTGCTGGCCGTGCGATCGCCGGTCGGCATCATCATGATCGGATGGGACCGGTGCGCGTCCAGCACCGACTCCGGGTCGAGCCGGCGGGCGTCGTACGGGCAGAGCACGACCGCCGGACGGCTGGCGAACACCAGGTTGATCAGGATTTCATGCGCGATTTCATGCGCGACGCAGGCCGGGTACTCGTCGGCACTGCGACCGGGCCAGATCGGCTCACCGACGATGCAGACCGGCCGTCCCGAGTTGCGCTGCGCGAATGCGAGCAGCACGCCGGGAATGATCCGGCCGGGGTTGCGCCCGGCCGCGGACATGTCGACGAAGGTGACCGTGGAGTCGTCCCCGAGCACCTCGCGAAGCGGTTCGAGATTGCCGGTCGGGACGGCGACCAGGACCGGCGTACCGGCGGCCAGCGCGGTCTTGGCGAAGCCGGTGACGGCGGTGACGTACTCCGACCGGTCGTGATACAGCAGCCCGACGTGCTCGAACGGGCGGGTCCGTTCGAGGGGGTCCAACGTGTCAGTGGCGGTACTCATGGGTGACCCTTCGACGCGACCTGTGGCCGGTAACGGCCGGCGACGAGATCCAACAACCGCGCCACCTGCGGCGAGCAGCCCACCAGGCGTATCCGGTCCGGAGCTGATCCGATGAAGTCGGCCAACAGCCGTCCTGCGGTGACATCGGCGAAGCGGAGGCCGGTGAGGTCGAGGGTGGCACGATGGTCATTGTCGGTGCCGCTGTCCATGCGATGCCGTAGGTCACGCAGAGTGGCGTCCAGGGCGTCCCGGTTGGACGCGTCGGCCTCGCCCCGCAGCCGCAGCTCGACCGGATCCGTGTTCAGCCGGATGCGCAGCAGCGGCCGCCAGTCACCCCCGGAGTCGTCCTGGGCGGTCGCGGGATGGGCGGAGTACACGCGGTGCAAGTCGTCGCTGCCGAAGATCCGGCGGTCGTAGAGGCACAGCGCGCTGCCGTAGCCAGCGCTGAAGACCTTGTTGACCGTCGCCTCGTACCAGGCGAGATGTTCACCGCCGGGGACGCACGTCGCGGCCCACGCCATGTCGCCGATGGCGCGCAGCGCCGACCAGCCACCGGCCCGGGCGACGGCCAGCTCGCCATCCCAGGCATCGACCATCGCTTCCGGGTCGAACACGCCGGCGGCGAGGTATGTGTCGGCCACCGAGGTGATGACGAGCTGCCCGGCCGCGACGGCCGGTTCCACCGGTACGCCCTGTTCGGCGAGCTCGATGTTCAGCTCCTCGGGTGACCGGCTCGCGGTGAAATAGCAAACCTTCTCCCGACGGGCCAATCCGAGACGGATGTACCGGGCGAGCTCGGCGACCTGCTGGTCGTCGCTGTCGAACGCCCAGCAGACGTGGTCGCCGGGCCGTACCCGGTCGAAGGTTCCCACGCCTGCCACGACGGACACATCCCTTCGAGCCGTGGAGCCGCCGATGGTCGGGCGGCCTGACTCTTCACGGTAGCCGGGCGCGCTCGGTGCTGCTACCGGAGCGTCCCGCGCACCGGTCAGCGCGGGCGGGCCGGCCCTCGGCAGGTCAGGGCGGGACGAGTCTGCGGCCGGTCAGCGCGGGCGGGCCGGCCCTCGGCAGGTCAGCGCGGGACGAGTCTGCGGCGGACGTCCCGGGCGTAGCGCCGGGCCACGAAGACGGTGGCCCGGCCCAGCGACCGCGCCCCGCCGACAGCGACGGTCTGCCGAACCTGGCGTCCACCCTGGCCGGGTATGCCGGGTGCCGCGGCACCACCGACGAGACCGGCGGCACCGGCTCCCACTCCGGTCGCGGCCCCGGCCGCGACCACGTCGGCGACGTCGAACTCACTGCCGGTCTCCCACCGCTGGCCGTGGCTGGCCGCGACCGCGTCCGCCAGGGCGCCGTCCGGTACGCCGGCACGTTGGGCCCGGCTGCGGGCCGCGGTCGACCACAGCTCGACCGCGTGGGCGGCGGAACCGGCTCCCGCCGGCAACACTCGCAGCAGCCCGCACCGCCATCGCTCGGCGGCGGCGATCATCGCGCCGACCGTACCGGCTCCGACCCGCAACCGGGCCGGCACGCGCAGCAGGTACGGCGCGGGATAGGCGCTCGCCGGCGCGGCGGACACCATCCGGACCCGGGGCTCGAAGCGGTACTCGGTGGCCAGCAGCCGCAGGTCGGTGCCGCCGTCGGCGCGTCCCCAACCGCTGGCGTCCCAGTCGCCGACCAGGGCCACGTGCAGGTCACGTTCGTCGCTGGCGAGCAGATGATCCACACAGGTCCGCACGACCTCGTACGGCTGGTCCACCGCGACGATCGCGGTGACCAGCGGCACCTGCCAGATCCGGCCCGGCCGGTGGCGGCGTTCCCGGGGGTAGGGCACCAGATCGGTCAGTTCGGCGGCGGCCCGGCGTCGCGTCGCCGCCGGACCGGTGTCGGCGGGCATCCACAGCACGGCCGCCGATTCGGGTACGAAGAGCGCGCCGGCCTGCGCCAGCCGGTAGGCGACCTCGACGTCGGCGCCCTGACAGGGGTCGGCGCCGGCCTGGTAGCGGTCTCGGCGGAAGGCGTAGCCGGTGTCGGCCGTGACGAGGAAGCCGAGGTGGTCGACGGTGCGCAGCTGATGGGTCGCGGCGAGCCGCTCGACGAGTCCCGGCCGGGCGACGGCACCGGGGAAGATCTGACCGAGCGTGTCGGCGGCGGCGTGCGCCGCGATCACGTCCGGGTCGGCGGGGGTCCCCGACCACACCATCGGTACGGCGAAGCTGACCGCGTCCGGGCTGGCCTGCTGCCAGCGGGTGAGCGCCGCGACGAAGCCGGGCGCGGGGATCGCCCCGGCCGGGATCCGCAGGACGATCTCACCGGTGGCTTCGGCGACCTCGTCGGGGAACGTGTGGTCGCCGGCGCAGCTGACGACCTCCACCAGCCCGTCGGGGTAGCGCTGCTGGCGGAGCGCGGCCCTGGTGCGGGCGGTGTCGGTCGGGTCGCCGTTGCCCACCAGCACCACGCTGACGGTGGCGGTGGGCGTCCAACCGCCGAGGTCTGGCGGTTCCAGGCCACTCCAGTCGTTGTGCGGCGGTGCTGCGGAGGAAACGGCGCCGGGCGTGGACACGCACGCAGCGTACCGGAACGACGGACGGTAACCTCGTGCCTGACGCAGGTCGGGGCGGGTCGCGTGTCGATCGGGTGCGGATCAGAGCCGGGGCGGGTGGCGCAACGTGGCGGAGAAATCGGTGAGCGGGGCGTCCCGCCCGGCGGTGGTCGACCTCGCCGGGCGGTGGCGGTGGCGGATCCGGGTCGACGGTCGACGCGCCCACGCCCACGAACCGCTGCCGGGTCGCGGTGGCCCGGTGCGGTTGGTGGAGGTCGACGCCGACTCGGTGGCCACCCTGCGCCGCCTGTTGGCCGAGCCGGCCGCCGTCACCCCGGCGCGTCGGCTGCGTCTGCGGGTCCGCCGGTGGAGTCCGCCGGCTCCGGGTTGGTCCGGTCGGCTCGGGCCGCTGCCCCAGCTGCGTCGGCACCGGATCCGGCTGCCGGGGCGCGGCGGCGTGCTGCCGGTGGGTGCGTCACGAGCCGGTGTCGCCCGGGTCGAGGTCGAGGTGGGCCGGGCGGTCCCGCTGTACGACCTGCTCGGTGCGGCGCTCGCGGTGCTCGCCCCGGTGCGACCGTTGCCTCGTCCGGCGAGCGCGGACGTGACCGGTCTCGGGGCCGCGCCGGCCTGGTTGCCGCCGGCCGCCAATCACACCGTGGGCGCCGGCCCGCTGGTGGCCAACCCGGAGATCCGGGCGTACGACGTGGTGCTGGCCGCCGACGCGGCGGCGCTGCCGGCACCGGCCGACCTGGTCGGTGTCGCGGTGACCGCCGGCGACACCGGGGCGCGGGTGACCAACCGGCAGCCGATCGTGCTGATCGACTCGGCGGTGGCCAACCCGATCGGCCGGGGTCGGCGGTACGGTCCGCAGGAGCCGATCGCCTGGCTGGACTTCCCGCCGGGCGAGCCGGTGCCGCGCTGGCGGTTGCGCACGGGTGCCGAGCCTGACGGTCCGACGGTCGTGTCGGGGCGGCTGGACCAGGTTCCGCTCGACGGGGCCCGGTTGGCCGCCGTACGCGGGTTCGGCAACGTGTGGTGCGGCGAGGTGCCGGCGAGTGATCCGGCGGCGACCGCGACCCTGTTGGCCCAGCTCGCCGCGACCGGGGTGGTGCTGCGGGTGCCGACGTTGCCGCCGGCGGTGGCGGACCGGCTCGCCGAACCGCTGCTGCGGGTGCTGGCGAGCGAGCCGCCGGCGGTCACGGCCGACGGCCTGGAGTGGGAGATTCGCAGTGTCCGGCAGCGGTCGGCGGCGCTGCGTGGGCACGCGGCGGCGTTCGCGTCGGGTGCGGTGACGGTGGGTACGTTGCCGGCGTTGGCCGCGCCGCCGTCGGTGAGCGCGGTGCTGGTCACCCGACGTCCGGAGTACCTGCCCGACGTGGTCGGTCATCTGGCCCGGCAGACGTACCCCGAGTTGGAGATCGTGCTGTGCCTGCACGGCATCGAGTTGGCCGCTGACCTGCGGTCCCGATTGGTGGACTGTGGTCGGCCGATCCAGGTGTTCACCGCGCCTGCGGGGTTGAGCTTCGGTGAGGTGATGGGCGCGGCGACGGCGCGGGCCCGGGGCAGCCTGATCACCAAGGTCGACGACGACGACGTGTACGGCCCGGAGCACGTCTGGGATCTGGTGCTGGCCCGGGAGTACTCCGGGGCCACGCTGGTGGGCAAGGCGGCCGAGTTCGTGGTGCTGCAGACCCTCGGCGTGACGGTGCGCCGGGCGGCGGTGCCGCCGGAGGCGTACGGCGCACCGGTGGCCGGTGGCACGATGTTGCTGGCCCGGGGGGATCTGGAGGCGGTCGGCGGCTGGCGGCCGGTGCCCCGGTCGGTGGATCGCGGCCTGATGGACCGGGTGCTGCGGTCCGGCGGCCTGATCTACCGAACCCATCCGCTGGGGTACCTCTACGAGCGTCGGTCGAGCGGGCACACCTGGGACGCCGGGTTGGACTATTTCCTGCGCCGGGCAGGTCAGCAGTGGGACCGGGTGCCCCGGCACCGCGAGTTCGGCACCGAGGTGACCGTCGGGTAACGCTCGCACGCTGGGCGGTAATCGGATTGTCACAACGTGAACATGGCACGTTTACCCGATGTGCTAGAGCCATGGCGCTCGTCACAGTCATTCGGGGGTCGGCAATCGATGCTGCGGGGAGGTGACGGTGACCACCGTCGCGCTCAAGGACGTGACCAAGGTCTTTCCGGACGGGACGATCGCCGTCGACAACGTCAATCTCGACGTCAACGACGGCGAGTTCATGGTGCTGCTCGGCCCGTCCGGCTGCGGCAAGTCGACCGTTTTGCGGATGATCGCCGGGCTTGAGGATCCCTCGAGCGGTGCGGTGCTGCTTGACGGTGAGCTGGCCAACGACATCCCGCCTCGGGATCGCCGGGTGGCGATGGTCTTCCAGGATTTCGCGCTTTATCCGCACATGACGGTCGGCGACAATATCGCCTTCCCGCTGCGGTTGGCCGGCGTCGATACCGAGTCACGCTCCGAACGGGTCACCGACGTGGCCAGCGCTCTCGGCATCGGTGACGTACTGGCCCGTCGGCCGAGCCAGCTCTCCGGTGGTCAGCGGCAGCGGGTCGCGATGGGCCGGGCGATCGTCCGACGTCCCGGCCTGTTCCTCATGGACGAACCCTTGTCCAACCTGGACAGCGGGTTGCGGGCCGAGCTGCGAGCGGAGATCTCCGGGCTGGTCCGCGAACTCGGCGTCAGCACCGTGTACGTCACCCACGATCAGGCCGAGGCGCTGACCATGGCCGACCGGGTGGCGATCATGCGCAAGGGCGTGTTGCAGGACGTCGGCACCCCGACCGAGGTGTACGGCCGACCGGCCACCCTCTACGTCGCGGCGTTCCTGGGCAGCCCGCGGATGAACCTGCTCGAAGCCTCGGTCTACGTACACCTCGACCGGTATGTCGCGCTCAACCTCGGGGACCAGGCGCTCTACCTGCCGTGGAGCGACATCCGGGCCCGAGCGGTCTCGCACTACCACGGCGAGCGGATCGTGGTCGGCATGCGCGCCGAGGCGCTCACCCCGGTCGCCCCGGACGCCGGGGGAGACGTGCTGCAGGGCCGGATCCGGTTCCTGGAACACCACGGCCACGAGTCGCTGGCCTACCTCGACATCGGGGCGACCGCGATCATGGTCGACGACCTGGGCGGGACGCCACCCGAGCCGGTCAACGGCACCAGTCGGCTGCGTCGCCTCGGCAACGTGATGCAGCGGCTCACCGGACGGACCGCCGAGGCCCGTGAGGCCGGTGAGGCCCAGGCGACCGCCGGCCGGCGGGGCAGCCGGGAGAGCGTACTCAGCGACCCCGGGCGGCACCACCGTCGCCCCGCCGAGCTGGCCGTACGGCTGGCGCCGTACCCGGCGGTCACGCCGGGCCACCCGCTGTCGGTGGCGGTCCGGATGGACGCCCTGCACTTCTTCGACGAACGGGGTGACCGGATCGACGTGGGCTGGCGCTGACCGGGGACCGTCGCGGGTCGACCTGCCTGGCTGGCGTTGCCCGGTATCGGCGTAGACTGGCGCTCAACGGGGCAGATCGGACACTCCGGCGTCGGCGCGCGGGCAGAAACCGAGCCCGGCCGCAGGAGATCAGGTTAGATTGGCAGCGTGCTCGGTCTACCCGCTCATCTGACCGCCTGCCTATTCGATCTTGATGGGGTGCTGACCCAGACCGCGAAGGTCCACAACGCGGCGTGGGAGGAGACCTTCAACAACTTCCTCCGGGGCCGCGCCGTCGCCACCGGCGAGCCCTTCCTGCCGTTCGATCCCGCCGCCGACTACAGCCTGTACGTGGATGGTCGCCCACGTGCCGACGGGGTGCGTTCCTTCCTCGCCTCACGGGGCGTTGTGCTAGCCGAGGGGTCGGCGGACGACCCCCCGGAGGCCGACACCGTCAACGGCATCGGCACCCGGAAAAACGAGATCCTGCTGCGACGCATCGCCCAGGACGGCGTGCAGGTCTACGACGGATCGCTGGCCTATCTGCACGCCGCCCGCTGGGTCGGTCTGCAGCGGGCCGTCGTCTCGGCCAGCGCCAACTGCCGGGACGTACTCGTCGCGGCGGGGATTGAGGAGTTGGTCGAGGTGCGGGTAGACGGGGTGATCGCGCGCGAGAAGGGCCTGCGCGGCAAGCCGGAGCCGGACACGTTCCTGGCCGCCGCCCAGCAGTTGGGCGTCGAGCCGGCCAACGCGGCGGTCTTCGAGGACGCGCTGGCCGGCGTCGCGGCGGCGCGGGCCGGGGAGTTCGGTTGTGTGATCGGGGTGGACCGGGTCGGCATCGGCGACGAGCTGCTGGCCGCCGGCGCGGACATCGTGGTGGGTGATCTGGGGGACTTGTTGGTCGGAGCCGCGCGGTGATCCGCGAGCGGGCCTATCCCGTCGAGCCGTGGCACGTACGGGAGACTCGGCTGGACTTCGACATCCTGGCCCAGTCGGAGTCGGTGTTCGCGCTGGCGAACGGACACATCGGGTTGCGCGGCAACCTCGACGAGGGCGAGCCGCACGGCCTGCCCGGGACCTACCTGAATTCGTTCTACGAGCTGCGACCGCTGCCGTACGCCGAAGCCGGCTACGGCTTTCCGGAATCCGGGCAGACCCTGGTCAACGTCACCAACGGCAAGCCGGTCCGGTTGCTGGTCGACGACGAGCCGTTCGACGTGCGGTACGGCGACCTGATCTCCCACGAGCGGGTGCTCGACCTGCGGGCCGGGCTGCTCGACCGGCGGTTGGAGTGGCGCTCCCCGTCCGGGAAGAGCACCCGGGTACGCAGCACCCGCCTGGTGTCGTTCACCCAGCGGGCCGTCGCGGCGGTCTGCTACGAGGTCGAGGCGGTGGACGAGCCGCTGCGGATCATCGTCCAGTCCGAACTGGTCGCCAACGAGGAGTTGCCGGCACAGAGCAAGGATCCCCGGGTGGCGGCCGTGCTGGACCAGCCGTTGCAGGCCGAGGAGCGGCTGGTGCAGCCCGACGGGGGACTGCTGATCCACCGGACCAAGGCCAGCGGCCTGCGGATGGCGGTGGCGATGGGGCACGAGATCGACGGCCCGGACGACACCAAGGTCTCCACCGAGGGTTTCGACGACTGGGTCCGTACCACGGTCTCCTGCGTGCTTCAGCCCGGGCAGCGGCTGCGGGTGGTCAAGCTGCTGACGTACGGCTGGTCCAGTCAGCGCTCGTTGCCGGCGCTGCGCGACCAGGTCGGGGCGGCGTTGGCCGGCGCCCGGATCTCCGGCTGGGACGGGCTCTGCGCCGAGCAACGCAAGTACCTCGACGACTTCTGGGACCACTCCGACGTACGGGTCGACGGGGACCCGGAGATCCAGCAGGCGGTCCGCTTCGGCCTGTTCCACGTGCTGCAGGCCGGGGCCCGCGCCGAGCAGCGGCCGATCGCGGCCAAGGGTCTGACCGGTCCCGGGTACGACGGGCACGCGTTCTGGGACACCGAGATGTTCGTGCTGCCGGTGCTGACCTACACCCAGCCGGCGGCGGTCGCCTCGGTGCTGCGCTGGCGGCACTCGACCCTGGACCAGGCGCGGGAACGGGCCCGGATGCTCGGGCTCAACGGGGCGGCCTTCCCGTGGCGCACCATCCGGGGGCAGGAGTGTTCGGCGTACTGGCCGGCCGGCACCGCCGCCTTCCACGTCGCGGCGGACATCGCCGACGCGGTCCGGCGCTACGTGCAGGCAACCGGAGACGCCGAGTTCGAACGCGAGATCGGTCTCGAACTGCTGGTCGAGACGGCCCGGCTGTGGCGTTCGCTCGGGCACCACGACCGGCACGGGCGGTTCCACATCGACGGGGTGACCGGGCCGGACGAGTACACCGCGGTCGTGGACGACAACATCTACACCAATCTGATGGCGCAGCGGAACCTGCTGTCGGCGGCCGACTGCGCACTGCGGTACGCCGACCGGGCCTGGGTGCTCGGCGTCGACGACGAGGAGACTGCCGCCTGGCGGGACGCGGCGCTGTCGATGCACATTCCGTACGACGACGAACTCGGGGTGCATCCGCAGTCGGCCGGGTTCACCCGGCATCAGGAGTGGGATTTCCAGGGCACCCCGCAGGACCACTATCCGCTGCTGCTGCACTATCCGTACTTCGATCTCTACCGCAAGCAGGTGGTCAAGCAGGCCGACCTGGCGTTGGCGATGCACTGGCGGGGGGACGCCTTCACCGACGAGGAGAAGGTCCGCAACTTCGCCTACTACGAGCGCCGTACGGTTCGTGACTCGTCGCTGTCGGCGTGCACCCAGTCGGTGATCGCCGCCGAGACGGGACATCTCGAACTCGCCCACGACTACATGGGCGAGGCGGCGTTGATGGACCTGCACGACATCAACCGCAACACCCGGGACGGCATCCACGTCGCGGCGCTCGCCGGGGCGTGGATCGCCTTGGTGGCCGGGTTCGGCGGGATGCGGGACCACACCGGTGAACTCTCCTTCGCACCCCGGTTGCCGCAACGGATCAACCGGCTGGAGTTCGCCATGATGTGGCGGGGGATGCGGTTGCGGGTGTCCGTCCAGCGCGACGAGGTCACGTACTCGTTGCGCGACGGCGACCCGAACGCCAGCATCGACCTGACCCACCACGGCGAGCCGATCACCGTCGCCGCCGACAAGCCGGTGACCAAGACGATCCCGACCGCTGGTCCGTCCGGGCCGCCGCCGCAGCAGCCGGCGGGCCGGTCCCCGGTGCGTCGTTCGGCCCGCACGGACTGACCGGCTGGCGGCACCGTCCTACCCTCCACGCCTGTTCGAGGTGCCGCCGTCCACGCCTGTTCGAGGTGCCGCGCCGGTCGGGTCGTCCAGACCGGCCGGCGCGGCACCCGTCACAGCAGAGACAGATGTACGTGGTTGGTGTGGTCGCTGCTCGGGTCGCCCCCGGCGCCGCTGTAGGAACTCCAGCCGGTGGTCGGGGACCAGAACTGGCGGTACCAGATGACGTAGAGGATGCCGAGCTTGTCGGCGTTGCGGACCAGGAACGCGGTCAGGTTGTTGCCGTAGAGCCGGGCGTCGCCGGTCGCGTCTCCGCCGAAGCCACTGGACTGCATCGAGAAGTCGCAGGCCCGGCCCTTCGGGTGTTCGAACGGGCCACCTGGCCGGAAGCAGGAGACGAAGCGGGTGAACCCGGCCTTCTTGGCTTCGTTGAGCGCGTGCATCGTGCGTGGGGTGATGCAACCGTTCGTGGTGGGGTCGTCCAGGCTGCACGACTGCGAGGGCCAGGAGCCGTCCGAGTTGCGTGGCGCCTGGGCGGCCACCGGTGAGGTCGCCGAGACGAAACCGTTGGTGGCCACCGCTCCGACCAGCTGCAGCGCCTTCTCGGCCTCCCGCTTCTGCCGGGCCATCACTTCGAGTTGCTGCTCCTCGCGGGCCACCTCGGCGTCGATCGCGGCCTTGGCCCGCTCGGCCTGCTCCCGAGCCTCGTTGAGTTCCCGTACCCGCTTGTTGTCGTGCATGGCGATCATGTCCAGGCCTTCGGCCCGGTCCAGCAGATCGTCCGGGCTGGCGCTGTTGAGTAGCACCATGACCGGGGTGATCCGACCCAGCCGGTAGGAGTTGGAGGCGACCTGCCCGATTTGCGGAGTTAGCGCCGCCAGGCGGTCCTCGACCTTCTCCAGTTCGAGGCTGAGCTGCAGCTGTCGCTTGCGGGACTCCTCGACGGCAGCCTTGGCTTCGACGAATCCGCGACCGGTGGAGTCCAGCACTTCACTCAGCAGCGGGGGCGCGCCTTCGCCCTCCGGCGTGGACGGCGCGGCGGCGGCGGAAGACGGGGCGACGAGGCCGCCGGCGAGCAGGGCGGTGACGGCGACGAGCGCCGAGGCCAGCGTGAACCGCCGGCGGAGGGGTGCGGTCATCCTGTTCCTTTCCTTGGCCGCCGACCGAGTTAGCTGACGGGTTCGGGACGGAACGATCCCTACCGCGTGATCGCGGATTCACCCCAGTGGAACCTGGTTCCCCGGCTCACCCCGGAGGGTGATTGGGCGGCGGTCACCGCCGGCACCGGGGGGCGCCACCGGGCGGAGACCGCCGGCAAGCTTACCGGATCGGTGAGCGGCTTCGACACCTCGATGGGCGTCACTGAGCAGCAAAATCACGTTAACGGACAACGCTTTCGGTAACGTCCACTGTCTGCATTCGAGGGTGCACCGGGGGTTGCCGGATGGGTGATGCCATCCCACTCCACGATCACGCTTTGAAGGGATAAGGTCTCATAAAGGCGTTTTGTTTATCAGTCCGGTCCATCGACGGCAGGGTGGGGGCGTGGCGTGCCGGAACAGAGTTCCTCCGACCCCGGGGCACCGGGTTCCTCCGATCCTGAGGCACCGACCGATGATCCGGTCGTGGTCATCGGTCTCGGCCGGTTCGGCGGACAGGTCGCCGGTTCGCTGCGGCGGCTCGGTCACGAGGTCCTCGGCATCGACGACCATCCCAAGCGGGTGCAGCACTGGGCGGACCGGCTGCCCCGGGCGGTCGAAGCCGACGCCACCGACGAGGCGGTGCTGCGGCAACTGGGCGTGGGTGGATACCGCCGGGCTGTTGTCGGCATCGGTTCGGACATCGAGGCGAGCATCCTCACCGTGGTGGCGCTGACCGAGGTCGGTGTGGCGGAGATCTGGGCGAAGGCGATCACCGCCAAGCACGGGCGCATCCTGGCGTCCGTCGGCGCGGATCACGTGATTTTCCCCGAGGCGGCCATGGGCGACCGGGTGGCGCACCTGCTGGCCAGCAAGATGATCGACTTCATCGAGTTCGACGACGGGTTCGCGATCGCCAAGGTCTGTGCCCCGCCGCAGGCGGCCGGCCAGACGCTGGCCCGGTCACGGCTGCGCCAGCAGTACGGCATCACCGTGGTCGGAATCAAGGAGCGGGACGCGGACTTCCGCTACGCCGGCCCGGAGACGGTGATCCCGCCGGACGCGTTGCTGATCGTCGCCGGTGCGACCGCCCAGGTCGAGAAGTTCGGTCGCTGACTCGTCCGTCCTGCGGGCGTCCCGGCCTGGTCCGGCGGGCCAACGGTCGATGTCGGAAGGGTTTCCGGTGATCGTCCGCCTCTGATCCAGGTCGTAACCGTCTCGTCACGCCTTCATTTCGTGAGCTGATCAGGCTTTGGACTTTCGCAAACTCGTGACTCAGGCTACAGTCCTCCCATGGGAGCGCTTCCATTGATGGATGTGCACCCCGAACGGTGAACTACGTATGGCGCGACGAGGCCTTGCCTCATCCGCGCCGACCGCTCAGCCGTACGGCTGGCGGCGGGCCAGCCCGGACTCCGCCGCCAGCCACGCACCACCTGTCGAGAGGAGGTGGAACCAGAGCCACTCGCGTGGCCCGGCTCCCGCGCGTCACGCACGACCTGGACGCCATTCCACTCGTGCGTGTGAGTAACTGATGGTGGGGACGGGGGTTGCCCTCCCCGTCCCCACGCTAGTCCCCGATTGTTACGACGTGGAATCGCCGACAAGTCAGGACCGCGACGCCGGTTCGACCGACAGCCTCACCCAGCCCGCCGATGTATCGGCGGGCTTGATTGTGTATAGGTCCCGGACGAGATCGATCACCGTGGCCCTCGTCGGACGGGGCGAGGTGCTGGTGGTGAAGATCGTTCCCGCAGCTCGCGGTCGGTTCCGTCGGGTGGCGACCGGTGTCGGGGTGGCGCCGCAGATGGTGGGCCGGCGACGTTCGGGCGCTCGCGGCGGGCGGCCGCGCGGCGCGGGCGAGACGGGCTCAGGGCCGGTGTGGCATCGCCCGGCGCGTCTCGAGCCACGAATCGCTAGTGATCTATATCATAGATGCCCGAGCTCATGCATCGTCAATCATGAATGAATGGGTGCCCTGCCGTCCTGCCGCGCCCGACAACGGAATCGAGGGCCAATGCCGGAACTCCACTCGTCCCACCCCAGCCGTCGTACCGCACCTCCGCAGGAACCCGGCGTACCCGCCAGCCGGCGGCGACCGTTCCGCTCGGCCTCCCTGACGGCCCTGGCGGTCGGTGTGACCGCGATCCTGCTGCTGCCGGCGGTACCGGCGGCAGCAGCCACGACCACGGCGGACACCACGCCACCGACGACCCCCGGGCCGATCACCGTCGTCGACATCAGCGAGACCGACGTCACCCTCACCTGGGCGGCGTCCACCGACGACGTCGGAGTGGCCGGGTACGAAGTCGCCCAACTCCAGTCCGACTACATCCTCATCAAGCGAACTCCGACCAACGAGATCACCATCGACGGGCTGTACCCCTCGGTCACCTACCAGTTCTGGGCGTACGCCTACGACGCGGCCGGCAACCGGTCGACCTCCAACCCCAGCCTGCGGCTCACCATGCCGCCCGGCGACGCCCAGCCGCCCAGCACCCCCACCGGACTGACGGCCACCACGATCGGCACCGACTCGGTGACCCTGCTCTGGACCCGGTCCACCGACAACGTCTACGTCGCCTGGTACGAAGTGCTGCGCATCCATCCGGACGGGACCACCACCCCGGTGGCGACCGCCCCGCAGCATCCACCGACCGGTCCCACCGCCCGGGTCGGCGGTCTGCAGCCCGGCACCAGCTACACCTTCGCCGTACGGGCCCACGACGACGCCGGCAACGCCTCGGCCGTGTCCACCCCGCTGACCGTCGTCACCACCCCGAACACCGCCAGCTGCGCGGTCAACTACCAGGTGACCAACCAGTGGCCCGGGGCGTTCCAGGCCCAGCTGACGATCCGCAACCTCGGCCCGACCACGATCGACGGCTGGACGCTGAGCTGGACCCACTCGGGTGACGAGCGGATCGGCCAGCTCTGGGGAGCAGAACCCGTCGACCTGGTCGGCCCGGACGTCACCGTCCGCAACACCAGTTGGAACAGCCGGATCAGCGCCGGCGGCAGTACGCAGCTCGGCTTCCTCGGCTTCGCCAACGGTGGCAGCCCCGCACCGACCGGCTTCCGGCTCAACGGCGGCACGTGCGCGATCGCCGGCTGATCGCCGGGAGACATGCCGTGGTGACGACGGCTTGCTAGCCTCGCCCGCATGCGGGTGCTGGTGGTCGAGGACGACCCCGAGGTACGCAGCGCCGTCGTCACCGCGCTGCGTACCGGCGGATTCGCCGTGGATCAGGCAGCCGACTGGAGTCAGGCCGACCTGAGCATGAGCATCAACGACTACGACTGCCTCGTGCTCGACCGGATCCTGCCGGAAGGGGACTCGCTGCACCAGCTCGGACATCGTCGCCGGGCCGGGCTCACCGTACCCGCCCTGGTGCTCACCGCGCTGGACAGCGCCGGGGACCGGATCGCCGGATTCCAGGCCGGCGTCGACGACTACGTCGTGAAGCCGTTCGTCACGGCCGAACTGGTGCTGCGGGTGCGGGCGCTGTGCCGGCGACGGGGAGCGACCACCCCGCCGCTGCAGCGCGTCGCCGACCTGGAGGTCGACGCCGCCCGGCGCGAGGTACGCCGGGCCGGGATCCTGCTCACCCTGACCCGCAAGGAGTTCGCCGTACTGGAGATGCTCCTGGTCCGCCGGCCGGCCGTGGTCAGCCGCAGTGACCTGTTCGAGCACTGCTGGGACGAGTACGCCGACCCGACCTCGAACGTCGTCGACGCGGTGGTCGCCCAGCTCCGCCGCAAACTCGGCGAGCCGCAGCTCATTCACACCGTACGGGGAGTCGGTTACAAGATCGCCGCGGTCCCGCCGTGAGCGGCGACAGCAGCGGCGACCCGGACCGGCGGCGTACGGCGTACCAGCGGACGACCGCCCGGTGGGCGCGACGGCGCGCGTCGCTGGCCGCCCGCCTGCCCGCCTGGCGGGCGCTCGGCGAGCGACGCGGGCAACGTCCCCAGGCCGGCCAGCAGCTGCAGACCGCCGACCGGTTGCGCGGCCTGCGGATCCGGCTCGCCGCCCTGGTCATGGCGATCAACGTGGTCGGGCTCGCCGGAATGGGCGCGGTCGCGCTGCTCGTCGACGAACGGCAACGCGACGAGGTGGTGGCGGCCGAGCTGCGCCGGACCGCCAGTACGGCAGCCGCCCTGCTCTACTACGACTCCGCCTCGCTGCGGCTGGACAAGCTGTTCGACAACGCGGTGGCCAGCGGCCCGACCGCCGTCTACGTCTACGAGGCGGGTCGCGCCGGCGTCACCCTGGTCTTCGCCTATCCGGCCCGGCTGCCGGTGATCCCACCGGCCGGTCTGCTCGGACCGGCCCGGGCCGTCTGGGCCAGCGGCACCGAGCTCACCGGTCCGGTGCTGGACGGCGCCGGTACGCCGGCCCCGCTGCTCGCCGTACCGTTCGAACACGCCGTCACCGGTACGACCGCTGGCGCGGTCGTCGTGGTCGGCGACTCCGGGCCGGCCGAAGCGGCCAACCGCCGGCTGGCCCTGGCGTTGGTGGTCGGCGGCCTGTCGTTCACCATCCTGGCCTGCGCCGGAGGCTATCTGCTCGCCCGACGGGGCACCGAGCCGATCGCCGAAGCACTCAACCAGCAGGAGCGGTTCGTCGCCGACGCGGCACACGAGCTGCGCACCCCGCTGACGGTGATCCGGGCGGTGTCCGACACCGCCCTGGCGGAACCGCAACGGCGTCCCGCCGCCCTGCGCCAGGTGGTCCGCTCGGCCGACCGGCTGGCCGATTCGGTCTCCGTCCTGCTCACCCGGGCGCAGCTCGTCGCCGGTCTGCGGGACCTGCGCCGGGAACCGTTCCGGCTCGACCAGTTGGCCGAGGAGGTCCTGGCGGACACGGTCGTGCCGCCGCACACCGGGGAGCCGATCACCGAGCCGGTGGTGGCCGTCGGCGACCCGGCCCTGATCCGGATCGCGTTGCGCAACCTGATCCAGAACGCCGTACAGCACGGTCGGGTCGCCGACCTGCCGGCCGAGGTGTGCCTACGGGTCAGCGCGAACCCGCCGACGGTCCGGGTCCGCGACCGTGGCAGCGGGCTCGACGAGGCGGTGGCCGCCGCACCCGGTCAGCGGTTCCGCACCAGCGCCGAGGACGGCACCGGACTGGGCCTCGCCATCGCCAGCTGGGTGGCCGAACTGCACGGCGGGCACCTGCGGCTGAGCAACGCCGACGGCGGAGGCACCGAGGCCCGGCTCCGGCTGCCCGACAGTCCGGCTCCGGCCGCCCGACGAACCTAGTCGGCCGGCCCGGGCGCGGCGGGTCCTAGCCGGCGGGCGTGCCGCTCGGGCTGATGGCGTACCACTCGTCGGCCAGCCCGTGGCCGTTGATGTCGCCCGGCATCCGATCGCCGGCGTAGCCGTACAGCGGCCACCCGGCGAGGCTGAGCTGGCGACTACCGTCGAGGCGGTCGAAGCAGGCCACCAACTGTCGGTCGATTCCCTCGACCCGGATCTCCCCCTGGCAGGGCACCGGCAGCCAGGACCGGGCACAGACCGGGTCACACACCGACCGGCTCGGGTCAGCGGAGTCCCGCTCGGATCGATACAGCACGTACCCTTGGGCGTCGATGACGATCTGGTCCAGATTGCGCGAGGAAACCGCGTAGAGCGCGGTGCCGGGCGGGGACGGAGTCGGATCCGACGGGACCACCAGCGGCGACGTCTCGGGCCGGACCCTGACAGCCGGCGACGGCGAGCAGCGCCGCCAGCATGACCCGTCTCATCAAAACCTCACGCTCCTCGCCGCAGGATAAGTAGGTCCGACCAGTCGCAGGAGGTGGACGTGCGCGCTGTGCGGAGCGTGGTGGCAGCGCTCGTCCTGCTGCCCACGGTAACCGCCTGTGTCGCCAGCGGCGGCGACGGGTCGGTGGCGACAAGCGCCTGCGGGAGCCGGATCGCGGTGCTCGGCCCGCTCAGCGGGGACTCGGCCGACCTCGGGGGCAACATCCGCGCCGGGGCGCAGCTGGCGTTCGCCGCGTACCACGACGAGCATCCCGACTGCCCGGTGGAGCTGGTCGACTTCGACTCGCAGGGCGATCCCAAGCAGGCTCCCGCGCTCGCGCAGCAGATCGTGGACGATCCCCGCGTCATCGGGGTGATCGGTCCGGGGTTCTCCGGCGAGGCGGAAGCCGCCCTTCCGATCCTCGACCAGGGTGGGGTCACCACCATCACCACCTCGGCGACCCGTACCGCGCTCAGCGAGCGGGGCTGGTCGACGTTCCACCGGCTCGTCGGCAACGACGCCGCCCAGGGCCGGGCCGCCGGCTGGTACATCGACCAGGTGCTCGACTCCACCGCCGTCTTCGTCGTCGACGACGACAGTGCGTACGGCCGCGGCCTGGCCGACGAGGTGGTCGCCGGACTCGGTCCGAAGGTGGTGCAGCGGGCCACCGTCGCCAGCCGGTCGACCGACTTCGGCGCGGTGGTGAGCCAGATCCGCTCGGCGGACGCCGACGTCGTCTTCTACGGCGGCTACTACGCCGAGGCCGGCCGCCTGCAGCGGCAACTGTGGGCGGCCGGCGTACGGGCGAGCTTCGTCGCCGGGGACGGGGTCAAGGCCGACGGGTTCCTCCGGGCGGCCGGCCCGGACGCCGCCGACGGGGCGGTGATCACCTGCCCGTGCCTGCCGCCGGAGCGCGCCGCCGCCGCGTTCCCGCAGCGTTACCGGCAGATGTTCGGGGTGGAGCCGGGCACCAACAGCGCCGAGTCCTACGACGCCGCGCAGGTGTTCCTCGCCGGCGTGCAGGCCGGGCACGGCGACCGGACGTCGATGGAGGCGTTCGTCGACGGCTACCGGGGGCCAGGCGTCACCACCCGGATCGAGTGGACACCCGAAGGCGAGTTGGCCGACTCGTCGGTTTCGGTGTGGGCATTTCGCGTCGAGCGCGGACGGTTCGTAGCGGAACGACCCATCCCGGCAAGCTGACCTGCGCGCCGGTGGGCGCGCCCGTGACGTGGGAGAGGAGTGCACCCCATGGCCGTATCGACGTCGACCGGTGGTGCCGCCGGCCCGACCGGCACCGGGCCGGACCACCGCCCGGGGGGTGGCGCGGACAAGGTCCTGCGGGCCGTGGCCGACGGCCCGCTCGGTCCGTACTCACTGCTGGAGGCGGCGTTCTGCTGGAACGAGCGTCGGCCGGTCGGATGGCGCCGGCTCGGTCCGGCCAGTACGGCCCCGGCCCGACAGCTCCCGGTGGCGCAGATCGAACGACCGGCGGCGGCGGTCCGGATGACGCGACTGCTGACCACGATGACCTGGGCGGTCGGCACGCCACTCGGGCCGGCGTCACCCGTGGCTCGGGTCGAGGTGACCGCCGAGGGGTACCACCGGGTGTTGCGGGCTCTGGCCGGGGCGTGGCGTGACGGTCGGCGAATGCTCGCCAGCCCGGGCGTCGCGGCGGCGCACTACCCGGCGGCGCTCGCCGTGTGGCGGATGGCGGCCCTGCTCAGCCCGGCCGACCATGGCGCGGGGATGCTCACCGTGTCGGTGAGCATCCCCGCCGCCGCGTTGCTGCACAGCGCCGCACCAGCGTTGGCGCTGCCGCACTCGATCGTCCAGCGGGGCGGGCGCAGTACGGTGATCCGCGCCGACCGGCCAACGTTGTTCCGCCGCCTGCTTGCCGATCTGGAAGCGCCCCTCCCGACGGCGCCTGGCCCGAGGACGACACCCGCGCTGGTCGGGTCATCGACGGCAGTCGCCCTCGCGCCCGGCGCGCATCTTCGGCAGCAGCCGGCCTTGCGGCTCGCGGTGGCCGGTCGCTGACTCCCTTCCCGCCGAGCGGCCGGTCGCTGGCTCCCTTCCCGCCGAGCGGCCGGTCGCTGGCTCCCTTCCCGCCGAGCGGCCGGTCGCTGGCTCCCTTCCCGCCGAGCGGCCGGTCGCTATCCGACGGCCGGCCGGCGCGGTCGCCGGGTCAACCCGAACCCGATCACCCCGGCGATCGCGGCGAGTGCGCCGCCGGCCGCTGTCCACACCCACCGGCTGGAGAACTCGGGCAACCAGCCGGTGAGGCGGTCCCACCAGCTCCGGGCGGTCCCGCCATCGGTGTCTTCCGACGCCTCGGCACCGTCGTCGGAACCCTCCGCCGAGCTGGCGGTGCCGTCGTCGGCCGCCGTGTCGCTGACGGCGGAGGCGGTGTCGGTGGACGTGTCCACCGAGCCCTGCCGCGTGGTCGGGTGCAGCGGGCTCCGTAGCTGGCCGCCTTCCGGTCTGGGATCACCGGTCACGTCGGCGGTGACCCGCAGCTCCACCCGCACCGGGAGGCCGAGATCCCGCTCGGTCAAATCGGCGACGGAGACCCGGACGTAGTAGGTGCCGGGCAGCGGGTCGCCGGACCAGGGCTCCGCCCAGGACCGGACCTGCCGGAGCAGGCAGCCGGCCCGCACGGTGCGGTCGGCGACGGTGGCGTTCGGCGACTGTGCCCCGGCGGTGCATGCCTGTCGACGTCGCAACCCGTCGAAGACGTCGATCGTCCAGGTCACGTCGCCACTGCGGCTCGCCGGATCGGGCAGCGAGATCGTCGCGGCGATCTCGCTGGTCTGGCCGGCGACGGCCGGGAACGACCAGTAGAGGTACTCCCCGGTGGCGGCGGATACCCGTACCGGCTGGTCGATGTTGACCGCCGCCGCGGTGAGGAACGAGGTGCCGGCCTTGGTCAGGGTGGCGTCGACCGGCACCGGGGTCGGACCCTGCGCGGCGGCCGGCGTCGCGGCGAGCAGCGTCAGGGCCCCAGCGAGCAGCGGCAGCGCACCGGTGGTCAGCGCGGTGCGGACCGGATCCAACTGATGACGGGGCATCTCAGTTCTCCCTCCAGACCGTGTTCCACCAGCGGGTCGCCCAGCCGGTCAGCAGGCCGGTCAGCAGGCCGGCGAGGCCGAGTACGGCGAGGAGCAGCCACCCTCGACCGAGTCCGGGACGGTCCGGGGTGGGGGACGCGGCCACCAGGTCCACGGTGAGTTCGACGGGCATGCCGGGATCGGTGGCGGTGCCGCCGGCGGGGGAGAACGAGTTGCTGATAACCAGGCACACGATCTCGGGAGCCGGCGGGTCGTCGGTCGCGGTGTCGGCGTCCGTACGGCCGGTGTCGTCGGTCCCGGAACCGGGCCGGTCCAGATCCTCGGCCGACGACCAGCGTAGCCCGGTGGAGAGTACGTCGGTACGGCCGCTGCCGGCGTCGGTGCCACGGACCAACTCGCGGCCGTCCGGGTGCACCGCCCGGAGCAGGACGCCGTAGTCACGGTTCACCGGCCGGTCGAGCGCGATGCTGACCGAGGCCCGCAGCTCCTGCTCCGGCTGGACCGTCACCCGGTACCAGCGGTGCTCGGCGAAGCGTTCCCGGTCGGCGTAGACCCCGGCGGTGAGCAGCGGGGCGGCCGCGCAGTCCGGACTGCCGGTGACGAGCTCGGGCGTGGCGGTGTAGCTGTCCTGGGCCCGGTCGACCAGTTGGTTGATCCGCTCGGCGAGCTGGTCGGCGCTCTGCGCCGTCGTGTAGGTACCGCCGGTCGCGGCGGCGATGCAGACCAACTGTTGGCGTACCTTGTCGTCGCGGATGAGCCCGAGGGTGTCCACGATCAGCCGGGTGCCCTGCGCGGCGAGCTCGCGCGCGACGTCGCAGGGGTCCGGCGGGGCGCAGGTGTCTTCACCATCGGTGATGAGCACGATCCGGCGCGCCGTCTCGCCGGTGCCGAGGTCCTTGGCCGCTTCGCGTAGGGCCAGGCCGATCGGCGTGTAGCCGGTCGGCCGCAGGCTGGCGATCGCGGCCTTGGCCTGGCCACGGTCCACCGGACCGACCGGCACGATCTGTTGGGTGTCCTGGCAGCCCTGTTCCGGATCGTCGCCGGGATAGGTGGCGCCAAGCACCCGGATGCCGAGGTGGGTGCCGTCCGGCACCGCGTCGACGACCTCGTTGAAGGCCCGCTGGGCGACCGCCATCCGGGTTTCCCCGTCGATGTCGGCCTCCCGCATCGAGCCGCTGACGTCCAGCACCAGCTCCATCCGCAGGTTCTCCGCCGGCCGGGTCTCGTCGGCGCGGGCGGGCGGAATGCCAGGCAGGACAAGGGCAAGAAGCAGTCCGCAGAGGACTGTCTGGGCCATGCGTCGGATGATCACCGAGCGATCTTAGTGACCGGCCAGGAGACCATCCACAGTGGCGGGGGGTGTCCCTATGGGTTCTGTCAAGCAGCGAGGCGGGGTTCGTCCGCCGGTTTGGGCTGGTATGGCCGTTGGGTGCGGAGCATGGCGTGGAGGACGTCGACGCGGCGGCGGGCGAGGCAGATGAGGGCGGCGTTGTGTTTCTTGCCCTCAGCGCGTTTGCGGTCGTAGTAGGCGCGGCTGAGCGGGTCGGCGAGAGCGGCGAACGCGGACAGGAAGAACGCGCGTTTCAGCTGCTTGTTGCCGCCCTTGGGTGGGTGTTCGCCACGGATGCTGGTGCCGGAGCGGCGGGTGACCGGGGCCAGGCCGGCGTAGGCGGCCAGGTGGCCGGGGGTGGGGAACGAGGTGCCGTCGCCGACTTCGAGCAGGATGCGGGCCGCGGTCCTGACGCCGATGCCGGGCATCGAGGTCAGGACCGGGGCAAGAGGGTGCGCATCAAGCATCCCTTCGACCTGTTCGGCGACCTTGTCGCGTTGGCGCAGCAGGTCACGCAGGTTGTCGGCGAGTCGGGGAAGGACGGTCTCGGCGGCGGTGGTGCCGGGAACCACGACGGTCTGCGCGTCGAGCGCGGTGAAGATCTGGTCGACCAGGCGGGCGCCCATGCGTGGCGCGCGGGCCTTGACGATCTCGGTGAGTTTCGCCCGGCCTGCCTTGCGGATGCCGGTGGGTCCGCCGCACCGCGAGATGGCTTCCAGGACGGCGGGGTGCTGCAGTTTCGGGCCGAGGACGCGTTCCAGGGGTGGGTGGATCTGGGTGAGCAGGCCCCGGATGCGGTTGGCGACGCGGGTGACCTCGCCGGCGAGGTCGTCGTCGTAGCCGACCATCACCTCCAGCTCGGCCAGGGCGTCGTCGCCGGTGTCGACCCGGCGCAGGGTGTGGGGCAGGGTGCGGGCGGCGTCGGCGATGACGTAGGCGTCGCGGGCGTCGGTCTTCGCGGTGCCGGGGTGCAGGTCGGCCAGGCGGCGCATGACCAGACCGGGCAGGTAGGCGACCTGGTGGCCGCAGGCGCGGGCGACCGCGACGGGCAGCGCGCCGATCGAGGCGGGCTGGTCGACCACGGCCAGGATCTGGCCGTGCCGGGCGAGTTTGTCGAACAGTTTCCGCAGCCCGGTTTCGGTGTTGGGCAGCGTCGCGTCGTGCAGCCGCTTGCCGTCGCGGTTCAACGCGACCGCGTGGTGTCCTTCCTTGCCGACGTCGAGTCCGATGAAGACGCCGAACCCGTCGTGCACAGCTTGCCTCCTCACGGCGATGGCCTGGCTCGGCCGCTGGTCATAGCGTCGGACTGCCGGCATCCACGTTACGGAGAGACCTACCCCACGACGGGGTGGCCGGGTCCCTATCAGCGGTCCGCCGACGCCACCCGGCTCGGCGACAACACCCCCCGGATCATGCGTACGACAGGGGCATTCAGTCATACCGAGCCGGGCGACCGAGCAGTCCCCGGCTGGGGACGATCAAAAAGACCTCCGATCTCCGGAAGCGTCAAGTCGTCGGTTCGCCGTCAGGTGATGAACTGGAAGATCTTGCCGGTCTCCAGCGGCTGTGGGGTGCCGGTGAAGCGGTGAACGCCGACGGAGAACAGCACGTCGTCGGGTGCGGTGAAAGCCTGTTCGGCGAACCCTGCGTCGGCCAGCCACCTTCGGACCGCCGGTGTCAGGTCGGGTGCTCGTCGTGTCCTGGTCCAGATCACTGTGGCGTCGGCAGCGCAGATCTGCGGCAGCGCGTGAATGGTGGTGTGGGCGTCGGCGTCGCTGATGTTGCCCAGGACGCCTGCCATGATGACCAGGTCGGCGGGCACCGCCTGCCGGTATGAGGCGAGGTCACCGGCGTCGGCCTGCCCGACGGTCACCGTGTCGAGGCCTTCGGCGATTGCTCGGGTCCGGGCCGCGGCGACGTTGCGCGGTTCGTACTCGAGCAGCGTGGCGCTGACTCGCACGGCGTCCTGGCGCGACGCCAGCACGGTGAGAATGTCGTGACCTTGGCCGGCGCACATGCTGAGCACGGACACCGGTTCGCCAGGTCGCTCATCGAGCCACGCGGCGATGTGCTGCTGGACCAGCTTCAGTCGGCGTGCCAGGGGCGAGCCGGGGTCGGTGTAAGGGCTGTGCCAGGCGTACCAGTCCTTGCCGTCGTTCATGGGCGCCGAGTTTGCCAGTGTCACTGCGCAGCGGCGGGTGCGGGCATGCCGATCGTGGGGAAGGCCTTGCCGGGGTGGTAGAGCTGTCCTGTTGCGAGGCAGTGGTGCAGGCAGCCGAGGAGCCGGTTGAACAGGTGGCGTAGTGCGGCGGGATGTCGGTCGCCGTGGTCGCGGCGGCGCTGGTAGTGCTGTTTGGCGGGTTCGGCGTGGGTAGCGGCGACGAAGGCCCACAGATATCCGGCGGCGGCGAGCCGATCGTTCTTCACCTTGCGGTGGGTGATGGAGATGCTGCGCCCGGACGCGCGGGTGACCGGGGCCGCGCCGGCGTAGGCCTTCAGAGCGCGGGCATCGGCGAACCGGGCGCGGTCGTCGCCGATCTCGGCCAGAACGCGGGCACCGGTCACGTCGGCCAGACCGGGGAAGCTTGTCACGATCGCGTGGTCCGGGTGCTGGCGGAACGCTTCGCTGGCGGCCTCGGCAAGCGAATCAACACTGGCGCATTCGACGTTCAGCGTCGCGAGCAGTGCCAGCGCCTGGATGCCCATGGCTTCCTCCACGACGTCCGGCTGACGCAGTTGCGGACGGCGCAGCGCCTGCTGCAGCTCGGCGGCCAGGTCCTCGACGCCACGCCGTCGGCCGCCGCGGCGTAGGGCGGCGGCGATCCGAGTTGTGGACAGCTTCGCCGCAGCTGCGGGCGTGGATGCGGCGGCCAGCACCGCACGGGCGTCCGCGCTGGTCAGGTTGCCCTTCCTGCCGTTGAACGCGGCGAGGAACGTGGGGAAGTACTCCCGCAGCAGTGACCGCAGCTCGTTCGAGGCCCGGGTTCGCCGCCAGGTGGCGTCCTGGTGGGCCCGGGCCAGCACCGCGACCGCCTGAACCAGTTCGCTGTCGTGCGGCAGCGGCCGGTGAGCGTGGGCGTCGGTGCGCAGGATGTTGGCCAGCACCACCGCGTCGGCGTGGTCGGACTTCTTGCGTGACACCGAGTGCCGCTCCCGGTAGCGGGCCACCGCCATCGGGTTGATCGAGTACACCCGCCGCCCACTTACGCGCAGCGCCGCGACCAGCAGGCCACGCGGGGTCTCGATCGCCACCGGGATCGGCTCCTCGGCGCTGTCACCGGCGGCGGCCAGCATCTCGACCAGCGTGGTGAATCCGTCCACGTCGTCGCCGATGCGACCCTTGGCAACCAGGCGACCGTGCTCGTCGACCAGGGCAATATCGTGATGCCGTTCTGACCAGTCGATGCCGCAGTACACCGCCAACTCCTACTCCTCCCTCGCCTGCCCATCGGGCATGCAACCCTGGCGGAAACGCGCGGCGCCCTAATGACGAGGCTCTGTGGCCTACCCTCCGATGAGCCGTTCGCGATCCCAGCGACCCGCACGGTCCCGGTCTTCGCAGTAAGAGCTCGTCGGCTCCCGGTATGCGAGGTGTTCGCCGTGCGGGCGGGCTGCAACCACGATCAACATCCTGCCCAAGGTCACGAGGTGGTCCGGCACCGCCGAGATCCGCCGGTCTTGCACGAGACCTGACACGGTCCAGAGGTGTGCAGGCGTGAACTCAGCGAGCCGGACCACCACACGAACGACTCGCCGAGCCCACGCTGCCGATCTTTTTGGAGACCTCAAGGGCCGGGTAACGGGCAGGCATCCCGTGGTCCACGGCGGGCCGTTCGGGATTCATTAGGTAACGGGGGGCAGCCGGTGACCATCATGGATGGCCGGCTTTCCCCCCGCCAGGCTCAGCGGCCGGGTGTGTCGAACAGTTCGGTGATCAGCTTGGCGTAGTCCCGACCCATGTCGGTGAACTGGTAGCCGCGCGCCGCCGACAAGGCCGCGAGTTCCACGTGCCGCCCCCGCAGCTTGGGCGCGGCCAGCAGTGCCTCCGCGAGCGCGTGCTGGTTGGTCGGATCGAAGCCGATGGCGAATTCCGGATCGAGCAGGGAGGTGAGCGAACCCACCCGAGGTGCGATCACCGGCCGCCCGAACGAGATGGCCAGGTGGAAGATGCCGGAGTTGAGGATCGACCGGTACGGCAGCACCACGGTGTCCGCCGCCTTGAAGTAGAACTGGATCTCCTCGTTCGGGATCGCGCCGAACACCGGGGTGATCTTGGGATCGGCCTCGCACCGCTCCTTCAGCCGCTGCTTGGGATCCAGCCGCTTGGCCGGACCGGCCACGATCAGCCGCAGCCGGGCATCGCGGCGGGCGGCCACCGCGAAGCTGTCCAGCAGGACGTCGACACCCTTGTACGGGCGGATGCCGCCGAAGAACAGCACCACGTGCTGATCCGGCTCCAAGCCGAACCGTTCCCGGGCGGCGACCCGGCTCACCGAGTTGGGGTAGACCCCCAGATAGCTGCTGTGCCGGATGACCCGCACCTTGTCCGGGTCGAGCGGATAGTGCGGCTCGACCGCCGCCAACGTCTCCTCGCTCAGCACGTGCACCGCGTCCGCCTCGTCGGCCAGGAACCGGGCCAGCGCCCGTTCCGCCGCCGGGAACTTCCACTCGTGCGGGAAGACGTTGTGGATGGTCCAGACCAGTCGGCCACCACGGGCCCGCAACTCGGCCACCCGCTGCTGGAACTCCGCCAGCCGGGCCATCGCCTCCTCGCCCGAGCGGGCCGGATGCAGGATCGGATCGGTCCAGTGGACGTGCAGGACGTAGTTGTCCAACGGGCCGCTCGGCAGGTGCGGTGCCTCGGTGCGCAGGACGTCGGTCACCGGGAACGACTGCACGCCGGCGTCCCGGAGCCCGGACATCAGCATCGCCTGGTACGGGTTGTCCACGTAGTTGGGGAACGAGCCGACGAACCGGCCGGTGACCCGGCGCGGCTGCGGATCCAACCCGACGATCACCTGGTGCAGTTCCTCGGCCCGGCGGGCGTAGGAGTGCCGGTCGCGTACGGCGGCCGCCAGCCGGCCGGCGCGGGCCGCCGTACCGGCGGGATCGGCGGTGAGCTGGGCCAACAGCTGGCCGAGGCTGGCCGCGTCGTGATAGGTCGGCACCTCGTCGAGGCCGAGTTCCTGCAGACCGACCCGGGAGTTGGTCAGCGGCAGGGCACCCGCCGCCAGGCTTTCCATCAGCCGGGAGTTGACGTTGCCGTACGGCCTGGTCGTGTGGTTGAGGTCGTCGAGCACGAGCAGTGACCGCCGGTAGAGGTCCGGCAGGGTGAAATAGCTGGTGCTGCCGACCGCGTACGGGGTGAAGTGCGGGCTCATGCCGCGCCGCTCACCGAAGATGACGAACGGGAAGTCGATGTCGACGCCGCGCAGGCACTGGTAGAGGTGCCGCTCCCGACCCCACGAGTTGACGGTGGTGGTCGCGCCGACCCGGGACGCCTCGGCCGGCAGCGTGAACAACTCGGTGTCCACCCCGAGCGGAAGCAGGCCGGTCGGCCCGTCGTAGTGCTCCCGGATCCGGCTCAGCGAGGTCGACGACGACGTGATCACCGTGTCGAACAGTGCCAGGTGCGGGTGTTCGCTCCACCGGTCCGTCTCGTTACGGATCCAGGCGATCACCCGGCAGCCGTCCGGCACGGTCAACGGGTCGAAGGTCGGGATCATGGCTACCGCGATGTCGGTGCCGGCGGGCAGCCCGGCCCAGCGCTGGGTCGGCAGGTAGGCCACCTCGTAGCCGTGTCGTTCCAGGTAGCGCCCGATGCCGATGGCCACGTAGAGGTCACCCCGGCCGGCGTCGAGGTCTGCCGTGGAGACGCAGAAGGCCACCTTCGGCCGGTCCGAGCGGAACTCCTCGACCCGGGCGGCCTGCTCGTACGCGGTGCGCAGCGCTGGGTCGACCATGAGGTCGCGGAAGTGGCGGGGGACCTTGGCGACGTCCCCGCCTCGGCCCTTGCCGCCGTCGCGTCCGTTCGCGTCGGTGCCGGTCGCGCCACCGGCGGAACCCCGCTTGGCCGCCGAACGGGCCCGCCGCCGGTTGAGCGCCCGGAACCCTTCCGCCGGCCGGAACATGTAGCGGACCAGTTTCCCGGCCCGGTAGGTGTTGCTGCGGGCCACCCGGTTGAGCTGGGTCTGGAGCTTCTTGCGCTCCTCGTCGGCGCGGCGCAGCGCCTCGCGGGCCTGGATCGCGTCGAGTCGCTCCTGTTCGACGCTGTCCTGGGTGCGGCGGAACTCCTCGTCGAGTTGACGCTGCCGGCCGCGCAGGTCGTCGAGCTGCTTGCTGAGCCGCCGGATCTCCTCCAGGGCGCTCAGATGTGCCGCGTGTTCGTCGTTGAGTCGTTGCTCAGCCAAGCTGATCCGGACGGCTTCGGTGGACGGCCGGGCCAGAACGACGTACTGATAGGTCTTGGCGTCGTCACCGAGCTCCCCGACCACCTTGCGCAGTTCGGCGTCGAGTTCGAGGGCGCGGCTACGATGCGGAGTCTGCTCGGCGGTACGCCGGGTACGGTGCGTCTCGGTCACCAGATAGCCGGTGGATTCGAGCAGCGACTGCATGCTGCTGCGGGTGAAGAAACGAAGATGGGTGGCGTCCAGCAGACCGGTTTCGGTGTATTCGAAGTTGCCGGTCATCAGTTCGATGATGATCGACTCGTGGGCCATGTTGGGGTAGCTGATCACGAGTACCCCGTCGGGGGCGACGATCTTCTCCTCCTGCAGGGCGCGCAGGACGAGCTCCGGCTCGACCAGGTGCTCCAGCACGTCGGCGAGGATCACCACGTCGTAGCCGCGCCCCGGCAGGTCGCGGAACCACTCAGGATCGCGCAGGTCGATCGCCACCGTCTCCTGTACCCCGCCGGCGCGCGCCTCGGCCAGCGCGGAGGTGTCCGAATCGGCGCAGGTCACGGTACGGCCGGCGACGGTCGCCAGCATGCTGGACACCACCCCGGGGCCCGACCCGAGATCGAGGACCCGGGGCCCACCGGTCAGCGCCAGCCGATACACCGCAGCGGCGGTGTTGTTGGTGTCCTCGGGATCGAAACTGTAGGAGTACTTGCTCATGTCTTGTCTCCGCGTGTGCGCTGCCGGCTGGCCGGGTGACCCGCGAGCTGGTCTCGCTGTGGCCGTACCACCTGCGAGTTTGCCCGTCGGCTAGGCAAAAACAAAGTCGCTGATGTCGTCGCGCCGACCGAGCCGGCCATCCTGGCCGTCGGCGAGAGCGAGCTGGACGAGTTTGTCGAAGCTGCCGGACAGGTGAGGAGCGTGGGTGGCGACGCGCCGGCTCCAGCCGTCGATGAAAGGGGTGAGTTCCGCCTCGATCTCCTCGAACGAGGCAGCGAAAAACCGTTGGCTGAAATGCACCCGGTTTCGGCACATGTAATAGATGTAGTAGGGCGAGGGGAGCTTGCCGGTGGACCGCTTGTGGTGCCACGTACGCGCATAGGGGGCGATGACCGTACGCCATCCCGCCCGCTGAGCGCGGAGACAGAAGTCGGTTTCTTCGTAGTAGAGGAAATATTCCTCCGGGATCAGACCGACCTGGCGGACGACGTTGCGCCGGATGAGGAAGCAGGCACCGGTGACGTAGTCGACGTCGCGGACCGGCCCGTCGGGGACGTCGCGATCGAGTTTGCCGGCGTCGGCGTGGGAGGTGGACCCCTTGCCCTCGATCACTCCGCCGTTGAAGAGGATCCGGGGCGGGTGGCCGCCGTCGAGGATCCGCGAGCCGATGATACCGGCGTCCGGTTCGTCCGTCGCGGTGGCGAGAAGGTGCGACAGCGTCTGTCGACCGACGACCGCGTCTGGGTTGACGAGCCAGAAGAACTCGGCCGATGATTCCAACGCGGCCTTGATGCCGATGTTGCAACCGGCCGCGAATCCGACGTTGCCGCCTGCGGACAGCACCCGTACGGCCGGATCCACCAACTCGGTCAGATCGGTGCCGCCGTATCCTGGCTCGGTGTTGTCGACGACGATCAACTGTTGGTCGGCGTCTTTACTTGCCTGTAACGAATTCAGACAGCGTACGGTGTCGTCGTTGTGTCGGTAGTTGACGACAATTGTCGCTACCCGTGGCCCCAGTCGCACAGATAACCTCTCCCGATCAGCGGGCGTGCCCGATCGGTCCCGCCGCCCGCTTGCGAGGTTATCAGGTCCCGGTGGGGACTACCTGCCGACGACCGACGATCACCCAGCGGGAGTGAATGAAGGCTCAAAGTAGCCGATTGCATTCGGGTCGGCGAATCGATCTTCCCGTCGGCGGCGACGTCGGCGACGTCGGCGGCGTCGTCGGCAGCGGGCGGCGGGCGGGCGGCACGGTGCCTCCCCGGACTGGCGCGGATCGGCACGGTGCCGTACCGGCGGTCCAGGCCGGTGCGGCACCGTGCCGCCGCGCGACTACCGCCAGGTGCCGGTCAGGGTCACCGGGCCGCCGACCGGGGTGTGGCTACGGTTGACCCCAGACTCCCAGGTCACCGTGCCGTTCGGGGCACGCTTGATGAACTTGTACTCGAAAGCCTCGCCCGCCGGCAGGGACACCGTGCCGGTCCACACCGGGTATTCGGTGGCCGCCAGCGCCACCGCGCCGGCCGGATCCCAGGCGCCCAACGCCGGCGACGAGCCGACGACGAGCACCTGCTGGCCGTACCACGTCGTGGCGTCGATCCGGAACGACACCGCCGCCTCGGCCGGCGGATCGTCGCCACCGGATCCGGGCTGCCCCCAGACCACGGCGACGGTGGTCCCGCCGGTGCCGGTCCGGTTGGCGCCGCTCTCCCATTCCACCGCACCACCGGTGGCGACCTTGACCAGCTTCCATTCGAACGCGGTCCCGGCCGGTACGTCCGCCGTACCGGTCCAGGCCGGGTAGCTCGTCGCGTCGGTGCTCAGCGGCACTCCGTTGGCCGGGTTCCACGAACCCAGCTCGGGTATCGAGCCGACCACCCGCACCTGCTGGCCGGGACTTGTCGACACGGTGGCGGTGAAGCCGGTGTCGCCCGGCGGGGGCGGATCCACCGGCCCGCATCCGGCCGGGTTGGTGCATTCGGTCACCGCCTCGACGTGCAGGGCGACGGCGCGGTTCGCGGGGACGCTGGCGCTGAAGGTCCCGCCGGAGACGGTGACGACGCCGCCGGTGCAGGTGCCGCTGTCCCGGTCGTAGGTGCCTCGGGCGACGTCGCAGTACTGCCCGTCCGGCAGGTTGGTGCTGAACTCCCGGCTCCAGGCGGTCGTCGTGGCGTTGAACGCGGCGTACCCCCGGTCGCCTCGGGCGAAGCCGAGCCGGCCGTTGCCGTCGGTCACCACACCGCTGATTCCGGTGTCGTCGGTCGCGTTGCGGAAGCTCACCATGCCGGCGACCTGCTCGTCGCGGTGCTCACAGATCCACGCCGCGCTGGCGCAGTCGGTCGCGTCGGTGGTGCCGTCCGCGCTGCTCGGCGGGCCTTGCGCGACGACCGGGCCGAAGGCGTAGCTGGACATCAACTGCGGGGTGCCGTACGGATGGGCCAGCATGAACGCGTCGGCCAGGTAGTAGCGGTCGCCGTCCTTGTAGGTGAGCGTCGGAGTGGCCCGTTGGGTGTCGTGGTTGTCGATGAAGACCACCGACTGCGCACCGGTCAGCCCGCCGTAGTCGGGCAGGTTGGCCAACTGGGCGATGCTGCCGTCGCGGAACGCCGAGGAGACCGAACGCTGGTAGTCGAAGTTGGTCACCGCGCCGTACGGGGCGTAGGCGGTGTAGGGGATGGTGCCGTCGCCGTACACCTCGTGGAACAGGTCGGGTTTGCCGCCGAAGCCGGGGACGTCGTCGAGCCGGGAGATGATGTCCGCCAGGTGCGCCTCCTGGACGTGCTTGGCGGCGTCGACGCGGAAGCCGGCCACCCCGAGCGCGACGACCGAGTTCATGTACTTGGCGATCTTGCGACGTACCTCCGGATCCGCGGTGTTGAGATCGGCCAGGTCGAGCAGCTCGCAGTCCTGCACCTCGGTCTTGCTGCCCCAGTTGTTGATCGTGCGGTAGCAGGGGCCGAAGTCGGCGTACCCGTAGCTGTCGCCGGAACCGTCGGCGAACAGGTCGGGGTAGTCGTACTTGCCGTAGACGGTGCCGGCGCTACCGGGTCCGCTGCCGACCGAGCCGGTGCCGCTCATGTGGTTGAGCACCATGTCGACGTAGATCTTGACGCCCTGGTCGCGGCAGCGTTCGACCATGTCGACGAACTCGGCCCGGGTGCCGCGCCGGGTCTGGTCGATCCGGTAGGAGACCGGCTGGTAGTCCTGCCACCAGGGGTACGTGGCACCTTCGGCGCTCGGCAGCACCACGTGCTCCTGGGGCGGGGAGACCTGCACGCCGCCCCAGCCGTTCGGGCCGAGGGTGGTCTCGCATTCGTCGGCGACGGACTCCCAGCGCCACTGGAACAGGTGGACGATCGCCGTTCCGTTGCTGGTCACCGAGGTCGTGGTCGGCTGATGGGCGGTGGACACGGTGGTGGGCGTGGTCGGCGCTGGCGCGGCGGTGGCCGGCGCGGCCAGGACGAGGGACAGGGGAAGGCCGAGGAGCGCCGCGCTCGCGGCGGCGATCGATCTTTGTACGGTCATGCGCGCTCTCCATGGGCTGTGATGGCTCTCCGGGGAGACGGACCAGGAACTGAAAGCATCCTGCAAGTTCTGCAAGCGTTTCCAGGGTGAGACGAGAGTAACAACTGGACGCCCGGATGTGAACACCATGTTTCCATCCCAGATGGGCCGGCAAACCGACGTCTGGCGGCGGCGAGCTGGTCCGAAAGCGCCGCGCGGTGGGGTCGAGTGCGGCGGGGTCGAAGCCGCAAGACTTGCAAAGACTTGCAGTACGGGCGCATTTGGCCCATCAGGTGACGGCGCACTACCGTCAGGCTGGCGGGCTCAGAACCGTCAGGCTGGCCGGCCCGCCGTGACGGGCACGCGTCGGTGCCCGGCGGCGAGAACGGCCTCGCCGAGCGCGTCGACCAGGGTCGGATCGGCGTCCGGCCGGGAGAGCAGGATGAACTCGACCTCGCCCAGCGGCGGTAGCTGCGCCGACGTCACCACGGACAACCCGGGCGGGATCAGCTGGGCCGAATGCGGCAGAAGCCCGAGGCCGGCCCGTGCCGCCGCGACGAGACCGCCGAGGCTGCCACTGGTGCACGCGATCCGCCAGGGTCGACCGGCGCGCGACAGCGCGGCGAGGGCCTGGGCCCGGGTGATGCTCGGCGGCGGATAGACGACCAGGGGCAGCGCGTCGCCGGCCCCGCCCCAGGAGGCCGACGGGTCGGTGGCGCCGAGCCAGGCGACCTGGTCGCGCCACATCAGCTGGCCACGGGTCTGCCCGGCGAGCCGCTTGGCGAAGACCAGGTCGAGGTCGCGGCCGTCCAGCAGTTGATGCAGGGTGCCGCTGAGCGCCACCGTCAGCTCCACGTCGACCAGCGGGTTGCGGCGACGGAAGACCTGCAGCACCTCGGGCAGATGGGTGGAGATGAGATCCTCCGACACCCCCAGCCGGAGCGTGCCCCGTACGGCGTCGGTGGTCCGGAAGTGTCGCTCGGCCCGGTCGTGCACGTCGAGGATCTCCCGCGCGAAGCCCGCCATCGCCTCGCCGTCCGGAGTCAACTGCACCGAGTGGGTGTCGCGCAGGAACAGCGGCCGCCCGGCGGCCGCCTCCAGCCGGCGGACGTGCTGGCTGACCGTGGACTGCCGTAGCTCCAGCCGGCCGGCCGCCCGGGTGAAGCTGAGGGTCTGGGCCACCGCCAGAAAGCTGCGCAGGTGCACCGGGTCGTACATCATCCCAGGTTATCGCGGTCCGTGATCACAGTCAGTTCGGTGATTGACTTCCCGCTGATCGGCGGGCTGCGCAGAATGAAGCAGCAGGTCCTGCCGACCGTGCCAAAACCCCTCGCTCACCTGGGAGAACGTGATGCGCTGGCCGCGCTGGCTGATCATCGACCCGTTCATCGCCGCGCTCCTCGGCGCAGTGCTGCTGGCCAGCCTGCTACCCGTACGCGGGTCTGCCGCCTCCGTCGCCGGCGTGATCGCGAGCATCGGCATCGCGCTGCTGTTCTTCCTGCACGGCGCCCGGATCGCACCGGCCGCCGCACTGGCCGGAGCCCGGCACTGGCGGCTGCACCTGGTGGTGCTCGGTACGACGTTCGGGGTTTTCCCGCTTCTCGGCCTGGCGATCGGCCTGCTCAGCCCGGCCCTGTTGGCCGACGACCTGTACCAGGGAGTGCTGTTCCTCTGTGTGATCCCGTCCACGGTCCAGTCGTCGATCGCGTTGGTGTCGATCGCCCGAGGCAACGTGCCGGCGGCCGTGTTCAGCGCGACGTTCTCCAATATCGCCGGGATCGCGGTGACCCCGCTGCTCGCGATGCTGTTGCTGGCGGACACCGGCGGACTGCGGCTGACCGCCGGCTCGATCGGCGCGATCGTCGGGCAGCTGCTGCTGCCGTTCGTCGCCGGGCAGCTTTCCCGCCGCTGGACCGCCGGGTGGATCACCCGCCACAAGCGGATCACCACGGTCGTGGACCGGGGGTCGATCCTGCTGGTGGTCTACATCGCGTTCAGCGCCGGGATTGTCGCCGGGATCTGGCAGCAGGTCTCCGTCGGGCAGTTGCTGACCCTGGCCACGGTCGTGATCGGGCTGCTCGCCGTCGTGCTGGGCCTGCTCTATGCGGTGGGCCGGATGATCGGCTTCGGTCCGGCCGATGTGATCGCCACCGTCTTCTGCGGTGCCCAGAAGAGTCTGGCCACCGGCCTGCCGATGGCTGCCGTCCTGTTCAGCCCGCAGCTGCTCGGCCTGCTGGTCCTGCCCTTGATGATCTACCACCAGATCCAGTTGATCGTCTGCGCGGCGATCGCCCGGTGGTGGTCCGGTCGCACAGCGACCGCCGAGCAGCAGCCCGAGTTGGTCTGACAGCGGCCGTACTCGATCACCGCACGACCGCGTCGAGCTGTTCGACGCCGTACCGCTCGATGTACCGCTCCAGGTCATCGTCGCGTACGGCGTTCCAGAAGTCGACTCCGCGTTCGGTGTCCAGCCACATCACCCACTGGTCGCCGACGTACCCGGTGCTGGCCACCGGCGCGGTCACGAACCGGACGTCCTTGCGTACGGTGCGCAGGTCGAACAGGAGCTGACGCAGCATGTCGTTGGTGAGCCCGTCGTCGACGGTCACCGTTGAGGTCACCGCGTCGAGCAGGGCGCTCAACTGACGTGGGCTGGTCAGGGTGTCCCGGTCAAGGGTCTCGGCCAGCAACGCGCGGAGGTAGTTCTGGTGCCGGCGCATCCGGTCGAAGTCGCCTTCGGGCAGCCCGTAGCGCTGGCGGACGTACTGCGCCGCCTGCTCGCCGTTGAGCCGCTGCGACCCGGCCTGCCAGGTGAACCCCCGGGCCGGGTCGGGCGTACCCGCCGGGATGTCGACGGTGACGCCGCCGACCGCGTCGGTCAGGTTCTGCAGGCCGGCCAGATCGATCAGGGCGACATGGTCGATCCGTAGGCCGGTCACGTTCTCGACGGTCTGTACGGCGAGACTCGTGCCGCCCAGGGTGTACGCGGAGTTGATTTTGAAGTTGTCGTACCCGGGGATGGGCACCCAGGCGTCACGGGGGATCGACACCACGTAGGCGCGCTCGCGATCCGCGGTGATCCGGACGACCATGAGCGAGTCGGTACGTCCGAACGGCGAACCGCTGGACTCCGCTCCGGTCGCGCTCTGGGCCTGGCTGTCGATTCCGGCGAGAAGGAACGTCAGACCCTCGGGCGTCGGCGCCGGCCGCTGTTCCGCCGGGATGGCGGCGAACGGATCGGGGATGCGCTTGATGGCCCCCAGGTAGTGCTGGCTGATGGCGTCGATCCCGACCACGCCCGCCAGCGCGCACACCACCAGGCTGGTGATCCCGAGCAGCGCGATGCGGCGGAGCCGGCGGGGATGTCGTGGCGGGACGGGGCGGCGATGCTGGCCGCCGCCGTTCGGGCTGCCGGTCGCTCCGGCAGCGGTGCCGGTGCCGATGACCTCGATCGTCCGGGTCGGGGCGCCGTCGCTGTCGCCGTCGCCGTCGCTGTCGCCGTCGCTGTCGCTGTCGCTGCCGCTGCCGATGTAGGTGTCGGTGTCGGCACCGTGGGTCGACGGAGCGTCGGCGGCCCACCCTTGGCGCTCGGGCCACTGCTGGTGGTCGGTCCACTGCTGGTCGTGGTTGGTCCACTGCTGGTGGTCGTCGGCCCAGTTCGGGTTGTCGTGGTGGTCCTCGCGGTGCGGTGGCCACCCGCCGCGTTCGGCGTCGTCTGATCGTTCGGTCAACTCACTCACCTCTGACCTCAGTCATCTCAGGGTCAGACTAAACAGACATTGCGTATCTATCAGGAGAATCATCAGATAACACTGCACGAGACTCCGCGTTGGATTCACCGCGTTGGGTGGTCTCGGCTCGTGCTGCGCCATGCTGCCGCTACGTTGACCGCATGGCACAAATCGTCGGTATTGTCGGAGATGGGAACCTGGTTGTTGAACGGTTTCATCAGATGACCGCCGCCGGACTGCCCGCCGACGCGCACGCCAGTACCGCGCACACCGACCCATCGGCGGCGATCGCCGTCCGCTGGCGGCCAGGCGAGCGCGGCACTGTGCGGCGCGACGTCGACGGTTCTGTGGTGATCGGTTGCGTCGGCGACCAGCCAGACCTGCTCGACCGGTACGAGCGCTACGGCGACGACCTCCTGCGCCAGTTGCGCGGGGCGTTCGTCGTGGCCATCTGGGATCGACGTCGGCGTCGGCTGCTGCTGGCCAGGGACCGCACCGGCGAGCACCCGCTCTACTGGTCGCTGCGCGGCGGCCAACTCGGCTTCGCGTCCCAGCTACGGGCAGTGGCCGCCGATCCCCAGGCTGGCGGCGACGTCGACCTGGTGGCCCTGCACCACTACCTGACCTACCGGTACGTCCCCGCCCCCTGGTCGATCCTCGCCAGCGCCCGCAAGGTGCCACCCGGCACGGTGCTGATCTGGCAGGACGGTCGGGTGACGACCCGCCGCTACTGGCAGTTCGAGGCGGCGGCGCGGGCGGCGGGTGTGTCGACGGATCCGACAGCGGAGCGGCTGGTCGACCCGGCGGCGGACCCGGCAGCGGACCTGACGGCACCCGACGCGGTCGCCGAAACCCGGCACCGGCTGACCGACGCGGTGCGGCACCAGCTGCCGGCCAGCGGACAACCCACCGTGCTGCTCTCCGGCGGGATGGGTTCGGCGCTGGTCGCGGCGGCCGTCGCGCACTGCGCCCCGACGTCGATCCGGACCAGCACCGTCGGGTACGCCGATCCGCGACTCGACCGTACGGGCGAGGCCCGGCGGATCGCCGCGCATCTCGGTGCCGATCACCAGGAGTACCGGGTCGACGAGATCGAGCCGGCCGTACTGTCAGAACTGGCCCGCTTCCTCGACGAACCGTTCGGCGATCCAGCGGCCGTCACCCACCATCTCGTGGCGCGCTTCACCGGCGTACGGTCGGCCGAGGCGTTCTGCGGTGTCGGCGGCGGCGTCGTCTTCGGCGGGTTCCCGCACCATCTGCTCCTCGACTGGCTGAGTCGCTGGCCGGACCGGATCTGGCGGCTGCCCGTACTGCACCGGCTGGGTGCCGCTCTGGTGGGGCGGAGCAGCGCCGGCACCCCGGTGCGCCGGCTGGGTCGGCTGCTGGAGGTCGCCGGATGCCGGCCCCCGCTGCGGTACGCCCGGATCGTGGCGCAGTACAGCGCCGAGCAGAAGGACGCGCTCTACACCGATGCCGTCCGCGCCGAACTGGTCGACGTGGACAGTTACGGACTGGCGGAGGCTGCGTACGGCGGGTCGCCGGCGGACACGGACCTGGCCAGGATGATCGACGCGGACGTCCGGACCTATCTGCCCGGTGCCGCGTTGACCCGCCTCTACCCCGCCGCCGGCGGGTACGGGTTGAGCCTGCGGGCACCGCTGCTCGACCACCGGTTGATCGAGTGGGGTCGCGCTCTGCCGTCGGCGTGGAAGGCGCCGGTCCGGCACCGTTCCCTCGCTCAGCGGGTCGCGGCCGGCTGGTTGCCGGCCGACCTCGCGCTGTCCGCCCGGTCGCCGACCCGTGTCCCGGTCGCCAGCTGGTTGAGACACCAGCTGCGGGACATGTCCTGGGACCTGCTCACCGACCAGACCGCCCAGGGGCGAGGGCTGTTCCGTCCAGCGGCGGTGCGGCGGTTGCTCGACGACCATCAGGCGGGTATCGACAACTCCGGTGAGATCTTCACGCTGCTGCAGTGGGAACTGTGGGCGCGGGGCTGGCCCACGGCTCCGTACCTGACGGTCTCGGCTTCGGCGTCGACCGGCGGCGTGTCACCCCCACTCGGTGGCCCGTCGTCGACCACCCTGGTCGGGGCTGGTCCTGGCTCCTGAGAAGCCCGGTCCTGGCTCCTGGGAATGCTGATCCTGGCTCCTGGGATGTGGCCACCAGCTGCTGGTCTGGGCGACACGATCTTGCGACGATAGGTGACGCTGCGGTGTCGGTGTGGGAGCCAAGGCGGTCAGTCGAGACAAAGGACACTGAACGTGCCATGGCGCAAACTATCGGTCACTGCTGCCTGCCGGATAGGGTGATCATCAAGGTCAGCCGGGCCCGCCGCCCGGCGCCCGTGTCGTTGCTGCTGGGCGGAAGCTGTGGAGGTGGATTGCATTCATGACCGACCCGACCCCCACCCCGCCGCCGGAAAGCCCTCGGTCGGAAAGCCCCCGGCCGGAAAGCCGCCGGCCCTTCCAACTGTCGTCCTGGTCCGAAGCCAAGTTCATCGGGGACGTGCTGCGGACCGAAACCGTCGGTGGCGTGTTGCTGCTGCTCGGTGCCGTCCTGGCCCTGATCTGGGCCAACTCGCCGTGGGGTGACGCCTACGAGTCGTTGGGGCAGTGGGTGCCCTGGTCCGGCGGGGAAGCACTGTATCTTGACATCGACCTGGCTCACTGGGCTGCCGATGGTCTGCTCGCCATTTTCTTCTTCGTGGTGGGTCTGGAGCTCAAACGCGAGTTCGTGGCCGGGGAACTGCGCAGCCCTCGCCGAGCCGCGTTGCCGGTGGTCGCCGCCGTCGGCGGAATGGCCGCCCCGGCGCTGATCTTCGTTCTGATCAACCTCAACACCGGTGGCGACGCGCTGCGCGGCTGGGCCATCCCGACCGCCACCGACATCGCCTTCGCGCTCGCCGTACTCGCCGTCATCGGCTCCCACCTGCCGCAGGGCCTGCGCGCCTTCCTGCTCACCCTCGCTGTGGTCGACGACCTGCTCGCCATCACGATCATCGCCTTCTTCTACACCGAACAGGTCAACTTCCTGGCACTGGGCGGCTCGCTGCTGCCGCTGCTGGTCTTCGCGCTGCTGCTGCGGGCCGGCAAGACCTGGTGGTGGGCGCTCATCCCGCTGGCCGCCGTCACCTGGACCCTGATGCACGCCTCCGGGGTGCACGCCACCATCGCCGGCGTGCTGCTCGGCTTCTTGGTGCCGGTGCTGCCCCGCAAGGGCGAACACCACGGCCTGGCCGAGCACTTCGAACACCTCTGGCGGCCGGTCTCGGCCGGCTTCGCGGTGCCGGTCTTCGCCTTCTTCGCCGCTGGTGTCTCGTTGCGTGACGGCGGGATCGCCTCGGTGCTCACCGACCCGGTCGCCATCGGCGTCATCGCCGGCCTCGTGCTCGGCAAGACCATCGGGATTCTCGGTGCCACCGGCCTGATAACCCGCTTCACCCGGGCCGATCTGGGTGGGCTCAAATGGATCGACCTGCTCGGGGTGTCCCTGCTCGCCGGCATCGGGTTCACCGTCTCGCTGCTGATCGGGGAACTCGCCTTCGGTGCCGGCAGTGAGCGGGACGCCCACGTCAAGGCGGCGGTCCTGATCGGTTCACTCACCGCCGCGATCCTCGCCGCGATCGTCCTTGGCCGGCGCAACAAGGTCTACCGGCGGATGTCCGACGAGGAACGGCGCGACCAGGACGGTGACGGGATTCCGGACATCTACCAGCAACCGGAACCACCCGACGTCACGCAGGCCGCGGGTGGAGCCACCGACAGCGGTTCCACGGCGTCACGCTGAGCCGCCGTCGCCCAGAGTGATCCGCCGGGTGAGCTGGACCGCGTCCAGCATCCGGCGGTCATGGGTCACCAGCAACAACGTTCCCGGATACGTCGCCAGCGCCGACTCCAGCTGCTCGATCGCCGGCAGGTCGAGATGGTTGGTCGGCTCGTCGAGGACCAGCAGGTTGACCCCACGGGCCTGCAGCAGAGCCAGGGCGGCCCGGGTCCGCTCGCCCGGGGACAGGGTCGAGGCCTGACGGAGCACGTGGTCTGCCCGCAGGCCGAACTTCGCCAGCAGTGTCCGGGCCGGCGCCGGAGCCAGGTCCGCCGCCGACCGGAACGCCTCCAACACCGGCTCGTCGCCCAGGAACATGCCCCGGGCCTGATCCACCTCGCCGACCACCACACCCGGTCCGAGCCAGGCTTCGCCCGACTCCAGCGGCAACCGGCCCAGCAGCGCGCCGAGCAGCGTCGACTTGCCGGACCCGTTCGGACCGGTGATCGCCACCCGCTCCGCCCAGTCGATCTGCAGGTCCAGCGGACCGAGGGTGAACTCGCCACGGCGTACCACCGCTTGGCGCAGCACCGCGACCACCGTGCCGGAGCGGGGCGCGGCGGCGATCTCCATCCGCAGCTCCCACTCCTTGCGCGGCTCCTCGACGACCTCCATCCGCTCGATCAGTCGTTCGGTCTGCCGGGCCTTCGCCGCCTGCTTCTCCGACGTCTCGCCCCGCAGGTGGGGGATGAACTTGTCGTTGTCGGTGGCCTTGCGCCGCGCGTTGCGGACGCCTTTCTCCATCCAGGCCCGCTGGGTACGGGCCCGCGCCTCCAGACCGGCCCGGGTGTCGGCATACTCCTCGTAGGCCTCGCGGGCGTGCCGGCGGGCCACCTCCCGCTCGGCCAGATAGCCGGCGTACCCGCCGCCGTAGTGGTTGACCTGCTGCTGGGCCAGATCCAGCTCGACCACCCGGTCGACCGTACGGGCCAGGAACTCCCGGTCGTGCGACACCAGTACGGTGCCGGCGCGCAGCCCGGTGACGAACCGTTCCAGCCGGTCCAAACCGGCGAGGTCCAGATCGTTGGTGGGTTCGTCCAGCAGCACCACGTCGTAGCGGCTGAGCAGCAGCGACGCGAGCTGGGCGCGGGCCGCCTGACCGCCGGAGAGCCCGGTCGTCGGGCGGTCGAGCGCCACCGTCAGCCCCAGATCGGCGATCACCTCTTCGGCCCGCTCGTCGAGGTCGGCACCCCCGAGGTCGAGCCAGCGTTCCAGTGCCACCGCGTACGCGTCGTCGGCTCCGGCCCGGCCGTCGGCCAATGCCTGCGCAGACGCGTCGAGTTCGCGCTGCGCCGCCGCCACCCCGGTACGGCGGGCCAGGAAGTCGCGTACCGACTCGCCGGGCACCCGCTGCGGTTCCTGCGGAAGCAGACCGACGTTCGCCGTCGGCGGGTTGAGCGTGACCGTGCCCGACTCGGGTGTGGCCAGGCCGGCCAGGACGCGCAGCAGCGTCGACTTGCCCGCCCCGTTCGCGCCGACCAGCCCGATCACGTCACCGGGGGCGACGACCAGATCGAGGTCGGCGAAGAGTTGCCGGTCACCGTGTCCGGCGGACAGGTCCCTGGCGATCAGTGTGGCGCTCATGGCCCGGCGATCGTAGCCGCCGGCCGGCACACTGTGCCTCATGATTACCACGCTGGCGATCGACTGTGGTGGCGGCGGGATCAAGGCATCCGTACTCGACGAGTCCGGCACGATGCGGTCCCGGCCGCTGCGGGTGCCGACGCCGTACCCGTTGCCGCCGGCCCTGTTCGTCGAGACCCTCTGTGACGTCGGCCGGCAGTTGCCGGCGGCCGACCGGGTCACCGTCGGCATGCCAGGCATGATCCGCCACGGCGTGGTGGTGGCCACCCCGCACTACGTGACCCGGGCTGGTCCGCGTACCAAGGTCGATCCTGACCTGCGGGCACAGTGGTCCGGTTTCGATGCCCGTACGGCGCTGCACACCGCCTTCGATCTGCCGGTCCTGGTGCTCAACGACGCCGAGGTGCACGGGGCCGGGGTGGTCGCCGGGACCGGGTGTGAGCTGGTGCTGACCCTCGGCACCGGGCTGGGTTGCGCGTTGTTCGACGGTGGTCGGCTCGCCCCGCACCTGGAGCTGTCCCAGGCGCCGGTGCGCTGGGGGCAGACCTACGACACCTACGTCGGCGAGCACGAACGGCGCCGGCTCGGCGACGCGTTCTGGTCCCGGCGGGTACGCGGCGTCGTCGACGGCCTGCGCCCGGTGTTCTGCTGGGACCGGCTCTACCTCGGTGGCGGCAACTCGCGGCTGATCCGCCCCGAGCAGTTGGCCCGGATGGGCGACGACGTGGTGGTGGTGCCGAACACCGCCGGCATCGTCGGCGGCGTACGGGCCTGGACCCTGGCCCGACCGTGACGGTTCCGGGCCTTCCCGGTCCGCCGGTGACCGGTCCGTGCCGAAAAGTCACCAAGCTGGCCGGGTGACCGGCGGATGTCCGGTACGGGAACAGTCGCATTCCGGCCGTGGTTGTGCCAGCGTCAGGGTTGTCGGTGATCGCGACCGGAAACGGTGATCGTGACCGGAAAGGTGGGGCGACCATGGATCTGCTGGAGGAGTACCGCCGGGCGAACCTGTACTTCGACTCCGGTGACCCGTCGGGCGCAGCCCGGTTGCTGGAGCCGATCATCGCCGCCGAGCCCGACAACTCGGCGGTCCGCCAACTGCTGGCCCGCTCCTACTTCCAGTCCGCCCAGCTGGGCCGGGCCGAGGAGCAGCTGCGGGAGCTGATCGCCCGGGACCCGAGCGACCACTACGCGCACCACGTGCTGGGCCGTACCCTGGAACGGCTCGGACGGCCGTCGCAGGCGCTCCGGCACCTGCGGCTCGCCGCCGCCATGCGCTCCGAGCACTCGGACTACCTGGCGGCCCTGCGCCGGGTGGAAGCCAAGGTCAACGGACGGGTGCCGTGAAACTGAAGCTCGACCTGCACGACATCTTCAACCGTGGTCAGGACATCGACCGGGCGTTGAAGGGGATCATCGACGAGGCGGTGGCCAAGAAGGCCACCCTCGTCGAGATCATCCCAGGGAAGGGTTCCGGCCAGCTCAAGAAGCGGGTGCTGCGGTTCCTGGACCAGAAGGAGATCAAGCAGCTCTACCACCGGGTGGAGAAGGACTCGAAGAACTTCGGCCGCCTGTTCGTCCACTTCCGCTGGAAGTGACGGCTGTTGCGCTAGACGTCACCGCCGCCAGCGCCGCCGTCGGGTCGTCGGCGAAGAACCGGATCGTCCGTACGTGTGCGACACGGCCCAGCGGGCGGACCACCCGCACCGGCTCGGCCAACTCGACCACCAGGTTGGTCTGCGCGATCGCCGACACGATGAGCGTGTCACCGTCGACCCGGATGGTGCCCTGCTCGTTGTAGTTTCGCACCATCCGAACCTCGCTGACCAGCCGACGGGGCACCCGTACGTCCAGGAACGCGGCGTTGCGCACCCGGATCTCGTCGGGCCCGATCACATGCGGTCCGGTCACGGTCGCGGCGATCACGGCCAGAGCGATCAGTACGCCGTACGCGTCAACGATCAGGATCGCGTGGCGCAGCGGGTCCGGGGCGCCGATGGCCCGGAGCAGGATCTCCACCGCGACCAGCTCCACGACCGACACCACCAGGAACATCACCATCGTCGACGCCACCGCCCCGGCATAGGGCACCGCCGTCGCCGACTCCGGTACGCCGTGGCGGCGACGGCGTACCCACAGCCAGAGGCTGACCATGCCGGCGGCTTCGAACCCGACCAGCCGGCGCAGCACCACCCCGACCCGACGCAGCCCGCCGACCTGCTCCACCGGCGTCCCGCTACCTGCCTGGGCGACCGCCTCGCGGTCCGACCGCGCCGTCACCGCTGGCTCCGCAACCGGGCGACCAGCAGCCGGAACACCTGGGCCTGGGCGGGGGAGAACTCACCGGCGATAGTGGTCAACCACTGGACCCCTGTCGCGTCGTCGGCGTTCGCGGCGATCGCCTCGGTCATCTCGATCGGCAGGAAGCCCTCCAGGTCGGCGGCGAGCGACGCCACCCGTTCGTCGGTCGGGTCGGCGTCGGCGATCTCGTCGAGCCGCCGGTAGAACTCCTGCGTACGGGCCAGCATCGCCGGCTCGGTCAACGGCTGGAACAGTGCGCTGAACTCGCTGCGGTGCTCCGGCGCGACCCGGGTGTCCAGCAGCGCCAGCATCTCCCGGTCCATCGCGGCGAACGCGGAGCCGTCGGTCGGCAGCTGCCGCAGCACCGCCGCCATCTCCTCGGAGACCGTGGCGTCGGGGTCCAGCTCGTCGACCGACTCGCCGGCAGCGAGCAGTACGGCGAGCCGCTGCCGCTGCTCGGCGATGGCTGACTGCTGGCGGGCCAGGTCGGCGTCCAGCTCGGTGAGTACCTCGCGCAGCTCCCGCCCTCGGTCGTCGGCGAGTACGTCGCGGATCTCGTCGAGCGAGAGCCCCAGCTCACTCAACCGGCGTACCCGGGCCAGCGCGACCGCGTCGCGCAGCCGGTACTCCCGGTAGCCGTTGGAGAGTCGCTCCGGTTCGGGTAGCAGCCCGAGGTGGTGGTAGTGGCGCACGGTCCGGGTGGAGACCCCGACCAGCGCGGCAAGCTCGCCGATTCGCATGCCACCAGTAGAAACGTTGCCGCTACGACAAGGTCAAGCCTCGCCCGGCGAACCTCCGGCTGGCGGTGCGCGCCATGTTATTGATCGTTGTATGGAACGGCTGCTATCGCCCGACACCAGGGCCGGTGCGTCCAATTGAGCTTTGGGACAGAGGTAGATGTAAAGACGGACTCAAAGGCAAGAATGGACAACCTTGACGGATCGATGTCGCCGGATTGTCGACTAAGAGAAGCTATCACGAGTAGGTACAGCGAAGGTCTCACTTGTGATTTCGATCGAGGTTTGAAGTGTCTCAAGTGAGTGCTGGGTGAGGCATTGACCGTTTGTTCCGAAGTTGCACGCCGCGACCACTATCCCTGTCAGGCAGTGAACGTCGATCACACACTGTTCCGCCCACGGGCTCACCAGAGCGGACTCGACGATGTCTGCGGAACGGGGATGCCCGGATAGTCGAACAGCACGCCCGAAGGCAGTTTCTCGCTCTTCGGCGGATTCGATCGCTAGAGCGGGCAGAACGAGTGACGGGTCGATGATCTCACGTAAGGGCTGGTTTGGAGCCTGCTGCCAAGCGGTCGGCGGTAGCTGCCGGGCGCCGGTTTCAGGGGTCGGCTTCCACTGGCGGATCGAGCCGTCAACGTAGGCCCAGCGCGTGACGCCGTCCGAGCCGTGCGCCAGTGCGACGGCACCGGAGTCATCCGGTTCCTCGTAGCGCCATCGGTCGGGCTTCTCAATCCAGGCTCGGCTGCGGACCACGGTAGGCGGCGATTGATGGACCTCCCGCCGACGAGGCAGCAAGCCGCCTAGCAAGCGGGAAGGTGTGGCTAACTGAGTCTGTGAGGCTCCGATTTGCGGCAAGACAATGTCGTTGAGGTACCGCTCGTCGTACATGCTGACGAGGCTGACGGCGAGTCTGGTGTGTCGCATGTCAGCCGTCACCATCGAGATGAGTACCGATCCGACGATCTTGGGAAACCCAGCCTCCAACACACAGTCACCTGCCTTCCAGACTCTCGGCGAGGAACGCCCATGACGCAGAAACCTCGGACGGGAGTGTACCATCGTGCTCACGTATATGCGCGGGTACGTACCAAGCTGCGTTGACAACGATCAAGTTGGTCGACCCGCGCCAGCCGGCGGTAATGCTCACCTTATCGTCGACGGTGTAGTCGCATCCGGTGTTGGGTATCGTCGGACCGCATGTGAGCTCGTGTCGCGTCCCATTGGGTACTCCAATCGCGGGCACTGACTCGTAGAATAGAACCCGAATTCGTACTGGCTCGACCGATGTGGCAAGGTCGATATTTATGGGTGAACCCTCAGTGACCTGAACCGGACTATCGCGCGGAATCGCCTCCAGCGTACCGCTAGTAAGTGTGCCCTCTTCAATCCATGCCCAATAGACCAACGTGCCGGGAACGGTGGCTGATGTCGTAGAGCGTATCAGCGCTTGCGGTACACGCGGTGGTGGTTCAACAGCCGGCCGGAGATCGTCTCGAAGTGGTGTGGTCGAAGGCGGCCCATCTGCCGTTTCACCACGAACGCAACCCGTTGAAATAAGTACGATCAACCCGATGAGGACTAACATAGACAATGAACCAGGAAGAGCCTCGGTCGAGGGGATTGCCTCCCTCGACCGAAGCGAATTTACAAAACCAGTAACCATTAGCAGGTGATGCCATTAACCTGATTTGACGTATTGCTATAGTATGTTCCACTGCTTTCAACGCTCTCGTGGTAAGAGCTTCCGAGCCAGTCGTGAACATCGCCTGCGCAATACGGGGATCCGGCGTTCTTTTGAATATAGCCGCTGTTGGGGTTGGTTTGAAGGCCGCTGCTGCCACGCAACTCCCAGCCATACCAGCGAGAGCGGTAGAGGTTGATCGAGATCTTGACTGCGGCGACATTGTAATTGCACTTGGTGTACCCGACAACGTTGATCGTCCCGGGCACGTGGCTCGATCGGTGTGGATTGTGCGTTTTCCCCGCGCATCCGGCGGGACTAAGGGACGTTGCCGACAATTCGCCTTCCGCGTTCAACTGCAGCAGGCTGCTATTTGGGCCTGATGCGTCAGGAGTCGGGCTGGTCTGCTTGGCCGACGCAGGGCTTGAGGACAGGATTAGCGCTGCGACTGTCATGGTGGCAACAATTACTGTTTTCCAGCCCGCACGTCCTTGGTGTCGATCCATTAATGCTGTCTCCAATCGAAACACCACTGAAACAATTCGCCGCTCTGGGTCAACAATTCGCTGCTCTGGGTCGCCGGCAGAATGCCAGAATAAAAGATCAATTTAGATCAGTCAACTTGTCGAGCACCTGATCGCTGTTGTCTCATTCTTTGAGAACAGCAGGTGGTGGGCTTGGTGAGTTGATCACTCAGCGCGATGTGCGGCTTGACAACCCTCACTGTTCGGATAGTCGATCCGAACTGTACGCCCGCTGTCGTCGATGCCGGCGGCCCAGGCGCAGATGCCGCTGTACGGGCTGCTTGTGCTACGCGGGAGCGGGTACCGTCGGACGTGGCGGCGCGCCGGGAGGTAGAGGCCCCGTCCGCGCCGCCGCCCAGCCTCTACCTGGGAGACATCATGGATACGTTTGGATCGCGCCTGAGGGCGTACCGCGAACGTAGCGGCAAGACCCGAGCTGTGCTCGGCGGCCTGGTCGGCCGTAGCGCTGAATGGGTCAAGGCGGTCGAATCGGGCAGACTGCTCGTCCCCCGTCTGCCGATGCTGCTGCGGTTGGCAGAAGTTCTGGACATCGATGATCTGTCGACGTTGACCGGAGAGCAGTCGCTTCCGGTCGCCTCGGTTACTCGCTCCGGCCATCCCGCTGTCGACAGCGTTGCCACTGCTGTGCAGCGCACCACCCTGCCAGCTGGCGATCCCTTGGCGGCCGCAGAACTGCGTGCCCGCGTCGATCATGCGTGGGCGGCCTGGCACCACGCGAGTGCGGAGCGGACTGCGGTCGCCGCGTTGCTCCCAGGACTGCTGACCGATGCGCGCATCGCGGCTCGTCGGCTGGACGGCGTCGATCGCAGACAGGCCGCTGCCGAGCTTGCTCGTGTTTACCACCTGGTGCAGCTGTACGCGGCACACCAGCCGCAGTCCCAGTTGGTCTGGCTGGCGGCCGACCGGGCGATGCTCGCTGCGCAGGACGCTGACGATCCTGGCGCGATCGCCGCTGCCGCCTGGTACTACGCCCATGTGTACCGCTCCGATGGCGAGCCCGACGCGGCGGAGCAGGTGCTGGTTGACGCGCTCGCGCTACAAGGCGGCGGTGACGGTGGCGACGTTGAGCAGCTTGCCCGATGGGGGCAGCTGCAACTTGGGCTGGCACTGGGACATGCCCGCGCCGGTCGCGCGGGGCAGGCCTGGCGATACTGGGACTCGGCGGATGCGGCCGCGCGCCGACTCGGTCCCGGCTACGTACATCCGTGGTTGATGTTCGGGTCCGTGGTCGTCGATGCGTTCGGGGTGACCCTTGGCATCGATCTCGTGCGTCCGGGGGACGCGGTGCGGCGGGCGGCGGCGGTCGATTACTCGGCACTTCCGTCCCGGACCCGGCGGGCCGGTGGCCTGATCGACGCCGCGCGGGCTCACCTGATGCGACGGGACGAGGTTGCGGTGGTCCACCTGCTCGGACGGGCGCTACGCGAGTCGGTGGAGACCGTCCGGCATCAGCCGTACGCCCGTGGCATGGCGATGGAGCTTGCCGGGCGTACCGGCGTGGTGGGCGAGGATGCCCGGGAGTTGGCGTTGGCAATGGGTATCGACTGGTAGCTGTACCCCTGGTACAGGTTGTCCCTCTCCGATTCGTAACCGCTCGTAGCGTTCTGGACACGGCCCCGTCGTCGTAATGCGGTTCAGGCTGCGGCGGCGGGTGCCAGGGCGGCGGCCTCGGGGTTGACGTGGAGAGCCACCTCGGGGTCGCCGCCCTTCCAACTCTCACCGTCGAGGGGGGCCGTGTCGTGCTCGGAAAGTGGTTTCAGCGTGCGGACGTACCGGTGGATGTGGTGTTTCCGGTGCCGGGTCGGCGGCGGTACGCCGACCGTACGGTGCCGCCTGCGGATCGGCGGCCGGCGACCCGGACCGATCGCGCGCAGCGGCGGGGCGGTAACGCCGGCCGGCACTACCTGCGGTGAGGAAGCCCAGCCCAGAGGGCGGGGAGCCGGTGCACGAGCCGATACGGCCGTCATGGTGGTGTGCGGTGTGTCCGGACGGTACGCCGTGGCCATGTCCGCCGGGTCGGACGCAGCTGGCGGAGGCGTACGTGGACGAGCCGGTGGCGCTGTCGGTCGACGTTGGTGAGCTGCTGACGGTGGCCGCCGAGGAAGCCGGCATCAGCGACCCGGCCGAGTTGCATGAGCGCTTCGTCTCTTGGACCTGGATCGGAGTCGACCGGCCGTGACCGTGGCGATCGGACGTCGGGTCGCGCAGTGGCGGGTACGCCGACGGATGACTCAGCAGGTGTTCGCCGATCGGATCGGCCGGTCGAAGAGCTGGGTCGACAAGGTCGAACGCGGCGTCCGCACCCTCGACAAGTTCTCGCTCATCCAGCAGATCGCCGACGTGCTGCGGGTCGACCCGACCGAACTGCTCGGCAACGACGGCCAGCAGCGACCCGGCACCGCGCCGGGCGACGCGACGGCCGGTGTGGACGCGGTCCGGGTGGCACTGGCCAGCTACGACGTGTTCACCAGCGCACCCGACAGCGTGGTGCGGAACCTGTCGGGGGAGGTATCCCGGCGGGTGGAGCATGCCTGGGCGATGTACCGGCACGGGGACTATCCTCGGCTGCTGCGGGCGGTGCCGGAGTTGTTGGACGCCGCTCGGCAGCTCCACGGGCAACGGCCCGAGCACGGAACGGCGCTGCTGGTGCAGGCGTACCGGGTGACAGCGCTCGTGCTGGTCAAGGTCGGTGAGGCGGAGCTGGCCTGGTTGGCCGCCGACCGGGCCCTCGCCGCAGCCGGCGGTGACCGGTTGCTGGCAGCGTCGGCGGTGGTGCCGCTCGGGCAGGCGTTACGCGGCCTGGGCCAGCACCGGCTGGCGATGGCGGTGACGATCACCGCCGCCGACCGGGTCGCCGCGTTGACTGAAGGGGCCGCGTCGAGAGAAGGAGCCGCAGGGACGGAGCACCGGTCGGTGTACGGGGCGTTGCTGCTGCAGGCCGGGTTGGCCGCTGCGGGTTGCGGCGACAACGCTGCTGCCGGCGAACTGCTCACGCGGGCTGCCGACGTCGCCGGGCAGGTCGGCGACGGGCGGATCGGCGACGGGCAGGACTACCGCGCCTCGGGTTTCGGGCCGGCGGCGGTGGAGTTGGCGCGGGTGGTGGCCGCCGCCCATCTCGGTGACGCCCGCCAGGCCGTACGCCGGCACGAGACAGCCGCCAGCCGACAGCTCTGGCAGGGACTGCCGGCCGAGCACCGAGCGGCGTACCTGGTGGACGCCGCTCGGGCGCACCTCGACACCGGTGACCCGACCGGGGCGGGGCGGTGGCTCGTCGAAGCCGACCGCGTCGCACCGGCTGAGATCCGCTGCCGGCCTTCCGCCCGTACCGTCGTGGCTGAGGTCGCCCGGTGCGGGCCGCAGGTCGCCGGCGTCGCCCGCCTGGCGACGGCGCTCGGGCTGATCCGCTGACGTCCCCCGGACCGGTATTGCGTTCTGGCCTGATCCCGCTGGGGGATCATGATCCCCCAGCGGGATCACGGCTGAAAAGACATTGGCCTCCCGGCGGCTACCATCGCCGGGTGAGTGAGGCGCAGCGGGGGAGCGACCACGGCGGGCAGCAGGGCGGCGACCAGGGCGAGCAGCGGCGCGGCACGTTGTCGGTGGTGCCGACGCCGATCGGCAACCCGCGCGACATCACGCTGCGGGCGTTGGACGTGCTGCGGACCGCCGGGCTGGTCGCCGCCGAGGACACCCGGCGGGCGCGCCGGCTGCTCGACGCGCACGACATCGACGTCCGGGTCGTCAGCTGCTACGACCACAACGAGCAGGCCCGCACCAAGGAGTTGGTCGCCGCGCTGAACGCCGGCACCGACGTGGCGTTGATCTCCGACGCCGGGACGCCGCTGGTCAACGACCCCGGCTACCTGGTGGTCGGGGCGGCGCTCGCCGAAGGGCTACGGGTCGACCCGCTACCCGGTGCCAGCGCCGCGGTGAGCGCGCTGGTCGGCTCCGGGCTGCCGGCCAACCGATTCCTGTACGTCGGGTTCCTGCCCCGCAAGTCGGCCGCCCGCCGGACCGCGTTGACCGAGATCGCCCCGGTGGCCGCCACGTTGATCTTCTTCGAGGCGCCGCACCGGGTGGTGGAGATGCTGGCCGACGTGCGCGAGGTGCTCGGCGACCGGTCGGCGGCGCTGGTGCGCAACCTGACCAAGTCGTACGAGGAGTGGCTGCGTGGCCCGCTGTCGCAGGTGTACGCCGACCTGGCGGCCCGCGACGACGTCAAGGGCGAGGTGACCGTGGTGGTGGACGGTGCCCGGCGGCGCGAGTCGGCCGGTGGCGGGGTGGGGGCAGGGGGGCTCGATCCGGACCGGGTGATCGAGTTGTTGCTCGGTGCCGGGCTGGACACCCGTACGGTGCGGTCGCTGGCGGGGGAGCTGACCGGTCTGCACCGCAACGAGGTCTACGACCGGGTATCGGCGCTGCGTCTGCGGTGAAGGGCCGGCATTGATCTATTGACATGCCCGTAACACGCTGCGAATATTCGAGTATCGCGGGTGGGAGCGCTCCCATCCGCTGCTTTCGATGCACGACCGCCTTCGCGGCGTCCGGCCCCACGGCGGCGCCGCACGACCATCGAAAGGACCCGGCGTGTCGATACTCTCCCGGCGGCGGACCGTTCCGCTCGCCGTCACCGCGGTGGCGGCGCTGACCGCCACCGCCCTCACCGCCGCTCTTCCCGCCCACGCGCAGGAAGAAGCCCCCGAACAGATCGTCAACGGCACCTTCGACGACGGCCACGAACCCTGGTGGGGCACCCCCAACATCACCCTCGACTCCAGCAGCCAGCAGCTCTGCGCCGACATCCCCGGTGGCACCGTCAACCCGTGGGACGTGATCATCGGCCAGGACAACGTCCCGCTGGTCGCCGGGGAGACGTACGAATACACGTTCTTCGCCACCGCGACCCCCAACAAGATCGTCCGGGCGTTGATCCAACTGCCGGTCGACCCGTGGACCCAGTACATGGCGGCCAACCCCGAAATCAGCGTCTCCGGCAACAACTACACGTTCACCTTCACCGCCCCGACCGACCTGCCCAACGCGCAGGTGGCCTTCCAGATCGGCGGCAGCGCCGACCCGTGGCGGTTCTGCCTCGACGACGTCTCGCTGCGCGGCGGGGCGGAGCCGGAGGAGTACGTGCCGGACACCGGACCCCGGGTACGGGTCAACCAGGTCGGCTACCTGCCGAAGGGGCCGAAGAACGCCACCCTCGTCACCGACGCCACCGACCCGCTGCCCTGGAAGCTGTACGACTCAGGCGGCAAGGTCGTCGTCAACGGCAAGACCAAGCCGTACGGGCTGGACGAGTCCTCCGGACAGAACGTCCACTCGATCACGTTCAGCCGCTTCGTCCGGCCCGGCACCGGCTACACCCTGGTCGCCGACGGCGAGACCAGCTACCCGTTCGAGATCGGCACCACCTTCTACACGCAGCTGCGCGCCGACGCGCTGAAGTTCTACTACACCCAGCGCAGCGGCATCGAGATTCTGGACGAGCTGCGGCCCGGCTACGGCCGCCCGGCCGGACACGTCGGCGTCGCGCCCAACCAGGGTGACCTTTCAGTGCCCTGCCAGCCCGGTGTCTGCGACTACACCCTGGACGTCTCCGGTGGCTGGTACGACGCCGGTGACCACGGCAAGTACGTCGTCAACGGCGGCATCTCCGTCTACCAGCTGATGAACGAGTACGAGCGCGGCCTGCGGGTCGGCCAGGGCAACTCGTGGCTGCAGTACGACGGCACCCTGGACCTGCCGGAGAGCGGCAACCAGCTGCCGGACATCCTCGACGAGGTCCGCTGGCAGCAGGAGTTCCTGCTCAAGATGCAGGTCCCGGCCGGGCAGCCGCTCGCCGGCATGGCCCACCACAAGATCCACGACGCCGCGTGGACCGGTCTGCCGCTGCTGCCGCACCTCGACGCCCAGCTGCGCGAGTTGCACCCGCCGTCGACCGCCGCCACGCTCAACCTGGCGGCCACCGCCGCCCAGGCGGCGCGGGTGTTCGCGCCGTACGACCAGGACTTCGCCGACCGTAACCTGGACGCGGCCCGGACCGCGTGGGCGGCGGCCATGGCCAACCCGGAGATGTACGCCGATCCGGCGGACGCCATCGGCGGCGGCGCGTACGACGACGTCGACGTCACCGACGAGTTCTACTGGGCGGCGGCCGAGCTCTACCTGACCACCGGGGAGAGCGAGTTCCGCGACTTCGTGCTCGCCTCGCCGCACCACACCGGTGACATCTTCGACGAACGTGGCTTCGGCTGGCAGTGGACCGCGCCGCTGGGGCGGATGGCGCTGGCCACGACGCCAAACGACCTGCCGGGCTGGTGGCAGGTACGGGCGTCGGTGATCGCGGCGGCGGACCGCTACCTGGCCACGCTCAAGGCCCACCCGTACGGCATCCCGTACGCCCCGGCGGACAACCGCTACGACTGGGGTTCCAACCACCAGATCATCAACAACGCGATCGTGATCGCCACCGCGTACGACCTGACCGGCAAGGAGAAGTACCGGGACGCGGTGCTGCAGACGATGGACTACATCTTCGGCCGCAACGCGCTCAACATCTCCTACGTCACCGGCTACGGCACGGTGTCGTCGCAGAACCAGCACTCCCGCTGGTACGCCCGGCAGCTCAACGCGGACCTGCCGAACCCGCCGCGCGGCACCATCGCCGGTGGTCCGAACTCGTCCATCCAGGACCCGGTGGCGCAGCGGCTGCTGACCGGCTGCGCGCCGCAGTTCTGCTACATCGACGACATCGAGTCCTGGTCCACCAACGAGCTGACCATCAACTGGAACGCGCCGTTGGCCTGGATCGCGGCCTTCATCGTCGACCAGGGTCGCGGCTGATCCGGCGACCTACCGCGTGATCGCGGCGCCCCCGCCCCTGTCGTACGGGCGAACATGCCCTCGACCGGGGCGGGAGCGCCGCCCGGGGTATAAGCCCGGAACGCAGGTCAGTAGGTGTAGGTGCGGGCGACGGTGACCAGTTCACTGGTGTGTGAGCCGGCGATCCCGACCCCGGCCGGCCGGGGCGTGAAGCCGGGCAGCCCGGTCAGCCCGTCACTGCCGTCGCTCACCCGCAGCCCGACCGGACCATCCCCGGTCGGCCGTACCACCAGCACGATCTCGAAGCCGTCCGGCTGCGGGGCGTGGAAGACCGTACCGAAGCTCCACCGGCCCCCGCCTTCGGCCGCGCCTTCGCCCGAGTCGGCACCGGCGTCGGCGCCCGCCGATTCGACCGGGATCGACTGGCCGGCCACCGTCGCCGAGCGCACCTCGGCGGTGTCGGCGGCCACGTGCAGGGCGACCAACCGGACCGGGCGTCGCGGCACCAGCTTCAGCCGGAGCGTACGCGTCCCGTCGGCGGACACCCCGCTGTCGTCGAGCAGGTCCAGCGTGGGCGCCGACAGCGCGGTGGCCGGCTTGGCCTCGCCGGACCGCAGCTCGTGCGTACCGAGCAGCGGGAACTCGGGGGCGGTGACCGCCTCGCCGGTGACGTGACGCATCGTCCACGGCTGCGGCCGGGTCTCCGCGCTGAACCAGCGGGCCTGGCCGGTGTCGGCGTCCAGGGCGTACATCAGATGGGTCGGCACCGGACGGTCGGCGTCGACGCGGTCGACGGCCAACCCGACGACGACCAGCACGACGGTGGCGGTCGCGGTGAGCGCCGCCGGCAGCGGACCGAGCCGCCGCGCCCGTACCGCCGCCGTCGCCCGCTGCCCGCCGGCCTGCGGCAGCAGCAGGTCGAGTACGGGCAGGACGGCCAGCCCGAGCAGCACCGCGACGGCGGCCGCGACCCCCGAGGTGCCCATGCCCAGCGCCGGGAAGAGCAGCACCACGATCGGCAGCAACACCACCACGGGCACCACGGCGGCGGCGACCAGCGCGACGACCGCCGCCGCCGAGGTCGTCCGCAGCGAGAGCGCGACCAGTCCACCGATCGCCCCGGCCAGGGCCGGCAGAGCCGCGAAGTAGGACCCGCCGGGTGCCACGGCGGCCAGCAGCACGCCGAGTACGGCGAGCCAGCCGAGCCCACCGACCGCCAGACCGGCCGGCCCGATCCGCCGCCGCAGCAGGGCGTACCAGGTCAGCACGACGGTCGCGGCGAGCGCGAGCACCGCCAGCCGGTACGGCGTCGGCTGGTGCGGGTCGAGCAGATCGGCGTACGCCGGCCGGATGCCGGTCACCGCGAGCCACAGCAGTTGGGCGGCGACCGGGGCGAGCACCAGCGGGATCGCGGCCAGCGCGAACCCGCCGACGAGTCGGGGCCAGTCGCCGCGCCCGCGCCGTCGGGTCAGCCAGGCCAGCGCGGCGACGGCGGCTGCGGCCAGCAGGGCCAGCGGCCAGGTGAGTGTCGCTGAGTAGTGCACCAGCCCGAGCGGCGTGGGGAAGTAGGTGGCGTCGGTGTCGGTGGTCAGTCCCGGGATGTCGGTCGCGCCGAAGCCGAGGGTGAGGCCGAGCGTGTTGTCCCCGTGGTGCTGCAGACTGGCCAGGTTCATCGACTCGGGGGTGTCCTGCGGGGTGTGGTAGATCGCCGATCCGTCGAGGTAGGCGGAGTTCAGGCCGGCGAATCCGGCGTCGAGGAACGGGGTGAAGTCGGTGTCGTTGGGCAGTTGTCGGTAGACCTCGACGGCGAACGAGGTGCCGACCGGGTGGGGGGCCGAGCGGCCGAAGACGTCGATCAGCGCCGCGTTGTCGCGCGACGTCTCGAAGGTGATCACCGGTCCGGTCCGGCCGCGCGCCTCCAGGTTGAGCACGACCCCGTCGCCGTCGGAGGCGAGCGCGTGGGCCGACACGAACGCCGACGCCCCGCACAGGCAGGCCTCTTCGGCGTCGGTGAACACCAGGACGACGTCGTTGCGGGGGCGGTCGGTCACGGTCAACGCCCGGGCCACCTCCAGCAGGGTGGCGACGCCCGCGCCGTCGTCGTTGGCCCCCGGACCGACCTGTACGGAGTCGTAGTGTGCGACGAGGAACACCCGCCCGGTCGGATCGGTGCCGGGGATCTGTGCGATGACGTTGCGTACCTGGGCCAGGGTGACGCCGTTGGCGGCACCGCTGAGCTGGCCGGCTTCCCGGCCGACCGCCGTCTGGATCTCGGGAATCAACCCGAGACCGGTCAGCGTGGCGACCAGGTATTCGCGGACCTCGTCGTTGCGGGCGCTGCCGGCCGGGTGCGGCGCCGCCGCGATCTGTTCGACGTGCTGGTGGGCGCGGTGCGCGCTGAACACCTCGGCTGGGGCGTCGGCCCCGCGCGGCGCCGGTGGACGCAGGTCGACGAGGGTGGCCGCGCCGACGGCCCCCAGAGTGGCGAGCGCCGCGATCCCGGCCAGCAGCCGGCGGTCGGGTCGGGCGAACGTACGGTCGGCGGCGGCGGCGAGCGGTGCGCCCATGATGATCTCCTGGCGAGCGGGGGTGGGGTACATCCTGCCCAACCAGGGCCGGCCGGGTCACCTGACGGCGGTCTGGTGGCCTAGGTTTGGTGCATGCCCGCCCCTCACTCTCCGGGTTCGCCGACGGCGTCGCCCAGCGACCGGTACGCCGGAAGTTGTGCAGCCCGCACGGGTGGGAGACGATCTGCGGGTCACCCATAAGGAGCCCACCATCAATACCGATCAACCATCGCGGCGGAGCAGTGAGGCACCGGCATGACCGGTTCGTCTGTCGTACCGCCTCGGGCGTATCCCCGGACGGACGTGGGGCCGCCGGCTGTCGTGTCGCCGGCCGAGCGGCTGCGGGTGCTGCTGGTCGAGGACGACGAGGGTGACGCGTTTCTCGTCGGCGAGTTGTTGGCCGAGGCGCAGGCCGCGGTGGATCTCGTGGTGGCCAACAGTCTGAACCAGGCCCGGGAGCGCATCGCCGGAGTGGACTGCGTTCTGCTCGACCTGGGATTGCCGGACGCTCAGGGCCTGGACGGGCTGCGTCGGGTGCTGAGCCTGGCCAGCGGCGCGGCGGTCTGCGTGTTGACCGGCCGGCAGGACGAGCATCTCGGCATCGGCGCGGTCGCCGAGGGCGCCCAGGACTACCTGGTCAAAGGCCAGGTCGACGGGGTGCTGCTCAGCCGGGCGTTACGCTACGCGGTCGAACGCAAGCGGGCCGACGAGAACGCCCGCCGGTTGCGTGAGGTGGAGCTGCGCCAGGCCGAGTCGGCCCGGTTGGAACGTGGCCTGTTGCCGCAGCCGCTGATGGACACCGACGAGGTGTCGGTGCACACCTTCTACCGCCCCGGTCGGCATGCCGCGCTGATCGGCGGTGACTTCTTCGACGTGGTGCAGACCCACCCGGACCGGATCGACCTGATCGTCGGCGACGTCTGCGGGCACGGGGTGGACGAGGCAGCCCTGGGGGTCGAGCTGCGGGTGGCCTGGCGGGCGTTGGTGCTGGCCAAGGTGGCCGACGACGCGGTGCTGCCGGCCCTGGAGCAGGTCCTGATAAGCGAGCGGCGGCTCCGCGAGATCTTCGCCACCGTCGCCGCGGTCCGGCTCGATCTGGCCGCCAACCGGGCCACTGTACGGTTGGCGGGACATCCGCCGCCGTTGTTGTTCAGCGGCGGCACGGTCGCACCGGTGCCTGCTCCGGGCGGTCTGCTGCTCGGTGTCCACCCCCGCCCGCCCCGCGCCTTCGATCTGGAGTTCGACACCGATGAGTGGTCCCTGTTGATGTACACCGACGGTTTGATCGAAGGCCGGATCGACGACGGCGACGAACGGCTGGACGTCGCCGGGTTGCAGAGGCTGGTGACCGAGCCGGCGGCGTGTGACGTGCCGTTGCCGGCGCTGCCGGGTTGGCTGGTCGGCCGGGCCGAGCAGGTCAACGGCGGGCCGCTCGCCGATGACGTGGCGATGCTGCTGGTCAGCCGGGGTGGCGGCCGATGAGCCCGACGACCAGGTCGGGGCGGCGCCGGTTGACGTTGCGGCAGCGGGTCACCGTGCTCTGTGTGGTGGTCGGCGGTCTGCTCACCGTGCTGGCGGGGAGCGCGGCGGTGGTGGCTGACGCCAACCGGACCCACATCGACAATCTGCTCAACCGGGTCGGGCCGCTGCGGGCCAACGCGGAAAGCTTGCTGGCCGTCATGGTCGATCAGGAGACCGGGATTCGTGGGTACGCCGTCTCCGGTGACCCGGCGGAGCTGGCCACCTACGAGGCGGGTGTCGCCCGCGAGCGGGAACTGCTGGACCTGATGACCGGGCTGGCGAAGGGTACCGGCGACGTCGAGGTCCAGCTCGAGGCCGTGGCCGCGCAGTCCGAGCGGTGGCGTCAGCAAGTGGCCGTGCCGGTGGTCGAGGCGGTCGGGACCGAGGGCACCGCCGCGGCGCAGACGCTGCTCGACGACCAGGCCCGCGCCCAGTTCGAAGGACTGCGGACCGCCACCGACGAGTTGCAGGTCGAGATCCTGTCGGTGCGCAACGAGGTCGCGGACGACGCCCGGCGGACCAGCAACACGTTGGTCGCGCTGCTGATCGTGGCCGCCGTGGTGGTGCTGATGGCCGGGGCGGCGTTGGTGATGTCGCTGAACCGGCTGGTGATCGGCCCGGTGACGGGGTTGGCCGCGCAGGTGCGGCGGGTGGCCAACGGCGAATACCAGCGTGACATCGAAGGGGTCGGTCCGCCGGAGTTGGCGGCGCTGGCCAGTGACATCGACGGGATGCGTCGTAAGATCGCCGCCGACCTGGCGGAGGTCCGTGACGCCCGGGAGCGGATCGAGTGGGTCAACGCCCAGCTGCAGAAGCAGACCGAGGAGTTGGTCCGGTCCAACCGTGACCTGGAACAGTTCGCCTATGTCGCCTCGCACGACCTGCAGGAGCCGCTGCGGAAGGTGGCCAGCTTCTGCCAGTTGCTGCAGCGCCGCTACGCCGGTCAGCTCGACGCCCGGGCCGACCAGTACATCGCGTTCGCGGTGGACGGCGCGCAGCGGATGCAGCGGCTGATCAACGACCTGTTGGCGTTCTCCCGGATCGGCCGGATGACCAGCGGGTTCACCGACGTCGACCTCAACAAGGTGATGTCGGACGTGGCCAGCCAGACCGAGCCGAGCCGCGAGTACGCCGGCGGCGAACTGATCTGGTCGCAGCTGCCGGTGGTGGTCGGCGAGGAGCCGCTGCTGACCAACCTGCTGGTCAATCTGGTCAGCAACTCGTTCAAGTTCCGCCGGCCGCAGGTGCCACCGAGGGTGGAGATCACCGCGCGCCGGGTCGACGACGAGTGGGAGATCAGCTGCCAGGACAACGGCATCGGGATCGAGCCGGAGTTCGCGGACAAGATCTTCGTGATCTTCCAGCGGCTGCATTCCAAGGACGCCTATCCGGGTACCGGAATAGGTTTGGCGATCGGCAAGAAGATCGTCGAGTACCACGGCGGCCGGATCTGGGTGGACCCCCAGGTGGACGAGGGTACGGCGATCCGCTTTACGCTTCCGGTGGCCCAGGAGCAGGCCGGGCAGCCAGGTGCGGCGGCAGCCGACGGTCCGTCGGCTGACGGTCAGGATGCGAAGGCGTCGTCGGTCGACGGCGCGGAGACGAAGGCGTCGTCGGCCGTGCGGGGCGCGGACAAGGAGACGGTGTCGTGAAGGAGGCTGCGATGACCGCACCGGCGGATGGCAAGAGCCCGATCGAGGTGCTGCTCGTCGAGGACGATCCGGGTGACGTGTTGATGACCCAGGAGGCGTTCGAGGAGCACAAGGTGCGTAACCGGCTCAACGTCGTCTCCGACGGCGCGGAGGCGCTCGCCTATCTGCGTCGGGAGGGCAAGTACGCCGACGTGACGCTGCCCGATCTGATCCTGCTGGATCTCAACCTGCCCCGTCGTGACGGGCGTGAGGTGCTGGCCGAGATCAAGAAGGACGACGAACTCGGCCGGATCCCGGTGGTGGTGCTGACCACCTCCCAGGCCGACGAGGACATCCTGCGCTCGTACCAGCTGCACGCCAACGCGTACGTGACCAAGCCGGTGGACTTCGAGCGGTTCATCGCGGTGATCCGGCAGATCGACGAGTTCTTCGTCAGCGTGGTGAAGCTGCCGCCGCGCGGCTGAGCCATGATCGACGAAGTAGGCGAGCTGCTGAAGGAAGCCGCCGCGCAGGCGGTGTTGCCCTGGTTCGACACGTTGACGGCCGAGCACGTCACCGAGAAGGCGCCGGGGGATCTGGTCACGGTCGCCGACCAGCAGGCCGAGGAGATCATCACCGCCGGGCTGCTGGGGCTGCTACCGGGTTCGGCGGTGGTCGGGGAGGAGGCCGTCGCGGCGGATGCCCGCCTGCTCGGCCGGCTCCGGGACACCGGGTCGGTCTGGCTGGTCGATCCGATCGACGGTACGGCGAACTTCGCCGCCGGTCGGCACCCGTTCGTGATGATGGTGGCCCTGCTGCGGGCCGGTGCGCCGGTGGCGAGTTGGATCTTCGACCCGGTGGCGGGTTCGTTGGCGGTCGCCGAGCACGGGTCGGGGTGTTTCGTCGACGGCGTACGGCTGCCGGTCGCGTCCGATCGGCCGCCACTGCGCACGCTGCGCGGCTCGGCGCCGCTGCGGTATCTGCCGGCGCGGGCCCGGGCAACGGTGGCCGCTCGTGCTGCCCGGGTGGGGGCGGTCCTGCCGGGCCTGCACTGCGCCGGCCGGGAGCATTGGGACATCGCCGCCGGTCGGCAGGATTTCGCGATCTTCTGGCGGACGCTGCCGTGGGATCACGTGCCGGGCACGTTGCTGGTACGGGAGACCGGTGGCGTCGCGTTGCGGTTCGACGGCAGCGCGTACGACTTCACCGACGACCGTGGTGGTCTGCTGGTGGCGCGGACCGAGTCGGCGTGGCAGGACTTGCGAGGGGCGCTGCTGACCGACGCGTGACCCGGCTCGGACCTCAACGCTCGCCGGAGGTCGGGTCACACTCGCCGACCGTGGTACGTCGGCCGACGCTCGGGTCGTCGGCCGACGTACCACGGTCGGCGCGACGCCAGTCGACGGCCAGGCTCTCCCGGGCACCGAACCGCTCGAGGTGTTCGCCGACGAGGTATTCGACCTGTGCGAGGTGGATGGTGTCGACGCCGTCGGCGTGCAGCAGGAGTTTGTCGTCGCCGGCGGTCAACCGGCAGTTGCCGGAACCGAAGTCGACGAATCCGTCGTCGGTTGTCCAGCGGGCCGGTACGGCCAGGGCGAAGTGCTCGCACAACTGGGTGAGATAGCGGCGCGCGTGGCTGGTCTGGACGTGGGCCTCGGAGCGTGGCACCGGCTTCCTCTCGATGCGCGATTTAGGTTAGCCTATCTTTATCAGATGGGCTGTCGGGTGTGTGGCCGCCCGGTGCCACCCGCTCCGGCGCGCGCGGGCATAGCGACGTCGGAGCGCGGGCATCGTGACGCCGGGGCGCGGCATAGCGATTCTGGGTAATCAGTTCAACGCTGGAAGTAATAGTTCGGGGATGGCTGCGCACCATCTGCATGATGTGGTAATGCGAAGCCGTGGTTCGTGCCCGGACGTTGGCCACGAAGTTCGGTAAGCTACCGGCGGTTTACGTCTGGCGGCCCACTCGCCGCCAGATCACCGAGCGGACTCGGGAGGGCCAGCTTTGGTCGGCACGACGGCATTGCCCGTGACGGCACCGCCACGGCAGCACCGGCGGGTCCGGACAGCCACCGTGGCAGCGCTGGCCGTCACCGCCGCACTGCTCGCCGGTGCCGCGTTCGCGATCGTCGGACCGGCCGCCGCCGCGGTCGCCGCGCCCAGCACTCCCGACGAAGGCGACGACAAGAGCCTGCGGGAAGTGCTGGAAGCCGCCTCCAAGGGCCACATCGAAGCCAAAGCCAAGCTGGACAACTCCAAGAAACGGCAACGCGAACTCACCGAACAGTTCGAACGCCTGCAGCTGGAGTTGTCCCTGCTCACCGACGAGATCGGTCTGATGGCCGCCGAGTCGTACCGACTGGGTCGGCTGAGCTCGGTCGGCATGCTGCTCAACAGCGCCTCACCCGAAGCGATGCTGCAACGGGCCGCCGGCCTCGAAGTCATGGCCCAGCGTGAAGGGCGCAACCTGCGGGCCCTCGCCGAAGCCCACGAACAGGCCGCCCGGGCCAAGGCCGCGATCGACAACGAGGTACGCGAGCAGGAAAAACAGGTCGCCATCATGGCGCGCAAGAAGCAGGACGCCCAGCGCGCCCTGGCGGCGGTCGGCAGCCGATCCAGCGGCGGTTTCGTCAGCGCCAATTCGGCGGCGGCCAATCCGGCACCCCGCAACTCCGACGGATCCTGGCCGTCGGAATCCTGCAGCGTCGACGACCCCACCACCTCCGGTTGCATCACTCCGCGTACCCTGCACGCGATGAACCAGGCGAAAACCGCCGGGTTCACCCGCTACGTCTCCTGTTTCCGTAACGGCGGCAGCGGCGAACACCCCAAGGGCCGGGCCTGCGACTTCTCCGCCGAATCCGGCGGCTTCAAAAATCGTGACGCCACCGGCGACAACCGCACGTACGGCAACAACCTTGCCGCCTACTACGTCAACAACGCCGATCGCCTCGGTGTGCTCTACGTCATCTGGTATCGCCAGATCTGGATGCCCGGCAACGGCTGGAGTTCCTACAACGGCGGCGGAAGTCCGGCCGGCGACCACACCAACCACGTGCACCTGTCGATGTTGTAGGCGGCGCGCCAGTTCCGGCACCGGCCGCGCCAGTCCCGGCACCCGGCCCAGCCGGGATGCGTACCATCACAGCGATGGACTCGCCACCACCTGACGTCGTCGACGCACCGCCCGCGCCGTTGCGTCCCGGACTCGCCGCCGCCCTGGTCTTCGTCTCCAGCGGCGCCGTCTTGGTGCTGGAGATCGTCGCGCTACGGCTGGTCGGCCCGTACGTCGGGGTGACCCTGCAGACCAACAGCTCGGTCATCGGCGTGGCACTGGGCGCCATCGCGTACGGCACCTGGGCCGGTGGCCGGCTCGCCGACCGCCGCGACCCGCGTCCGCTGATTCCGGCGGCACTGGTGCTCGCCGCGATCACCACCGCGATCACCCTGCCCCTCGTCCGGTACGCCGGGGAGCTGCTGCGGGGCAGCGCGGTGGCCGGCATCCTGCTGCTCACCATGGTCGCGGTGGTGCTGCCGGCGGCCCTGCTGTCCGCAGTGACGCCACTGGTCATCAAGCTGCAACTCGGCGACCTGCGCCGCACCGGCGAGGTGGTCGGCAAGCTGTCCAGCATCGGGACGCTCGGCGCCATCACCGCCACCCTGGGCACCGGGTTCTTCCTGGTCGCCACCTTACCGAGCAGTGTGATCATGATCGGTCTGGCGCTGCTGCTCGGCGTCAGCGGCATCGTGCTCGGCGTACACCTGCATCGGAGTCGTCCGGCGGACCCGGCGGCCGCCGTGCCCGGTCCGGGTGGCCGGACCGGGGTCGCGACCCGCGCGGCGATCGCGGCGGTCGGGCTGATCGTCGCGACGCTGGCGGTGATCGCCCCCGACCCGTGCGACGTGGAGACCGAGTACCACTGCGCGACCGTCCAAGCCGATCCGGACCGCGACGGCGGGCTGCTGCTGCTGCTCAACTCGGCCCGACACTCGTACGTCGATCTCCACGACCCCACCCACCTGGAGTTCGCCTACACCAAGTGGATCGGCGCGGTCGCCGACGTGCTGGCCCCGCCCGGGGAACCGATCGACGCGCTGCACATCGGCGGCGGCGGGTTCACCATGCCCCGCTACCTCGGCGCGACCCGTCCGGGCACCCGCAGCACGGTCTACGAGATCGACGGCGGCCTCGTCGACCTGGGCATCCGGGAGCTCGACGTACGGCCGGGTCCAAACCTGGAAGCGGTCGTCGGGGACGCCCGGGTCCTGGTCACCGCCGCGCCGACGGACAGCGCCGACCTGGTCGTCGGCGACGCGTTCGGGCATCTGGTGGTGCCCTGGCATCTGGCGACCCGCGAGATGATGGCCGAGATCCGCCGGGTGACCCACCCGGACGGGATCTACGTGCAGAACGTCATCGACTACCCGCCGCTGCGGTTCATCCGGGCGGAGCTGGCCACCGTGGCGGCCGAGTTCCCCGAGGTCGCGCTCGTCACCCGGCCGGACGCGATGACGCTCGCCGGCGGCAGCAACTTCGTGATCATCGCCGCCGACCAGCCGTTGCCGCTGGACGAGGTCCGGGCCCGGTTGACCGCTACGGTGGGTGACGAGTACCTCATGCTGTCCGGTGCCGAGTTGACCGATTTCGTGGCCGGCGCCCAGCCGCTGAGCGACGACTACGCCCCGGTGGATCAACTCCTGGTCGCTCCCTGATCCACCGGGCCGGTCCACGACCTGATCCACCACCTGATCCACACCTGATCCCACCACCTGTTCCACCGAAGGCCTGACGTTTCCGCAGCCAGGTGTAGTAAGCCGCAGATCGGGCAACTCCCAGACCATGGGTGGGGTGGCACACGGCGGGCAGCCGGCGGACGGCGGCGGGCAGCTGCTCGGAGATCGGTACCGGCTGATCGCGCGGTTGGGCGTCGGCGGGATGTCGGTGGTCTGGCGCGGCCACGACGAGATCCTCGGCCGTCAGGTGGCGGTCAAGGTCCTCGCCCCGGAGTTCGCCCCCGATCAGGTGGTACGGAACCGGATCCGGGTGGAGGCGCAGGCCGCCGCCAGGCTGTGTCACCCGCACATCACCAACGTCTACGACTACGGCGAGGCCGTCCGCCAGGACGCCACCCTGCCGTACGTGGTGATGGAGCTGGTGGACGGCGAGTCGCTGGCCGCCCGGCTGCGCCGGGAGCACCGGCTGCCGTGGCGCACCGCCGTGGTCGCCTGCGCCGAGGTGGCCTCGGCACTCGCCGCCGCCCACACCAGCGGCGTGGTGCACCGGGACGTCACGCCGGCCAACGTGATGCTCACCAGCACCGGCGTGAAGGTCGTCGACTTCGGCATCTCGGCGCTCGCCGGGGAGAACGACGTCGGGCCCGACGGGAACCTGCTCGGCACCCCGGCGTACCTGGCCCCGGAGCGGCTCAACGGCGGCCAGGTGTCACCCGCGACGGACGTCTACGCCGTCGGGCTGTTGCTCTACCGTTCGCTCACCGGCCGGCTGCCCTGGCAGGCGGCGACCATCACCCAGATGCTCCGGGCGCACCTGCACACCGCGCCGGACCCGATGCCTCCGGTGGCCGGGCTGCCGGCGGAGGTCGTCGCACTCACCCACCGGTGTCTGGCGAAGCGGCCGGCTGACCGGCCGACCAGCGAGGAGGTGGCGAAGATCCTCGCCGCGGCGGTCGGCGTGAACGCCGGGCTGTCCCCGTCGATGGTCGCCCTGCCGCTGCAGGCCACGCCGGAGGCCGGCGGTGGGTCCGCCGCCGCGACGGCAGCCCTGCCCGAATCCGATCTGGTGAGCGTCACCAGCGGCCTGGAGGTCACCGGCCTGGACATCGCCGGCTCGGCGGACGACGATCCGGCGGTCATGGATCCGGCGGTCATGGATCCGGCGGTCATGGATCCGGCGGTCATGGATCCGGCGGTCATGGATCTGGATGTTCCGGTCGAGATACCGGTCGACGTTCCGGTCGCGGTGGCCGCCGGTCCGGACGGTGCCGTGGGGCCGGCCCCGGCGGCACCGACGACCCCGAGTCCACCCGCGACACCGGGGGCACCCCGCCGCCGCCGACTCCGTACGTCGTGGGTGCAGCGTCGAGCCGAGGCCGCCATGATCAGCATCGGGGTGCTGGTGGTCGGCACCCTGGTCTGGGCCGGTGCCGCGCCGTCCACCGCGACCGAACGGGCCCGGCAGGCGGTCGCCGCGCCGCCGTTCGGTCTGACCGCCCAGTCGCCGGCTCCGTGCCAGGTCGACTACCAGGTCCGCGACGACACCGGGGAGCGGTTCGTCGCGGCGGTCCAGGTCACCAACACCGGTACGGCCGAGCTGACCGACTGGTCGCTGCGCTTCGTGTTCCCCGGCGACCAGCGGCTCGGCGCGGTCGAGGCGGTGCGCTGGCAGCAGGACGGCGCGACCGTACGGCTGCGACCGGCGCCGGACGCCGGACCGCTGCCGGTCGGCTCGTCCACCGTGATCCAGGTCGACGGGACCTATCAGGCGGCGAACCCGTTGCCGCTGGCGTTCCAGCTCGACGATGCCGACTGCGCGGTGACGGTCGTCGGGATGACCAGCCGGTCCGCCGCGCCGGGCGACACCTGACGGCGCTCAGGTGTTGGCGGCGAAGCGCTGCACCTGCTCGGTGGTGCCGGAGACGATCAGCAGAGCGCCCTGCGGCAGCTCTGTCTCCCGGCGGGCATAGGTGAACCGCTCACCGGGCACCTTCACCCCGATGACCGTCACCCCGTACCTGGAACGGATGCCGGCCTCGGCCAGACGGCGGCCGACCGCGTCGGCCGGGATCCGGGTCTCCGCGATGGAGAAGCCGTCGTCGAACTCGATGAAGTCGAGCATCTTGCTGGTGATGAGGTGGGCGACCCGTTCGCCCATCGCCGCCTCCGGGAAGATGACGTTGGCGGCACCCACCGAGCGCAGGATCTTGCCGTGCTTTCCCGAGACCGCCTTGGCCCAGACGTCCCGTACGCCGATCTCGGTGAGGCTGAGCACGGTGAGCACACTGGCTTCGATGTCCGAACCGATCCCGACGACCACCCGTTGGAAGTCGTGCAGCCCGAGCTGTCGCAACGCCTCGGTGTCGGTCGAGTCGGCCTGCACGACGTAGGTCAACCGGTCCGCCCACCGTTGCACGACCCCGGCGTGGCTGTCGACACCGAGCACGTCGAATCCCATCCGCAGCATGGAGTCGGCCACCTGGCCGCCGAACCGGCCGAGCCCGATGATCACGATGGTCCTGGTCGCCCTGGTGGCGGTACGGTCAGCCAACGATCGGTCGCTCCTCCGGATAGTGGAACCGCTTCCTCCGGGTGTTCAACGCGATCGCCGAACCCAGCGTGACGCTGCCGATCCGACCCACGAACATCAACACGACCAGCAGCAGTTGCGCCGCCGCCGGCAGGTCGCCGGTGATGCCGGTCGACAGCCCGGCGGTGGCGAAGGCCGACGTCGCCTCGTAGAGCACCTGCTCGGGCGCGAACTGGTGGGTGAGGCTGAGTAGCGCCAGCGTGCTGGTTCCGACCAGGGCGACACCGATCAGCGCCACGGTGAGCGCCTGCCGCTGGCTGGCCCCGGCGATCCGGCGGTGGCCGATCACCACGTCGTGCTCGCCGCGCAGCTCCGACCAGATGACGAAGGCCAGCAGGAAGAACGTCGTGACCTTGATCCCGCCAGCGGTGCTGGCGCTGCCGCCACCGATGAACATCATTCCGATCGAGATCGCCGTGGTCTCCGGGTTGAGCGCCCCGGTGTCCACCGTGTTGAAGCCGCCGGACCGGGTCATCACGTCCTGGAACAGCGCGGCCAGCAGCTTGCTCGGCAGGTCGAGCGGGCCGAGGGTACGCGGATTGGTCCACTCGAAGGTCAGGAAACACAGGAAGCCGGCGCAGATCAGCGCGAGCGTGCCCCAGATCGTCAACCGGGTGTGCACTGACCACCGTGCCGGTCGCCGGCGTTCCCGTACCAGCTCGAACAGCGCCGGGAAGCCCAGTCCGCCGATCACCACGCCGATGATCAACGGCAGGCAGATCCACGCGTCACCGACGAACCGGACCAGCCCGTCGGAGTAGAGGGCGAATCCGCCGTTGTTGAACGCCTGTACGGCGTGAAACAGGCCGTACCAGAGGGCGCGGGCGGGCGGATAGTCGTAGGCCGACCACAGCCGGCCGGCCAGCAGCAGCGTGATCGCCGCTTCGCAGCCCAGCATGATCAGGGCGATCCGCAGCAGGACCTGGCGGATGTCGGACAGGCCCAGACTGCTCGTCTCGGCCTGCGCGGTGAGCCGGCTGCGCAGGCCGAGCCGGCGCGAGATCAGCAGGCCGAGCAGGGTGGCCAGCGACATGATTCCGAATCCGCCGAGCTGGGTGAGCACGGTGATCAGCGCCAGCCCGAGCGGCGACCAGTAGGTCGAGGTGTCCGTGACGGCCAACCCGGTGACGCAGACCGCCGAGGTGGCGGTGAACAACGCGGTGACGAACGGTGCCGGGTCGGGTCCGGACCGGCTCGCCGGCAGCATCATCAGGCCGGTACCGACGGTGATGGCGCCGAGGAACGCGATCGGCACGATCCGGGCGGGGTTTCGTAACGGCCGGCGCATCAGAACTGTCATACCATCTCAAAACCGCCCACACTGGAGATTGATCGGCTTTCATCTTGCGGTCAGCGGTCGACTGCCCGTACGTCGACTGGCGGTCGTCCGTACGTCGTCCGGGCGGGTTTCACTGGCGCGAACGGCGCCCCGGACCCGGACCCCGGACCTCGCATCCCGACCCACCCGGGTCGGCACCGGACCCGGCCCGGGGCGCCGATCAGGTCACCGACCAAGGAGACGACGTTGCCGCGTACCCTTCCGATCATGCTGCTCGCCGGCGCGCTGCTGGCCTCCGTCGCCATCCCCGCCGCCGCGACCGCGACCCGGCCGGCCCAACGAGGCAAGCCACAGGCCGAGGCCGCTCCACTGGTGATCGCCCACCGAGGTGCCAGCGGCTACCGCCCGGAGCACACCCTGGCCGCCTACCAGTTGGCGATCCGGCAAGGCGCCGACTACATCGAGCCGGACCTGGTGCCGACCGCCGACGGCGTGCTGGTCGCCCGGCACGAAAACGAGATCTCCGGTACGACCGACGTGGCCGACCGGGCCGAGTTCGCCGACCGCCGTACCACCAAGACCATCGACGGCGTCTCGGTCACCGGCTGGTTCACCGAGGACTTCACCCTGGCCGAGCTGCGCACCCTGCGGGCCCTCGAACGGCTGCCGCAGGTTCGTCCGACCAACACCGTCTTCGACGGCCAGTTCCCGGTGCCGACGCTGCAGGAGATCATCGACCTGGCCCGGACCGAGAGCCGTCGGCTCGGCCGCACGATCGGCATCTACCCGGAGACCAAGCACCCGACCTACTTCCAGTCGATCGGCCTGCCGCTGGAGGAACCGCTCGTCGCGACCTTGCGCCGCAACCGGCTCACCAGCCGTACGGACGCGGTGTTCATCCAGTCGTTCGAGACGGCCAACCTGCGCAAGCTGAGCCGGATGACCGACGTACGGCTGGTGCAGCTGCTCAACTCCAGCGGCCGACCGTACGACTTCACCGTCGACGGCGACCCGCGCACCTACGCCGACCTTGCCACCCCCGCCGGCCTGCGGTGGATCGCCGGGTACGCCGACGGGGTCGGCCCCAACAAGGACCTGATCGTGCCGCGCGACGCCACCGGCCGCCTGCGTACCCCGACGACGCTGATCCGCGACGCGCACCGCGCCCGGCTGGTGGTGCACGCCTGGACGTTCCGGGCGGAGAACCAGTTCCTGCCGGCCGACCACCGGATCGGCACCGATCCGACCGCGCGCGGCGACATCACCGCCGAGTACGAGCTCTTCTACGGCCTGGGCCTGGACGGCGTCTTCGCCGACCACCCGGACACGGCGGTCGCCGCCCGGGTCGGACTGCCCTGATCGGGATGCCCTGATCGGGATGCCCTGATCGGGATGCCCTGATCGTCGCGTGACCGGGAGCGTCGCCGATCTGCCCGTCGTGCCGGGACTTGGTACCGTCCCGGCATGACGGGCACAGTCGACCGCACCGAGGTACGTCGCCGCGCCGAAGAGGTGTTGCACCGCCTCGCCGGCCCGGCGGCCCGGCTCCGCGACGACCAGTGGCGGGCCATCGAGGCGTTGGTCGTCGACCGGCGGCGGGTGCTCTGCGTCCAGCGCACCGGGTGGGGCAAGTCGGCGGTCTACTTCATCGCCACCGCGCTGCTGCGCACCCCCGACGGCCGAACCGACCCGACTGCCGACCCCGGTACGGGTGCCGGTGCCGGTGCCGGTCCGACGGTGATCGTCTCGCCGTTGCTCGCGTTGATGCGCAACCAGGTGGAGGCGGCCGAGCGGGCCGGGATCCGGGCCCGGACCGTCAACTCCGCCAACATCGACGAGTGGGACGAGGTCACCGCCGAGATCCAGGCCGGCACCGTCGACGTGCTGCTGATCAGCCCCGAGCGGCTCAACAATCCCGACTTCCGGGACACCATTCTGCCCAGCCTGGCCAGGACCACCGGCCTGCTGGTCATCGACGAGGCACACTGCGTCTCCGACTGGGGTCACGACTTCCGCCCGGACTACCGGCGCATCCGTACGTTCCTGCGGGAACTCGCCCCCGGTACGCCGGTGCTGGCCACCACCGCCACCGCCAACGCCCGGGTCACCGCCGACGTGGCCGAACAACTCGCCGGCACCGGCGCGTCCGGCGCGTCCGCTGCGCCTGAGTCGTCCGCTGCGCCCGAGTCGTCCGCAGCGCTCGGCGACACCCTGGTGCTGCGCGGACCGCTGGACCGGCGGTCGCTGCGGCTGGCCGTGATCGACCTGCCCAGCCCGGCGCATCGGCTCGGCTGGCTCGCCGAACACCTCGACAGCCTGACCGGTTCCGGCATCGTCTACACCCTCACCGTCGCGGCGGCCGCTGAGACCGCCGAGTTCCTGCGTTCCCGGGGCTACCCGGTCGCCGCCTACAGCGGCCAGTCCGACGACGCCGACCGGCGCGCGGCCGAACAGGACCTGCTCGACAACAAGATCAAAGCGCTGGTGGCGACCTCGGCCCTCGGTATGGGGTTCGACAAACCCGACCTGGGGTTCGTGGTGCACCTCGGCGCGCCACCCTCGCCGATCGCCTACTACCAGCAGGTGGGCCGGGCCGGCCGGGCCCTCGACGGCGACCGGTTCGCCGAGGTCGTCCTGCTGCCCGGGGCCGAGGACCAGGCCATCTGGCGCTACTTCGCCTCGCTGGCCTTCCCCGCCGAGGAACAGGTCCGATCGGTGCTCGCCGCGCTGGAGCGCGCCGGCCGGCCGCTGTCCACCCAGGCGCTGGAGCCGATGGTCGACCTACGGCGTACCCGGCTGGAACTGATGCTCAAGGTGCTCGACGTCGACGGCGCGGTCCGGCGGGTCCGCGGCGGCTGGGCCGCCACCGGCGAACCCTGGCACTACGACGCCGCCCGGCTGCGGCGGGTGGCCGACGCGAGGACCGCCGAGCAGCAGATCATGCGCGAGTACGCCGCGACCGGCCCCGCCGGCCCGGCCTGCCGGATGGAGTTCCTCCGTCGATGCCTGGACGACCCGCAGGCCACCGTCTGCGGTCGCTGCGACCGCTGCGCCGGACCGTGGCTGTCCGACCAGGTCGGCGCGGAGTCGCTGCGCGCCGCCCAGGTGTTCCTGGGCCGACCCGGGGTGGCGATCGCCGCCAAGAAGCTCTGGCCGGCCGGCCTGGAAGCGGTCGGGGTCCCGCTGCGCGGCCGGATCGACGCCAGGGAGCAGGCGCTGCCCGGCCGGGCCGTCGGCCGCCTGTCCGACCTCGGATGGGGTAGCCGACTGCGGGCGGTCGTCGGCCCCGGCCAGCCGGACGGGGAGCTGCCGGAGGACCTGGCCGGGGCGGTGATCGAGGTGCTCGCCGACTGGGCCCGTGGCGACCATCCGTGGCCGGCGCGGCCGGTCGGTGTGGTCGCGGTCGCCTCCCGGACCCGCCCGACGCTGGTGGCCAGCACCGCCGGGCGGATCGCCGACGTCGGGCGGCTGCCGCTGCTCGGCGCGGTGCGACCCACGACGTCCGAGCCGGCGACCGGCGGCCGGGGCAACAGCGCCCAACGGGTACGGGCGCTGCACGAGATGTTCGCCGTACCGCCGGATCTTGCCTCGGCGCTGGCCGGCCTCGACGGTCCGGTGCTGCTGGTCGACGACCTGGTGGATTCGGGCTGGACCCTGACCGTGGTGGCGCGTCTGCTCTGTCAGGCGGGTGCGCCGGCGGTGCTGCCGTTTGCCCTCGCCACCACCAGCTGATCAGGTCCCGTCAGGCGAGCAGGGTCTACCGGATCAGCCGGGCCGGCCGTACCCGCGAATCGGCTGGTAGTCGATCCGCTCGACGCGGACCCGTTCACCGTGCCGGGGCGCGTGGATCATCTTGCCGTCGCCGACGTAGATGCCGACGTGCTGCACGTTGCTGTAGAAGAAGACCAGGTCGCCCGGGGCGAGCTGGCTCCGGCTGACGCGGGTGACCACGCCGAACTGCCGACGTGCGTTGTGCGGCAGCCGTACCCCGGCCTTCGCCCACGCCGCCGAGGTCAGGCCGGAACAGTCGTACGAGCCCGGTCCGGCGGAACCCCACCGGTACGGTTTGCCGAGCTGGGCGTACGCGAAGGCGACGGCGACGGCGGCCCGACCGGTCACCGTCCCGGACGGACGGTTGGCCGCCGGGTCCTCCGCCGGGCTGCGACCGGCCGCCGCCGCGCCGGAGCGGCTCAGTAGCGCCTGCTGCCGGTTGCGCAGCTCGGTCAGGTGCCGGATCTCGCCCTCGATCTGCCGCCGGTTCGCCGCCAGCTGCTGCTCCTGCAGCAACTGCTGCTCGATCAGCGCGGTGGCGGCGCGGCGCGCGGCTTCACTTCGGTCCCGGGCTTCGCGCAGCTCGGCGATGGTCCGGGTGCGGTCCCGGGTGATCACGTCGGCGATCAGCAGCTGGTCGACGAAGTGTTCGGCGGACGCGGTGGTCAGCAACGTGACGACCGGTTTGCTGCCGTTGACCCGGTAGGTGCTGGCCGCGAGGAGTCCCACCTCGTCGCGGCGGGCGGTGAGTCGGGCGTCCAGTTCGGTGATGGTGCTGCTGAGCCCGCCAGCGCGTTCCTGGTTGGCGTGCAGCTGCACGCGGATCTCGTTGTATTGCTCGACCACCGCTTCCAACTGGTGTGCCGCCTGGTCGATCCGACGGGTCAGGTCGGCGAGGTTCGCCTGGGCCTGAGCCGGCACCGGAAACAACGCGGCGGTGACAGTGGTGACGAGGACGGCCGTATGGCCTGCCAAGCTGATAACGGTCACAGGGGGTACAACGACCGAAGGTTACGAAAGCCACGGCCGGCCGGTCAATGAGCTCGCCAGCGACTGTCGCGGCGATCCGCCGCCCGCTACCGTCGGGACGAGCGACACGAGTCGACCATGACCGAGTCGGGACCACGACTGAGTCGGTACAACGACCAGGTCGGCGGGGAGGGGAAGTCCGGTGCCGGACATGAGCACGCTACGGCTCGCCGCTGCGGTGGGCGGGTTCCTGCTCGCACTGCTGGCCGGCTTCGCCCTCGGCCGAGCGGTCACCGCACCGACCGGACCGGCCGCCGCCGGCAGCGGGTACGCGGCGACCTCCGGCGACCACACCCACCCGCCGGGCACCCAGGCGCACAACCACGGCAACGGAGCCGACGGCGGCGACGGCCAGGTCGCCGGGCTGTCGCTCAGCGACAGCGGCTACACGCTGGTGCCGGCGACGACCGTGCTGACGGCCGGCGTCGACACCGACTTCGAATTCCAGGTGATCGGTGCGGGCCGCCAGCCGGTGACCGAGTTCGAGGTGGTGCACGAGAAGCGGCTGCATCTCATCGTCGCCCGGCGGGACCTCACCGGCTTTCAGCACCTACATCCGGAGCTGGCCCCGGACGGCACCTGGAGCGTGCCGCTGCGGCTGGACGCGCCCGGGATCTGGCGGGTCTACACCGACTTCTCGGTACGGGAACCGGGCGGCACCCCGCGCGCGATGACGCTCGGCGTCGACCTGGTGGTTGCCGGCGACTACGCCCCGGTCGGATTGCCGGCGGCGACGACCAGCGCCCAGGTCGACGACTTCACCGTACGGATGGAGGGTGCCCCGCAGGTCGGGGCGTCGGCGCCGCTGCTGTTCCGGGTGACGCGCGACGGCGTACCGGTGACGGATCTGGAGCCCTACCTCGGCGCGTACGGGCACCTGGTCGCGTTGCGCGCCGGAGACCTGGGCTATCTGCACGTGCACCCCGAGCCCGATCTGGTGGACGGTGCGGTGAAGTTCTGGTTGGCCGCGCCGAGTCCCGGTGACTATCGGCTGTTCCTGGACTTCCAGGTGGCCGGTGAGGTACGGACCGCCGAGTTCACCGTCACGGTCGACTGACCAGCAGGGCCGCCAGCCGTGGGCTGACCGGCCAGGCGGTGGTCAGCTCGGCGTACGCCCGCTGGTGTGCCTCCCGGTCGCCGCCCCCGCCCCGGCGGGCGCGCAGCAGCAGGTTGCGTGGGGTGTGCTGGGAGTCGATGAACTCGACCACGTCGACCCGGTAGCCGTGTGCCCGCAGCAGCGTCGCGCGCAGCGTGTCGGTGAGGACGTCGGCGAAGCGTTCCCGCAGGATGCCGGCGGAGACCAGGGGTCCGTACGGGTCCGGTGCCGGCGCGCGGCGCAGCTGGGCGGCGATGTCGTGGTGGCAGCAGGGCGCGGCGAGCACCCATTTCGCCCGCCAGGCGACCGCCCGAGCGAGCGCTTCGTCGGTCGCGGTGTCGCAGGCGTGTAGCGCGAGGACCAGGTCGGGCGGTGGCTCGACGGGCGCGTCGAGGATGGTGCCGGCCACGAAACGGACCTGGTCGGCGCAGCCGAGTTCGGCGGCCAACGCGGTGTTGCGGCGGCGCTGGTCCTCGCGGACGTCCACACCGGTCACTGTGACCTGCGCGCCCCGGTCGACCAGATAACGGTACGCGGCGAAGGTCAGGTAGGCGTTTCCGCAGCCGAGGTCGACCACCCGCAGCGGACCGGCGGGCAGCGGGTCCGGCAGGGTGGCGGCGAGCGCCCGCAGGAACGCGTCGACCTGCCGACGTTTCGCCGCGTTGGCGCCGATCGCGGTGAACAGTGGATCGGCCGGGTCGAGCAGATACTGTTTGGCCCGGTCGTGGCCGGTCGGGCCGCCGACCGGGCGGCTGGCCGCGACCCGGTACACCTGAGCGTCGCCTTTCTTGGTCACCCGCAGCTGTACGGTGGCGTCCGCGGTCTCGACGTGCCAGTTGCCGAACGGTTCGGCGAGCAGCGCGTCGACGGCGGTTTCGGCGTCCGGACCGGGAGCCACGTTGCGGGTCGACGGGCGCGATCCGTCGGTGGTGACGATCTGCAGGTGGGTGCCGGCGCGCAGCGCGACCGGCCGGAGTTCGGCGCGGGTGAGTGACGGGGTGGCGCCGCGTCGCCGACCTGCCGCGACGGCTCGGTTCAGCGTCGGGCTGAGGAGCAGGTCGCGCAGGTCGGCGAGGGCGGCGTCCAGTGGTTCCGGCATGGGTCAATGATCCGGATCAGGCCCGGGTGGCCCGGACCCGGGCGGTTCGGGCTGATCGGGCGGTCAGGCGTCGGTGCCGGAGTCCCGGCCGACCTGGCTGTCGCCGCTGCCACTGCCGCTGCCGCTGCCGGTCCGGTCGCCGCTGCCGCCGCGCCGACGGCGACGTCGGGTCCGGGTGGGACCGTCCGACGCGGTCTCGGTGACGACGGCGGCACCCGCGACCCCGCCGACGGCGGGGTCCGGGCCGCCACCGGTACGGGCGGCTGCCAGGCTGTCGGCCCGGCCGTCGATACGGGCTTCGCCGCGCCGCCGGGGCGTCCGGCCGCCGGTCTGCGCAGTGCCGGGCCCGGCCTGCACGCTGCCGGAATCGGCCTGCACGCTGCCGGAATCGGTCTGCGTGCTGCCGGAATCGGCCTGCGCGCCGCCGTTGTCGGCCCCGCCTGGACCGTCCTGGCCGGTGACGAGTTGACCGGCCCGGCGGCGGCGACGCTGACGAGGCTGACGGGTCGACGTACCGGTGCCGTCGGGGTCGGCCACGACGGTGTCGGCTGGGCCGGCGGTGCCGTCGGAGTCACCGGACCGGGTGCTGGAGCGGCGACGTGCGCGGCCGACTCCGCCTCGGCCTTCTCCACCCCGGCTTTCGCCGCGCGGGCCGCGCTCGGAGCGTCCGCCGTCGCGCCGGCGTCCGGCGGACCGAGACCGACCGCCGAGGTCTTCCTCGACTTCGGCGGAGAGGCCGGCCCGGGTCCGTTCCGCGCTCGGCAACGTTCCGGCGACGTCCCGGGAGATGTCGAGGTCGGTGTAGAGATGTTCCGAGGTGTGGTAGGTCTCGGGTGGCTCGGGCATCTCCAGGCCGAGCGTCTTGTCGATGATCCGCCACCGGGTGATGTCTTCCCAGTCGACGAAGGTGACCGCGACACCGGTCGCCCCGGCCCGGCCGGTCCGGCCGATCCGGTGGGTGTAGGTGTCCTGGTCCTCCGGGCAGTCGTAGTTGATCACGTGGGTCACGCCGGAGACGTCGAGTCCCCGGGCGGCCACGTCGGTGGCGACCAGGATGTCGATCTTGCCGGTACGGAACGCGCGGAGCGCCCGCTCACGTGCGCCCTGCCCGAGATCGCCGTGAACGGCGGCCACCGCGAATCCGCGGAAGTCCAGGTCCTCGGCCACCCGATCGGCGGCGCGCTTGGTCCGGGTGAAGATCATCGTCAGGCCGCGTTCGTCGGCCTGCAGGATCCGGGCCACGATCTCGATCTTGTTCATCGGGTGGGTGCGGTAGACCAGCTGCCGGGTCAACGGCGACGCGGCGGTCTCGGCCGAGTGCCCGGCGTGGATCGTGATCGGCTGCCGCAGGAACCGGCGGGACAGCGCGACGATCGGATCGGGCATCGTGGCGGAGAAGAGCATGGTCTGCCGGTCCTCCGGCAGCATCGCCAGGATCCGCTCGACGTCGTCGAGGAATCCCAGGTCGAGCATCCGGTCTGCCTCGTCGAGCACCAGGGCACGGATCCGGTCCAACCGCAGCTTCTTCTGCTTGGCCAGGTCCATCAGCCGGCCCGGCGTGCCGACCAGGATCTCCACTCCGGCGCGCAGCGTCTCGATCTGTGGCTCGTAGGCGACGCCGCCGTAGATCGGCAGCACCCGTACGCCACGGGTCCGTCCGGCCGCCGCCAGGTCCTTGGCGACCTGCAGACCCAACTCGCGGGTCGGTACGACGACGAGCGCCTGCGGGAGGCCGTCGGCACCCTCGGACGGGGCGAAGACCCGGTCGACCAGCGGTACGCCGAAGCCGAGGGTCTTACCGGTGCCGGTGGGCGCCTGGCCGATCAGGTCGCTGCCGCGCAGCGCGATCGGCAGGGCGTACTCCTGGATCGCGAAGGCGTGCACGATGCCGACCTCGGCGAGCGCTCGGACCGTCTCGGGCCGTGCGCCCAGGTCGGCGAAGGTCGGGCTGTCCGGACGGGTCGGTGCCTTCGTGGCCGGATCGGATCCGGCGTTCTGTTCGGTGATGTCAGTCATTGGGTGTCGGGGGTGCCCTCTCGTGGTGCGCCCCGTTCGTTGCGCGAGGGCGCGATTGGTATGGCGCCGTGCTGGCGCGATCTCTCTGTGGCGCCACGGCGGGCGCCGTCTCGGCGCGCCGCCAGGGTGGCGCGGTGTCTGTGGCGCCGGGGCGGCGCGGGATCCGGTTGGCGCGGGCCACACGCGAACGTCAGGTCGCGGGCCGCACGCGCGCCGCGTACCCGGCTCGAGCTGACTCGACGGCCGCAGCATCTGCCGACCATGGTAACCGACAGCCTGCGCCGATGCGGAAAATAGTGATGGCGCGGACCGTAACCAGGGTAGCAAAATGTGACCTGGATAACAGGTGCTCGGGGGTGGAGAGCCCGCCGCCGTGGACGGACGGCAACCGCGCGGGGGGTGCATGCACCAGCGGAACGGGGAGTTTCGACCCGAGTGGGATCAGCTCGACCCGGCGTTGGATGGCGTCGACCGGAACACCGTTCCGGTCGACGCGAGGAACTCAGCGGACGGTGAACCCGACCGCGCGGGGCGCCGACTCGGCGATCTCGACGTACGCCACCTTGCTGACCGGAACGATGACCCGGCGACCCCGCTCGTCGGTGAGCGACAAGGTGCCCTCGCTCGCGATCGCCTGGGTCACGAGCTCCTCGATCTCAGCCGGAGACTGAGTGCTCTCCAGCACCAGCTCGCGCGGCGCGTACTGCACGCCGATCTTGACCTCCACAGGTCCTCCTTGATGTGGGCGAAAGCAACGCCATCGCGAAGGTTAGCCGATCCGGACCCGCTGCGGTCAGGATGCCTCGCCCCGTGCCTCGTCCAGTGACGGGGCCGGCGGCTGGCCCGGTGCCTCCCCGGGTGCCTCGCCCTGCAGCGGAAAGCCCGCGATGCCGCGCCAGGACAGCGCGGCCAGCAACGCCTCCGCCTCGTCCTTGGGCACTTGGCGGCCGCCGGCCAGCCAGAACTGGGCGGCGGTCTCCGCCGCGCCGACCAGGCCGGAAGCGAGCAGTTCGGCCCGGGACCGGCTGACCCCGGTGTCCGAGATGATCGTGTCGGTGATCGCCGCGATGCAGTCCCGTTCGACCCGTTCGACCCGTTCCCGGACCGCCGGTTCGTTGCGCAGGTCCGAGTCGAAGACGAGCCGGAAGGCGCCACTCTCCTCGTCGACGAAGTCGAAGTAGGCCTGCACCGCCCCGCTGACCCGCTCCTTGTTGTCGTTCGTCGCCGCCATCGCCGCCGCCACCTTGGCGATGATCGCGTCGCAGTGGGTGTCCAGCAGGGCGAGATACAGCTCCAGCTTGCCGGGGAAGTGTTGGTACAACACCGGCTTGGAGACGCCCGCGCGTTCCGCGATGTCGTCCATCGCCGCCGCGTGGTAACCCTGCGCGACGAACACCTCTTGGGCGGCGGCGAGTAGTTGCTTGCGCCGCGCCGAGCGCGGCAGCCTAGCTGACCTGCCGGCCGTCTGTGCGCCGCTCGACGCAGCAGTCATGTCGAACCTCCGGATGTACGGGCGGAACCTCTGGTCGGCGTGCGAACGATCAGTGCATACCACCTGGCCCGTCAATTAGCCCGACGTTGCAACTTATCGCCACTGTCAGCACACGGTAGCCTCAGCGGGGGCGACCGAGGAGCGCACGGTGGACGAATCAGGTGGACCCGGCAGGGCCGCACCGGGGCAGGGCGAGGGCGGAGTCGATCCGCGAGACCGTCGTGACCAGGCGACAAGCGGCTGGGCGGGGGCGCGTTCGGGAGGGTCGGACCCGGCTGGATCAGAGTTCGACTTCGACCGATCGGGTTCTGGCTGGATGCCGGACAACTCCCCGGTCAGCGGACCGGCCTGGGCTGATCCGCCGACGCGCTACGCCGAGGTGCTGCCCTTCACCCGTACGCCCCGCAGCGGTGGCACGGCGGCCCGCGGCACCCGCGGTCCGGCCGATACCGCCGCCACCGCCGCGACCAGCGCGGATTCGGACCCGGGCCGTCGTCAGCCCGGCGACAGCCCGACGAGCGGTGGTCCGATCAGTGCCGGTCCGACGAGCGGTGGCCCGACCAGCGCGTTGCCCTACCCCTACTCGGAGGACCCGGCCGGTGCCGGACGACGGGCCGTGGTGCCTACGCCACGACCGGCACCGTCGCGGGAATCCACCGACACCAGCGACGCGAACGACGCCCACCCGGGGCCGACCGCCGACAACTCCCGACCACGGGTCACCCCGGTGAACCCACCGCCCCGCTGGCAGGAGACCGCGCGGGCGGTGCCGTCGACGCCGCTGAGGGCGGTTCCGGTGTCCTCGGCGCAGCCGGTGTCGCCGGCACCCGTGCGCCCTGTGCGACCGGGAACGCCGCCGGGCTTCCAGGCTCCCTCGATCAACCGACCCGAGACCGAGCGGTCAGAGTCCGGCCGCGACACCGATCCCGGGCCGACGCAGCCGACCGGCGGGCGGTGGGAGGACTCACCGGCCGACCGGGGACCCGACCGGAGTGGACGCCAAGGTGAGCGCGACGTCCGCGACGGCCGGGCGAGCGACCCCGGCGACCAGCTCGCGGACCGAGCCGATCGTGCCGATCGATCCGTACCCGGGTCGGCCTCAGCGCTCGGCGCGGAGCCGGAACATCCCGGTTCGGCGCGATCCCGACCGGACGTCGTCGGCCAGCGCCGGACCGGCGAGTGGCCGCAGTCTGGCGGAACCGGCGAGTGGCCGCAGCCCGGCGCGACGGGCGAGTGGCCGCAGTCTGGCGGAACCGGCGAGCGGCCGCAGCCCGAGCGGTCGCGTCCGCAGGTGACGGGCGAGCGGTCGGGCGGGGCGGCGGCGACCGGCCCGGGACAGCCGTCGGGTCAGGAGCCACGTACGGCATCCACCGGCGAATGGCCGCAACCGGGTTCCGACGAATGGTCGCCGCAGCGGACGCCGCCGACCTGGTCGTCGCCACCGGGCTCCGCGCTGCCCCGGCCGGACTGGGCGGCGGACGGGCGCGGACCTGGCGACGCCGACGGTCCCACCGCCGAACAGCGGCCACTTCCGCAGGCCACCTCCGCCGCTGCCGGGTCGGGCGACGCCGATCCGGACTGGACGTACGGACAGAGCTGGGCGCCGGCCGAGCCGACCTGGCCGGCGGAGTCCGTCGCACCGGACTGGTCCTCGACCGAACCGACCCGCGCCTGGTCGGACGAGCCCGCGGCCCGCTGGACCAACGAACCTGCGGCGACGTGGGCCGACGACTCGGCGCCCGGCTGGTCGCCTGCGCCCGCCGCGCGCTGGGCCAGCGACGAGGACGCCAGCTGGACGGCCGAGCACGTCGAGCGAGACGAGCCGGTACGGTCGCCGCACGAGCCGGTACGGTCGCCGCACGAGCCGGTACGGTCGTTGCCGCACGAGCCGTCCCATGGCGGTTCGGGGCGCGCCCCCAGCCATGGCGGCGGGTCGTCGCCGACCGGGCCGTCGGTCCAGGGCCAACAGCCGTCCCCGGGCGAGCAACAGCCGGCGCGCGCCGCGATGCCGCACGACGAGGCACCCTGGCGTCCGGACCGGCCGACTGATCTCGGCCAGACGTCCGGGTATCAACCAGCGGCGGGTCAGCCTCGGTACGAGCCGGTGACGCCCGTGACGCCGCCGGCGGCCGTCGACGGGCCGCCCCAGCGTCGCCGGGTCACCCTGAGCCGTCCGGCGACCGGCGGCGGGCAGGCCGCCGACCAGCCCGGGCAGGCCGCCGACCAGCCACCGGTCGCACCGGTCTCCGGCCCGGTCTTCGCCGACCCGTCCACTCCGATCGCCGCCGCCGCCCTCGACGCGCTGCCGCAGCGGGTCCCCGCCGATCCGGACGTACCAGTCGTGCCACAGCCACCAGCGGTCGAGCCGGCGGCGGAAACGCCGGAACTCGCCCGGATCGCCTCGCACCTACGGCGTGGCGACACCTCCCAGCAGCCCCAGGAGCGGCCGGAAGGGTTCGACGTCAACGCCATCCTCGCGGCGGTCCGGGGCGTCGGCGGCGTACGCGACGCCTCGCTGCGGACCACCGACGCCGGGGCGCACAGCCTGCGGCTGGACCTGGCGGAGGGTGCGGATCCGGCCGAAGTGAGCCGGCTGGTGGCCCGGCTGCTGCAGGAACGGATGGGACTCGCCGCGGCGCCGCAGAACCTGCCCGGCGTCGACCCGGCCCAGGCCCTGCCGGCACTGCCCTCCGGCGTACGCCAGACGATGCCGCCCGGCCCGTCGTTTCCCGGCTGGGCGCCCCCGGAACCGGCCGACGTTCCGCGCCGCCGCCGCCAGCCGCAGCGCACCCGACCCGCCGCCGAGGATCAGCCCTCGAGCGGGATTCCGATGGCGTGCCCGGAACCCGGTACCGGTCCGGAAAGCGGCCCACCACGTCCGTTGAACCCCGGCGGACGCCCCGGCCCACGGGTCGTTCTCGATCACGTACAGGTCAGCACCTTCGGGGTGGACGCGACGGTCGAGGTACGGCTGACCGCCGGTGCGCGGCCGGCGTCCGGAGTGGCGACCGGGCCCGCCGTCGACGGGTACGTGTTGCGGCTGTGCGCGGTGGCGGCGGCCTCGGCGATCGAGCAGCTGCTCAGCGGTACGCCGGGTTCACCTGACCGGGGACGGTGCTTCGTGGAACACGCGGCGGTCGTCCCGATGGGCGGGGTCGAGGTGTCCGTGGTCGTGGTGCTGCTCGCCTGCGGTGGTTGGGTGGAGCAGCTGGCCGGTTCCGCCGTCGTTTCCGGCGATCCCCGACAGGCTGTGGTGCGGGCCACTCTCGCCGCCGTCAACCGACGCCTGGACGCCCTGCTGGCCTAGCCGGCCTGGCGGTAGCCGGCCTGGCGGTAGCCGGCCTGGCGGTAGCCGGCCTGGCGGTAGCCGGCCTGGCGGGGTGGCGGGGGCGACCGCCGGGCGGGAGGTTGTGGCAGGCTGGTCGGCGATGTCTGTTGGTAGCACACGCCCCGTCCGTCACTCTGGCCCGGATTGGGCGACCACCAGCCGGGTACACCGTCGGGCCGCCGCCCCGGCGCGGTCTCGCGCGCAGCGGCGGTCGCGGCCGCGGTCCCGGTCGTGGTGGCAGCGGTCCCGGTTGCCGGTGCTGAGCGCACTGCTCGTGACCGTGGTCGGGTTGGCGGCGATCGGGATCGCCTTGTTCCGGATCACGGCCGACACCGGCTCCAGCGCGCTCGCCGCGCCCGTCACGACGACGGCACCGGCGGACGAGAACGCCAGCCCCACCCCGGCACCGACCACGCCGGCGCCGGCACCGACGACTCCGCCACCGCCGGTGCTGCGGTTGGCGGGTCCGGTGCCGTCGGCCGGCTCGGGCGAGTTCGACTTCGGCGCCACGCAGGGGCCGGTGGCCGGCCGGTCCGGCACGTTGCGCCGGTACCGGGTGGCGGTCGAGGTCGGTTCCGAGGCCGACGTCGAGGAGTTCGGCACGCTGGTCGAGCGGACCTTGTCCGATCCGCGTAGCTGGATCGGCGGTGACCAGGTGCGGCTGCAGCGGGTCGCGGGCGGCGGCAACCACGATTTCATCGTCTACCTGGCGACCGCCCAGACCGCCGCGCGGATGTGCCAGGCCGGCTGGGTGGACATCCGGATCGACGGCAAGCCGTACACGTCCTGCCGGGCGCAGGGCAAGGTGATCATCAACCTGGATCGGTGGCGGCTGTCGGTCGACCACTTTGTGCGGGCGGGTGTTCCGTTGGACGTCTACCGGGCGTACGTGGTCAACCATGAGGTGGGTCACGAGCTGGGGCACGGCCACGAACGCTGCCCGGGTGGCGGCGATCCGGCGCCGGTGATGATGCAGCAGACGCTGTTCCTCAACGGATGTGTGGCCAATCCGTGGCCGTACCTGGCTGGTGAGCGGTACGCCGGCCCGCCGCTGTGAGGACGGATGCCGCCGGGTCGGCCAGGGGATACGGGGCAAATAGCCAGATTGATCCGATAAACCGGTGATGCCGGCGCGTCAATCGGGCTCGTCGACTCTGTCGTGACACGCTGTGATCGTCAGGCCATGGGTCCACGCCGTACCGCCCCCCGACCCGCATCACCACCTCGACCGGCGTGGGTGGCGTAGCGCGCCATGAGGGGCAGCCAGATATGCGGGTCGTGCAGGGAAACGCCGACCGACGAAGGATTCCGCGCGGTACCGGGCCAGCCGGCGGCTGGCCGCCGGCCGAGCGCCGGGCGCGCCGCCGTCGACGGCGGGCCGGCGTACTCGCGTTGGTGGTGGTCGCGGCCAGCCTGATCGGATTCGACCTGGTGCACGGCGGGTCCGACGCCGCCGAAGGCAGGGCTCCGGCGGCCGTACGGGAACCGGGTCCCGGTGCCGGGTCGGCCGTACCCGACGCCGCCGTACCCGGCGGGGTGGGCGGCGTTCCCCGGCCGTCGACGTCCGGTCATCCGGTGACCGGACCCGGTACGTTCGGCTACCTCACCGGGGCCGGCCCGGTGCTCGGCTGGGCCGGTGACCTGCGCCGGTTCCACATCGCCGTGGAGGACGGCATCGGTCAACGGGCCGACGAGTTCGCCGGGATCGTCGACGCCACCCTCGGCGACGAACGGAGCTGGGTGGCGTCGCGCCAGTTCCGGCTGCAGCGGGTGCCCCGTGCCGTCGCCGCCGAGTTCACCATCTACCTGGCCAGCCCCGGCACGTCGGAGAGAATGTGCGCGTTGGGCGGGCTGGCCACCGAGAAGTACACCTCCTGTCGGCTGCCCGGCCAGGTGATCATCAACGTGGCCCGCTGGCTGGAGGCGGTGCCGCACTTCGACGCCCCGCTCGCCGAATACCGGGCGTACGCGATCAACCACGAGGTCGGTCACCAGTTCGGCATGGGCCACGAGATCTGCCCGGCCGCCGGGCGACCCGCGCCGGTGATGCAACAGCAGACGTACGGCATGCAGGGGTGCCTGCCCAACGGCTGGCCGTACCTGGGCGGTACCCGCTACACCGGCCCGCCGATACCGTAGCCGGGCACTGACCCGGCCCGCCGATGCCGTGGCCGGGCATTGGCCGCCGGGTGCGGTGACCCGCGTGGGACGGTATTCCCGGATCCCGGATCGCGGGCGGTGGCGCTACTCATGGCCGAGCGGCGGCTCGGCGAGCAACAATGGCCTGCAGCCATAGCCATCATTGCCGATCCCGGGGAGTTCACCGTGTCGTTGCCCCCGCTCGTCGAACCCGCCGCCGAGCTGACCGTAGATGAGATCCGCCGCTACTCGCGGCACCTGATCATCCCGGACGTCGGCGTCGACGGTCAGAAACGCCTCAAGAACGCCAAGGTGCTCTGCGTCGGGGCCGGTGGTCTCGGCTCGCCCGCGCTGATGTACCTGGCGGCGGCCGGCGTCGGCACCCTCGGCATCGTCGACTTCGACACCGTCGACGAGTCCAACCTGCAGCGCCAGATCATCCACGGCCAGTCCGACATCGGTAAGTCCAAGGCCGAGTCGGCCGCCGCGTCGGTCCGGGAGATCAACCCGTACGTCAGCATCCAGATCCACGACGTGGCGCTGGACAACGACAACGTGTTCGACATCTTCGGCCAGTACGACCTGATCCTCGACGGCACCGACAACTTCGCCACCCGTTACCTGGTCAACGACGCCTGCGTGCTGCTCGGCAAGCCGTACGTGTGGGGCTCGATCTACCGGTTCGACGGCCAGGTCAGCGTCTTCTGGGACCAGCACGGACCCAACTACCGGGACCTCTACCCGGAGCCGCCGCCGCCCGGCATGGTGCCGTCCTGCGCCGAAGGTGGCGTGCTCGGCGTGCTGTGCGCCTCGATCGGGTCGGTCATGGTCACCGAGGCGATCAAGTTGATCACCGGCATCGGTGACCCGCTGCTCGGCCGGCTGATGGTCTACGACGCCCTGGAGATGAGCTACCGGGTGATCAAGATCCGTAAGGATCCGAACGGCGAGCCGATCACCGGCCTGATCGACTACGACGACTTCTGCGGCGCGGTCTCGGTCGAGGCCGAGGAGGCGGTCGTCGACTCCACGATCACCGCCCGGGAGCTCAAGGAGTGGCAGGACGCCGGCAAGGACTTCTTCCTGATCGACGTCCGCGAACCGGCCGAGTACGAGATCGTCAAGATCCCCGGCTCGACGCTGATCCCCAAGGGCGAGTTCCTCAACGGTGAGGCCCTGGCCAAGCTGCCGCAGGGCCGGCAGATCGTGCTGCACTGCAAGTCCGGCGTACGGTCGGCCGAAGCCCTCGCCGCGGTCAAGGCCGCCGGTTTCTCCGACGCTGTCCACGTGCAGGGCGGGGTGCTGTCCTGGGTCAAGCAGATCGACCCGTCGCTGCCCAGCTACTGATCCGCCGGCACCGCCGGGGATCTGGTTCGTCCAGATCCCCGGCCGGCTAAATGACCTTGGCTGACTTCCTGAGGCGGGATCCCGCACCCGCCGGTAACCTTTCGCCCGTGGTCGATATGGATGCCGCCATCGGGTTCGTGGTGGCGCACGGGGACACCGTGGACCGAGCACGGTTGTCCTGGTTACGTACCGGTGCCGCCCCGCAGCCCGAGGCGCTCGCCAGCGCCGAGATCGGTCAGGCGCCCGAAGGCGGTTGGCCGGCCCTCTGGGCCGGCGACGTCGCTTCGGTCGACGCCACCTGCTTCCGGCTGGCCGAGTTGGACGATCTCGGCGCGCTCGGCCGGCCGCCGGCCCGCAAGGCCCTCGACTGGCTGGTCAGCCGGCAACGTCCGGACGGCAGCTGGGAAGAGGACGAAAGCCTCGCCGGCGATGCCCCCGAATGGGCCCGCCCCGGTGACCCGGAAGCCACCTACTATCTGACCGCGAACGCCGGCTACTGGCTCAGCGTCGCCGGCAGCCTGCAACACGACGCCGGCCACGCCGACGCCGCCCAGCGGGCCGGCCGGTTCCTCGGTGCGGTGATGCGCCCGGACGGCACCTGGCCGTCCTATCTGATGGCCGGCTGGTTGGCCGCCGGCACCCTCTACCGGCAGACGATGTTCTACGAGTCGGCCCGGATGCAGGTGGTCCTCAACGACCGGCTGGCCAGCATGATGCCTGGCGACGTGGCGCAGTTGGCGGCCGCGCTGCGCCGCGCCGGGCTGGCCGACGACGACTGGCTGCTGGTCAACGCCCGCCGCCGGCTGGCCGCCACCCAACGCAGCGACGGCGGCTGGGACAGCGACGCGGGCGACCCGTTCGAGGTACACGTCGCCCTGGCCGCCATCCGCGCCTGCCGCTGAGCCCGGGGCCAGTCGGCTACTGGCGCAGGTGGCCGTCGCCGGTCACGACGTACTTGGTGGACGTCAGTTCCGGCAGCCCCATCGGGCCGCGCGCGTGCAGCTTCTGCGTCGAGATGCCGATCTCCGCGCCGAACCCGAACTGGCCGCCGTCGGTGAACCGGGTCGACGCGTTCACCATCACCGCCGCCGCGTCGACCCGGGCCACGAACTCCCGGGCCGCGCTGGCCGAGTCGGTGACGATCGCCTCGGTGTGCCCGGTGCCGTACCGCTTGATGTGCGCCACCGCCGCGTCGAGCGAGGCGACGACGGCGACCGAGATGTCCGCCGACAGATACTCGGTGGCGAAGTCCTCGTCGGTGGCCGCCACCACGTCGGACGAGAACGCCGCGACCTCCGGCGTACCGTGCACCGTCACCCCGGCGTCCCGCAGCTCGGTGAGGACCTTCGGCAGGAACGCCGCCGCGACATCCACGTGCACCAGCAGCGACTCGGCGGTGTTGCAGGTGGACAGCCGCTGCGTCTTGGAGTTCACCGCCACCGCAAGAGCCTTGTCGAGGTCGGCGGCGGCGTCGACGTACACGTGGCAGTTGCCGACCCCGGTCTCGATCACCGGGACCGTCGACTCCTCGACCACGGTACGGATCAGGTCCGCGCCGCCGCGCGGGATCAGCACGTCGACCAGCCCCCGGGCCCGCATCAGCTCCTTGACCGAGTCCCGCGACGAGGCGTCCAGCAGCTGCACCGCGTCGGCCGGCAGCCCGGCGCCGACCAGCGCGTCCCGCAGCACCCGTACCAGGACGGCGTTGGAGTGCGCCGCCGACGACGAACCACGCAGCAGCGCCGCGTTGCCCGACTTCAGGCAGATCCCGGCGGCGTCGACGGTCACGTTCGGCCGCGCCTCGTAGATGATGCCGACCACCCCGAACGGCACCCGTACCTGCCGCAGCTCCAGCCCGTTGGGCAGCGTCGAGCCGCGCACCACCTCGCCGACCGGGTCGGCGAACCCGGCCATCTCCCGCAACGCCTGCGCCATGTCGTCAATACGCTTCTCGTTGAGGGCCAGGCGGTCCAGGATCGCCGTCGACAGGCCGCCGGCCCGTCCGGCGTCCAGGTCGGCCGCGTTCGCGGCCACGATCTCGGCGGTACGGGCGACGAGCGCGTCGGCCATCGCCAGCAACCCGGCGTCCTTGGTCGCCCGGGTGGCGGTGACCAGTTCGTCGGCGGCCGTCCGCGCCCGGCGGGCCTGCTCGGTCACGCTCATCGTCGTCTCCTCACATGTTCTGCTACAGCAGTACCAGGTCGTCGCGGTGCACGACTTCCCGCTCGTACGCCGGCCCGAGGGCGGCGGCCAGCTCGCCGGTGGAGCGGCCCAGCAGGGTCGGCAACTCCACCGCGTCATAGTTGACCAGACCACGGGCCACCGGCGCACCGGCGGTGTCGACCAGGTCGACCGGGTCGCCGGCGGTGAACGCCCCGTCGACGGCGGTGATCCCGGCCGGCAGCAGCGACTTGCGCCGGGCCACGACCGCCTGCACCGCCCCGGCGTCCAGGTGCAGCCGGCCCCGGGGCGCGGTGGCGTGCGCCAGCCAGAACAGCCGGGCGGTCGGGCGGCGCTCCACCCGGTGGAACAGGGTGCCGACCGGTTCGCCGGCCAGCGCCGCTCGGGCCAGCGGGGCGGCGGTCAGCACCACCGGGATGCCGAAGCCGGTGGCGATCCGGGCGGCCTCGACCTTGGTCACCATGCCGCCGGTGCCGACCCCGGCCCGCCCGGCCCGGCCGATCGCCACCCCGGCCAGGTCGGCGGCGTCACGTACCTCGCTGATCCGTTCACTGGCCGGCTTGGCCGGGTCGCCGGTGTAGAGGGCGTCGACGTCGGAGAGCAGCACCAGCAGGTCGGCGTGGACCAGGGCGGCGACCAGGGCGGCCAGTCGGTCGTTGTCGCCGAACCGGATCTCGTCGGTGGCGACGGTGTCGTTCTCGTTGACGATCGGCACCGCCCCGAGGTCGAGCAGTTTGCGCAGCGTGCGGTACGCGTTGCGATAGTGCACCCGACGGGTGACGTCGTCGACGGTGAGCAGCACCTGGCCCGCCGTCAGGCCGTGCCGGGCCAGGCTGGCGGCGTACCGGCCGATCAGCAGGCCCTGCCCGACGCTCGCCGCCGCCTGCTGGGCGGCCAGGTCACGCGGGCGTCGGGTCAGCCCGAGCGGCGCGAGCCCGGCGGCGATCGCCCCGGACGAGACGAGCACCACTTCCTTCTTGTCCGCGGTCAGGGAAGCGAGGACGTCGGCCAGGGCGTCGACCCGGTCGCCGTCGAGCCCGCCGGACGCCGTGGTCAGCGACGACGAGCCGATCTTGACTACCACCCTCTTGGCTTCCGTCACTTCAGCACGCACCCGCCCATTCTGCGTCCCTGCCCGGCGATGCCTGGCGGGAGATCTCATATCGTGGCCCGGGTGACACCGCAGGAGTACGTGGAGGAAGTGCTCGCCCTCGTCGAACGCATCCCGCCCGGCCGCGTCATGTCGTACGGCGCCATCGCCGACGCGCTTTCTGACCTTTCCGGTCGTTCTTCTGCCCGGCTGGTCGGCAGCATCATGGCCCGGCACGGCGGCGGCGTCCCCTGGCACCGGGTGGTGACGTCGGCCGGCCGGCTGCCACCGGGACATGAGGAGCGGGCTCGGGCGTTGTTGCGCGCCGAAAGCTGCCCGTTGCGCGCCGACGGCGTTTTCGTCGACATGAAGGCCGCCGGCTGGTACCCATGACGGCATGGCCGTCCAGCAGCGGGTGCGCCTCGGGTACGCGTCCGGTTCGCTGGTCACCGGGGCGTTCGGCACCGTACCCGGGTTGCTGCTGCTGCCGTACCTGACCGACAACCTGGGCGTCGCCGCCGGGCTGGCCGGTCTGCTGGTGCTGCTGCCGAAAGCCTGGGATGTGCTGGTCAACCCGGTCGCCGGGCGGATCTCCGACCGGACCCGCAGCCGTTGGGGTGCCCGCCGGCCGTACCTGCTGGTCGGTGGCCTGGCCCTGGCGGCCGGCTTCGCCGCGATCTTCGCCGCCCCGTCTGGCACCGGCGCGGGTGCCGGCCCGGCGCTTTATGTGGCCGTCGCGTTCCTGGTCACCGCTACCGCGTTCGCGTTCTTCCAGGTGCCGTACGTGGCGATGCCGGCCGAGCTGACCGACTCGTACGAGGAACGTACCCGGCTGATGACCTGGCGGATCGCGGTCCTGGCGGTGGCGATCCTGGTCTCCGGCGCGCTCGCCCCGCTGGTCGTCACCGCTGGCGGCGACGGCATCACCGGGCACCGCTGGATGGGCGTCTTCGTCGCCGCGCTGATCGTGGTCGGCACGCTCGGCGTCTTCGCCGGTACGGCCGGCGCGCCGACCGGATCGGTCCAGGCCAGCGAGCCGTCGCTGCGCGCCCAGCTCGCCGTCGCCGCCGGCAACCGGCCGTTCCGGCTGCTGCTGGCCTGCTTCGTGATCCAGTCGGCGGGGATCGCCACCGTCCTCGCCGGGGTGAAATATTTCGCCGGCCAGATCCTCGACTCGCCGGACCTGGGGACCACGCTGCTGTTCGGCTGTTTCGTCGGGCCGGCGCTGCTGGTGATGCCACTGTGGTCGTGGGCCGGTAAGCGGTGGGGCAAACTGCGCGCCCTGGTGGTCGCGTCACTGCTGCTCGCCGGGGCGGCCGGTGTGCTGGCCACCGCCCTGGTCCTGCCGGCAGTCGGCGTGTACGTGCTGGTCGCGGCGATGGGTGCCGGGTACGCCGGCCAGCAGGTGTTCGCCCTCGCCATGCTGCCGGACTGTGTCGCCTACGACACCGCCCGGACCGGTCGGCGGCAAGCCGGGGTGTTCACCGGGCTGTGGACGGCCGGGGAGACGTTCGGGCTGGCGCTCGGCCCCGGCATCTACGCCCTGGTGCTGCAAGTCTCCGGCTACGTGTCGTCGCGGGCCGGAGTCGACGCGGCCCAGCCGACGTCGGCGCGGCTCGGTGTCCTGCTCGGCTTCACCCTGCTGCCGGCCATCCTGGTGGCGGTGCCGGTGCTGCTGCTGCGCGGCTACGACCTGACCGAGGAGAAGCTGGCCCAGGTCAACGCGTCTGCGCTCCCGCCGTTGCGCTAGCAGGACCGCCGTCGCGCTGAGCTAGCGTGACCGCCATGGCGGGAGCGTTGCCGGTGGACGGCGTACCAGGTGATCAGGTGCTGGACGAGATTCGGGCGTTGCGGGCCGGTGACGCGCCCACGCACGGCGGACGGCTGTTCGCCTACGTCTACGATCCGGCGGTCGTCGGGCTCGACGAGTTGGCGCACGCCGCGTACGGGCTGTCGGCGCACGTCAACGGGCTGGACCCGACGGCGTTCCCGTCGCTGCTGGCGATGGAGAACGCCCTGGTCGGCGCGGCCGCCGCGCTGCTCGGCGGCGGCCCGGTCGGCGGCGGCCTGACCTCCGGCGCGCCGGGTGCGTCGTCCGGTGCGCCGGATGTGGTCGGCAGTGTCACCAGCGGTGGCACCGAGTCGCTGATCCTGGCGGTCAAGGCGGCCCGGGACGCCCGGCCGGAGGTGACTGCCCCTCGCCTGGTGGTACCCGCCAGCGCGCATGCCGCGTTCGCCAAAGCCGCCCACTACCTGGGCGTACGGGTGGACACCGTGCCGGTGTCGCCAGTCACGTTGCGCCCGGATCCGGCGGATGTCGCGGCGGCGATCGGCCCGGACACGGTGCTGGTGGTGTGCTCGGCCCCGTCGTACGCGCACGGGGTGATCGACCCGGTGGAGCAGATAGCGTCACTCGCGGCGGAGGCCGGGGTGCGGTGTCATGTGGACGCCTGCTTCGGCGGCTGGTCGTTGCCGTGGCTGCGGCGGCTGGGCCGGCCGGTGCCGGCGTTCGACTTCACCGTGCCCGGGGTGACGTCGATCTCGGTTGACCTGCACAAGTACGCGTACACGCCGAAGGGAGTGTCGGTGCTCCTGCACCGGGATCCGTCGCTGCGCCGCCCGCAGTACTTCGCGTACGCCGACTGGCCCGGCTACACGATGATCAACCCAGGTGTGCTTTCCACCCGCTCGGGTGGGCCGATCGCCGCCGCGTACGCCGTCCTGCGCCACCTCGGCGAAGCCGGCTACCTGGCACTGGCGCAGACAACCTTGACGGCAGTGGACGTGCTGGCCGACGCCGTACGGGCGACGGACGGCGTACGGCTGCTCGCCGAGCCGGAGTCCACAGTAGTCTGTTTCATGGCGTCCGATCCCGCCGTCGATGTGTTCGTCCTGGCCGACGAGTTGGCGGCGCGCGGCTGGCACACCCAACCCCAGATGTCGTACGGCGACATCCCGGCCAGCATCCATTTGAGCGTCGCCGCGTCGGTGGCGGACGAAGCACCGTCCTTCGCTGACGCCCTGGCGGATGCCGTTTCTGCCGCGCAGGCCCATGGCCCGGTGACGTTGCCGCCTGAGCTGGCCGCCATGCTTGGCGCTCTGGCGTCGCATGGGTCGTCGGCGTCGCCAGGGCCGGCCCTTACCCCGGACGTCGTGGCTGCGCTCGCTGGCCAACTGGGGTTGGGCAGTCCTTCCGCTGGTGGTGCCCCGTCTCCTTCTTCGTCTCCGTTGCCGGAGCGGATGGCGGTGGTCAACACCGTGCTCGACCTTGCCCCGCCGTCCCTCCGCGAACACCTGCTCATCGAGTTCCTGAGCCTGCTGCAGCGCCCCACCTACTGAACCGCCACTTCCGGTTGGCGGATCGTTCGCCTCGCGGCCGGTCAGAGAGTCGAGTCGAGCAGCCGTACGAGGTCGTCGGCGTGCCGGCCGTCCGGGTCCAGGTCGGGGCGGAAGTCGGCGACGCTGACACCGGCCAGGTTCGGCGACGCCGCCAGCGGGGCGAGGACGGCGGCGAGCTGGTCGAAGTCGAGCCCGCCGTCCTGCGGGTACGTCACTGCCGGCATCACCGACGGGTCGAGCACGTCCACGTCGAGGTGCAGCCACATCGGCAGGCCGAGCCGGCTGGCCCAGTCTGCGGCGCGGCCGCCCGCCCCGGCCGGGTCGCGGAGTACCTGCGGAGCGTCGATGGTGAACAGACCGGAGGGCAGTCGGGCCAGTTCGGCCGCCGAGTCGGGGTCGAGGTCGACGGTGCGGTGCCCGATCAGTGCGGCGTGCCGGGCGTTCATCATCGGGACGGTGCCGGCCAGGCCGATCAACTCCGCCGGACCGTCGCCGGTCAGCACTGCGAGTTCCAGATCGGCGGTTTCACCGGTCTCCGAGTCTGCTGCGGCCAAGTAGTCAGGGTGGCCGTCGACCAGCCAGAGTCCGACGTTATTTAGCGCCGGGCTGAGCTGGGCGAACACGCCGAGGAGCAGGCTGCAGTCGCCGCCGACGACGAGCGGCCGGCGCTGCGGGTGGTCCCGCATGGAATTCCGTAACGTCGCCGCCAGGGTGTGCGCTGCGGTGACGGTGTCTGGCAGCGCCCGTACCTGGGTGATGTCGTCGCGGTGGTTGCTGCCGATGTGGGTCGCGGCGTCGCCACAGTCGACGTTGATCAGGTCGCGCAGGCCGGCGGCGCGCAGGGCGTCCGGCGCCTGCTCCTCGCCCCGGCTGCGGCCTGAGCTGTCCCAGGGCGCGCCGAGCAGGAACCAGTCGGAGTCGTTCACCCCTCCGACGGTACGGCGAGGAGGTCCTGCCGTGAGCCGGTTTCGCGGTGGCTCGTCGAGTGGCTCATTGCGTCGCTCGCGTCGAGTTGAGGGCTCACGTACGTAATTTCGCGGGATTACGTACGCCAGCCCTCAACTCGACGCGGTCAGCTGGCGCGCTCGGCGATCGCCTGCCGGACCGTCTGCACGAGTTGCCCGTGTTGTCGGAGTACGTCGTCCGCGGTGAAGCGCAGCGCCAGCCAGCCGGCGGAGCGCAGGGCGTTGAAGCGGTGCACGTCACGGCGAAAGGCTGCCCGCTCCCGGTGATGGTCGCCTTCGTACTCGATGGCGATCTTCCACTGCGGGTACGCCAGGTCGACCCTGGCGATGAACTTCACGCCGCCTGTCGGGTCCGGGGTGCGCACTTCGTACTGCGGGGTGGGTTTGGGCAGGCCGGCGTCGTGCAGCAGGAGGCGTAGCCGGCTCTCCATCGGCGAGGCGCTCAACGGATCAGAAAGCATGACCAGCTCCCTGAGTTGTGTGACGTTGCGCCGGCGAGGGTGGTGGTCGATGTATGCCGTGAGCTGGGTTTTGGTGAGGGTACGGCGGCGGAGCATGGCGTCCAGGGCGATGAGTGCGTCGGCGCGGGACGGCGCCCTTCCCAGGTCGAAGGCGGTCCGGACCCCGGTGGTGACGGGCATGCCGGACAGTGACGTGACGTCGTGCTCCGGGTCGAGGACCAGATTGGTGTATTTGATCATCAGGTGCGGTTCTGGCCGGGCCGCCGGCCGGACGGCGACCTGCACGGGCACTACCGCCCGTCCGGGGCGGCGGTGTGGCAGCAGGTCGACGCCCCACAGGTAGGCGGCGCTGAGCCCGTAGATAGCTGCGCTGGCGGGGAGGCGGGCGGCAACGGCGAGGCACCACATCCGGTGGTCGTCGGCGTCGTAGGAGTCTGCGTGCACGTAGACGTCGTGGAGCAGCCGGCGCCAGGACGGGCCGTGGAGCATGCGCCGGGTGATCAGGCCGGCGGCGACAGCCCGGCTGCCGGAGAACGGTTCGAAACTCAACTCGCGGGGGATCTTGGCGTTGCGGGCCATCGGCCAAGCCTGCCGGGGTACGGGCGGTGTTCGCTGTCCATAGTGCTGGTCGCGTCGCAGATCCGACTGTCGAGCGGGGACACTCAGGCGTGGGTAGTCGTGACCGCTGCGGCGACTGCTTGGGTGAGGGTGCTGGCGGTGGCCACCAGCTTCGTGTGGTGCGGGCCGTCTTCGAGGTAGACCTCATAGCGGTGTGGGGTGAGGACGACGGTGACGGCGACGCCGGGGTGACGTGCGGCGAGGGCGGTGAGGGCCGGCACCGGGTCAGGCGCTGGCCCGCTGCCGTCGGGCTGATGCGGCTGGTCGGGCCGGTCGGCGCTGTGCGGTACGGGGATCGGGGTGGACGGGTCGGCCGGTACGGTCCGGTCGGTGGCGTTGCGGACGTACTCCAGCGCGTCGGCGATCGCTGTGCGCAGGCCGGGGTGGTATGCCCCGGGGTTCCACCGTTGCTCGGCGGCGGCATGTGGTGGGGCGAAGCGGACTCCCCAGCGGAGGCCCTGGGCCTGGTGGGGGATGCCGGCGTTATGGCGGTAGTCGGCGACGCCGACGACCAAGGCCAGGCCGAGGGCGTACGCCAGGGTGAGCATTGTGGCCAGGGACGGCACCGTCGGCGGGGTGGCGTGCAGCAGGATGCGTGCGCCGGGGTGCCCTTTGGTGACGTTCTCGGCGTACGCGGTGAGCGGGTCGCAGCCGGGTCGGTGGACGGTGGCGTAGCCGTGTAGCAGTTCGTGCTCGTTGAGGTACATCGGTGTGTCGTCGAGGGTGGCGAGGTGGTCGGGGTCGAGGCCGAGGGCGGTCAGGTGGTGGGCGAGCCGGTATTCGGGCGGGAGGTGGTGGAACGGTTTGCCGTTCGGGTGGGCGCCGATTTGTGGTGCGGCTGTGGCCGTACCGTCGAGGGGTGGCCAGTTGAGGTGGCGGACCCGGCGGCGGCCGGCGTGGATGGTGACGACGGCGCCTTGGTAGATGCGGTGGCTGCCGGCGCAGGTGCGGCAGCCACCGATGCGCTCGCAGTCGCAATCCGTCCAGTGTGGCAGGTGGGTGCAGTCGGGGCAGGGCTGGTGCGGGATCGGCGGGCCTTGCCAGGACGGTGGGGGTGGCTGCCAGGTGCGGGTCAGCCGTACGCCCCGTCCGGTGCCGGACGGGGTGCCGGTGGCGCGCAGGGTGGTGTGCCACCAGCGGCCGTCGCGCCAGATGGCGTGTGCGCCGGGGGTGGGGTCGCCGGTGAGCAGGGCGACGCAGTCGGCGTGGATGCGGCGTTCGAGCTGGTCGACGTCGACTGGTGGCGGGCCGAGCGGTACGCCGTTGACCGGGCGTGGGGTGACGTGGTGGGCGGGGGCGTGTCGACTGCGGTCGACGAGTTCGCGGCAGGCACGGGTGATGTCGACTCTGATGGCGGCTTCGGTGAAGCTGTCGTAGCGTCCGGTGCTGGCGGGGACGGGGCTGCCGGGCAGTTCGAAGCGGACGTCCCAGTGGAGGGTGTCGCTGCCGGGGCGGGCGCGGCGGGCTTCGACGACGAGGTCGAGGCAGAGGAGTTCGGCGGTGTCGCAGAGGGTGGCGAGGCTGCGGGCGGGGTCGGGGGCGGGTGGGGTGGTGTTGCGGCCGAGCCAGACGCGCCAGGGTTCGTAGCCTTCGGCGGCGATCGACACGGCTTCGAGGGCGTGTCGCTGGTCGGTGGGCAGGTCGGGTTGCCAACCGGCGGGGAGTTGGGTCCAGGGGGCGAAGATGGGTTCGTCGGGGACTTCGGGGTCGTAGACGTGTCCGGCGCCGACGCGGGTGGCGAGGTCGGCGACGACGGGTGCCAGGTCAAGGCACCAGAATCGACCATCGTCGGTACGGGTGGGGGTGACCGCGCCGGGGACGACGTTGGCGGAGGCGACGGCGGCGGTGTCGATGTTGACGACGGTGCAGACGAACTGGGCGCGGCGTTTGCCGGCTCCGTCGCAGCGCGTACAGCTGGTGGTGGGGTCGCCGTCGCAGCGGGGGCAGGTGACGACGGTGACGGTGTGTGGTGTGGTCGGGTCGGTCACGGCTGTCCTGCATATCGGGTGGCGGGGGCGGCACCCGTCCAGGCGGGCAGTTTGATCGTGGTCTGGGCGGTGGCGGTGGCGTGGTTCGCGGCGGCGTGGGCGGCGGTGGCCTGGCTGGTCTGCCAGCGGCGGAGGGCGTCTTTGATGCGGTCGTTTTGTTCGATGGTGCGGTCGAGTTCGGCGTAGAGGATGCCGAGGTCGTGGGCGACGCGGTCGAGGAAGGCGGTGACTTCGCCGGGGTCGAGGCCGCGGCCGCCGCCGCGTCGGGTGGCGGTGGGGAAGCGGTGGGCGCGGATCTGCCAGGGTCGGATCGGTCGGTACGCGGTGCGTCGTTGGTTGCGGTGGATGTCGGCGGGTACGCGGTGGACGCCGTTGCCGGCGGGCCATTGGCGGGGTGGGGTGGCCTTCATCCGGTGGCGTCGCCAGCGTTGCCAGAGTTCTCGCATCACGTCTGCCTCCCGTTGGGGGTGTTCGGGTGTGGTCGTGGATGGGGTGGCCCTGCCCGTTGCCGTTGCTGCGGGGCCACCCCGGCCGCCGATCGCCGCAGCCTTGTTCGGCGGTACGGCGACCAGGGCACATCTTTGGGGGTCGGGGCGCTCGACGGCGTGACTCGCCGACCGCCCCGACCGGCCACGTGGCGTCCTCTGAGGTTGGAGACCAAGGAGGAAACCTCGCACCGAGGAACCTAAGCGAAGTAGTTCGCTTAAGTCAACACCACTAGTTCGCTGTACCGGCATCTTGCTGCCTGTGGTGCGAGCGTGATCTCATGGCGGGTGGAGACCAAGGAGTGCCCATGCCCGCCACCAAGTGGGAGAAGCTTGCTGACCACATTCGCGCTCAGGTCAAGAGCGGCGAGTTGCGGCCCGGCGACAAGCTTCCATCAACAGCCCAGCTCAAGGCCGAGCACAACGTCTCGGACTCGGTGATCCGCTACGCCATGCACGCCCTGCGCACGGAGGGCCTTGTCGAGAGCGCTCATGGCGTTGGCGTCTTCGTCGCCGAACCAAAGTGACTGCTTCCTGACACGACCGCCGTCACGGAGGCTTATTCAGCAGGCCTCCGACCCGCTACAGTAGACCCCCAATAAAAGGACGATCCGCTCTTCCGTAGGATGGAGTTACCACACAACATCACAAAGAAAAGCGGACCGCCGAACATGTATCATACCACTGGCTTCACCACGGACCAGATCCGCGACCTCTGCGTGCTGGTCCGAGCGGAATGCCAGGATCTGGATGTGGAGCCGTGGCCCCCGGTCCTTGGTCTCTACCGCGCTGTCGTCGTCGCGTTGACCTACATGCGTCGCAACCGCGTCCAAGCGGAGATCGCCGAAGCACACGGCGTCTCCCAGCCGACGATCTCGCGAGCGGTCACCGGCATCACCCCGGTCCTCGATCGCGTGCTGACGGAGTTCGTACCGACAGCCGACGACCTCAGCCCGACCGACCAGTACATCGTCGACGGCACCCTGCTTCCCTGCTGGTCATGGCGCACGCACCGCTGTCTGTACTCCGGCAAGCACAAGACCACGGGCATGAGCGTCCAGGTCGCCTGCACCCTCGACGGCGCGCTCGCCTGGATCTCCGATCCCGTCACCGGCAACCACCACGACTCGTACGCGATCAACGACACCGGGGTCCTCGTCACCCTGAATCCCGGAGACTGGATCGGTGACAAGGGCTACGTCGGCAACGGCATGATCACCCCGTACAAGAAGCCCAAAGGTGGCGAGCTCGCGGAATGGCAGAAGGAATACAACAGGCAGGTCAACAAGATCCGCTGGGTTGTGGAACAGGTCGTCGCGAACCTGAAGACATGGCGGATCCTGCACACCGACTACCGCAGACCGCTCGCGACCTTCACAGAAACGATCTCCTGTGTTATCGGGTTGCACTTCTACAGGATGGCCTGTGAATAGACCTCACGGTCGAAGTGGGGACCACCGCCTTCGATAGGCTCAACGGGAGCGGGTGGATGTCGCGGCGTGACCTCGGGGAGGCGACAGGGTGTCCAGCATTCAAGAAGTCAAAGCAGGTCTGGCGCAGGCGGCCCAGCACGGCAACGCGACGACCCAACAGATCCGAGCCGCCACCGACGCGCTTGATCGGATGATCGCCGGCCTCCGCGCGGCGGCGGCTGGGTCCGGTCACCCGTTGATCGGTGAGGCCATCAGCCGCTGCGAACAGAGTAAACAGCACCTCGCAGACGCGGCCGGCCTCGTCCAGGGCGCAGGCGAAGCCACCCGGAACTACAGCGGAATGCTTGGCTGAGCGCGGCTGACATGAGTGTCGACGACATCAAGCGGGACCTTGACCGCGCCAAGACCTTGATGACGCAGGGCAGGGCTGGCTTCGAGGGGGCGGCAGAGACAGGCGAACGCGGTACCGCTTTGGCATTCGCGACGGTGAGTGACAGTGCTGACGGCGAGGTCATGAAAGCGGCGGCGGCCTTGAAGGCAGCCGATGACGAGGTCGTCCGAGTCCTAACGCGGGTCGAGGCCGCTTTAGGGTTAGCCGACGCCTATCGGAAAGCGCTCTGATGTCCTCCAGTATGGAGCAGGTCATCGCCCAGATGCAGCAGGCCAAAGATCAACTTGCCGAAGCTGCTGTGCGAGCGATGCGGGCCAAGGGAGACTTCGACGAAGCGTACAAGCTGTATTTCCAGCTGTCCGAAGGATCGGCGAACCCGGATATCAGCCGCGCCGCTTCGGAAGCTCAGATCGCCGCTGCCAAAGCTGGCAGATATGCCAACCTCCTCGATCGAGCGCAGCGCCACTACCAGGCATACTTCGCAAAAGTAGCCCCAGCTGCTGGTTTCAAAGAACCGTCGGGCATGCCTTCAGGTGAAGAGTTGATCTCCGACACCGACCGTAGGCGCCGCAGGCAGGATGCGCTCTGGAGTCGTCAGGTTCAGAAAGCAGACGACATCCAAGATTCCTTCACGAACGCCGAGTCGCACGCGAAGGCTGTGTTCAAGAGTCTCCCGGATCCACCGGGCGCTACTAGCTCGCATCCAGTGAAGGCCGATCCTTCGCCTGTTGCTGACCGTGTAGAGGTTGACAATCCGATCACTGCTGCGGCGATGGCAGCCGGTGCAATGGCGGTCGCCGCAAAATCAATCTGGCAAGGTGTCAAGAAACGTCGAGAAAGGAAGCGGGCGCAATGACCCTGCACCCCGAGTTGCCAATGTACATCCGGACTTTGGTCCGAGGTGAGCATGAGCTCAATGACGAAATCGAAGCGAGGTTGGATCGAGACGGCTGGGACGGATTCCCGCGCTTCCTCGCGTCCCTTTTCTTCATCGCCGTTGATCGTAGATTCAGTGAAAATGCTCCGTCTGTCGAAATTATCCGCTTCGTCGCGGCGCTTCGCGAGGACTTGAGTCATGGTGGCCCTGATATCGATCCGATCGGCGCTGAGTCTTTGATCAGGTCTGTACTTGACCCGGCTGTTGATTATGATTTGAAGCCAGAGATGATTACTAAGGTTCAAGCCGCCACCATGTACAAGATATTTTCGGAGGGTGACCTATCCGACGCCGAACTCGACGAGATCCTCGCCGAAGCGACCGAATTCGCCATGCAGGACTAAGGTCCGCTGCGCCCTTCATCGGTGGCTGAAGATGGCTACAGCTGTTCGTCCCAGCGCGCGTCAATGAGCTTTGGCCGTCTATCCCCGCTCGTGCGGCTCGATTGACGTTGTGTCAGAATCCAACCTCGTTCAGACATCGAAAGTGGCGTAGGTGTCAATTGTGGATGGCAGAGTTCCGGCTCAGCATCACCAGGGCTCTAGCCGACCAGTTGGAAGCCACGCTGGAGTCGTTGGGGCCGCTTGACGAAGGCCAACCTGGAAGCGGTCGACCAGGTGTCTACACTACTAGGAGGGTTATTCAGGCTAACGTCGAGCATAAGCTTGACCTGCGGCGATGTACACGCCTGAATAACCCTCTAGGTCGAGCTGAACAGTTCGTGCGCCTCCGTCTGTGCGGCGCTCACTTGAAATGCGATGAGGGCGAGTGCGAACCGCTGATCTGCTGGGTCGTAGTCGCCACCCCATGACTTCCTCGCGGCTTCTATTGAGCCGATGACGCTGGCTGGTTCCCGCTGACGATGCCGGCGACCAAGGAAGTATTTCTCAAAGTAGATCAGAGCATCGCGCACCTCGGCAGCCCGAACTTCCCGCCGGAAGCGCTCGATCGTGGAGCGCAGCAAAGCGCGAGCACTGCGTCGACTCGCGAGACAACCTCGGACATTATTGCGGCGGCTCTTAGGACCTGTCCGAGAGCGGCAGCAAGATGCCTTACATCGATCTGCCGTTCGGGGTCTTGGCCATCGAGTATGCGGCGGACGAAAAAGTCAACAGTCCATAACGACCTGTGCAGGCCTTCTGAATTTTTGTCCCTGACTCCGCCGACTCGCGCGACGATCTTTGATCGTTCCTGGCAATTATTCCAGATATCGCGAGCGCGAATCGGTGGGACCAGTCTAAGAAAGTACTTGGTCAGTGGTTCTTGTGCCCGTCATAAACCCGGGGTATCATGCAACCATGACAATAAGCGTTGTGGACCTGTTTTCTGGTGGCGGGGGAGCCAGCGCCGGTTTTGCTGCGCACCCGGAATTCGCCGTGGTTGGTGCGGCAGATGCTCAATTCGGAAAGCCCAGTAGTCCAAAGGGTAGTTTGGCATGTAACGCGACTTACTTGGCAAATCTCGGGATAACTCCGGTTACGGCAGACCTTGGCCTTTCGACTCCGAATGAGCTGGCCGAAAAAATGAGGCTTCGATCGTCGCCCCAGGTGCTTATATCCTGCCCGCCGTGCACGGGATTCTCGCGCACCTTAGCTAAGAACCACCTACGCGATGACCCCAGAAACAGTCTGGTGCGACGTACCGCAATCTTTGTCAAGGAGTGGAGGCCTGCTGTACTGGTAATGGAGAACGCCAGAGAGCTTGTTATGGGTCGGTTCAGAGACCATCTTTCACTGCTTGTTTCCGACCTTAAAGAGATGAATTACAATGTGCGTTACTCAACTCACTTTTTGAACAAGTTCGGCCTTCCTCAGAAACGAGAGCGGGCGCTGGTCATCGCAGCCAGGCGAGGGCTACCGCTCTTCTCGTTAGAAGATCTTTGGCGCGGTTTTGAAGTGGATATCAAAGCTACTCATGTGAGAAGAGCGATCTGGCACCTCCCTGAGCTCGACGAGGGCGAGGCCGATCCTGGAGATAAAGAGCATGCCTGCCCTCGATTCTCCAGTGAGCTTGCCCGGGCCCGGACCTGTTTGATCCCGAAGGATGGCGGGTCCTGGTTCGATCTCTCTCGTGCTGCGACGTCAAACAGTATTGAATTGCTGACTCCTACGATGCGCGATCGTCTCGAGAAAGGAAATCTGGGTAGCCATCCAGACGTCTATGGACGAATGTGGTGGGACCGGCCGGCGCCAACCATAAAGCGTGAATGCTCACATGTTGGGAATGGACGATACACTCATCCAGAGCAGGATCGTTTATGCTCGGTCCGTGAGATGGCGATTCTCAACGGATTTCCATCTTCATACAGGTTTCTTGGGAGCATCAACAATATGTATCGGCACGTCGGGGATGCGGTGCCGCCCTTGATTAGCTACCAACTCGCTGGCTTAGTGAGCTGGATGATATCTGGGCGGAGGCCGGAGATGGATCAGTTGGTCATGCCCGGTACCCACTTGACTTCTGACGATATCCGAAGGCTGCCATGAAGCCACCCGCAAGCTCGGCCGGTGTCTCTGATCGAATGCGCAAGCAGAAGTCATTCGATACGGAGTTGGAGTTGAGTCTGCGCCGTAAGCTTTATCAGCGTGGGTTGCGGTACCGTGTGCATAGTCAGGCCGTTCCGGGTACGAGGCGAACGATCGACATAGCTTTTCTCTCCGCGAAGGTTGCCGTCTTCCTTGACGGATGCTTTTGGCATGGATGTCCAATTCATGGCACCTCGCCGAAGGCCAATTCCAAATGGTGGGCGGACAAGATTAGCGAAAATCAGAGACGGGATGTCGATACCAATCGGCGGATGGAGAATGCCGGCTGGCTTGTGGTCCGTGTTTGGGGACACCAGGATCTAGAGAGAGCGGCTGCGGAGGTTGAAAGAATAGTTCGCGAGCGTCGACCTCTACGGAAGCCAGTCGAAGGTTCTGCGGATTCCGCATCACACGGAACTGTCTCTGCGTATCGCGGGTCCGGGTGTCGTTGTCAGGAATGCAAGTCTGCGAACGCGGTGTATCAGCGACAATTGCGAAATAAGTATAGAAGTGAGGGTGGAAGGGGGCAACATGGTACGGACTACCGATACCGGACAGGCTGCCGTTGCGACGCTTGCAGATCTGCTCACGCGGCTGAAGATCGGGCCTATCGAGAACGGCGAAGGCTGACCCTGTAACATTTACCCTCGCAGTACAGCGCTCGCGAGGAGTATTTTTAGTGCCAGATGATAGCCAGCGGTCTCGTCTTGTAGGGATTATCGAACAACTCCGCGATGTCCAGATCGGCAGGCTACTGCAGCTTGCCGAAGCCATTGCGACACCCATTGCGTGTCGGATTGATGATAGGTCAATCATGGTGACCCCTGAGTTCGCCGACGAATTCGGGGCGAGGCTGAGCGTCCATCATGCGACACACAGCAAGCAGCTAGATCGTGTCGGCCTCGAGGACGCCCTGCGGGCTGCTTCTCGTGCGGCTGGTCGGCGTGTTAACGGTCCGATGGGCGCTACACGTCGGTTTATTGATGAGATTATCGATGGAGAGAAAGTCGCTATTAAGAGCACTGCAGCAAAGGATGTTAGCAAGAACTTCGTGCATATTAGCAAGATGTCCGAGGCGTCATGGATCCAGGACGTGAGGGGTCCTCAGGCCAGGGAGGGTAGGACTAAGCAGCACTTTCGTGAATACATATCGGAGGTGGATCGTTTGATACAGATGCGGACCATCCCGGATCGTGTTAGCTGGGTCTATCAGCTTGTTGAGATTCCAATGGAGCTTCTAAGTCCAATTTTGGAACTTGGGCGAGTGCATTTTGCGCCAGATGGCCCTCGTATCGAGGTGTCCGACTCGCGAGGTCCGTGTCTTACGCTTATCTTGGATCGCAGTGACGCTAAAATTACTTTGAGTCGTATACCGCTGGTGCGGTGCCTCGTGCATGCGGAATGGACCTTGCCAAAGCGCGTCGGAGATGCCGGATTTGCAACGGACTCTTAGGTGCGGCGTACGGCAGGCGGCGGTTGCCTGGGTGGCACATGGCAGGGCGAGGAGCCAGAGGAGGTGGTGGCGTGTGACGGGCAGACTGGGGTATTCATCGTTCAGGTGGGATATCATCGCGTCGTGGCGATGGATGATGGTGGGCAGTGTGTGACGGCGAACGTCGCGGCGGGGATGACGCCGGCTGTGGCGCTGTTCCGGTCGTTGGCCGACGAAACCCGGCTGCGGATCGTACGGCGGCTCGCGGCCGGCGAAGCGCGGGTCGTGGACCTCACCGGCGCGCTCGGGCTGGCGCAGTCGACCGTGTCGAAGCACCTCGCCTGCCTGCGTGACTGCGGCCTGATCGACTACCGGGTCGAGGGGCGGCAGTCGTTCTACTCGCTGACCCGCCCCGAACTGATGGACCTGCTCCAAGCCGCCGAAGGGGTGCTGGCGGCCACCGGCGACGCCGTCGACCTCTGCCCGACGTACGGCACGGGTCCGGCGTACGGCAGCGGCACGACGAGCACGACGGCGCTGCCACGATGAGTGTCACCACGTCGACCCTGGCCCCGCAGCGGCGAGCCCGACTCAACCGGCGCAGCCTGCACCTGGCCTACGCCACCGCCGGCTACAACCTGCTCGAAGGCGTCGTCGCGGTCGCGGCCGGCGCGGCGGCCTCGTCGACCGCGCTGCTCGGCTTCGGCCTCGACTCCTTCATCGAGGTGTCCTCCGCGCTGGTGGTGATCTGGCAGTTCCGCTCCCGGCTGCCCGAGACCCGGGAACGGCTCGCGCTGCGGCTGATCGCAGTGTCGTTCTTCGCCCTCGCCGGATGGGTCGGCTTCGACGCGGCCCGGTCCCTGCTGGGCCAGGGCGAGGCGGCACCGTCCCCGGTCGGCATCGGGCTTGCCGCCGTCTCCGTGGTCGTGATGCCGCTGCTGGTCTGGGCCAAACGCCGTACCGGGCGGGAACTCGGCTCGGCGACCGTGGTCGCCGACTCCACCCAGACCCTGCTCTGCACCTACCTGTCCGCGATCCTGCTCGTCGGCCTGGTCCTCAACGCCTGGCTGGGCTGGGCGTGGGCCGACCCGATCGCCGGCCTGGTCATCGCCGCCGTCGCCGTACGCGAAGGGGTCGAAGCCTGGCGGGGCGAGCAGTGCGACGACTGCTGCTGAGCGCGGAGTCCGGCGACGGCGGTGTGGTTGACTGGGTGAGACCGTACGCGGGGCGGCGTGAGCCGGAGGAGGTGGCGGCGCGGTGGTGCAGTTGCCGGCGGTGCTCGGCGAGCCGATCCGGTTCGTGCTGAACTGGGGTCGCCGCTACTCGCTCTGGGTGTTCAACTTCGGCCTGGCCTGCTGCGCGATCGAGTTCATCGCCACCAGCATGGGCCGGCACGACTTCATCCGGCTCGGCGTCATCCCGTTCGCCCACGGACCGCGCCAAGCTGACCTGATGGTCGTCTCCGGCACCGTCACCGACAAGATGGCCCCGGCGATCAAACGGCTCTACGACCAGATGCCCGAACCCAAGTACGTCATCTCGTTCGGCGCCTGCTCCAACTGCGGCGGCCCCTACTGGGATTCGTACTCGGTGACCAAGGGCGTCGACCAGCTGATCCCGGTCGACGTGTACGTGCCCGGCTGCCCGCCCCGGCCAGAAGCGCTGCTGCACGGCATCCTGCGCCTCCAGGACAAGATAGCCGCCGAGCGGTCCGGCATCGGCGGCGTACACCGGCCCGACCCGCTCGCCTCCCCGGCCGACCTGGCAGCCGAACCGGCCACCGCGCCCGGCGACCCGCGCCCCGGCACACCGGCCGGCACACGACCCGGCCAGCCGCCCGCGCGGTCGAAGTCTGTCGACGCGTTCACCGCGCCCGTCATCCCACCGCCGGCCCGCTGACTGAGCCGCCGCACCGCTGACCAGCCAACACCGTGTCGCCGACCACCTGGTATGGCGTACCGCTGGGATCTGAGCCGACACTCAGCGGAGCTGTTGCTGACGCGGGGTAGCCTGCGCGAACGTGAGTGATTCTCAGCGCGCGACGCAGATCGTCGACATCCTGACCGCCGAGTTCGGTGAGCTGATGGCCATCGACCCGGCCGCCTTCCAGCGCAAGTTCCGCAAGATGGCCGCCAGCCCGTTCGCGTTCTACCGGGGCACCGCCTGCCTGTTCTACGCCGACCAGACCGCCCCCGGCGGGCCGTTCAACGACGACAGCTTCTGCGACAAGCAGACCAGCCGCGTCTGGATCCACGGCGACCTGCACGCCGAGAATTTCGGCACCTACATGAACGGCTCCGGCGAGCTGGTCTTCAACGTCAACGACTTCGACGAGGCCTACGTCGGCCCGTTCATCTGGGACCTGCGGCGCTTCGCCGCCAGCGTCGCCCTCCTCGGCTACGCCAAAGCGCTCTCCGACGACGTCATCGGCACCCTGGTACGGACCTTCGCCACCGCCTACCTGACCGAACTGCGGGCCATCGTCGCCGGCGGCGAGGAAGCCATCGGCTCCATCACCCTGGCCAACGCCACCGGCGTGCTGCGCCACGTGTTGCAGGAAGCCCGGCTCAACACCCGCGTCGCCCTGCTCGAAAACCTCACCACCATCAACGACTACGAGCGCCGGTTCATCGTCCGCGACGGCGTGTACGAGATCGACGACGACACCCGCGCCGCCGTCACCGCCGCCTTCGCCGAATACCTGACCACGCTGCCGCAGCGCGCCGACGGCAGCCGGACCGACCCCGCCCACATCAAGGACATCGTGCTGCGCAAAGGCGTCGGCATCGGCTCCGCCGGGCTGCCGTCCTACAGCATCCTGCTCGAAGGCCACACCCAGGCCTTGGAAAACGACGTCGTCGTCTACATGAAGCAGGCCCAGACGCCGGCCGTCGCCCGACACGTCGACGACGACGGCATCCGCTCCTACTTCCGCCACCAGGGGCACCGCACCGCCGAGTCGCAGCGCGCGCTGCAGGCCCACGCCGACCCGTGGCTCGGCTTCACCGAACTCGGCGGCGTCGGCCAACTCGTCGCCGAAGTGTCCCCGTACGCCGCCGACCTGGACTGGTCCGACGTCAACGAGCTGGCCGACCTGACCGGCGTCGTCGCCGACCTGGCCCACTCGGTGGCGAGAATGCACTCGGTCGCCGACGACGAGTCCAGCCACGACCTGGTCGACTTTTCCACCGAGGAGGCGATCGTCGCGGCGGTCGACACCGACGAGGCCGGGTTCGTCGAGGGCCTGGTCGACTTCGCCCACGCGTACGGTGCCCGCGCCCGCACCGACCACCGGATCTTCGTCGACCTGTTCCGCAACGGCCAGCTGCCCTGGGTCTAGCCGGCGGCGACTCCTTTGGCCGCTGTGGACGCCACGGCCACGCTAGCCTCGATGGTCGAACATGTGTTCTAATGAGCGTCAAGTCTGCTGCGTCGGGCGAGGGTGGGGTAGCGTTGCGAGAGATGGTAGAGTCCGCGCCCCCGCTGTCCGCGTCGCGACGAATGGTCGCGGCGTACGTGGCGGTGCTGAGGTTGGCGCGCGAACGCGGGTACGTGGTCACCCGGCTGAAGATGGCGAAGTTCCTCTACCTGACCGATCTCGCTGCGGTACGCGAGGGTGAGGACCCCGTTTCCGGGGTCGAATGGCGATGGCTGCACCACGGCCCGTTCAACAACACCCTGCAGTTCCTCGAAAACGAGCTCGTCGAGCGCGGCGTGGTGCGGCGCGATCCCTACTATCAGGGATTCCAGATTCGACTCGTCGACGAACTGCCCGGTTACGACATGCCTGCCGACGACATGGCGATCCTGGAGAGGACTCTGACGCAGCTGGGAGGGCTCGCGGCGGCGACACTCAAGGACCTGAGTTACCAGACCCCGCCGATGGAGGACGCGCAGCAACGCGGGCGGGGCGTCGTGCTCGACCTGTCGCTCGCGCGTCCCCGCCCCAAGCTCGCGAAGCTCGCGCGGAGAATGTCGGCGGTGCTCAGGCAGCTTCCCGAGCAGGAGAACGACCCAGGGATTGGCCAAGAGCTTGAGCAGGAGATGACCGAGCTGGCCGACGCGCGCCGGCGAGCAACAGGAGTGCTGCTTGACGACGACCAATAGCCTGGTCATCAACGGCGGGATCTACTACGTCAAGGACAAAGCCATCTCGCTTCCGCCAAACGACGGCCGTAACTATCACGATGAACGTCGGCCCGTGGTCGTGCTCAGTGGGCCAGACACGAACAGCCTCGCCGGCTGGCCCACTGTCCTGGTCGCTCCGATCTCCACCTCGCCCAAGCTCAAGACGCAGTACTGCGTCAAGCTCGGCGCCAGCGAGGGTGGTCTGCCCAAGAAGTGCTGGGTACGGGTGGTCGCGGTGCAGCCGCTCCTCAAGTCGGATCTCCAGGACCGTCTCGGCGTCCTCTCGGCCGAGCGACTCGAAGAGATCCAGGCGCGACTTTCCAGTACATGGGTCTGTACATCGAGGGCATGGACGACGTCGAGCTGACCTAGCCGAGGACGGCGCGGACCAGGGCGACGACGCCGGCTCTGATCCGCTCCAGCGGTTCGTCGCGCAGGTGATCGAGCAGGTCGCTGCGTACGGCGGCGAGCAGGGCGTGCGCCAGGAAGTCGGCGTGCTCCGGGCCGCGTACGCCGGTGACGATGTCGGTCAGCTGGCGGTGCAGGTCGCCGTACGCCGGGCTGCGGTACGGGCTGCCCCGGCCGGCGTTTTCCAGCGCGAGCGCCAGTGACCGGTTGGCCTGCTTGTACGCGAGGATCGCGTCGAAGATCGCGATGACCTGGGCCTGCGGATCCCGATCCGCTCCCTGCCGAGGGTCCCGGAGGGCGGCCTGCAGGGCGACACCGCGCTGGGCGGCGAGGGCCTGCAGCAGGCCGGTGCGGTCGCCGAAGCCGCGAAACAGGGTGCCTTTGCCGACGCCGGCCGCCTGGGCGACGGCGTCCATGGTGACCTCGTCCGGGTCGTCGGCGGCGTCGAGTAGCCGGCCGGCGGCGGCCAGTACGGTTTCCCGGTTGCGGGCGGCGTCGGCCCGTTCCTTGCGTGCTGCTGGCGGCACAGGTGACCGTCCTCTCGCCCTCGTGTTGGATATCCGGACCGACGGTCCGTATAGTTGATCCGGACCGCTGGTCCGAATCTTAGAGGAGGCACCGTGCCCGAAGCGCCCACCCCGACCGCCAGCCCCGCCGCCCGGCTACTGCACCGCTGCCTCGATCATCTGCTCGCCAAGGACATGCCCGGCTTCCTCGCGCACTGGCACGACGACGCGGTCGCCGAGTTCCCGTTCGCCCCACCCGGCTACCCGCGCCGCCTCGACGGCATCGCCGCCGTCACCGACTACCTGATCGATTACCCGAAACTGATCGACATCGCCGAGTTCCCCGACGTGACCGTGCACCAGAACGTCGACCCCGACGTGGTGATCGCCGAACTCACCGCCACCGGCACCGTCGTGCCCACCGGGCAGCCGTACCGGATGTCGTACGTCGTCGTGGTGACCGTCCGGGACGGCAAGATCGCCCACTACCGCGACTACTGGAACCCGCTGGCCGTCCCCGACCTGACCCCGGCCCCCGACCTGACCATGGCCGCCCCCGACCTGACCCCGGCCGGTACCGATGCCTGACCAGCGGATAGTCCTGGTGACCGGCGCGACCGGCAACACCGGCCGGCGTATAGTCGCCACCCTCGTCGCAGCCGGCCACCCGGTGCGGGCCGCCAGCCGGCACCGCCCCACCCACCCGGCAGCCGCCGCCGGCCACGTCCCCTTCGACTGGCACGACCCCGCCACCCACCGCCCTGCCGTCGACGACGTCCACGCCATCTACCTGATGCCGCCGCCCGCCAGTGCCGACCCGGTCGGCCAGGTCGGCGCGCTCCTCGACCTGGCCCAGGACGCCGGCGTACGCCGGATCGTGCTGCTCAGCTCGTCGGCGATCCGCAGCGGCGACCCCGGCCCCGGCCAACTGCCCGCCACCGTCGCCGACCGGTTCCCCGAGTGGACCGTGCTGCGCCCGTCCTGGTTCATGCAGAACTTCGTCGCCGAGCAGCACCACCACGGCGTCAGCATCCGGCGCGACGGCGAGATCGTCACCGCCACCGACGACGGCCGAATCGCCTTCATCGACGTCGCCGACATCGCCGCCGTCGCCGTACGGGCCCTGACCGACCCGGTGCCGCACAACGCCGAACACCTGCTCACCGGCCCGCAGACGCACAGCTACACCGAGGTCGCGACCATGATCAGCGAGGTCAGCGGCCGGCCGGTCCGACACCGTACGGTCGACGTCGCCACGATGCGCCACCGACTCGCCGACTTCGGCATCCCGGACGGCTTCGCCGCCCTCCTGGCCGGCATGGACGCGGCCATCGCCGCCGGAGCCGAAGACCGGACCACGCGTACGGTCGCCGACGTCACCGGCCGGCAGCCGACCAGCCTGCGTGACTTTTGCACCGCCCACGCCGACCACTGGCGACGGACGGCGGCGTGACCGGGCTACCGTCGAATGGTGGCCCGACCCGGTTGGCGTTTCGAATCGACAGAGCTGCTGAGCGCCCCACTGGTGGCCGGTGGTCTCGTCCACGTCGCCGGCGAAGACGGGCACGTCCACACCCTTGACGCCGGCAGCGGCCGGCCCCGGTGGCGCGGCCGGCGCGGCGACCCGAAGCCCAACCCGTACTTTCCGCCGCTGCCGCCGGTGCTCGCCGGTGACGTCCTGGCCGTCACCGGTTCCCTCGGCGGGTCCGGCTGGGCGGACACGGTGCTCGGGCTGGCCGCCGCCGACGGGACCCAACGGTGGACGTACCCGCTCGTCGGCACCACCGTCACCGGTCTCACCGCCGACGACTCAGCCGTCGTCGTCACCGGTCGCAACGGTCTGACCTGCCTCGACCCGGCCGAGGGGCGGGTGCGGTGGACGGTGCCGCCGCCGGAGACGACCGGGCCGTGGCAGGCCAGCTTCGACCAACCGGCGGTCGACGACGACCACGTGTACGCGATCGCCCGGTTCAGCCGACCGGACACGGCGCTCGACGGCGGCTATTTGATCCTGGCCCTCGACAGGTCCACCGGCACCAGGGTCTGGGGTGTCCAGGTCCACGACGGCTGGGGCGCCACGCTGACCGTCGGCGGTGACCTGGTCTTCGTCGGCGACGGTCAGGGGTGGTTCATCGTGCTCCGCAGCGACACCGGCGACACGGCCTGGTCGACGCAGATCCGGCCGAAGCTCGGGCTGCCGGTTGGGTCCGGGACGTTGCCGTTCGCCGCGCCGACCGGGGCGGCCGCGTTCGCCGGTGAGCAGGTGGACCAGCCGGTGCTCGCCGAGCAGGAGCTCCACGTGCCGAGCCGCAACGGCGACGTCCACCTGATGGACCGGGACACCGGTGCGGTGCGGCGCGTCTGGCGGATCGGCGTACCGGCGCTGAGCATCGCCGTCTCGGACGACCTGCTGCACGTCGGCGGCATCCACGGGCTGCTGGTCGCGTTCCACCGGGACCGCCGCGAGGTGAGCTGGTGGCGGAGGCTGCCGGTCGGCCGGATCGACGCGTTGACCGTTGCCGACGGCCTGCTCCACGTCGGCGGCGAACGGCACCTCGCCGCGCTGGACCCGGTCACCGGGGCCGGAGCCTGGCGTCGCTTCCCGGCCCGGGTCCACCGGTCGTCGTATCCGCCGGGATCGGCCGGCCGGGAGCTGACCAACGCCGACCTGCCCTGGGCCTGACGGCCCTCCGTCGACACGGACAGGCGTGGACCGGTCAGAACTCGATCACGGTCTTGATGCCGCTCTGCTCGGCGTACGCCTGGGCGTAGTCGTCCAGGCCGTACCGGTGGGTGATCATGCCCATCAGCCAGTCGTGGTCGGCGCGGGCCAGCGCGTCGGCCGCCTGCGCCCAATGCCGCCGGTTGGCGTTGACCGTGCCGAAGATGACGTTGTTCTTCAACACCAGGCAGCGGTTGAGCTCGTTGAGGTCCAACTCGATGTGGTGGGCGCTGGCGTTGATCCCGGTCAGACAGCCGACGCCGTTCGGGGCCAGCTTGCCGAACACCTCCCGCACCACCGGCGGCGCACCCGTGCACTCGACGATGATGTCCGGGTCGAAGTCCAGGTCCGCCACCGGCACCGCGTGGTACGTCGCACCCAGCCGGCGGGCCAGCTCCGGCTTCGGCCCGGACGTACCCCGCGCCAACACGTGCGTCTCGAACCCGCGCTGCACACTCAGCAGCGCCGCCAACAACCCGATCGGCCCGGAACCGGTCACCAGCACCCGCCGAGGTGCCCAGAACCCCCGCGCCCCGATCCGGTCGATGTGGTCCCACGCTTTGGCGACCACGCTCGCCGGCTCCAGCAGCACCCCGGCCAGCCCCAACTCAGGTGCCAGCGGTACGGCGTACTCGGCCGGCACCCGCCACCGCTGCCGGGCGAACCCGTCGACGCCCTTGATCCCGCACTCGGTGTAGCGCCCGTTGCTGCACAGATCCCACTCGCCGGCCGCGCAGTACGGGCACGGCACCGGATCACGGTGCCGGACGATCCCGGCGACCAGATCACCCGGCTCCAGGGTGCCCGTCGGGTCCTCGACCACCCGGCCCAGCGACTCGTGCCCGATGACGAGGGTGTCCCGCCCAGCGGGCGGCTCACCGTAGTCACCGGCGAGGATCTCCGAATCCGTACCGCAGATCCCGACCGCGACCGCCTCGACCAGCACCTCACCCTCAGCCTGCGTCGGCTCCGGCGCGTCGTCGACGAGGCGCAGCGAATCGGCCTTGCCCGGAGTCACGGTCAGCGCACGCATACCAGCAGGCTTTCCCTGCCGGGCGGGAGCTACACGGGCCGCGCCGCGAAAATCAGCGTCCGATTTCGTCCCAGCCACACGATTTGGTATCCGTTGCCGCCCCGACGGCACCTTTAGTATCTGTGCCATGAGCCCCGACGAGATCGGCGCACACCTGGTCGAGCTGCTGACGCGGGAACCGACACCGGACGTCACCGCCACCGTCTCCGGGGGCGGCCGCCACGCCCGCGCCACCGTCGACGTACCGGCCGCGAACTGGCCGGACGCGCTGCGCCTCGCCCGCGACGACACCGACCTCGACTGCGACTTCTTCGACTGGCTGTCCGCCGTCGACGAACTCGACGACGGGTTCGCGATCGTCGCCCACCTGTGGTCCACCCGGGCCCGGCACGGCCTGCTGATCCGCACCCGCGTCCCCCGCGACCGCCCCGTACTGCCCAGCGTGGTCGGTGTCTTCCCCGGCGCGGACTGGCACGAGCGGGAAACCCACGAAATGTTCGGCGTCGACTTCACCGGCCACCCGCACCTGGCCCCGCTGCTGCTGCCACCCCAGTTCGAAGGGCATCCGCTACGCAAGGAGTTCGTCCTCGCCTCCCGGGTCGCCAAACCATGGCCGGGCGCGAAGGAACCCGGCGAATCCGAAGGCGGCGGCACCCGCCGCGCGCCGATGCGGCCACCGGGCGTACCGCTGCCGACCGAATGGGGTCCGCAGGCCGCCCGGCCCGCCCGCGACACCGACCCCGACGCAGGTCAAAAGGCCGACCCCGACGGGGGTACGGCGTGATGCCGCTCTGGCTGGAGTTGACCATCCGGGTCGGCGCCGTCGTCGTCGCGTTCCTGACCCTGCCGCTGCTCGTCGGACACATGGAACACAAGGCGATGGCGCACATGCAGGGCCGACTCGGCCCGATGTACGCCGGCGGCTTCCACGGCTGGGCGCAACTCGTCGCCGACGGCATCAAGTTCGTGCAGAAGGAAGACATCACCCCACGCGCCGCCGACCGGCCGGTGTTCCGGCTCGCCCCGGCGATCGCGCTCGTGCCGTACCTGCTGGTCCTGCTCGTCATCCCACTCGGGCCGAACGATCTCGTCGGCCAGCCGCTCGACGTCGGCCTGTTCTTCGTCCTGGCCGTGATGGGCGTCGGCGTCGTCGCCGTGCTGATGGCCGCCTGGGCGTCGGCCAACAAGTACAGCCTGCTCGGCGGGCTGCGCGGTGCCGCCCAACTCCTCGCCTACGAACTGCCGCTGGTGCTCGCCGCAGCCAGCGTCGCGATGGCCGCCGGCACCCTGTCGCTGTCCGGCATCGTCGACGCGTGGCAACCGTGGTGGCTGCTCTGGCAGGCCCCCGCCCTGATCGTGTTCTTCCTCGCCGGCATGGCCGAGATCCGCCGCCCGCCGTTCGACATGCCGATCGCCGACTCCGAGCTCGTCTTCGGCTACCTGACCGAATACACCGGACTGCGGTTCGCGTTCTTCCTGCTCGCCGAGTACGCCGGCATCGTCGTCATCGCCGCGCTGACCACCGTGCTGTTCCTCGGCGGCTGGCACGGGCCGTTCGGCGTCGACCAGCTCGGCTGGCTGTGGACCATGCTCAAGGTGTTCGCCGTCTCGTTCGTCATCATCTGGATCCGGGTGTCGTTCCCCCGGCTGCGCGAAGACCAGCTGCAACGGCTGTGCTGGCTGGTGCTGGTGCCGGTCGCGTTGGCGCAGCTGGTGCTCACCGCAGGTGTGAAGATCGCGCTCTGATGACCACGCTGACGCCGGGCCGCGCCACCCCTGACACCGCTCCCGACACCGTCCCCGATGCCACCCCCGACATCGCTCCCGACGCCGATCTTGACGCCGCCCCCGGCGACCCGCGCAGGGCGTTCGGCAGCGCGTTCGGCAGGGCGTTCGGTGTCGCGCCCGGCGTACTGCTCGGAGTCGTACTCGCCGCCGGCGCGGCCGGGCAGATCGCCGTCTGGGCCGCCGGCACCTGGCTGTGGAACGACGAGACCGCGATCGCCATCAACCTGCGGCGCGGCTTCCTCGCCCTCACCCGGGGGCTCGAATTCCAGCAGGTCGCCCCGGTCGGCTGGCTCTGGCTGGAAAAAGCCCTGCTGTACGCCTTCGGCACCGACGAACGGGTCCTGCGGCTGCCGTCCCTGCTCGGCATGCTCACCGTCCTGGTGCTCACGGCCGTCGTCACCCGCCGGGCGGTCGGCCGGTGGGCGGCGGTCGCCGCCACCGCGCTGATCGCCGCCGCGCCGATGATCCTGACCTACGTCGGCGAGCTCAAGCAGTACGCCGTCGAAGCGGCGGTCACCCTCGTCGTACTGCTGCTCACCGAACGGTTCCTCGCGGCACTCCGGTCGCGCCCCGAACCGCGACGGCTCCTGCTGCCGTTGGCCGGCTGGCTGGCCGCCACCGGAGTCGCCGTCTTCGTCAGCCTGACCGCCGTCTTGGCCCTGGCCGGCGCGGTCGCCGGGGCGGTCCTGATTTCGGCGGTACGTCGCCGCTGGCGCGACGCGCTGCTGCTGGCGGTCGGTTCGGTGCCGGCCGCCGGCTTCGCCGCCGCGCTGATTTATCGCCGCCGGCAGTACCCGTTCATGCCCGGCCAGGCCGACTACTTCACCGGCGGCACCCCGCCGGCCGGCAGCGGGCCGGCCGAGCTCCTCGCCTGGCTGCCGCAGATGTGGACCGGCTTCGTCAGCATCACCCTGCAGTGGCGGTATCCGCTGCTGATCTTGCTGCTGATGCTGGCCGGCCTGGTGGCGCTCGCCTGGCGGGGCCGCCCGCAGGGCCGGCTGTCCCGAACGTCGTGGCGGGACCGGCAGACATGGCGGGACCGGCAGACGTGGGCGGCCATGCTCGGCGGCGTACTGCTGATGGCGGTGCTGGCGGCGGCGGCCCGTGGCCTGCCGCTGGCCGATCGGGTCGCCACCTGGCTGATCGCCCCCACGGTCATCCTGGTCGTCGCCGGCCTCGACGGCACCGCCCGGCTCGTGGTCCGGGCCGGCCGCCGCTGGAGCCGACCGGGTCGCGCGGCGCGGACGGTGTGGACCGCGCTGACCGCACTGGCCGTCCTGTTGACCGCCGCCGTGCTGCCGACGGTCGCGGCACCGGCCGCCGACGCCGCCTACCGGCAGGCGCTCGACCCCCGGGTCAAGGACGCCGGTCCGGCCGCGCTCGCCGACGTCGCCCAGCAGCTCCAACCCGGCGACGTCGTACTCGTCTACTGGTTCAGCTACCGGATGGTGCAGTGGTACGGCCCGCAGCACGGGTTGCCGCCGCGCCCCGTGCGGCTCTACCCGCCCGGACACACCAACTGCGACCCGCAACGCCTGGCCGAATGGCTCGGCGACGCCCGCCGCGTCTGGTACGTCCACGGCCGCAACCTCGGCAGCGAACCCCGCGACTACCCGCAGCGCGTCGCCGCCGCGCTCGCCGCCCAAGGCACGATCTCGGCGGTACGGACGTTTCCCGCCGACCGCTACACCGGCTCGACCGCCGCCTGGGTGCTGGTCGACCTGACCGCCGGACCCGACCCGCGGCCGCCGACCGTCGCACCCAGCGCCGATTTCCACTGCCTCGGCCGATGGTGACGGCGACGTCGCCCGACTCCCCGACCGACCGAGCGTCGATCGGTGACACCAGGTGCTCGCGTGGGCGGGCCGGATTCGGCAGGATGAGGCACATGGACGGACACGGCGGGCGATCAGGATGAGCGACAAGGAGCACGTGCACGGCAACGGCCACGGCGAAGGGCTGTTGAAAGGGCTGGCGACCACGTTCAAGACGATGGTCAGCCCGACCCACACCCAGCAATATCCGGACGTCGCCCCGGAGCTGCCGCCGCGTACCCGTGGGGTGATCGCCCTGCTGGAGGAGAACTGCACGGTCTGCATGCTCTGCGCCCGCGAGTGTCCCGACTGGTGCATCTACATCGACTCGCACAAGGAGGAGGTGTCGGTGCCGGGGGCGGCGCGGGCGCGGCAGCGCAACGTCCTGGACCGCTTCGACATCGACTTCTCGCTCTGCATGTACTGCGGGATCTGCATCGAGGTGTGCCCGTTCGACGCGCTCTACTGGTCGCCCGAGTTCGAATACGCCGAGTACGACATCAAGGACCTGCTGCACGACAAGGACCACCTCGGGGAGTGGCTGGCCACCGTACCGCCGCCACCGGCGCACGACCCGAACGGCGAACCGGCCAAGGAGGAGACCGCCGCCGCCCGCAAGGCCGCCGGCACCGCCCCCGAGCGCCCGACCCGTCGCGGTACGGCCGGTCCGACCGGCGGGGCGACCGGGTGACCGGCGCGGACCTGCTGCTGATCGCTCTCGGCGCGGTCGCCGTCGGCTCGGGATTCCTGGTCGTGACCACCCGACACGTGGTCCGCGCCGGGCTCTACCTGGTCGCCTGCCTCGGCGCGGTCGCCGGCAGCTACCTGGTGCTGACCGCCGAACTGGTCGCCTGGGTGCAGGTGCTGATCTACGTCGGCGCCGTCGTGGTGCTGCTGCTGTTCGCGGTCATGCTGACCCGGGCCCCGATCGGCGCCTCCACCGACCTGGACCGCCCCGGCTGGCCGGCCGCCGCGATCGGCGGGGGAGCGGGGCTCGGCCTGGCCGCGCTGTTCGTCGACGCCTACCGTTGGTCCAGCGTGGAGCTGCCGACCGCCGGCACCGCCGACCGCCTCGGTACGGGGATCTTCGGCAGCTGGGTGCTGCCGTTCGAGGTGCTGTCGGTGCTGCTGCTGTCCGCGCTGATCGGCGCGATCGTGCTGTCCCGCCCCGACGTCGGAGCACGGTCCGGCACCGACGCGCGTCCTGACGCCAGCGCGTGGCCCGACGCCGAGGGGCGCGCCGGATCCGGCATCGGCGGGGACCGCTGATGCGGCCGGTCGTCCCATACGTCGTCGCGGCCCTGCTGTTCGGCCTCGGCGTCTACGGCGTGCTGCGCCGACGCAACGCCGTCCTGCTGCTCATGGCGGTCGAGTTGATGCTCAACGCGGTCAACCTGATCCTGGTCACCGCCGACACGACGGTACGCGCCACACTGCCGTACAGCGGTCAGACCTTCGCCCTGTTCATCATCGTCATCGCCGCCGCCGAAGTCGGCGTCGGACTGGCCATCGTGCTGCACCTCTTCCGGCTGCGCGGCAGCGTCGTCGTCGACGAGGTGCCCCTCGACACCGACGCCGACGCCGACACCCCCGCCGCCGACGAGGCGGCCCCGGCAGCCGACGCCGACGACGCTCGGGAGGTGGCCCGGTGACCGGGGCGGGGCCGGGCTACCTGCTGCCGGCGGTGCCGTTCGCCGCCGCCCTCACCGGCCTGCTGATCAGCCTGCGCCCAGACCCGCTCAGCCCCGCCCGGCGGCGGGTCGCGGCCGGACTCGGCATCGGTGGAGCCGCCGTCGCGTTGGCGGCGGCCGTCGCTCTGCTGGTCGCCGGCGCGCCCACCGTCGATGCGTCGACGACCTGGATCGACCTCGGCGGGCTGCTGGTCAGCTTCGGCGTACGGCTGGACGGCCCGGCCGCCCTCGTCGCCGTCGCGGTCGGCGCGGTGGCGCTCGCCGTACAGGTGTATTCGACCGCCTACCTGGCCGACGACGACCGCTACCCCGCCTACGCCGCCCAGGTGAGCCTGTTCACCGCCGCGATGCTGCTGGTCGTCGTCGCCGGTGACCTGATCATGCTGCTGGTCGGCTGGGAAGTGATGGGCGCCTGCTCGTACCTGCTGATCGCCCACGACCGGCGGCTGCCCGAGGCCCCGGCGGCGGCGGTGAAGGCGTTCCTGGTCACCCGGGTCGGCGACGTCGGTTTCCTGCTCGGCATCGCGGTGCTCGGCATCGGCGCCGGCAGCTTCCGGATCGCCGACGTGCTCGCCCACGACTACCCGCCGGCGACGGTCACCACGGCGGCGTTGCTGCTGCTCGCCGGGGTGGCCGGCAAGAGCGCCCAGTTCCCGCTGCACACCTGGCTGCCGGACGCGATGGCCGGCCCGACACCGATCTCCGCGCTGATCCACGCCGCCACGATGGTCGCCGCCGGGGTGTACGTGGTGATCCGGCTCTACCCGATCTTCCTCGCCGCCCCGACCGCGTTGATCGTGCTCGGCGTCCTCGGTGTGATCACCCTGCTGCTCGGCGCGTTGGCCGCCACCGCCGCCGACGACATCAAACGGGTCCTGGCCTGGTCGACCGTCTCCCAGCTCGGCTACATGACCGGCGCGTTGGCCGTCGGCTCGCCGCCGGCCGCCCTGTTCCACCTGCTCACCCACGCCGCGTTCAAGGCGTTGTTGTTCCTCGTCGCCGGCTGCGTGATCCACGCCGTCGGCAGCAACCTGATGTCGGTGATGGGTGGGCTGCGTCGGCCGATGCCGGTCACCTTCGCCGCCGCCGTGGTCGGGCTCGGCGCGCTCGCCGGGCTGCCGCCGCTGGCCGGCTTCTGGAGCAAGGAGAGCGTGCTGTACGCCGCCTCCGCAGCCGCGCGGCATCCGGGCGACGGGCCGGCACCGTCGTGGCTCGGCTGGCTGGTCTGGCTGGCGGGGCTCGCCGGGGTCGCCATCACCGCCTGGTACGCCACCCGACTGCTGCTGCGGACCTTCTTCGGTCCGTCCCGGCTGCCCGCCGGGGCGCACCCGCACGACCCGCCCGCCGCGATGCGCTGGCCGGTGCTGGCGCTGGCCGTACCGGCGGCGCTGCTCGGGTTCGTCGGGCTCGTGCCGACGGTCGCCGACTGGCTCACCGCCGGCCCGGCCGGGGAGTCGGCGGTCGACGGTCAGTCGGCCGTCGACCTCGTCCACCTCGGCCCCGACCTGCTGCTGCCGATCCTGCTGCTGGCCGTCGGTGCCGGTGCGGCGGTGTGGCTGTACCGGCGGGACCCGGCCGCCGACCCGGCCCGGGCGCTCGGCCCGGCGCGGCCGGCGTTCGCGGCCGGGTTCTGGCTGGACACGGTGCAGCACGCGGTGGTGGTCCGCCCGGTGGTGGCGCTCGCCCGCGCGGTCCGCGTCGGCGACGAGTCCGGGGTGGACGGCGCGGTGACCGGCACCGGCCGGGGCGTGACCGGGCTGGGTGCTGCGGTGGGCCGCTGGCACGCCGCACCGCTGCCGCGTGCGGTGACCCTGGTCCTGGTCGGCGTCCTGCTGCTGGGCTCGGCGACGGCGATCATCGGGGTGCTCTCATGATCGCCGCCGACTACACCGACACCGCGACGACCCTCGGGCAGTACGCACTGCTGGCGGTGCTGATCCTGCCGGCGCTCGGCGCGCTGGCGCTGGCCCTGCCGGTCGGCGGGGACCGGGCCGGCCGGATCGTCGGCACCGCCGTCGCCGCGCTGACCGTACTGGCCAGCCTGCCGCTGCTCGCCCGACCGGCCGGCGCCGGCTGGTTCGCGTACGGGCCACCGCTGGACGGCCCGCCCGGGGTGCTGCCCTGGCACCAACTTGACCTGCCCTGGGTGCCGGCCCTGGATCTGCGGTTCCACCTCGGCGTCGACGGCATCTCGTACCCGCTGGTGCTGCTCACCACCGTCCTGACGCTGCTGTGTTGCGCGTACACCGTCTGGCGGGTCCCGCACGGCCGCCGCAACGGGCGGGCGTTGGTCGCGTTGCTGCTGGTCGTCGAGGTCGGCATCGTCGGCACCTTCCTCGCCCTCGACCTGGTGCTGTTCTTCGTCTTCTTCGAGGTCGTGCTGCTGCCGATGTACGCGATCATCGCCGGCTGGGGCGGCACCAAAGGAGCGGCCGACGGCACGGTACAGATAGGTGGCACGGGACAGACCGACGGCGCGCACCGGCGGGCGGCGACGAAGTTCGCCATCTACACCCTGGCCGGGTCGGTGCTGCTGCTGGTCGGCGTGGTGACCGTGGTGACCGCCGCCGGCACCGCCGACCTGACCGTCCTCACCGGCGGCACCGACCTCACCCGCGGCACCCAGCTCGCCGCGTTCACGCTGCTGGCGCTGGCCTTCGCGGTCAAGGCCCCGCTGTGGCCGCTGCACAGCTGGCTGCCCGACGCACACAGCCAGGCACCCACCGTCGGCAGCGTGATCCTCGCCGGGGTGCTGCTCAAAATGGGCACGTACGGGCTGATCCGGGTCGCCGTCGGCGTCGCGCCGGAAGGTGCCCGGTGGGCCGCCCCGGTGCTCGGCACCCTCGCCGTCACCGCGATCGTCGTCGGTGCACTGGTGTGCCTGGCGCAGACCGAACTCAAACGGCTCATCGCGTACTCCAGCGTCGGGCACATGGGGTTCGTGCTGCTCGGCATCGCCACCCTCAGCGCCACCGGCATCCAGGCCGCGCTGATCGGCAACGTCGCCCACGGCGTCATCACCGGCCTGCTGTTCTTCCTCGCCGGGGCGATCAAGGACCGCTTCCACACCGGGGAGCTGGCCGCGCTCGGCGGACTGCGGGAACGGTCCCCGGCGCTCGCCGGGCTGCTCGGCTTCGCCGCGATCGCCTCCCTCGGCCTGCCCGGCCTGGCCGGCTTCTGGGGTGAGGCGTTCGCCGTCGTCGCCGCCTGGCAGCGCGGCGGGCCACTGTGGATCACCCTGGCGGCGGTGGCGGCCGTCGGGGCGGCACTGACCGCCGCGTACCTGCTGCGGATGCTGCGCCGGGTCTCGCATGGGCCGCCAGGCCCGGCGGTCCAAGCGACGGCGGTGGCCGGGCCGGCTGGGCCGACAGGCCCGGTCGGGCCGATCGCCCGCGCCGAGGCGCTGGTCTGGACGCCGTTGGTGGTGGCGACCCTGGTCATCGGGCTGGTGCCGGCGCTGGTGCTCGGCATGGCCGAGTCACCGGTGGAGATCCTGCTGGAGGTGACCCGGTGATCGGCGAACTCACCGCCCAGCCGGTCGACCATCTGGCGCTGCTGCCGGCGTACCTGGCAGCGGTCACCGCGGTCGCGGTGCTGCTGGCCGATCTGTTCGTGGCCCGCTGGGCGGTCACCGTCGCGGTCGGGGTGACGGGAGCGGTCGGGGTCGCCGGCGTGGCCCTGTACGCGATGGGTCAGCCGGAGCGGCGGACGTTCTGCGGCTCGCTGTCCGGCGTCGACGACAGCCTCGGCTTCGCCTGCTCGTACGTCGCCGACAGCCGGGCCGCCCTGGTCGCGGTGCTGTTCGCGGCGCTCACAGCGGGTGTGCTGGCGTTGTCGGTGCCGACGCTGCGTACGGGGACCGTGCCGGCGGGGGAGTACTGCTTCCTGCTGGCCTGCTCGATGATCGGTGGTGTGGTGCTCGGTGCCGCCGGTGACCTGATCACCCTGATCGTGGCGGTGGAAACCCTCACCCTGCCGCTGTACATCCTGGTCGGGCTGCAGCGGCAGCGCGTCGCGGCGGCCGAGGCGGCGGTGACGTTCTTCGTCGTCAGTGTGGCGTCCACGGCGGTGGCGCTGCTCGGCGCGGCCCTGCTGTACGGCGCGTACGGCGCGGTGCACCTGGACCTGCTGGCCGGCGTCAGCGGCCTGGCCGAATCGGCGACCCACGCCGTCGGCGGGTCGGTCGACGGGCAGGCCCGGCTGGCCCGGGTCGGCGTGGTGCTGCTGCTGGTCGGGTTGGCGTTCAAGGTGGCGGCGGTGCCGCTGCACGCCTGGGCACCCAAGACGTACGACGGGGCACCGGTGCCGGTCGCCGCGTACCTGTCGACCGCGTCGAAACTCGGCGGTGTCGTGGCGATCGTCGCCGTGGTGACCGAGGGACTCTACCCGCAGTTGGCTGCCTCCGGGCCGGTGCTCGCCGTGCTGGCGGTGGCGACGATGACCGTCGGCAACCTGGTGGCGCTGCGGCAGCGGCGGATGGTCCGGCTGCTCGCCTGGTCGTCGATCGCGCAGGCCGGCTACATCCTGGTGCCGTTGGCGGCGGCCGCCGGGCTGGCCGGCCGGGGCGTCGAGGAGCGGGCGGTGGCGGTCGCGGCGGTTTTCGCGTACGCCGTGTTTTTCGTGGTGTTGGAGCTGGCCGCCTTCGCCGCCGTGGTCGCGTTGCGGCCGGCGGCGGCCGACGGCGGGACGATCGCCGGGTACGCGGGCGTGGCCCGGAGGCGGCCGTGGGTCGGTGCCGCGTTGGTGTTCGCGCTGATCGGGCTGGCCGGGTTGCCGCCCGGTCTGGCCGGGCTGTTCGCCAAGGTGGCGGTGGTCCGGTCGCTGCTGGTCGGCGGGGCCGGCTGGCTGGCGCTGGTGGTGGCGCTCAACGCCGTGGTCGGCCTGGCCTACTACCTGCGGGTGGCCGTGACGCTGTACGCCCGCCCGTCAGCTCTGCCTGCGCAGGGTGCCGCGCCGGCTGGTGGGGCGCTGGTCTGGCCGGTCGCTTGGCCGGTGGCCGTGGTGTTGGCCGCTGCGACGGTTGTGGCTGTTGTGCTGGGTTTCGCACCACAAGTGGTTTTTGACGCTGTAGCTGGCTGAGAGAAATTTGGCAGTCAAGGGCTTGATTCCCAGTCAACTCTCAGCTATTGCGGGATGTTCCGTGGGTACGTGAACGTTGCACCTGCCGTGGGGTCTTCCAGATGACCCGGTGGAGAAGGAGTCAACGTGCACAGCCACCACAACGGTCTCAAGACGGCAGCCCTGCTCGGCCTGCTCACCGCCATGATCCTCGGCGTGGGCTACTGGTTCGGCGGCAGCGGTGGCCTGATGATCGCAGTACTCGTTTCGCTGGCGATGAACGCCGGCACCTACTTCTGGTCCGACAAGCTCGCGCTGCGCTCGATGCGCGCCCGGCCGGTCAGCGAAGCCGAGTTCCCGGCGCTGTACCAGATGGTCCGAGAGCTGGCGGTCGAAGCCGGCCAGCCGATGCCCCGGCTCTACGTCAGCCCGACCATGCAGCCCAACGCCTTCGCTACCGGCCGTAACCCGGCCAACGCGGCCGTCTGCGTCACCCAGGGGATCGTGCAGATCCTCGACTACCGCGAGCTGCGCGGCGTCATCGGACACGAGTTGTCCCACGTCTACAACCGCGACATTCTGATCTCCAGCGTCGCGGCGTCGCTCGCCGGCATCGTCACCATGCTGGCCCACTTGGCCTGGTTCCTGCCGTTCGGTGGTGGCGACGACGACGAAGGCGCCAACCCGGCGGCGCTGCTCGCCATGCTGATCCTCGGGCCGCTCGCGGCGTCGATCATCCAGCTGGCGATCAGCCGTAATCGCGAGTACCAGGCGGACGCGTCCGGCGCCGCCCTGACCCGCGACCCGCTCGCCCTGGCCAGCGCCCTCCGCAAGATCCACATGGGTACGCGGCGGATGCCGCTGCCGGCCGAAGGCCAGCTGGCCAGCTCCGCTCACCTGATGATCGACAACCCGTTGCGCAAGGGCGGCTTCGCCGCGCTGTTCGGCACCCACCCGCCGATGGAACAGCGGGTGGCCCGGCTGGAGCAGATGGCTGCTTCCGCCGGCCCGGTCCAGCTCCGCCGCTGACCGTACGGCTGCGGCAGGCCCACCGCCGACCGGCCGTACGCCTGCGGCAGGCCCCGCCCACCGGCCGTACGCCTGCGGCGGACCCCGCCGACCGCGCTCTGTGACCGGACTCGCACCCCTAGCCGACGAAACGGCTGGGGGTGCGAAGCGTCGCGCGTTAGGGTCGGCAGGCCGACCACTCGTTACCGTGGCTGGCCCGCCGACCGCCCGTACGTCAGCGTCGGTGCCACCTCGCAACACTCAGGAGGCCCGGTGCGCGGGCTACGCAACTACGCCGACGTGTGGGCGATCCCCGGCGGCCCGACCCTGTTGATCCCCGGCGTCGTCGGCCGACTCAGCATCGGCATGACCCCACTCGCGCTGCTCCTGGTCATCAGCGACGTCACCGGCAGCTACTCGCTCGCCGCCATCGCCGGCGGCATCTACGCCGTCGCCGGAGCGGCGGTCAGCCCGGTCGCCGGACGTCTCGCCGACCGGTTCGGCCCGACCCCGGTGCTGCTGGTCACCGGAATCGCCCACCCGATCGCCCTGATCGCCCTGCTGTTCACCACCCGGGCCGAGGCCCCGATCCCGCTGCTCTACCTGGTGTCCGGGCTGGCCGGCGCCAGCTATCCACCGCTGAGCGCCGCCATCCGGGGCGCCTGGACCAACCTGACCGACCGGGCCAGCGGCCGACAGGCGCTGCGCAACACCGCGTTGGCCGCCGAGACGACCATCTTCGAGGTCGTCTTCGTCATCGGACCACTGCTGGTGGCCGCGGCGATCGTCGTCGCCGACGCCGCCGCGGCGCTGATCGCCGCCGCCGTACTGACCCTGGCCGGCACCGTCGTCGTGGCCTCGGGCCAGGCGATGCGCGGCTGGCGGCCGCACACGGCGGGCCAACGCGCCCGAGGACTCGGGCCACTGCGGGTGCCGGGCTTCCCGGCGCTGCTGCTCTGCGTCGCCGGGCTGGGCATCGCCTTCGGTACGGCCGGCGTCGCCGTACCCGCGTACGCGTCCCGGCACGGTGCCGGTGACGACGGTGGCAGCCTCGCCGGCATCCTGCTGGCCGTCTGGGCGGTCGGCAGCGCCAGCGGCGGAATCTTCTTCGGCACCCGCCGGCCGGCTGTTGACGCCACCCGGCAGTTCGCCTGGCTGCTCGGCGCCGTCGCGGCCAGCTTCGTCGTGTACGCGGTGATGCCGCACCCGCTGGCCCTCGGGACGGCGCTGCTGCTCGGCGGCGCGGTGATCGCACCGGCGTTGACAGTCGAGAACGCCATGGTCGGTCGGCTCGCCCCGGTCAGCATGCTGAACGAGGCGTACACGTGGGTGGCCACCATGGCGATCGGGTTCAGCGCGGTCGGTGGTGCTGTCGCCGGGGTGATCGTCGACCGGGCCGGCGGACCGGCGGTGGCGTTCCTGTTCGCGGGTGCGGCCGTCGGTGTGGCGGCCCTGGTGGCCGCCTGGCCGGCGGGTCCGCTCAGCCGGGCCGAGGCCCGGTCGGCGGTCGACCCCGACCGGGTGCTGCTTGCCTGACGGGTCCTGTGCTCGGCGAAACCGCCCGACCGGTCGACGCCGCCGGGTGGTCAGCGGTAGTTGGTGAACTGCAGCGCGATCCCGAAGTCCTCCTGCTTGAGCAGGGCGATCACGGCCTGCAGGTCGTCGCGCTTCTTGCCGGTCACCCGGAGCTGATCGCCCTGGATCTGGGCCTGGACGCCCTTGGGTCCCTCGTCGCGGATCTTCTTGCTGATCGCCTTGGCTTTGTCCGACTCGATGCCCTGGATGACCTTGCAGTCGATCTTGTAGGTCTTGCCGGAGGCGCGGGGGTCGCCAGCGTCGAGCGATTTGAGCGAGATGTTCCGCTTGACCAGCTTTTCCTTGAAGACCTCCAGGCTGGCCTTGACCCGCTCCTCGGTCTCCGCTTGCAGGGTGACGGCCTCCTCGCCGGCCCAGGCGATCTCGGCGCCGGTGCCCCGGAAGTCGAAACGGGTCGAAAGCTCCTTCTCGGTCTGCCGGAGGGCGTTGTCGATCTCCTGCCGGTCGACCTTGCTGACGATGTCGAACGACGGGTTCGCTGCCATGTGTTGCTCCTACCAGGTGCGGGTCTGAACGACGTGTCGGACGTTGTCGGGCATGGACTGTGGTACCTCCGCTGACCGTACCCGGTTGCGGGACCGCCCGGTGATGCCGCTATCCTTGCCTGCGTCGCCACGCGCAGCGTCGCGGCACGCCCTGGCGGGTTGCCCGAGCGGCCAATGGGAGCGGACTGTAAATCCGTCGCGAAAGCTACAGAGGTTCGAATCCTCTACCCGCCACCAGGCGCACCAACAGCCCTTGACCTGCACCAACAGGTCAAGGGCTGTTGTCGTACGGCCGGCGTGTCGTCCCGCTCCCGGACGGCGGGAACGCGGTTTCGGCCTCCACCGGCGGCACCCGTGCTTAGCATGATGCGGTGAAGCGAGATCTGACCCGCCGGCTACGGCACGGCGTCTTGGCCTCGGTGAGCCTGTCGGGTGCTTCGACTCTCGCCGGTCGAGCGCCCACGAGTTCGCCGGAGACCCGCATGGCGACGCTGCTGGCCGGCGCGATGCTGGCGGCCGTGGTCGTGAGCTGGCCGTACGGGTCGAAGCAGTCCGCCGGCTAGCGGTGCCGGCTCGCTGCCTCCCGGCGGTCCGGGACCGGGTCGCTCCCGGGCAGAGTCGGGTAGGCGACGTTATTCGCTGGGCTGGGCCGTCGTGGACTGCGTTCTCGCCGGTGAAACGCCACTGCGGGTGCGATTTTCGAACTTGTGGGTAGTCACCGTCATCGAGCCGTGACCAAAACGGTCACCGCAAGATGGGCCCGAGGGCTTAGCGTCGAAGCACGGCAACCGTCTGCGCCAATGCTGGCGTCGTCGTCCGGTCCACATCAGGCCGCGAGCCGCGTATGTCTCAAAGCGGCATGTAAAATGTTTTTTTCTAGATTCCTATTAAATCCGGCATGTCGGGCTTTGGAATCGCTCTCTCCTTGCTCTTCGTCCCAGGGTCCAACGGCTGTCGATGCGCTTCGGTCGACCGGTGCCAAGTGGGGCTGGGTGCTGTGGTCGTGCCGCTGACCTGCGAGGGGACGAAAGCCGCCAAGGAAAGGTGTGTCTAAGGTTGTCCTCGTCCGATTGGCTAGGATGGCGGGTGCCGAAGGTTCAGGCCGGCCGCGTCAACCTATCCCCGGTGCGGTCGGGTGTGGCACCATCAGGACTCTGCCCCTCTCCACGTAACTCTTTCACCTTTCTTCGACAGGAGTTTGCACATGCGCGCACACACGATGGGCCGCCGGCTCGGCAGGGTCGTCGCGGTCGCCGCACTGGGACTTGCCGTGTCGCTCACCGGAGGGACCGCTGCCTACGCTGGGTCGGCGGTGTTCCCGGGACTCGACAACGAGCTTGCACCGGGTCAATCGGTCGTTAAGTCCAGTATCACCGACTCCGGTGAGGATCCTGTCTCTCTTCGTGACTTTGAGTGGCTCTGAGCACATTTATGCCGCTTCATCGATGACTAGTGAAGGGTTCCCGTGCCTAGGTCGCAGACGATCGGACGGCATTCCCAGGAGCGCGGCTGGTTCGTAACAGCGCCACTCGCGCTCCTCGGTGTCCTCATCTCTGTCGCTCTCGGCATCAGTCATCCGAATCCCATCGGCGACTGGTGGACCGGTTTCCTCTTCTTCGGGCTGTTTCTCGCCGCCAACAGCGCCCTGCTGATCTTCGAAGTTCGTCGGCAGGCGTTTTCACTGAGTATCGGCGAGATTCCCTTTCTGCTGGGGCTGTTCTTCCTTCCGCCGCTGACGCTCATTATCTGCCGTGTTCTCGCGGCGGCGGTGGTGCACCTCGGTCGATTCCAGAGTGCCGCTCAACTCGGCAGACAGTCGGCACCGGTCAAGCTCTGGTTCAACATCGCGAACATCGCCGCCGGGACGTCGGTGGCCAGCGCGATCGTGGCGAGTGTCGGGGTGCTCGACGCGGCCGATCCGCAGACCTGGCTGGCCCTGGTCGGGGCGATGGTGGCCAACCTGCTGATCACCCTGGTCTCCGTCCTGCTGGCCATCACCCTCGTGCAGGGCCGGCTCTCGCCCAAGGAACTGACCACCACGACTGTTCCCGGCCTGGTCGTTGCCTTGATCAACATCACCTTCGGTCTGGTGGTGTTGATCTTGCTCGCGCAGAGCAGATGGGCGCTCATCCTGCTCGCCGCGTTGGTCACCTTCTTTGTGCTGGCCTATCGGGCCTATGCCCAGTCGATGCGCCAGCACCGGACACTTTCGGAGATCTACGACCTGACCCGGGCCATCGCCGACACGCCGCACGACGGAACCATCACCGACATCCTGCTGAAGCGGGTGCGGGAGATGCTGCAGGCCGAGTACGCCACCCTCTGGCTGCCCAAACAGGGCCGTTATCCCGAAGTGCTGTTGTCGGCCCGCGCCGACGATCGGGGACTGGTCGACACCACCGGAGCCCCACACGAGATCCGGGAAAGGGTGCTCGAGACCGGAAGCACGCTCGCGGTAGGGACCAAATTCGGAGACGGACCATTCACGACCCAACTACGGGAGTGGGGCACCAAGGACGCGATCGTGGTGCCGCTGCGAGCCGGGTCGCTGGTGATCGGTTGCCTGGAAGTCAGCGGGCGACTAGGTGACTTCCATCACTTCGTGCCCGGCGACATCCGGTTGCTGGAGGCCATCGCCGTGCACGCCGCGGTCGCGGTCGAGAACTCCCGCCTGGTCGACCGGCTGCGCTACGACGCGGCCCACGACGGGCTGACCGGCCTGGCCAACCGGCGCAGGCTGGCCACCGCGCTCGACGAGTCGGTCGCCATCCGTACGCCGGGTGAAGTTGTCGCCGTGTTGCTCTTCGACGTCGACGGGCTTCGCCAGGTAAACGAGTCGCTCGGACACGCCGCCGGCGACAAGGTGCTGGCGGAGGTCGCCCGGCGGCTGCGCGCCTCAGCGCCGTCCGCCGCACTGGTCGGCCGCAGCGGCGGCGACGAGTTCGTGGTCACCCTGCGGGCGGAGAGCGTGGACCTCGCCCTCGCTCTCGCCCGCGAGCTACGCCAGCAGATCCGCGACAAGATGGTCTTCGGCGCGCTGACCCTCGACGTCGACACCGTGGTGGGAGTCGCGGTCCACCCCGATCACGGCAGCGACGCGGCGACATTGCTGCAGCGGGCCGATCTGGCGGCCTCGGCGGCGAAGACGGTGTCGGACAGCGTGCAGATGTTCAACCCGGCGTTGGAGTCACGATCGGTACGCCGGCTCGGCCTCGCCGGCGATCTGCGGACCGCCCTGGAAAACGGCCAGCTGGAGGTCTACTACCAGCCTAAGGTGACGTTGACCGGGCGTCGGTTGGTCGGAGTGGAGTGCCTGACCAGGTGGGAACACCCCACCCACGGGTCGGTGTCGCCGGAGGACTTCGTCGCGGTGGCCGAGCACACCGGCCAGCTCGGCCGGCTGACCGAGTTCGTGTTGCGCGAAGGGCTGCGGCGTTGCCGGGAGTGGACCGTGGGGCAGCAGCCACTGCCGGTCGCGGTGAACCTTTCCGCCCGTACGTTGAGCGATCCTGACTTTCCCGACCTGGTCCGCGAGCTGCTCGACGACCATCAGGTGGCACCGCAGCTGCTCACGCTGGAAATCGCCGAGGCCGGGGTACTCGACGGCACCGACCGGCCGATGCCGACCCTGCGGCGGTTGCGGGACCTTGGCGTACGCCTGTCGGTCGACGACTTCGGCACCGGCTACACCTCCCTGGCGCACCTGCGTCGGCTGCCGGTGCACGAGGTCAAGGTGGACCGGTCGTTCGTGCAGGGCATGGCGACGGACCCGGGAGACCTGGCCATCGTCAACGCGATCGTGACGCTGTCCCAGCAGTTCGGCCTGACCGTGGTCGCCGAGGGCGTGGAGAGTGAGCTGACCCTGGAGCTGCTCCAGGACATCGGCTGTCAGATCGGTCAGGGCTTCCTGTTCAGCCGCCCGCTGCCGTACGAGCGCCTGGCGGCCTGGTACGAGGCGCAGGCAGACCCTGAGGTGGTCCAGCCCAGCGAGGTCCGCCGGCTGCGAGCGGTGCCCTGACCTGGCGGTTCACCGGCTCCGAGTGATGCTCTGACCTGGCGGTTCACCGGCTCCGAGTGATGCTCTGACCAGCGACGCGGCGGAGAGGGTGATCTGATTTCACCTGGCGGGCGGGGACGTGTACTCTTACCCCTGCGCGTCCTCCGGACGATGAGCGCAGGCCCCCTTAGCTCAGTCGGCAGAGCGTCTCCATGGTAAGGAGAAGGTCTACGGTTCGATTCCGTAAGGGGGCTCAGAGGGTCTACTGGACCCGTCACGGCGGTGTAGCTCAGGTGGTAGAGCAAACGGCTCATAATCGTTGTGTCGCCGGTTCAAGTCCGGCCACCGCTACGGTCGGCTTCCTGGTGAGGCCGGTTGATGTCATCG